>DATKUY010000028.1:0-25560 GCA_035530375.1 Sulfuricella sp. | reverse complement strand
TGGCGCTGGTTTCGCCCGTGGCTGCCCAGGAGATCAGCCCCTTCGTTTCCGGCAGCCTCGAGGAAATAGCCGCAGCCCGGCAGGGCAAGCCGTTTATCCTGAGCCTGTGGTCGCTGACCTGCACCCATTGCCGCGAGGAGCTTTCCTTGCTGTCCGGCATGGTGAAGAAATACCCGAATCTCGATCTGGTGCTGGTTGCCACCGACACGCCGGAAGAGGCGGAAGCCATCGGCGCCACGCTGCGGCAATCCGGTCTCGGCGGTGCAGAAGCCTGGGTTTTCGCCGATCCCTTTACGGAACGCCTGCGTTTCGAGGTCGATCGCAAGTGGCACGGCGAGTTGCCGCGCACTTATCTTTATGACCCTTCCCACAAAGCCCAGGCTTTCAGTGGCAAACCCGATGCCTTGCAGATCGAGCAATGGTTGAAGAAATACTTCGCTCGTCGCTAACCCCGCTTTTTTCCCGCCTAACGGTCATGGCAAGCCGCAGCCCCAGATGATGAAACAGCGATTTGCCATGACCGTCCCCATCTCCCCCTGAGAGGAGCGAGGTCTCGCTTCGCGAGTTTCATATTAACCGCCGGATATCCGGCGTTCTTTTTTTCTTCAACTTCATCCGGCAATTTGGTCAAGTGTGCCAGCTTGCACAACTGCGCCAAATGGCACCTGATTGATCTGCGTCAACCCGTTGTTTTTCAATGAATGTATGGATGGCATGAAGGTTGCAGAGAGAAGCAATTGTTTAAATTGAAGATAAGAACATCTCGATATCTAGAGTTGTCGTGAACTTAATACATTGTCAAAGGGGAGTGGTTGAAGATGAAACAAAGAGATTTTTTATTGCGGCAGTTGATTGTAGGGATTTGCGCCGGCATGGCGAGTAACGCCTGGTGCGTCGAAGCTGACCAGGATGCTACGCAACAATTGAAAGAGGTGGTGGTGACTTCTACTACCATCGACGACCGGTTTGATTCCAAGCGCGACGAGCCGTCCAGCATCAGCGTGATCAGCGGCAAGGAGGTGGACGATGCCCACGTCGAGAACATCATCCAGGTGCTGAGATCCGTTCCGGGCGTGACGGCGGATCTGTCCAGCGGCGACGAGATCAAGATCAAGCTGCGCGGTATCGAAAACCAGCGCTACATGGGCGAGAAGCCGGGCGTGGCGATCATTATCGACGGCGTGCCGGTATTCGAGCGTACCGGCAAGGTCAATATCGACCTCGACAACATCGAATCGATCAAGGTGATCAAGGGCGGTGCTTCCTATCTGTTCGGCGAGGATGCGCTTTCCGGCGCGGTGATCATTACCACCAAGCGCGGGGCCAAGTATGCTGGCGCAACCGTTGGCATGGAAGCCGGTTCGTGGGGTTACGAGAAACAGATGGCGCGAGTGGGCTTCTCAGGTGAGAAAGGCAATGGCCATATCCAGGTTTCGCACCGCTACGGCGATGACTACTATTTTCAGTCGTCTTACAAGACTGATTACATCAACGGCAACTACAATCTTTATCTGAGCGATACCAGCGATCTGACCTTTGGTTTTGAAAAATCGGATCGCAACAAGGACAAGCACGGCTCGGTAAAAGGGGTGACGCAGGCAGAGCTTGATCCGCAAGGCGTACTGGGACGCGATTATACGCGTAAGTACGGCGTCGATTTGCAGAAGCTCAATCTGACCTATTCCAACAATTACGACCCTAGGAGCAACATCCTCCTGATGGGTTACGAATATCGCGACACCACGAACTTCTTGTCGGCGCCGCAGTCGCTTTACGCTGATGCCACCAGCGTGCTGCCATCCGACCCGGGTTACTACGATGCTTACACTACCCTCAACAACTGGCAGCAGGTGCAGCGCGGCGCCAAAACCGAGTGGAGATCGTCGACCGGTAATGTCGGCTGGCTGGCCGGTCTGGATTTGCGCCGCAATGAATACCAGCAGCTGAACAAGGCCGGGGTGGATTATTGCAGCCGTAAGCAGGGCGCTGGCTGCGCGCCGGGCGCTTCGGTTACGGCTGGCACCATCATGACCGACGACAACACCGACGAGTCGGTCAACGGCGCTTATGGCGAGGTCAAGTTCAGGCCAGCCACCGACTGGACGCTGACTTTCAACGGGCGTTACGATGACCTGAGTCTGGATTATTCCGCCCAGCCGGGGAAAGACAACGGCAATGTCTCGATCAACCGTTCCAAATCGTTTCAGAACAGTTCTTGGCGGGCTGGGGCGAATTATGCGCTTAAAAGCAACATGGACGTCTATGGCAACCTTTCAACCGGCTTCCGCACGCCGACCGTCGATCAGCTTTATCGCGGCTCGCTTTCCCCGTCAAACGGCAAAACGGCAAACAACGAAAACCTGAGGCCTGAGGAATCGCTCAACCTTGAGTTTGGCCTGCGCACCAAGACTGAATGGTTCGGCATTGAAATGGATGCGGATGCTTCGATATTCCAGATCGACCGCAAGGACTACATCATGGCCACCACCGGCCAGTATGCCGGATCGAGCCCAACCATTCAGGAGATGTATGACAACATCGGCGGCGTACGCAACCGTGGCTTCGAGCTGGCGCTGAAGAGCGACCGAAAGCGGGAATACGCCTTCGATCTGGCGTACAGCTACATCGATGCCTACTTCACCAAATACGATAACTTTTACCAGGTGCTTGGCAGTATTTATGCGACCAATCCCACCATGGTGCATTTCAACAACACCGGCAGGGCGGTACCGCGAGTACCCGCCCATCAGATCAACCTGACCGGCCACTGGCAGCCAACCAGCCAGTTCCACCTCAGCCTGGAAATGGATGCCAAGTCCTGGGCCTGGGCGGACGAAATCAACCAGGAAAAACTGCCAGGCCGCACCCTGTTTAACCTGTTGGCCAACTACGATGTCAAGGAGAAGGGGTTTCTCGGCAGCAAATGGTCGTTCTTCGCTCGTGTGGACAACCTGTTCGATCGCAAGTACTGGGTTACCGCGCGCGGCACCAACGATCAGGCCAACTATATTACAGGGGCATACGACAACGTTTACAACGCCAACGACCTTTCCATCGTCGTCGGCCGTCCGCGCACATGGTACGCCGGTCTGTCGGCAACCTTCTAACCAACCAGGAACAGGAGAGCATTCATGCAACGACCTATCAACCTGATTCTGTCGGCAACCCTGGCGCTGGCCTGCGCCTCCGCCGCTGCCGAGGCGGTTCACCAGCACGACCATCATGATTATGCCCCGGCGCAAGCCGCGGCATCGGGCGGGAAACCGGCTGTCGCTGCCGGCCAAGGCAAATGGCAGGGGCGGGAGTGGACCAAATACCCCTTGCTCACGCCGATGATGGGCAGAGTCGACGACCGCGCGGCGGCGAAACTCGCGGTGAAAAACATCCAGCCCGCTGAGTTGCAGGTGTTCGCCGCCGAGGGGCCTGCCGACCGCTTGCGCCGCAAGTTTCCGGTCACCCCGGAGGGAACCCGGATCGAGGCGGTGACGCCCAGGATCGGCAACTACCACTGGGTGAGCGCGCGCGAGGAGGTGGAAGGGAAGGTGACGGTAGCCTCCACCGCCTATTTCTTCGGCAACCCGGGCGAGGCGCCGACCAGGTTGCTGCTTGAGCAGAAAAACGAGCTGGAGATTATCCCCCAGCCGCTGCCGCGCGAGCACGGTGCCTGGCGCGAAAGCGAGAAGTGGAACTTCCTGCTGCGCTTCAACGGCAAGCCGCTGGCCAACCAGGCGGTGAAAATGGAAACCGAGTTCGGCACAAAAACCGCTTTCGTCAGCGACGCCGACGGCATGGTGACGGTGCTGTTCCCGCGTGACTTCAAGCCCGACGAACCGGGCCAACAGGGTGGCCGTCATGGCGGACCGCTCCGTGCCAAGTTCGTGCTTGCCGCGGAGCATGACGACGGCGGCAAGCATTACCTGACCGCCTTCAACTACACCTATTCGCCCGATGCCATGCGTGACAAGAACCTCCTGGCTGGCGCAGGTTTTGGGTTGTTCGGCATGCTGCTGGCAACGCCCTTGCTGCGGCGCAAGAAATCGGAAAATAACAGTAGCGCGAAGGAGGCATGATGTTTAAAGCGATTTTCCCCACCCTCGGCCGTTTCCGGCTGTTCATCCAGGTCGCCATGCTGCTGCTGACCGTCTACGGCGCCAACGTGGTCGGTTTTTATATGGCGGAAAAAATTTCCAATGCACTGCCGGCGCTGTCCTGCGCCTATGACCAGCAGAACGGCGCCTACTGCGTGCTGATCCCGACCCAGCATGTGTTCCACCACCGCATCGGCGAGGCGCTGGTCAAGGCCGAGCAGATCACCGTGCAGATGGTGATGCCGCTGGTGTTTACCCTGATCACCTTCTTCACTTTTTTCTTCGTGCTGAGCAAGGCGTTCTGCGGCTGGATTTGCCCGCTGGGGACGATCCAGGATTTGGTCAACAAGCTCGGGCGCAGGTTCAACCTGCCGTTGCGCCGCTTCGAGAACGGCAGCGTGAGCAAGGTGCGGCCGGTGAAGTGGCTGATGCTGATCGTACTGGTGCTGGCGCTGCCGCTGCTCACGGGGATGGGTGTGACGCCGCACAGCCTGGGCAACCCCTACTGCGACATCTGCCCGTCGCGCATCGCTACTACGCTGCTTACCGGCAGCACCGAGCAGATGGCGCTGCGCGGCGGCGGCATCGAGTTCGCTCTCGGCGCCATCGCCAATACCCTGATCGGCTTCACGCTGGTGGCGGCATTCGCGGTGCGCCAGCCATTCTGCCGCATCTGCCCGATGCTGTCGTTCAACGCCACTTTCCAGCGCCTGTCGCCGATGCGGCTGGTGAAAAAGCAGCACGACAAGTGCGACAAGTGCGGCATCTGCGCCAAGGCCTGCCCGATGGACATCCACGAGATTGCTCGCGAGCATGGTTCCAAGGCCTATCACGAGGACTGTACCCTGTGCGGCCGTTGCGTCGAATTCTGTCCCGACGATGGCGTGATTCAGATGAAGTGGGGGCCGCTCGCGTTGTTCAGCTCCAGCCGCGAATATTACAAACAGCGCATGAAAGGCGAAATGCCGGACGGCACGGTCAAGATCGTCGCCGCAGCACGCAAGCCGGAGTCCGGGGCTGAGCATGCTTGATGCCATCATGCCAGGGACTATCAGCTTTTTCTCGGTCTGGCTGCTGGGCGTTTCCATGGGGCTCACCGCCTGCACCGTAACCTGCCTGCCATTCATGGGCACCTGGATATTGGGGCGTGGCGGCAGCAACCACGAGGCGCTGCTCGACACCGGGATTTTCGTGCTGGGCCGGGTAACGGCTTACAGCCTGCTCGGCGGGCTGGCCGGGGCACTCGGGGTGTGGCTGACCCATGTCCTGAGCAGCGGCGTGGGCAATGCCTTCATCGGTGCGGCCAGCTTGGGCGCCGGTGCCTGGCTGTTGCTGCCGGCACGGCGCAAGGCGGTATGCGGCGCGGCGCGACGAGGGGCGGGTGCCCCGCCTTTCCTGCTGGGCTTTTCCCTGAGCCTGACGCCTTGTGCGCCGCTGGCCTCTCTCCTGGCAGTGTGTGCGCTGTCCGGCGGCACTTTGTCGGGCATGGGCTACGGCTTGTCTTTCGGTTTGGGCGCGGCACTCACTCCGTTGCTGGTTGTCGTGCCCCTGCTTGGCTTGTTCGGACGCAATCTGCGCGAGGGACGGCAGTGGCTGGGCAAATGGCTGCGCTGGGGAGCTGCAATCGTGTTGATCGCCATCGGGTTGCGCCGGTTGATTATGCTATTCTAGGCGCCATTTGGGACCGTATTTGGAATACGCAATGATGCAAGTCGAATCCACTCGGGAGTGGCCACGCTGGCTGCCCTCGCTTGGTCTGGTTGTCCTTTTACATATGACCGTATGGTGGGGATTTACCCATTTCAAGAGCGAAATCACGCCGCCCAAGCCCTTGCCGGTGGTGCAGGTTTCGCTGCTGGCACCGCCTGCGCCACCGGCGCCGCGTGTGACTCCGCTACAGTCTGCTCCGCCCAAAGTTGAGCAGCAAAAAAAGCCGGTGATGGAGAAGGCGATTTCCGTGCCAACACCGGTTCCGGTGATGCAACCGGTTGTGGAGCATGCGGCACAGCAGGCGCCAGTGGCGGTCACGCCGCCATCATCTCCGGCGCCGGCTCAGTCGGCATCGGAGCCGGTGATTGAGCCGCCGCGCTACAACGCAGCCTATCTCAGCAATCCGCCGCCAGCCTACCCGCTGGCGGCGCGGCGTCGTGGAATAGAGGGCACGGTGCTGGTGCGTGCCGAAATTTCGGCTGGCGGCGAATGCCTGCGCGTCGAGCTGAAAAAAACCAGCGGGGCCGGCATGCTCGACCAGGCGGCGCTGGATGCGGTGAAAAAATGGCGTTTCGTGCCCGCCAAACGGGGCAGCCAGGCGGTTATCGCCTGGGTCGAAGTGCCGATCACGTTTAAACTCGAAAACAACTAAACCAATAGGATTACTTCATGCCTCACTTTTCTTCGTCGGATATCGTTGTCATCACATTGTGGGTTCTGGCTCTCTTTTCGGTTGCAACCTGGACGCTGATCGTTGCCAAGGCCTGGGCGCAATGGCGGCTGTCGAAAGAGAACAGGGATTTCGGTCAGGTGTTCTGGCATGCGAAAGGCTTGCGCGAGGCGGAGCAGGCCGCCGCCAACGCTGTCGGTCCGCTGGCCCGTCTTGCCCAGGCGGGCTTCAGGGCGATGCGCGACATGCATAGGGGCGGCGAACAGAGCCTTGAGCACAGTGGCGATCAGCAGGACATTCTGGAGCGTTGTTTGCGCAGCCAGGCGCAAAAGGAATTGCATCAGCTGGAAAGCGGTTTGATGGTACTGGCCAGCATCGGCTCCACTGCGCCGTTCGTCGGCCTGTTCGGCACGGTGTGGGGAATCATGCACGCGCTGCAGGACATCAGCAAAAGCGGCTCAGCCGGGCTGGACGTGGTGGCCGGCCCGATCGGCGAAGCATTGATCGCCACCGCCCTGGGTATCGCCACCGCGATTCCCGCCGTGCTGGCCTATAATTACGGCCTGCGCAGGGTGCGCCTGTACTCTGCGGAGATGGAGAATTTCGCGACCGATTTCCTGCACCTGGCGATGAAATCCGGCTTCAGGGTGGAGTAAGACATGGCATTCAACCTCCAATCCGAGCAAACCGCGATGAGCGAGATCAACGTCACGCCGCTGGTGGACGTGATGCTGGTGTTGCTGATCGTGTTCATCGTTACTGCCCCATTGCTGATGCAGGCGGTCAAGGTGAATCTGCCCAAGACCGCGGCGGTGTCGCCGATGAAGCAGACCAGGACCATCCAGATGTCGATTGATGCGCAGGGCGGGGTGTTCATCGACCAGCGCCTGGTCCACTTCGATACGCTGGAAGCCGAGCTGAAAAAAATCGCCGCTCAGGATGCCGATCCCAATGTACAGCTGCATGCCGATGAGAGCGTGCGCTATGGCCGCGTTGCCCAGGTACTGGCGTTGCTGCAGAGAGTCGGTATCACCAAACTGGCGTTCGTCACCTCTCCCGTCAGCAAGATTCCCGAAACTCCCATCAAGTAAATCTGTGCGATTTGGCGCGTTCTGCGCGAAATCGCACAGGGCGCCTTTTCTCAACCAATTGAATTATCGGTGATTTGCCTTGGCACGCGGCTTGCATAAGCATTTCATGATTGTTTATTGGGACTTGAGAAAAGGGAGTTATAAGAAAATGATGTTCAAGCAGCGTATTCTGGCCGCATCTATCGCGGCCATCATGCCGTGTCACTTTGCACTGGCGGCCGATGAAGTGAAATCGACGAAACTGGAAGAGGTCGTCGTCAGTGCTTCTAGAATAGAGTCTCCCCAAGCATTCGGCGCTTTTGGTTTGGATGGGGCAAGTCTGGCGCCCATGAGTTCCTCCACCAGCGACACGGCCAGCCTCCTTAGGGACGTGCCTGGCGTCAGCCTCTATGGCGCGGGTGGCGTTTCCAGCCTGCCGGCCATTCACGGCATGGCGGACGACCGCCTGCGGATACAGGTAGATGGCATGAACCTGATTTCCGCCTGCGCAAACCACATGAACCCGCCGCTTTCCTATATTGCCCCGTCCAATGTGGGCAGCATCCAGGTGTTTTCCGGCATTACCCCGGTGAGTGCGGGTGGCGACAGCATCGGCGGCACCATCCAGGTGAATTCTCCGGCACCCGAATTTGCCGCGGCAGGGCAGGGAACCTTGACCAAGGGGCAGGCCGGCGCTTTCTATCGCAGCAATGGCAATGCTCGAGGCGGCAATATTTCGGCGACGATCGCGAGCGAAAAGTTGAGCATGACTTATAGCGGTTCTACCGTGGAGTCGAGTGATTACACGGCTGGCGGAGATTTCAAGGCAGCAGGGCCGGCGGCGACGGGAAGAGCCTGGTTGGCAGGGAACGAGGTGGGATCTTCGCGCTATAAATCCGAGAACCAGTCGTTGGGATTTGCCCTGCGTAATGAAAATCACCTGGTCGAACTCAAGCTGGGCATTCAGAACATCCCTTATCAGGGCTACCCGAATCAGCGTATGGACATGACCGGCAATGACAGCGAGCAGGTCAACCTGCGCTATAAGGGGCAGTACCAGTGGGGCGCCCTGGAAGCACGCGTCTATCACGAACACACGCGGCACAAGATGGATTTTGGCGATGACAAGCAATTTGAGTATCCCAATAACGCACATGGCATGCCGATGGATACGGAAGGAAAAAACACCGGCGCGCTGGTCAAGGCAGACATCGTTCTTTCAGAGCGCGATATTCTCAGGGTGGGGAGCGAATATCAGCGTTATCGTCTCAACGACTGGTGGGATCCATCCGGTACGGGTGGGATGTCCCCGAATACCTTCTGGAATATTAATGACGGCCAACGGGATCGTTTCGATGTTTTTGGCGAATGGGAAGCGCGCTGGAACCCGCAATGGGTCAGCCAGTTGGGGGTGCGCAGCGATACGGTAAAAATGAATACTGGCACGGTGCAGGGTTACAAGACCACTGCTACTTACACTAACGATGCGAATCCATTCAATGCGCTTGATCGCAGTAAAACCGATAACAACATCGATTTGACGGCGTTGGCACGCTACATGCCCGACGCGAATAAAACCTTCGAAGCAGGCTATGCCATGAAAACCCGTTCGCCGAATCTGTACGAGCGATACACCTGGTCAACCGGAAGCACCATGGTGATGAACATGAACAACTGGTATGGGGATGGCAATGGCTATGTCGGGAATGTCAATCTGAAGCCGGAGGTCGCGCATACCTTGAGCGTGACGGGTAGTTGGCATGATGCCGCGCAGGAAGCATGGGAACTGAAAGTCGCGCCCTATTACACCCGTGTCGAGAATTATATCGACGCGGTCGCCTGCCCCGCATGCGCAGCTCGAGCCGATGGGTTTGCAAACCTCACTTTTGCCAATCAAACCGCTCGTCTCTATGGCGCGGATATTTCCGGCCGCATGCCGTTGGCGAAAGCCGGCGGTTACGGCAGCTTCACCGCGACGGGTGTGGTGAGTTATGTCAATGGCAAGAATCTGACGACCGGCGACAATCTTTACAACATCATGCCGCTGAACGCCAAGCTGGCCGTAGTGCAACATTTGGGCAGCTGGACCAACACTATCGAAGGGCAACTGGTGGATGCCAAGACAAACGTTCAAGCCGTACGGAATGAACTTAAAACAGGCGGTTACGGTTTGCTCAATCTGCGCAGTAGTTACGACTGGAAACAGGCGCGGTTCGATGTGGGCATAGAGAATGTTTTCAATAGATTTTATAATTCTCCGCTGGGCGGCGCATATGTCGGTCAAGGGGCCACCATGTCGACGGGCGTTCTTCACGGAACGGCTGTCCCCGGCATGGGGCGTTCGATCTATGCCGGCATGAACGTGAAATTCTGATATTGCCCTTGGCAGCGACCGCACCCCGGTCACTGCTTGTGGGCTCGATGGATCGGTTTACGATTCGTTTCCCAGGGAGGCCAGCGGCCTCCCTTTTTTATTGGCACCCCTGCCGTTTATACTGACGGCAGCATGAATGAATTTGACCCCGATCCCCCCAAGCTTCGCGACCTTGATGCGGCAGGAAGACTGATCCTGGTGCTGGTGGCATCGTTGGCGCTGCATCTTGCGCTGATTCTGGGGGTGCAGGTCAAGGCGGTCGGGGAGAAGGGCGGGGTGCATCGGGTGATGGAAGTGCGGGTCGAACGCGTGGCGGAAGCGGAGGTCAATGCCAAACTTTCGACGGCGTTACCCGACAAGATTGAAAAAAAGACGGTTGCCGCTGAAGCGACGCATCGTGATGAGGCGGCTACGTCGAAGCCGGCAGACAGACCGGCCTCGCCCGTGGCCGAGCCGCCTGCATCTTCATTGCCCATGCTTGAGATGCCTCTGCTCGAGGACCCCACATGGTATCCGGCCAAACAGCTCGATGTGCACCCCGTTGCGCTTAACCCGATCAAGCCCGTTTACCCGGAAAAAGGCGTGGAACTCGGGGTGGACGGCAAAGTCGTTTTGCTTTTGTTGATCGACGAGAGCGGCATGGTGAAAGACGCCTCGGTAGTGGAGGCTGACCCTGAAGGGATTTTCGAGGAGTCGGCGCTGGCAGCCTTCCGCAATGCGCGCTTTGCTCCGGCGCAGAAAAATGGCCGAGCGGTGAAGAGCCGGGTGCTGATCAGGGTGAGCTACGAATTGAATGACCGGAAAAAACCGGTGATTGTTCAGCCGCCGTTGCCGGCAACGCCCTGATCGGCGCCGTTCCCCGGTGGCGTAACCCCCTTCGGCAGCAGCACCCACATTTTCCCGCTCTGCTTCATGCTGCCAGCCTGCTGGCCCGCATCCTTGCCGAATCCCCAGAAAAAATCCGCGCGCACCACACCGTGGATTGCGCCGCCGGTATCCTGCGCCAGCACCAGGCGGTTGAGCGGCTTGGTGCTGTTCGGCCAGGTGGTGGCGAGGAACACCGGCGCGCCGAGCGGGATGTGGCGCGGGTCGACGGCGATGCTGCGCTCTGCGCTGAGCGGCACGCCCAGTGCGCCGATCGGGCCGCCCGTCTGGTTCGGCAGGTCGCGGAAGAACACGTAGCTGGCGTTGAGATTGAGCAGGTCGGGGAGTTTTTTGGGATTTTGATTGCCCCAATCCTTGATGCCTTGCATCGAGGCTTTTTCCAGCGGCAGGTCGCCACGCTCCACCAGAATTTTGCCGATGGACTTGTAGGGATAGCCGTTCTGGTCGGCATAGCCAACGCGCACCGTTTCGCCGTTGGGCAGGGCGATTCTGCCGGAACCCTGGATTTGCAGGAAGAACAGGTCGACGGCGTCATCCACCCAGTAAAGCGCTTTACCCTTGAGCGGGGCCATGCCGCCGTCAATTTCGGACCGGCTGTAATACGGCACCACACGGCGCCCTTCCAGGCGCCCGCGCAGCCGCATGTGTTTCAGTTCCGGGTAGATCGTGCCGAGGTCGACGATCAGCAGGTCATCGGGGGTGCCGTAAAGCGGATAGCGGTAGCGTTTCGAGGGTGTGCGGCTGCCATTCAGCAGCGGCTCGTAATAGCCGGTGACCAGTCCTTCGGTGCTGCCGTCAGGCTGCGTGGCCTGATAGGGGGTGAAGTATTGTTCGAAGAATTCATGCAGGGCTGCGTTGTTTGCAGGCTGTACTGCGGCTGCGGCAATGCAGGCCGGTTTCCAGGCGGGCTGGTTCTGCAGGGGCGCGCAGCTTTGCCTGAAAGCGTCCCAGGAAGCAGCCAGATCCTCGTCCTGCCACCCGGCAAGCGCTTCCCAGCCGACGGGCTGAAGCGGCGGTGCAGCAGGAACGGGCGGGATTGCTGCAACGGCAGGTGGCGGCGCAACGGCGGGTTTTTGCAGTGTGGCGCAGGCGGAAATCGTCAGGGTCAACAGCAGGGCGAGCAGGTTTTTCATGGAGATGTTTGATTCTGATTCAGGTTCAGTGCGGTGAAATAATCGTATAAAAACAGTTGAGCCGTAAAGGGCGCAAAGGTTCGCGAAGGAGTTCAAAAATTGGAACAACTTGATCTGCTTGCTGGATGGGTGATGCATTGCAATTCATTAAGCCGGTGTTTCGCCTAGAGGCGCCTATTTTCGGTACCTTGCGAACCTTTGCGTCCCTTGCGGTGAAAGTGTGCTTCTTTGTCAATCCGGCAGGCTGCTAGTGCAGCACGCGAGGCATGTTCAGGGTAAATTCAGGAATAATCGTGTCGAACTTGGTGCCGTCTTCCGCCGCCATCTGGTAGCTGCCGTGCATGGTGCCGACCGGGGTGGCGATGATGCAGCCGCTGGTGTATTCGAAATTTTCGCCCGGTTTCAGCAGCGGCTGTTCGCCGATCACGCCCAGGCCGCGGACTTCCTGCACCTGATCGGTGGCATCGGTGATGACCCAGTGGCGGCTGATCAACTGGGCGGCAACGCTACCGGTATTGGTGATGGTGATCGTATAGGCGAATACGAACCGCTCCTGCTCGACGTCGGACTGGTCGGGAACATATTCGACGCGTGTTGCCACCGTGATTTCATATTTCTTGCTGTCAGCCATCCGGCTATTCCACACGAATTTGCCGGTGCTGGCAAGTCCGATAGACCAGCCGCCGCCAATTGGGCTGTACGATCTTTAAATTCGCGGATAGTTGCAGCAAATAAAAACCCGGAGTCCTTTGGGGCATACGACCTTTCATTCGCGGGTATTTTCAGCGAATAGAAAGTCGAAGTCCTTTAGGGTAAAATCCAGACTTTTGATTTATTAAGGAAGTGCCATGCCCCAGTTCAGAATTGCCCCCAGCATCCTGTCCGCAAATTTTGCCAAGTTGGGTGAGGAGGTCGACAATGTCCTCGCCGCTGGCGCCGACATTGTTCACTTCGATGTCATGGACAACCATTACGTGCCCAATCTCACCATTGGTCCGCTGGTGTGCGAGGCTTTGCGCAAGCATGGCGTGACTGCGCCCATCGACGTGCACCTGATGGTCAAGCCGGTGGATCGCATCATCCCCGACTTTGCCAAGGCGGGCGCCACCTACATTACCTTCCATCCGGAATCTTCCGAGCATGTCGACCGCACCATCGGCCTGATCAAGGAATGCGGTTGCAAGGCCGGCCTGGTATTCAACCCGGCCACCCCGCTGGACGTGCTGGAATACACCCTGGACAAGCTCGACATGGTGCTGCTGATGTCGGTGAACCCGGGCTTCGGCGGCCAGAAATTCATCCCCTACGTGCTCGACAAGGCGCGCAAGGTGCGCCAGATGATCGACGCTTCCGGCAAGGATATCCGCCTGGAAATCGATGGCGGCGTAGGCCCGGCCAATATTCTGGAAGTCGCCAAGGCGGGCGTGGACACCTTCGTTGCCGGTTCCGCCGTATTCGGCGCAGCCAAGGCCAGCGACCCGCATCATTACGATTCGATTATTGCTGCGATGCGTGCCGAGCTGGCTAAGGCCTGATTTTGTTTTGAACCGCAGAGACGCGGAGGCGCAGAGAATTTTTTATACTGAAACCTCTGCGCCTCCGCGTCTCTGCGGTAAAAATTGAAAATGAAGAAATTTCCAATCCCGGTCAAAGCCGTTGTCATTGACTTAGACGGCACGCTGTTGAACACCGCCCCGGATATCGCCGAGGCGGCGCAGCGCATGTTGCGCGACCTGGGGTTGCCACCGGTCAGCCTGGAAAAAATCCGGTCCTACATCGGCAACGGCATTGCCAACCTGGTGAAGCGGGCATTGACCGGCGAAATGAGCGGCAAGCCGGACGAAGCATTGTTCGCCAGGGCGTTGCCGCTGTTCGAGAAGCATTACGAAGAGGTGCTGCACCGCGAAACCCATCCTTATCCGGGCGTGATGGACGGGCTGAAGGCGCTGCGCGACGCGGGCTTTCCCCTGGCCTGCATTACCAACAAGGCGCAGCGTTTCACCTTGCCGCTTCTGGCCGAGATGGGCATGAAGGATTATTTCGAGCTGATCCTGTCCGGCGACAGCCTGCCGCGCAAGAAGCCCGACCCGCTGCCGCTGCGCTATGCCGCGATCTATTACGAAGCCGAGCCCAGGGATCTGCTGCTGGTGGGCGATTCCCTGAACGACAGCCAGGCGGCGCGCGCCGCAGGCTGCCCGGTGGTGTTGCTGCCCTACGGCTATAATGGCGGCAAGGATGTGCGCGAGCAGGACTGCGATGCGGTGATCGAAAGCTTGCTGGAAGTATTGAAGCTGATTAAAAAGGCATAATTTATATGAACCGCAGAGGCGCAGAGGCGCAGAGAAGGGTGATATTCGACATACGGCGATGGTGAGCCTGGTCTCGATTGCAAAAAATAAATGTTTGTTTTTCTCTGCGCCTCCGCGCCTCTGCGGTGAAAGTATTTTATGACTGAACAAGAATTCAACACTCTCGCCGCCCAAGGCTACAATCGCATCCCGCTGGTCAGGGAAACCCTGGCCGACCTCGACACCCCGTTAAGCGTCTACCTCAAGCTCGCCAACCGGCCCTACTCCTACCTGCTCGAATCGGTAGTGGGCGGCGAGCGTTTCGGGCGCTATTCCTTCATCGGCCTGCCGGCCAAAACCCGGATCAGGGTGAGTGGCCGCCATGTGACGGTGGAAGGCGACGGAAAAGTGTTCGAAGAACTCGAAACCGACGACCCGCTCCAGTTCATCCAGAATTACGCCGCGCGCCTGAAAGTGGCGGAGCATCCCGGTCAGCCGCGCTTCACCGGCGGACTGGCCGGCTATTTCGGCTACGACACCATCCGCTACATCGAGAAAAAACTGGCCCACACCGTCAAGCCTGACGTGCTGGATACGCCGGACATCCTGCTGCTGCTGTCGGAAGAAGTGGCGGTGGTGGACAACCTGTCCGGCAAGATTTATCTGGTCGTTTACGCTGATCCCGCCCAGCCCGACGAATATGTCCGCGCCCATGCGCGGCTGGAGGAATTGCGCGGCCAGTTGAACAAACCGGCGGAAGTTCCCGTTACGGTGTCGCATCCGCCGGTGCAGGCGGTGTCCGAATTCGGCGAGGAGCCCTTCAAACAGGCGGTGGGAAAAGCCCGGCAGTACATTTTCGACGGCGACATCATGCAGGTGGTGCTGTCCCAGCGCATGTCGCAGCCCTTTGCTGCCTCGCCGCTGACGCTTTACCGCGCGCTGCGCTCGCTCAACCCCTCACCATACATGTTTTATTACGACATGGGCGGCTTCCAGGTGGTCGGCTCGTCGCCGGAAATCCTGGTGCGGCTTGAGGATGACACCGTCACCGTGCGTCCGATCGCCGGTACCCGGCCGCGCGGCAAGAGCCGCGAGGAGGACGAGGCGCTGGCCGCCGACCTGCTTGCCGACCCGAAGGAACTGGCCGAGCACCTGATGCTGATGGACCTGGGCCGCAACGATGCGGGCCGCGTCGCCCATACCGGTTCGGTCAGGGTCACCGAAAATATGGCGATCGAACGCTATTCTCATGTCATGCACATCGTCTCCAACGTCGAGGGCAAACTCAAAGACGGCCTGAATGCGATGGACGTGCTGCGCGCCACCTTTCCGGCCGGCACCGTTTCGGGCGCGCCCAAAGTGCGCGCGATGGAGATCATCGATGAGCTGGAGCCGACCAAGCGCGGCATCTACGCGGGCGCGGTGGGCTATCTCGGTTTCAATGGCGACATGGATCTGGCGATTGCCATCCGCACTGCGGTGGTAAAAGACCAAATGCTTTACGTCCAGGCCGGTGCCGGCATCGTCGCCGATTCGGTGCCCGCGAGCGAATGGACGGAAACCCGCAACAAGGCCCGCGCCGTGCTGCGCGCGGCGGAGCTGGCGCTGGGCGGGTTAAAGGCGGAGTGAACCACGGAGGCACTAGAGAGATTCTTTTTCTGAGAAGATTAGTTGGTGTCGCGATTGAAGTTCATCGCGCTTTGGGGCCGGGATTGTTAATGTTTGTCTGAAAAATGGGCGGGGATGACAGAACAACGGGTTCTGGCCAGAGGTCTTCTGCCATTCCGAGTGGGATACGCTGGCAAGGCCGGGCAGGGCGTCCGCTTTTCACGCAAGGGGAATTGCCATGAAAACAGAACAAGCCAGTCAGGATATTCATGCTTTCACCGCCGAAGCGCGCGCGGCCATCTATCACGCCATCTTTTCGCGCCGCGACGTGCGCGGCCAGTTCTTGCCCAAGGCCGTGCCGGACGAGGTGTTGAGCCGCATCATCACCGCAGCCCACTACGCGCCTTCCGTCGGCTTCATGCAGCCATGGAATTTTCTCGTGGTGCGGTCGGACGAGGTCAAGCGCAAGGTACACGCCGCCTTTGCCGAAGCTCACGCCGAAGCGGCGGAGATGTTCGAAGGCGACAAGCGCGCCACCTACAAGACGCTCAAGCTCGAGGGCATACTCGAATCGCCCGTGGGTATTTGCATCACCTGCGACCGCGAGCGCACCGGTCCGGTGGTGGTAGGGCGCACCCACATGAAAACCATGGATCTCTACAGCAGTGTCTGCGCCGTGCAGAATCTCTGGCTGGCAGCGCGGGCCGAGGGGCTGGGCGTGGGCTGGGTCAGTATTTTCAACCAGGCCGCGTTGCAGGCGGCCCTCGGTATCCCCAAGGGCATCACTCCGATCGCCTACCTTTGCGTCGGCTATGTCAGCCACTTCCTGGCCAAGCCGGAACTCGAAGCCGCCGGCTGGTTGCCGCGTCTGCCGATTGAAGACCTCGTGTACTTCGACCAGTGGGGTCACAGCGACAACGAGCAACCGCTGGTCAGGCAGTTGATGCGCGACCAAGCCGCCGCGCAGGAAGTCGCCAACGCCGCTCCGCTCTAGCAGCCTGTCGGACTTGAAGGAAATCGGCTGCAAATCCGCCTGAGCGGTAGATCGCCTCGCCCTCGCGGCGCACGGGTATCGGTGGCGCATTTCGAGCGGAATACGCACTTCAATCGGTTCAACCGTGACTGGATCGCCAGGCAAGGCGGCGAAGCGCCCCCAGCCCATATTGAAATGCGGTTTTTAGGATCATTCTGTCCGGCTGTTCAGGCACAGCATATACTGAATTGTTTAAAAGGAAACCAAAATGGCTGAAATCGAACGGATAGAACTGGAAAGATATCGCGCTCAACTCACGGCCGATGTTAAAAATCTGGTGGAGAAATATCGTGCCATATTTGATTGGGATATTCCCGAGATCGATGAAAACATGGCGGACAGACTCATCATCGCAGCGGTTCGCGAGGCGTTGGCAGGTGTTGAAAAGGAATTGCTTGGCTGAACCGGCTTGGCGCCAATTCTGGTGAAAGGACCATGACTGGAACAAAGGTCACGGGTCATGACAGGCTATATTTTCGAAGCTGAGAGCTATGGTTGAATGCGCGTACGTCAGACCTCGAACGGCGAATGAAACCGCCGCTGGTCAGACGTGCTGAAATTATAGAGCTATTCTGGAGGTGCGCCGTATCAGAACCGGGATACAGGAAGGCAAATTCGGTGCTTGCCAGGATATTTAAGAATAGGGGGCGTAGCGCATGAATACAAAACCCAAACGGACTGATGGCTATTCCGGTCAGGCTGCTGGCGTGACCGCAAGCCAATTGCAGGTAGACCCCACGGCGGGTCTGGCGGACAGTGAAGCACAGAGCCGCCTGCAGCGCTATGGCTACAACGAAATCAAGGAAAAGGAAGAACCTCTCTGGCATCGTGTCTTCCGTCGTTTCTGGGGGCCGATCCCATGGATGATCGAGGTGGCGGCCATCCTCTCGGCCATTGTCGGAAAGTGGGACGACTTCATCATTATCGCCATCATGCTGCTGGTGAATGCCGGCCTGGATTTCTTCCAGGAACATCGTGCGTTGAACGCACTAAAGGCCCTGAAGCAGCGCCTGACGGCCGAGGTCGTCGTGTTGCGCAATGGGGAGTTCAAGACCATCCCGGCTCGGGAGCTTGTGCCCGGTGATGTTATCAAGTTGCTCATCGGCAATATCGTCCCTGCCGACGTGCAATTGCTGCAGGGTGACTATCTTTCGCTGGATCAATCGGCACTTACGGGCGAGTCGTTGCCGGTCAACAAGAAGGTGAATGAGATCGCCTACGCCAGCACCATCGTCAAGCAAGGCGAGATGCTGGCGGTCGTGGTCAATACCGGCGCCAATACCAATTTTCATACCGTGGTGGCCTTGGTGGCCAAGGCCTCGCTGGAAGAGCGCAGCCACTTTCAGAAGATGGTGGTGCTGATCGGAAATTTCCTGATCCTGATTACGGTTGTGCTGGTTGTGCTGATAGTCATGGTCTCCCTGTTCCGTCACGAGCATTTCCTGGAAATTGCCCGTTTTGCCCTGGTGTTGACGGTGGCAGCCATTCCCGTGGCATTGCCGGCGGTGCTGTCGGTGACCATGGCGGTGGGCGCCATGAATCTTGCGAGACGCCAGGCGATTGTGTCGCGTTTGACAGCCATCGAGGAGTTGGCTGGGGTGGATGTCTTCTGTTCGGATAAGACGGGAACGCTCACCAAGAATGAAATGCAAGTGTCGCAGCCGTTTCTGTTGGAGGGTATGACGGAAGTGGATTTGTTCGTGGTTGCCGTCCTGGCATCCAGAGAGGAAAACCATGACCCGATCGAACGGCCTATTTTTCAGTATCTTGCCGAGAAGATGCCGGAGGCTGACTGGAAGTCGTACATTCAAAAGGGTTTCATACCCTTCGACCCGGTGCGCAAACGTACCGAGGCGCTGGTTGAAAAAGACGGTGAATCCTTCCTTGCAGTGAAGGGCGCGCCGCAGATACTGATGAATATGGCAGAACTCTCGGATGCAGTGGCGGAGATGCTGACTGACAAAGTCGATCAACTGGCCGCTACCGGTTATCGAACTCTGGCAGTAGGCCGCAAGTCGGGTGACTCGCCTTTGCAATTGCTAGGGTTGATTCCTCTCTATGACCCCCCTCGGGAGGATTCCCGGTCGGTGCTGGAAGAAATGCGTGCAAATGGCGTGCAAGTGAAAATGGTCACGGGAGACAACATTGCCATCGCAAAGGAGATCGGACACCTCCTGGGGCTTGATGCCAACGCGATCCGCTCCAGGCAGTTAACAGGGAGTGGCAGCCTGGAGTTGATGAGTCTGGCCTCGGCATTGGCCGCTGCGGTCTATATGAAGCTCAAGGGCGAGACAAGCCGGTCGGAGGCGCAGCACTTCGCCGACGAAGTAATGGGCACTGTGCGCTCGCTTTACGACAGCCGGTTGTTGGATATGGAGTTCATCCATACCCACGAATCAGCCATTGTCCAAATGATCGAGCGCGTGGATATCTTTGCCGAGGTAGTGCCGGAGGACAAGTACCGTATCGTCGATACCCTGCAAAAAGGCGGCCACATTGTGGGCATGACTGGCGACGGGGTAAACGATGCGCCGGCGCTCAAAAAAGCCGATTGTGGCATCGCAGTATTTGGCGCAACCGACGCGGCACGGGCTGCAGCCGCGATCATATTGACCGCTCCGGGTTTGGGTGTGATCAACGAGGCCGTCCGGCAGGCAAGGATAACTTTCGAGCGAATGAAGAGCTATGCCACGTTCCGGATCGCGGAAACGATCCGGATCATTCTGTTTATGACGCTATCGATCGTGGTATTCAATTTCTACCCGATTACCGCCCTCATGATCATCCTGTTGGCATTGCTGAACGACATTCCAATTCTCGCCATCGCCTATGACAATACCCGTGTCGACCGGAAGCCGGTGCGCTGGCGGATGACCGAACTGCTTACAGTGGCCAGCGTATTGGGAACGGTCGGCGTCGTTTCCTCTTTTCTTCTGTTTTTCCTCCTGCGTGAGCAAGGCTTGCCCAATGACCTGATCCAGTCGATATTCTTTCTGAAGTTGATCGTGGCCGGCCACAGCACGCTTTACATAACCCGTTCCGAAGGATGGTTCTGGCAGCGCCCCTGGCCTTCGCCGCTGCTGTTCTGGGCAACTTTCGGCACGGAAATCGTGGGGACGCTCATCGCAGTCTATGGCGTTTTCATTACACCCATCGGGTGGGGGTATGCGTTGCTGGCCTGGGCTTATGCACTGGCCTGGTTTGTGGTCAACGATGTTGCAAAAATCTGGGTTCGCCGACTGGTTCGTCAGACGGCCTAGGCAATGCTTAATAAGGAGAAATAATGAAAGTATCGTTTCATGGCGCCGCCAGAGGTGTGACGGGTTCGTGTCATATGGTCGAATGCGGTGGGAAAAAGATCCTGATCGATTGCGGTTTGTATCAGGGCGGGCGTGAGCTGGACGAGGAAAATGCAGAGCCTTTCGGGTTTGACCCGGCCGCTATCGACTATGTCTTGCTGACCCATGCGCATTTGGACCATTGCGGCCGCTTGCCTCTCCTGGTTAAACGGGGATTCCGCGGTGAAATCATCGCGACAGCGGCAACCAAGGAACTGGCCCGCGTGGTTCTGCTCGATTCGGCGCATCTGCAGGAAGAAGAGGCGCGTCACCGGGCAAGCAGATCATGGCACCGAGGAAATCATGCGGAGCCGGAACCACTTTATTCTCTGCTGGATGCCTTCAATACTTTCGAATTTTTCGGCCGTAGCGCGGCTTATACGACTGTCTTTCAATTGGCGCCCGGCCTTATCGCAACGTTCTTCGACGCAGGCCACATTCTGGGCTCCGCCAGCATTTACCTGGAACTGCAGGAGAAAGGCCATAAGACCAGCATCGTATTCTCGGGTGACCTGGGAAACGCGGGGCGGCCCTTGCTGCGCACTCCGCATATCCCGCACAAGGCCGATGCCGTGGTGATCGAGACCACGTACGGTGATCGGCGTCACAAGGGGTTGCCGGACTCGATCGAAGAGCTTTATGTGGCGATCGACGACACGTTTCAACGGGGTGGAAACGTGATTATTCCCACTTTTGCCCTGGAGCGGGCGCAAGAACTTCTCTACTTTCTCAGAGAAGGTGTGGAGAGTAAACGCCTGCCGGCGACCATGCAGGTGTTTCTCGATTCGCCCATGGCCATATCGGCGACCCAGATATTCGAGCATCACCCGGAATGCTACGCGGCAGCGGTGGCTGAGTTATTCAGGGAGGGGCGGGATCCATTCCTTCTGCCCGGCTTGCGGTTTACACGGGAAACTGCCGATTCCATGGCAATAAACCGTATCGCCGGCGGCGCAGTGATCATGGCTGGATCCGGCATGTGCACCGGGGGGCGGGTACGCCATCATCTCCAGCACAACCTGTGGCGAAACAACGCAAGCATCGTATTCGTCGGATATGCCGCGGAACGAACGCTCGCCCGGCGCATTATCGACGGAGCGGAAATGGTTCACCTGTTTGGCGAGGACGTGCCTGTGCGCGCAAAGATTCATACCATCAACGGATTTTCGGCCCATGCCGACCAGGGCGAACTGCTGGATTGGCATAAAGAAATCGACCCGGACGTGACGTTCCTGGTTCATGGGGAACCTGCGGCGATGCAGCAATTCGCTTCGGTTCTGAAATCGCCGCGCATTGAAATGCCGGAGCTTCACCAGTCATATGAACTCTAGGAAGCTGTCTCAATAAATATCATGGACGCGACTATTCGGGGCGGTGGTTGCGACGGTTCGCCGCCCATTGCACCTGGTTCCTGGGCAGCCGCAGTCAATTCCACCCCTTTGGGAAGATACCGCCGCTCACCGGATTTGCCGACCTCGGAAGACGTGCAGACCGGCCCACGTCTCCGTTCTACAATGAAATCTTGAAGCTGTAGCCGCCTGCTGGGATAATAGCTTTGTTTGGGATGCTGCCAGCACCAACCTCCCTCCAGCGAAATAAAAAGCGGGTAGTAAAGCGGGTATCATTTGGCGGTATAGCGGGATGTGTCCTGTTAAATCAATTGGATAAGATAAATATGCTGCTGATGATCGACAATTACGACTCCTTCACCTACAACCTGGTGCAGTATTTCGGCGAACTGGGCGCGGATGTGCGCGTTTATCGCAACGACGAGATTACCGTCGAGCAGGCGGCGGCACTCAAGCCAGACCACATCGTGATTTCTCCCGGCCCCTGCACGCCCAACGAGGCGGGAGTTTCGGTGCCGCTGATCCAGGCGCTTGCCGGCAAGGTGCCGCTGCTCGGTGTATGCCTCGGTCATCAGAGCATCGGCCAGGCCTTCGGCGGCAGGATCGTTCACGCCCAACACCTGATGCACGGCAAGACCTCGATGATCCATCACAAGGACACCGGCGTGTTCCACGGGTTGCCCAATCCGTTCCGCGCCACCCGCTACCATTCGCTGGTGATCGAGCGCGAAAGCCTGCCGGACTGCCTGGAAATCACTGCATGGACCGACGACGGCGAGATCATGGGAGTGCGCCACAAAACGCTGGCGGTGGAGGGGGTGCAGTTCCATCCCGAATCCATTCTTACCGAGCATGGCCACGATATGCTGGCGAATTTTCTCAAGGAGAAGCTGCCATGATGACGCCGCAAGAAGCACTGACCGCGCTGCTGGAAAAGCGCGATCTGACTCGTGGCGAGATGCTTTCCGTCATGCGCCAGATCATGGGCGGCGGGCTGACGCCGGTGCAGATCGCCGGGATCCTGGTGGCGTTGCGCGCCAAAGGCGAAACCGTGACGGAGATCGCCGCTGCTGCCGAGGTGATGCGCGAGCTTTCGACCAAGGTGCCGGTAGGTACCGAGATGCATCTGGTCGATACCTGCGGTACCGGCGGCGACGGCGCGCACACCTTCAATATTTCCACCGCCTCCGCGCTGGTGGCGGCGGCCGTGGGCGTGAAAGTCGCCAAGCATGGAGGGCGCTCGGTGTCCTCCACCTGCGGCAGCGCCGATATACTGGAGGCGCTGGGCGTCAACGTCAATCTCACGCCCGACCAGGTCGCGCAGTCCATCCATGAAATCGGCGTCGGCTTCATGTTCGCGCCCAACCATCACAGTGCCATGAAGTTCGCCGCGCCGGTGCGGCGCGAGCTGGGCGTGCGCACCCTGTTCAACCTGCTCGGTCCGCTCACCAACCCGGCCGGCGCGAGAAACCAGGTGATGGGCGTGTTCAGCAAGGATTTGTGCCGCCCGCTGGCGGAAGCGCTGAAATCTCTCGGCGCGAATCATGTCATGGTGGTGCATGGCGGCGACGGTATGGATGAAATTACCATCACCACCGAAACCCATGTCGCCGAACTGAAGGACGGCGGCGTGATGGAGTATGCGATTGACCCCGAAGAATTCGGCATGAAGCTCGGTGCAGTCGAAGACCTCAAGGCGCGCGATCCTGAAGAGGCAAAAGTCAAACTGCTGGCGGTGCTGGATAACGTTTCCGGTGCGGCGCAGGACATTGTCGTCCTCAACGCCGGAGCCGCAATCTACGTCGGCGGCTTGGCGCAGACACTGGAAGAAGGGGTGAGAATGGCGCTGCATGTGATTGCCAGCGGCGAGGCCAAGGCCAAGCTGGAGCAGTTGATCGCTTTTTCGAATCGTTTTAAGTGAGCATGAACCGCAGAGGCGCAGAGACGCAGAGGGAAAATTTTTTAACCGGGTTGATTATTGGCTGTGCAATCGAAGTGCATAAAGAGTTGGGGCCGGGGCTTCTGGAATCTGCATACGAACAGTGCTTATGCCACGAGCTGTTGTTGCAAGGAGTGGGTTTTGAGAGGCAGGTATCACTGCCTGTAGTTTATAAAGGTATCAAACTTGATTGCGGCTATTTGATGGACTTGGTTGTGGAGGGCGAAATTGTCGTTGAGCTCAAGACAGTTGAAAAAATATTGCCCATCCACGAAGCCCAGCTATTAACCTATTTGAAGCTCTATCACCGGCCCGTTGGTTTGCTTGTCAATTTTAACGTGCCAGTTCTCAAGAGTGGTATTAAACGCATCGTTAACCAATTTCAAGAACTCTCTGCGCCTCCGCGCCTCTGCGGTGAAGCCTAATAATCATGACCGACATCCTGAAAAAAATCCTCGAAGTAAAACAAGCCGAAGTCGCCCGCGCCGTGGCGAAGAAGCCCTATGCCGCCGTGCTTGCCGAGGCTGAAGCAATGTCCCCGGCGCGCGATTTCGTCGGTGCCATACGTGCCAAGATTGCGGCGGGCAAGCCTGCGGTGATCGCCGAGATCAAGAAGGCCAGCCCTTCCAGAGGAGTGATCCGGGAAAGCTTCGATCCTGCCGCGATTGCCGGAAGCTACGAGCGGCACGGTGCTGCCTGTTTGTCGGTGCTTACCGACGTGCAGTTCTTTCAGGGCAGCAAGAACCACCTGGTCGAAGCGCGAGCCGCCTGCGGCCTGCCGGTATTGCGCAAGGATTTCATGATCGATCCTTACCAGATTTGCCGCGCCCGTATGCTCGGTGCGGATGCCATCCTGCTGATCGTGGCGGCGCTGGAATTATCGCAGATGAAGGAACTGGAGGTGCTGGCCCATGAACTCGGCATGGCCGTGCTGGTGGAAAGCCATGACGCCGCCGAGCTGGAAGCTGCCCTGCAACTCAGTACCCCGCTGATCGGCATCAACAACCGCAACCTGCGCACCTTCGAAACCCACCTCGAAACCACCCTCGACCTGCTGCCGCGCATCCCCGCCGACCGCATCGTCATCACCGAGAGCGGCATCCACGGGCCGGAAGATGTTCGGTTGATGCGCGGCCACGGCGTCAACACCTTCCTCGTCGGCGAGGCATTCATGCGCGCCGACGACCCCGGCCTTGAACTGGCGCGGCTGTTCGGCTAGACGCTAAACGTAAACGGGTGCAATTCAGTACAAGCGGTGTAGCCTGGATGAAGGCCAAAGGCCGTAATCCGGGGCATCCCGCCGGGTGGCGGGATGAAGTGGCGGGGCGCATTGCTCTATTGCGCTCTGCCGGGCACTCCCGGATTGCGCTACGCTTCATCCAGGCTACGCACTGGCGCGGCTATTCGGCTGATACATCTGACCTTGACGAAGTCGGACGGGCAGTCTATATTATTACAGTATTACTGTAATACATGGAGACGCTATGTTGGCTTCAAAAGTAACGACCAAGTATCAGGCGACAATCCCATTGGAAGTGCGCGAAAAACTTGGCATCCAGCAGGGGGACATGGTCGCCTTTGAGTTTGAGAATGGGGCGGTGCGGTTGCGACGGGTTGTGCCGCTGGATGTGGAATACGCCAAGGCGCTAGCCGGAACCCTGAGCGAATGGGCTTCGGAGAACGACGAGGAGGCATACCGTGACCTATAAGAAGTACGATGTCGTCACTGTCCCGTTCCCCTTTACCGATTCCGCAATGCAAAAACGTCGCCCGGCGTTGGTTTTGTCGGATCATGCTACCTTTAACGCAAAGATTGGCCATAGCGTCATGGCGATGATCACCAGCGAAAAGAACGCGCCATGGCCATTGGATGTCAAAATCGGCGATCTCAAGCAGGCAGGCTTGCCGGCGCCGTCCGTCGTGCGTACGAAACTGTTCACGCTCGATCACCGGTTTGTCGTTGCCAAAATCGGAGTATTGTCGAACGCCGACAGGCTCTTGGTGAATGACTCTCTTGATATCTTATTGGCGACGCGCAAATAGCGGTCGTTGCAAAAAAACAACACATTTTCCCC
>DATKUY010000027.1:0-39940 GCA_035530375.1 Sulfuricella sp. | reverse complement strand
TCGATGCCCTGGCGCGGGCGTGGAAGCGCGACCCGGGCCAGCGCTTCCAGGCGCCGCGCTTTCTGCTGCGGTGGTCCGCGGGGGGGTTCTTTTTCTTCTCCGCGTCTGACTCGAAGCTCGTGTCCTATATCCTGCCGATGTTTCCGGCGCTGGCGCTGCTCATCGGCGTGCGCCTGACCCAACTCGGCGCGCGCGCGCTTGCCTGGCAGGCGCTGCCGGCCGCACTCGCGGGCGGCACGCTGCTCGCGCTGCTGCCCGGCATCGCACGCTACGCCAGCCGCGAGGTGCCGGTCGCGATGTTCCGCGATTATGCCCACTGGCTGATCCCGGCTGCCTTGTTGCTGATCGCCGGTGCCGCCGCCAGCGCCTGGCTCGCCTGGCGGCGCAAGCCGGATGCGGCGATTGCCGTGCTCGCCTGCGCCGGTCTCGCCTTCGCGCAACTCGCCTTGAGCGGCCACGAAAGCCTGTCCCGGGCCAATTCCGCGTATTATATTGCGCAGGAAATCAAGCCCGATCTCAAGCCCGGCGTGCCGTTCTACAGTGTCAATACCTACGACCAGTCGCTGCAATTCTATCTGCGGCGTACCACTACCATGGTGCAGTACAAGGACGAACTCGGTTTCGGCATAGGGCGCGAACCGCAAAAATTCATCCCCGACGTGGCACGATTCGAAAAGATCTGGACCGCCGACCGCAACGCGCTGGCGCTGATGTCGCCCGATACCTATGAGAAGCTGCGTGCACAGGGCCTGCCGATGCACGTCCTGGCGCGCGACACGCGTCGCGTCATCGTCTCGCGCCGCCTGGACGCGAAGCCATGAGCATCGTCAGCTTTTCGCTGCTGATGATGGGCGTAGTCCTCAACGCCTCGGCGCAGTTGCTGCTCAAGGCCGGGACCAACGCGGTCGGGCGGTTCGAATTCACTGCCGGCAACATCGTTCCGGTGGGATTGAAGCTCGCGCTGGAACCGCACATCATGGGCGGCCTGGCCTGCTACGTAGTGAGTGTGGTGGTGTGGATCATGGGCCTGTCGCGGGTCCCAGTCTCGATCGCCTATCCGATGCTCTCCCTCGGCTACGTGCTCAACGCCGCGGCGGCCTGGTACCTGTTCGGGGAAGCGGTCAGCCCGACGCGGCTGCTCGGCATCGGCGTGATCATCGTCGGCGTGTATATCGTCGCGCGCTCCTGATGCATCATTCTGCGCAGATCCATTCCTTCGTCGCCGGGTCCGCGACGACCGCGATGGCGAACGGCTTGCGCGCAGTCGTCGCACGTTCCTGATGGACTACCTGCCCTTCACCCGCCCCTCGATCGACGAGGAAACCATCGCGGGCGTGGCAGAGGTGCTGCGCTCCGGCTGGATCACCAGCGGCCCCTGCGTCAAACAACTGGAGCAGGAGCTGTCGCAGTATTTCGGCGGCCGGCCGGTGCGGGCGATGAGCTCGGCCACGGGAGCGCTGGAGATCGCGCTGGCCGTCGCCGGCGTGCAGGCGGGCGACGAAGTCGTCACCACGCCGCTTTCCTGGGTGGCCACCGCCAACGTGATCCTGCGCGCCGGCGCCAGGCCGGTATTCGTGGATGCAGATGCGCTCACGCGCAACATCGACCTCGAGCGCATCGAAGCCGCGATCACGCCGAGGACCCGCGCGCTGCTGCCGGTCGACATGGCAGGCCTGCCGGTGGACCGCGACCGGCTGTATGACATCGCCCGGCGCCGCAAGCTGCGCGTGATCGAGGACGCGGCGCAGAGCATGGGTGCCAGCTGGGGCGGCCGGCGCATCGGCAGTTTCGGCGACCTCGTGGCGATCAGCTTTCACGCCAACAAGAACATGACCACCGCGGAAGGCGGTTGTCTGGTGTTGACCGACCCCGCCGAAACCGATTTGTGCACGCGGCTGCGCCTGCAGGGCGTGGTGCGCCTCCCCGACGGCGGCCAGGAAGTGGAGGTCGCGGGCGGCAAGCACAATCTGACCGACGTCGCCGCGCGCATCGGACTGGGCCAGATCAAGCACCTGGAGGCGTTTACCGCCAGGCGCCGCGCGCTCGCGCGGCGCTATTTCGAACGCTTCGATGCGGTCCTGGGCTGTGAACTGCCGCTGGCCGACTACGCCAATTGCAACTGGCACATGTTCCAGGTTTTGCTGCCGCTGGAACGCATGCGCCTGGACCGCGGCGGATTCATCCAGGCGATGCACCAGCGCGGCATCGGCGTCGGCGTGCATTATCCGGCGATGCACCTGTTCAAGCTGTACCGCAATCTCGGCTACAATCCGGGTGATTTTCCGCAGGCGGAACGCATCGGTGCCGCCACGATAACGCTGCCGCTGTTTCCGGCTATGATGGATGCCGACGTCGACCGCGTCTGCGCAGCCGTCGCCGAAGTCGTCCGCGACAACAAGAAGTGAACATCGGGAACTGAACGTCGGAAGATGAACATAGAGCTCTCGGTGGTGATTCCGGTCTATAACGAGGAACAGGGCCTCGCGGCGCTGTTCGCGCGCCTGTACCCGGCGCTGGACGCCTTGCACATCCCCTACGAGATCGTCTTCGTCAACGACGGCAGCCGCGACCGCTCCGCCGCCCTGCTGCGCGAGCAATTCCAGCAGCGCCCCGACGTCACGCGCGTGATTTTATTCAACGGCAACTTCGGCCAGCACATGGCGATCATGGCCGGCTTCGAAAATTGCCGCGGCCAGCGTGTCGTCACCCTGGACGCCGACCTGCAGAACCCGCCGGAGGAAATCGGCAAGCTGCTCGCCAAGATGGACGAGGGCCACGACTACATCGGCAGCATCCGCAAGCAGCGCAGCGACAGCTGGTGGCGCCACGTCGCCTCGCGCGCCATGAATCGGCTGCGCGAACGCATCACCCGCATCAAGATGACCGACCAGGGCTGCATGTTGCGCGCCTACAGCCGCGACATCATCGACGCCATCAACTCCTGCAAGGAGGTCAACACCTTCATCCCGGCGCTGGCTTACACCTTCGCCCAGCACCCCGCTGAAGTGGTGGTGGAGCACGAGGAGCGCGCCGAGGGCGAATCGAAATATTCGCTCTACAGCCTGATCCGCCTCAATTTCGACCTGATGACCGGCTTCTCGGTGGTGCCGCTACAGATGTTTTCGCTGGTCGGTATCGCGGTTTCGATACTTTCCGCGCTGTTTGTCGTCTTCCTGCTGATCCGCCGCATCATTGTAGGCCCGGAGGCGGAAGGCGTATTCACCCTATTCGCCATCGCCTTCTTCCTGATCGGCATCACCCTGTTCGGCATCGGCCTGCTCGGCGAATACGTCGGCCGGGTCTACCAGCAGGTGCGCCATCGACCGAGGTATCTGGTGCAGGCAGTGTTGGAAAAAAATGAATAACTGCAATTTCACCGCAAGGGACGCAAGGGTACGCAAGGGATTTAAGTTTTTCCCTTCGCGTTCCTTCGCGTCCTTTGCGGTTAAACAGGTTTTCGATCTATGACCTGCGCCGTCATCTTCGCTTACCACAACGTAGGCGTGCGCTGCCTGTCGGTGCTGCTTGCCCATGGCATTGAAATTCCTCTGGTGGTGACGCACACCGACAACCTGAACGAAAACATCTGGTTCGACAGCGTCGCCAAGCTGGCGGCCCTGCATGACATCCCCGTGATCACGCCGGACGATCCCAATACGCCGGAAATCATCGCGCAGATCCAGGGACTCGAACCGGATTTCATTTTTTCCTTCTACTACCGCAACATGCTGAAAAAACCGCTGCTCGACATCCCGACGCGCGGCGCCTTCAATATGCATGGCTCGCTATTGCCCCACTACCGTGGCCGGGTGCCGATCAACTGGGCGATTATCAAGGGTGAACGCGAAACCGGCGCGACCCTGCACGTGATGAATGAGAAACCCGACAATGGCGCCATCGTCGATCAGCAGGCTATCCCCATCCTGCCCAACGACACCGCGCTGGAAGTGTTCCACAAAGCCACCTGCGCCGCCGAGGTCGCGCTCAACCGCTGCCTGCCCGCGCTGCTGACCGGCACTGCCCGGCTCAAGCCGCAGGATTTGAGCCAAGGTGGATATTTCGGCGGAAGACGGCCGGAAGATGGTAAAATCGACTGGCTGCAAAGCGCGCAGTCCATCCACAACCTGGTGCGCGCGGTTGCACCGCCCTACCCCGGCGCTTACACCTGGCTTGCCGGCAGGCCGATGCGGGTGCTGCAAACCCTGGTCGAACCACAGCGTAAAGGACGTGGGTTAGGGCCGGCACTGTACTGCGAGAATGGCCGCTGCTATGCCGAATGCGGCGACGGCAGCATGTTGCGCATCCTCACCTGCGAGGTCGACGGCAAGGCGATGACCGCCGATGAATTGATCGCCAGCGGCAAGGATTCCCTGCCGCTGGGGGAATAGTTTTTTATTTTTTGACTTAGGAAAAAACGATGAAAAAGGTATTGATCCTGGGCGTGAACGGCTTCATCGGCCATCACCTGTCCAAGCGCATTCTGGAAACGACCGACTGGGAAGTTTACGGTATGGACATGTACAGCGAGCGCGTCACCGAGCTGATGGACAATCCGCGCTTCAACTTCTTCGAAGGCGATATCACCATCAACAAGGAATGGATCGAATATCACGTCAAGAAATGCGACGTCATCCTGCCGCTGGTCGCCATCGCCACTCCGGCCACCTACGTCAAGGAGCCGCTCAAGGTATTCGAGCTGGATTTCGAGGCCAACCTGCCGATCGTGCGCCAGTGCGTGCAATACGGCAAACACCTGATTTTCCCGTCGACTTCCGAAGTCTACGGCATGTGCCGCGACGACGAATTCGACCCCGAGAATTCCGAACTGATTCTCGGCCCGATCAACAAGCCGCGCTGGATTTACTCCTGCTCCAAGCAGTTGATGGATCGAGTAATCTGGGCCTACGCGATGAAGACCGAATTCAATTTCACCCTGTTCCGCCCGTTCAACTGGATCGGCGCCGGGCTGGACAATATCAATACCGCCAAGGAAGGCAGCTCGCGCGTGATTACCCAGTTCCTCGGCCACATCGTACGCGGCGAGGACATCAAGCTGGTCGACGGCGGCGCTGCCAAGCGCTCCTACACCTACGCCTCTGATGGCATCGATGCGCTGATGAAGATCATCGAAAACAAGAACGGCGTCGCCACCGGCCAGATCTACAATATCGGCAACCCGTCCAACAACTACTCGGTGAAGGAACTGGCGAAGATGATGCTCGATCTCGCTGTGACCTACCCGGAATATGCCGAAACCGCCAAGAAGGTGAAAACACTGGAAGTCACTTCCGCCGACTATTATGGCAAAGGCTATCAGGACGTGCAAAACCGCATTCCCAAGATCGACAACACCATGAAAGATCTGGGCTGGAAGCCGCAAGTCACCATGGCCGACGCGCTCAGGCACATCTACGACGCCTACAAGGGTCAAGTCGCCGAAGCGCGCAAGCTCGTCGAATAAACAGACCTTCCACCGCAAGGGACGCAAGGTTACGCGAAGGAAAGCAAGATGAATTCCTTTGCGTCCTTCGCGTCCCTTGCGGTTAATGATTTTGAAATTTGAAGCATGAAACTCGCGCTAAAAATCGATGTCGATACCTATCGCGGCACCCGCGAGGGTGTGCCGCGCCTGGTCGAAATCCTGCAGAAACACGAAGCCGGCGCCACCTTCCTGTTCAGCCTCGGACCCGACCACACCGGTCGCGCCATCAAGCGGGTGTTCCGCCCCGGCTTCATGAAGAAAGTGTCGCGCACCTCGGTGGTGGAACATTACGGCCTCAAAACCCTGATGTATGGCACGCTGTTACCCGGCCCCGATATCGGCAAGCGCTGCGGCGACATCATGCGCGCGGTGCGCGACGACGGCTTCGAAGTCGGCATCCACTGCTACGACCACATCAAGTGGCAGGATTACGTGGCAAAACAGGACGGCGTCTGGACGACGAGGGAAATGAAACGGGCCTGCGACCGCTTTGAACAAATCTTCGGCGAACCCGCCAAGGTTCACGGCGCGGCCGGCTGGCAGATGAACGTCCACGCCTTGCGCCTGGAACAGCACCTGGGCTTCGATTACTGCTCCGACACGCGCGGCACCCATCCCTTCATCCCGATCTGGAACGCGGAAATCGTCGCCTGCCCGCAGTTGCCTACCACCCTGCCGACACTGGACGAAGTCCTCGGCATCGGTGGTATCACCCCGGACAACGTCGCCCAACATTTGCTCTCGCTCACGGGAAAACAACCGCCTACCGGCCACGTCTACACCCTGCACGCCGAACTGGAAGGCATGAAACTCGCCGGTGCGTTCGATGAACTGCTCACCGGATGGAAAGCGCAAGGCTACGAGCTGGTATCGCTGAGACAATATTACGAGGGGCTGGAGCTATCCGACCTGCCCCGGCATGAAGTGATAATGGGAGAAATTCCCGGACGCTCGGGAGTACTGGCATTTCAGGGCGACGAGTTTCTGGCCTGAATCTTCTCGATCAGGCACACCGCCTGCGCCGCAATCCCCTCGCCACGCCCGGTAAAACCCAATTTCTCGGTAGTGGTCGCCTTGATATTGATGCAACCCGCCGCCACCCCCATATCCGAGGCAATGTTTGCGGCCATGTGCGCAATATGCGGCGCCATCTTTGGCGCCTGGGCGATTATGGTGGCGTCGAGGTTAACCACGGCGTAGCCCTTTTCCCGGAGCAGCCGCGCCACCTCGCACAGCAGCTTGCGGCTATCGATGCCCTTGTAACGCGAATCGCTATCGGGAAAATGGCGGCCAATGTCGCCCAGCGCCGCCGCGCCCAGCAGCGCATCGCATATCGCGTGGAGCAGCACATCGGCATCGGAGTGGCCAAGCAGGCCACGCTCATGGGGAATGTCCACGCCGCCGATAATCAGCTTGCGCCCTTCCACCAGCTGGTGGACATCGAACCCCTGCCCCACTCTCATGCCTTGCCTCCCGACAGTATCAGTTCCGCCAGCTTGACGTCCCGCGGATAAGTCACCTTGAAATTGGTCATATCGCCGGCCACCAGTTTGGCCTGGAACCCGAGTTTCTCGACGGCCTGCGCCTCATCGGTCGCCCCACTGTCCAGCAGCGACAAAGCGCGCTGCAACAGTCCATAGCGGAACATCTGTGGGGTTTGCGCCTGCCACAGGCCAGTTCTCGGCTCGGTGCGCTGCACGCGGTTGTCGGCGTCAGCGCGTTTCAGAGTATCCGCCACCGGCACCGCCAGCAGGCCGCCGAACGGGTCATCGCCCACTTCCGCGATCAGCCGGTCGAGCAGCTCGCGGTTCAATCCGGGCCGGGCGGCGTCGTGCACCAGCACCCAGTCCTCGAAGCCGACCTCCTCCCGGATGGCGTCAAGCCCATTGCGCACCGACTCGAAACGCTCCGCGCCGCCACAATAAAGCACCTTGAGCTTGGCGGAAAAATGGCTCCAGTCAAAGCTTTGCCACAGCTTGTCATCTGGCGCCAACACTACGTAAACACTGGCAATTTGCGGACAGGCGCACAGGGCGGCGACGGCATAATGGATCAGTGGCCGACCCAGTACCGAAAAATATTGCTTGGGCGTTTCCCCGCCCATACGCGAACCGGAACCGGCGGCTGGAATCAAAGCGTAGTAATTTGGCATTGCTTTCTGCTATCTTGAAAAAAGGAGACCCTATGAAACCAGTTCGTCCCGCCGCTGTTGCCGGCGCTTTCTACTCTGGAGAGCCAAACACCTTGGCAGTCGGCATCGCCGCCATGCTCGAAGCGGCGGAACGGCACGCCGAGAAGCCGGAGTCGCTCCCCAAGGCGGTTATTGTACCCCATGCCGGCTACATTTATTCCGGGCCGGTTGCCGCCAGCGCTTATGCGCTGCTGCGTCGTGGGCATAGTGTTTATCGCCGTGTGGTGCTGCTCGGGCCGGTGCATCAGGTGCCGGTGCGCGGGCTGGCGCTACCCGATGCAGAGGGCTTTGCCACGCCGCTCGGCATGGTGCCTCTCGACCTCGATGCCATGGCGATGCTGGCTGATCTGCCGCAGGTGGTGCAATACGATCCGGCTCATACGTGGGAGCATTCCCTTGAAGTGCAGCTGCCATTTCTGCAAACCGTGCTCGACAACTTCAAGCTGGTGCCGCTGGCGGTAGGGGATGCCACCCCCCAGGAAGTGGCCGAAGTGCTGGAGCGCTTGTGGGGCGGACCGGAAACGCTGATCGTGATCAGTTCGGATTTGTCCCATTTCCGGCCCTACCATGCAGCACAGCAAATCGACAGCACCACGGCGCAGGCGATCCTCGACCTGCGCTGGCCGGTGAGCCATGAGCAGGCCTGCGGCGGCACGCCGGTAAACGGATTGTTGCTGGCGGCGCGTCATCACCGCCTCAAACCGCACCTGCTCGACCTGCGCAACTCCGGCGACACGGCTGGCGACAAGAGCCGCGTGGTCGGCTACGGCGCATTCGCCTTTACCGAGGAACCGGCGCATGTCCACTGACAAGGGGCGGATATTAATCCCCATCGCGCGGGCCGCGATCTCGAACGAACTGGGTAGAGCCATGCAGGCCAGCGAAGATGCCGAGTGGCTCAAGGAACCCGGCGCCTGTTTCGTCACCCTGACCCAGGATAATAACCTGCGCGGCTGCATCGGCAGCCTGGAAGCGCACCGCCCCCTGCTGGAGGATGTCAAAGCCAATGCCTATGCCGCTGCCTTCCGCGACGCGCGCTTCTCACCTTTAACGCTGGGTGAACTCGACTACACCGAAATCGAGATTTCATTGCTCTCGCCGATGCAGCCGATGACTTTCAGCGACGAATCCGATGCGCTTAAGCAGTTGCGCCCCGGCATCGATGGCGTGGTGTTTGAATATGGCCGCTACCGCAGCACGTTCCTGCCACAGGTATGGGAGCAATTGCCGGAATCGGCGATTTTCATGAGCCACCTCAAGCACAAGGCAGGTCTGTCCGTGGATTTCTGGGCGCCGGATATCAGGCTGTCGCGCTACACAGTGCGCAAATGGAAAGAATCAGAGCTGTAATGAACGCCAACTAACCCGCCCGCTCCAGTGGCGCCGGACGCTTCGAAAATTCGCCCATGCATTCGAGCCACGGTGCATCCCGGCGATCATGAGCCAGTGTCACCTCAAACCATGACCCAGCCATTTTCCGGCGGTTTGCTGGCTGTTTCCTTGACGCGAGGGCAGTAATCGTTAAAATACACGCATCATCCATAAATAATAACGATGCGATCCCACAAATTTTTCCTGCTCGGCGGTTTGCTGCTGTTTTCAAGCGTGGTTTTGGCGGCGGATGGCATTGATGCCGAAGCGCCACAACAAACGGCGCTTTCCAGCTCGATCGACAAAGCGTCCGACATGCTGAAGTACGCACTGAGCCTGGTGGGGGTCAACTACAAATACGGTGGAAAATCACCCGAAACCGGCCTGGATTGCAGCGGCTTCGTCAGATATGTCTATCAGCAGGCAGCCGGCCTGATTCTGCCTCACAATGCCCGCGCCATCAGCATGTTCGGTCAGAAAATCGCGATTTCCGAATTGCAGCCTGGCGATCTGGTGTTTTACAACACCATGCGCCACACTTACTCCCACGTCGGCATTTACCTTGGCGAAAACAAGTTCATCCACGCTTCGGTGACCGGACGCGGCGTTGAAATTGCCAACATGAACGAAAACTACTGGGTCAAACGCTTCAACGGCGCACGCCGCATTTAAAGCCGTTACTTCCCTCCCGCCTTTTGCTGCAGCTTCGAGCGAATAAGCGGTAGCGCGGCTAGCGCCGCCTTCTCCCCTTCCATGATGGCCAGATGCTTCTGGTCGAATTCAGTCGCCCCGATCATTCCGATTTGCGGCCTGATCACCACATCCGCCTCTGCCAGCTCGTAGCGTCCGATGGTCTGCCCCATGATATTGAAGGACTGCAGGAAGATATCGATGGTATCGTTCACCTTGCCATAACGCGGATTGCTGGAAATATCCACGGCGATCACGACATCTGCACCCATGCTGCGCGCAATTCGGACCGGAATCGGGCTGACCAGGCCGCCGTCAACATATTCCTTGCCTCCGATATTGACCGGCTGAAACACGCCGGGAATGCTGCTGGAGGCACGCACCGCCATACCCGTATTGCCGCGGCGGAACGCCACCACCTCACCGCTCTGCAATTCCGTGGCGACAGCGGCAAAAGTTTTGTTCAAGCGCTCGATGGGACGGTTCTGCAAAGCCCGGTTGACAAAATTCTGCAGCAATTCCCCCTTGACGAAGCCACGATCCGGCATCACCAAGTCGCCAATAGCTTCCTGCTCCAGTTGCAAAGCGACCCTCTGCAGTTCGAACCCGCTGTAGCCGCCTGCATACAACGCCCCCACCACACTGCCGGCGCTGCAGCCCACAACCATATCTGGCACGATGCCATGCGCTTCCAGGGTTTTGATCACGCCGATATGGGCAAATCCACGCACCGCGCCACCGCCAAGCACCAAAGCAACTTTCGGTGCCGGAGGCTTGGGCGCGGGCCTGGCTTGGGGAACGGGAGCATTAGTAACCATGGGAGGGGTAGCGCAGCCAACCAGTAACAACGTCCCGGCAGCAAGCAGTACGGCAAATCTGGTAAACATGGGAGGGGGACAACCTAATTTGATCTAAACCGCAATTGTAACGAATACCACAGCCATGAGCATTAAAGCTTGCCCATTGCGCCGGGGTGAGGCGAGGAGTGCGGTTCCATTCTGAAAAATTGTGCGGCACGTCCATGATGCCACATTCAAATGATATTGATTATCATTCGTTGACTACCGAACCCAATCCCCATATAATTACGAATGATTCTCATTTGCGGCAATAAGAGCAAAAAATCGTATCCCAGCAAAAGAACCCATCGCAACACGCTTTAGCCATTTAAAAACAGTGAAAGGAAACAACAAATGTCCAGTTCCAAAAACACGCTGACCGCACTCCTTCTTCCCGGCCTGCTACTGATCTCCGCCGCCGCGGCCGCCGTGGAATACCCGATTGGCACACCGCAGCAGCGCAACGGCATGGAACTCGCCGCCGTCTATCTGCAGCCGGTGACGATGGAGCCGGACGGCATGATGCGCAATGCCAAAGAATCCGACGTGCACCTGGAAGCCGACATCCATGCGCTGGCCAACAACCCGAACGGCTTCGACGAAGGCGCTTGGATGCCCTACCTGTCAATCAAATACGAGGTCACCAAGCTGGGCAACAACGAAAAAATCAGTGGCGATTTCATGCCGATGGTAGCCAACGACGGTCCGCATTACGGCGACAACGTCAAGCTTAAAGGACCGGGCAAATACCACGTCAAGTACATCATCTCTCCGCCTTCCACCGATCCGCACAGCCACTTCGGCCGCCACACCGACCGTCTGACGGGGGTGCGCCCATGGTTCAAGCCGTTCGAGGTGGAGTACGAATTCACCTACGTCGGCATCGGCAAGAAGGGGGGCTATTAAGCATGTCGATAAAACCAAGGCTTGCGCAGCGAAGCGTTTGCCCGCCCTCCTTCTGGAAGAGGGTTGGAGAGAGGGTGCCGATGAAACCCCTAGCCATCGCCGCTGCGGCCCTGTTTACAGCGGCACCGGCCTACGCCGCACCCTCCGAGGCAGAACTGGTCAAGCTCATTCGGACGCTCGACCAGCGCCTCGACAATCTTGAGAAGCGCAACGCCGAACTGGAAAGCCGGGTGCAATCCTCGGGCGCAGCCGGCAAGACGCCGACCGACCTTGAGAAGCGCGTCCAGTCCCTGGAGCAAGCCCAAGAGCAGGTGAACAAGGGCCTGGAGAGCGAAGAGATCAGTCAGTACGAGCCCGATATTACCTCGCGCCTCAAGGCGGTAGAGAAAGACGCCCTGGACATGAGAAAGGCTGCCAGAAAAATCGACGCCTTGGACGGACTGACGGTCGGAGCGAGTCTCACCACCGTGGCCCAGCATCCGGATGGCCTGCCCCAAGGCACGCTGAATGACAACAGCCAACTCAACTACCGGGCTGACGTCACCGCCCTACTGCCCCTGACGCCCATCGGCAACGTAGACCACAAAATCTTCGCCCATTTCCGCCTGGGCCAAGGCTTGGGACTAAACAGCCCCTTCTCCAACCTGGGTGCCTTCGCCAGCGCCCCCAACGCGGTGGCCTTCCGCGCCAGCGGCGCCAACCCGGACGACTCGGTGGCGATCCTGGGCGAAGCCTGGTACCAGGCTGCCATCCCGCTACCCTCCGGTGGCTTCAAGCCCAACTCACGGGAAACCATGGAACTCACCTTCGGCAAGATGGACCTGTTCGGCTTTTTCGACCAGAATGCCGCCGCCAACGACGAATCGAAGCAGTTCCTGAATTCCGCCTTCGTGCACAACCCGCTGCTGGACGCGGGTGGCCAGACCGGGGTGGACCGCAACGGCTTCCAGCCTGGCTTCGTGGCGTCGTACTACAACTATGCGAGCAAGCCCCAAACCTGGCGCCTTTCCCTCGGGCTATTCGGCACTGGCCAGGGTGCCAATTACCAACGCTTCTTCTCCTCGCCGTTAGTCATGGTTCAAGCCGAAACCTCTGTCAAGCTGCTCGACGGCCTCACCGGCAATTACCGCCTCTATGCCTGGCACCAGGGTCAAGGTACCGAACTGGATGGCTCCATTGCCGCGCAGGCCGGTTGGGGCATGTCCGCCGACCAGCGGATAGGCGACGACGTAACCCTGTTCGGGCGCTACGGCCAGATGACCAAGGGCCAAATCCCCTTCGACCGGGCGCTTACTCTGGGTGCCGAGGTCAACGGCACCAGTTGGAACCGGGGCGCCGACGCCATCGGAGTGGCCGGCGGCTGGTTAAGGGCGAGCAGCGAATTCCGCACTGCCGGCGGCACCCAGGATCTGCTCGGCGACGGGACGAACATCATCAACTACGTGCCCGGCGGTGCAGAACAGGTGGTGGAAATCTACTACCGATACCGCATCGCCAAGCAATTCGAAATCTCGCCCGACTTCCAGTACATCTCGCGAATGGGTGCCAACCCGGACGCCAGCAATGTCAAGGTGCTGGGTCTGCGTGCGCAACTGTCTTATTGAAGGAGAATAAAAACATGAAAATCATGTTCTGGTGGCGGCGTGGCAAAGGCGTCAAACCCATCGTCCCGGTTGCGCTCTTGATGTTTGGCTTGTTGTTCCACTTCCATGCCGGGGCGGAGAGTTTGCTCACGTTCCAACTGGCCGTGAAGAATGGGCGCTTTTACCCGGAAACCATCGAGGTTCCCACCGGCAAGAAATTCAAGATCGTCGTCAATAACGGGGGTACCAGCCCGGAGGAATTCGAAAGCATCGAACTCCGCAAGGAAACCGTGCTCGCCCCTGGCGTCACCCGCGCCGTGGTGTTCGCGCCGATGAAACCAGGCATTTACAAATTCTTTGGCGACTTCCATCCGGACACCGCCAAGGGCCAGATCGTCGTCAAATAGGAGAACACTATGGGCAACACGCTGTTCATCGTCTGGCGCGAAAGCGTCGAGGGTATCCTGGTAATCGGCATTCTTTACGCCTGGCTCAAGGCCCATCCCGAAGGCGCGCGCGGCATGCGCTACCTATGGGGCGGCGTGGCCGCCGGCCTTGCGCTGGCGGGGCTGCTCGCGCTCGCCATGATGGGGGTGTATAGCAGCCTGGACGGCGATGCGCTGGACTATTTCCAGCTCGGCATGATGCTGGTCGCAGCCGGTCTGATAACCCAGATGGTGTTTTGGATGCGCAAGCACGGCCGCGGCCTTAAGAAGGAACTGGAAACCGGCCTGGCACGCGCGGCGGGCGACGCCAACTGGATGGGTGTGGCGGTCATCGCCATGCTCGCGGTCGGGCGAGAAAGCGCGGAAACCGTGATTTTCCTCTACGGCACGGGGATGGAACAGCACGGCATGGCATTCGCTCAGTTCCTCGGCGCCGCCCTGCTGGGCTTCGCGCTCGCCCTCCTCACCTTCTGGCTGCTGGCCAGCGGCGGACGCTATATCTCGTGGAAGAACTTTTTCCGTTTCAGCGAAACCTTGCTGCTACTGCTGGCCGCCGGAATGCTGGTGGGCGGCGTGGAAAAAATGCTCGATTTCGGCTGGCTCCCGGCCCTAGCCGACCCGGTATGGGATAGCTCCTTCCTGCTCGACGACCGCGCCTCGGTCGGCAATCTGATCGCCACCCTCACCGGCTACCGCGCCCACCCCGCCCTGACGCTGGTGCTGGTGTATGCGGCTTACTGGACGCTGGTACTGGGCTGGCCGCGGCTACGCAAACAACCGACATAAAGCTGAAAACCGAATAATGAAAATGGAACATCCCCTATTTTTGCAACCCATGCTGTTGCGCCCGGCCACGCCCGTACAGCGCGTCGGAAACGCCATGCAGCGCCACCGCCGGGTCATCGTCGGTATCCAGTGGGCGGTGGTGACTTTTTACCTGGCCCTGGTGACTATCCCGGCCTTCCTGCCTCTGCCGGGAACCGGCGCCAGCGTGCTGAACAACCTTACCCTGCTCGCCCAGTTCATGTTCTGGGGCATCTGGTGGCCGTTCGTGATCATCTCCACCCTCACCCTGGGACGGGTGTGGTGCGGCGTGTTCTGCCCAGAAGGCTCGCTCACCGAACTCGCCAGCCGCCACGGTTTGGGCCGGCCGGTGCCGCGCTGGCTGAAGTGGGGAGGCTGGCCGTTCGCCGCTTTCGTCATTACCACGGCCTACGGTCAACTGGTCAGCGTCTACGAATACCCCAAGGCAGTCCTCTTGGTGCTGGGCGGCTCCACCGTCGCCGCCGTCGCCATCGGCCTCATTTACGGCAAGGGCAAGCGCGTCTGGTGCCGCCACCTGTGCCCGGTCTCTGGCGTATTCGCCCTGCTCGCCCGCCTCGCCCCGGTGCATTTCCGGGTGGACCGCGAACGCTGGGATGCCGCCGCGACGACCCATCCAGCGCCAGTCGACTGCGCCCCACTGCTCGACATGAGACGTATGAAAGGCGGCTCGCAATGCCATATGTGCGGCCGCTGCAGCGGGCACCGCGACGCCGTCGCCCTGATTTCGCGCCTGCCGGGCACCGAGGTCGTCAACCTGAAGCCTGCCGAGGCGAACGCGTGGGAAGCCCGCCTGCTGGTATTCGGCATCATCGGCACGGCGGTGGGTGCATTCCAGTGGTCGTCTTCCCCCTGGTTCGTAGCGATCAAGACCGGTGTCGCCGAATGGCTGATCGATCGCAATGCCTTTGGCCTGCTGCAGGACAACGCGCCGTGGTGGCTGCTCACCCACTACCCGGAAGCCAACGACGTACTCACCTGGCTCGACGGCCTCGGCATAATCGCCTACATCGGCATCACGGCGCTGATCCTGGGTGGCTGGATCACCCTCTGGCTGCGCCTCGCCGGTGCGCTGCTGCCGGGCGGCGCGAAGCAGAACGCGCGTTGGCTCGCCTACGCCCTGATCCCGCTCGGAGGACTGGGCGTATTCCTTGGCCTGTCCTCCCTCACCGTCACCCTGCTCAAGGCGGAGGGAGTCATCATGCCCTGGCTGCCCGAAGCGCGCGGCGTGCTACTGTCCCTGGCCGCGCTGTGGAGCCTGTGGTTGGGCGTGCGCATGCTGCGTGGCCAGTCGCCGGCGTTGAACCGCACCGCACAAATACTCGCCTTATTGTGCCTAGCGGCATCCATATCGGGCATCGTGTTGCCGTGGATAACCCTGTTTTATTGGTGGTAGGGATTTTTGATATGCCTGATCGCTGATAGAGTTAACCTATGATTCCGTACTAACAGGCAGCGACGGCATTCGTTAGGCAAGGTAAAATACGACTGAACACATCACGACTGAACAGCCATCTCCATGGAAATAAACACTCTTGCGCTCGCCCGCGCCCTCCACGTGATCGGCGTGGTCTTGTGGATCGGCGGGGTAGCGATGGTCACCACGGTGCTATTGCCCGCCACCCGCAAACTGAAATCCGCCGCAGAACAAGTCGCCTTCTTTGAAAAAATCGAACAGGGCTTCGCCCGACAGGCGCGCTTCACTACCCTGCTCACCGGCCTCTCCGGGTTTTATATGGCTACAGCTTTGCACGCCTGGTCGCGTTACGGCATGCCTCAATTCTGGTGGATGCATGCCATGACCGCAGTCTGGGTGATTTTCACGATGATGCTGTTCGTCCTTGAGCCACTGGTGCTGCACAAGTGGTTCCTGCAAAAAGCATCGCAGAATCCGATAAATACCTTCCGTCTCATCCAGCGCTTGCACTGGGTCTTGCTTACCGTCAGCCTGATCGCGATATTCGGCGCGGTCAGCGGCGTGCATGGCTGGCTCCTGCCGCTCTGATACCGCCCGACTGCATGTTCACCAAAAACATCAAATTCAGCCTGGGTACCGGTTTCGCGCTGGTGCTGACGCTGATGACGGCGCTTGCCCTGTCTGGCCTGCACCAGATGTCGGCGATCAATGAGCGGCTCGAAGGCATTGTCGATGGAAACAACGCCAAAACCGAGCTCGCCACCATCATGCGCGACTCTCTGCGCGAGCGTGCGATCTGCATGCATGCCATTGTGGTGCTGAAAGATCCATTCGAGCGCGATGCTGAATTGACCCGCTTTTACGAACACGGCAGCAACTATGCCAAGGCACGCCAGAAGCTCGACCAGGCTGCTTCCACTGACGAAGAGAAATTGATTCTGGCGGCAATCAGCAACCTCACCCTGATTACCCAGCCGATCGTCCTCAAAACCGTCGAATTCGCCATGGCGCGCAATCCGGCAACGCTCAACCTGATGCAAACCGAAACCATGCCGGCACAAAACCGGCTTTTGAAAGAACTCGACGAACTGGTGGAACTGCAACGCAAAGCGACGCACAAAGCCGCCGAGGAGGCTGCCCAAGCCTACCGGAAGACCCGCATGATGACGCTGGCGCTTGGCATCGCAGCGGTACTTTCCGGCATCGGCATCGCCATACTAGTCACCCGGCGAGCCGCCCAGTACACCTTGGGGATAGAGAAAGCATCCAACATCAAGTCCGAATTTGTCGCCAACGTCAGCCACGAAATCCGCACGCCGATGAACGGCATACTCGGCATGGTCGCACTGCTGCTTGATACCCGGCTCACGCCGGAACAGAGGGACTATGCCGAAACCGTGCGCACCTCTGCCGAATCGCTGCTCGCCATCATCAACGACATCCTCGATTTCTCCAAGATCGAAGCCGGCAAGCTGAAGCTCGATGCCGAGAACTTCGACCTGCGCGAAACCGTGGCCGAAGTCGCCGAACTGCTGGCAGGGCAAGCTCAAGGCAAAGGGCTTGAACTGCTCTATGACATTCCACCCGAACTTGATGGCCGCCTGCGCGGCGCGGCCGGGCGCCTGCGCCAGATTCTCACCAACCTGACGGCCAACGCGGTGAAATTCACCGATGCCGGCACAGTACTGTTGCGTGTACGGCCGGAGGCGGAGGAAGCCGGCGCTACAAGCCTGCGCTTCGAGGTCAGTGATACCGGCATCGGCATCGGCGCGGAAGACCGCCAGCGCCTGTTCCAAGCCTTCTCGCAGGGAGATGGCTCGACCACCCGCAGGCATGGCGGCACCGGCCTCGGCTTGGTCATATCCAAGCAACTCACCGCGATGATGGGCGGCACGATCGGGGTGGACAGCAACCCCGGCCAAGGCAGCACGTTCTGGTTCCGGCTGCGCCTGGAGCGGCAGCCCGAAACCTCGACGGCTACCGAACCCGACCTTCCCCTGCACCGGCTTCGGGCCATCATCGCCAGCGGCAACCCCGATTGCCGGGCGATCCTGGAGCGTCAGCTTGAATCCTGGAAAATTCCCTGCGTTGCGGTCGCAAGCGGCGAGGAGGCCTTGATGCGTCTGCATGCGGCACAGGATGACGGCGAATCATTCAACCTGGTGATCCTCGACACGCCACTGCCCGACTACAACGTCGCCATTCTGTCGCACCTGATCAAGGATGAAGCCGGGCAGCAGCCCCCACCTCGCTTGGTATTGCTCGTCCCGGTCGCGTTGCGCGCCCATGTGGAAGAAATGATCGAATCCGGCATGGATGCCGTGCTTACCAAGCCAGCGCGCCCGGACCGGCTTGCCGTTGCATTGTCGAATTCGGCGGGACCGTCAGGACACGACAGGACCACCAAGCCGCACACGCGAAAAATATCTCCCGCAGCACGCATCCTGGTGGCTGAAGACAATCCGGTCAACCGCAAGGTGGCGCTCTACACGCTGCAAAAACTTGGGCTTCAGACCGCGATTGCCGCTAATGGCCGGGAAGCGTTGGAAGCGCTAGCGAAGGATCGCTACGACTTGGTGCTGATGGACTGCCAAATGCCGGAACTGGACGGTTTCGAGGCCACCGCAGCCATTCGTCGCCGCGAACGGGCTGCGAGCGCCGAACGAACACCGATCCTTGCCATGACCGCTAACGCCATGCACGGTGACCGTGAAAAATGTCTGGCGGCAGGCATGGATGATTACCTGATAAAACCGCTGAAACCTGAAGAGCTGGAAGCCGCATTAATGAAATGGCTGCCGCTGGACGACGGCATGCCGACCACCGTTGCGGAGACGCCGCCTGTTGACCTCGAACATTTGCATATCGCCTTCAAACACGACCGGCAAATCATCGGGGAACTGCTGGCGCTTTATCTCGACACCACGCCACCACTTCTGGAACGGCTCAACAGCGCAATCTTGCGGAAGGATACCGCGGATGGAGTTCAAGCCACTCATGAGATCAAAGGGGCATCCGCGTACATCGCTGCACAGGAAATGGCCGCCTTGGCACGTAGCACTGAACAAGCGATCAAGGATGATGATTGGCGGCAGGCCTGGGAATATTTCGAACAGATGGAAACGGCATTCATCCGCATTCTGGCTTTCGCTCATAGCACAAAAATCTGAGGAACTGCCTCAAGTCCGGATGGCCTTCTATTGGCGATGTAACATCTTACAAATGGCCGACGCCTTTCTCCATCTCCGCGACCAACCGGGTGAACTGTTCCGCCGGCACCGCCTGGCTGAAATAGAAGCCCTGCACTTCGTCGCACTTGCGCGCTTCTATGAATTCAAGTTGCTCGATCGTCTCCACACCTTCTGCGACCACGCGCAACGACAGGCTTTGCGCCATCGAAATAATCGCCTCGGCGATGGCCGCATCGTCCCGGTCTTCCGTTATATCGCTGATGAACGAGCGGTCGATTTTCAGGATGTCCACCGGCAGGCGCTTGAGATAGCCCAGTGAGGAATAGCCGGTGCCAAAGTCGTCGATTGCGATCCGGATACCCATTGCCTTGAATTTGTTCAGCACTTTAATATTTTCTTCGGCATGCGTCATCAGGGTGGATTCCGTCAGTTCAAGCTCAAGATAATCGGGGTTGAAGCCGGTTTCACTGAGTATCTGCTCGACCTTGCCAACAAAATCAGCCTGCCTGAACTGCCGGGCGGAAACATTGACGGCTATGTGCAAAGGTTCGAGTCCGGCCTCCAGCCAGGCTTGTCCCTGCATGGCCGCGGCACGCAACACCCATTCGCCCAGCGGCAGAATCAATCCGGTTTCTTCCGCCAGGGGGATAAACTGCGCCGGCGATACCAAACCGAGATCGGGGTGATGCCAGCGGATCAGCGCTTCCATGCCGACGATCTTTTTGCTCGACATGGCGATCCGGGGCTGGTAATAAAGTTCGAATTGCACTTGTTCGATCGCCCGGCGTATGCTGGTTTCCATGGCAAGCCGCTCGAAAGAGCGGGAGTTCATGTCGGCATGGTAAAACTGACAGTTGTTGCGCCCGATTTCCTTGGCCCGATACATGGCGATGTCGGCATTTTTCATCAAGGTTTCGGTGCTTACGCCGTCGTCGGGGTAGAAACTGACACCGATACTGGCGCTGATATGTAGCTCATGCCCCTTCAGCATAAAAGGCTGGGCAACCGAATCCAGCAGCTTCTGCGCCACCGTATAGGCATCGTCCGGGGTGTTGAGTTCCGTCAGCAGAATGACGAATTCGTCTCCACCCAGACGCGAGACGGTGTCGCCCTGGCGGATGCAGTTCGACAGACGATCGGCGACTTCCTGCAACAGCAGATCGCCGATGCTGTGACCCAGAGTATCGTTAATCACCTTGAAGCGATCAAGGTCAATAAACATCACCGCAGTCTTTGATTCGTTCCGATGCGCCGTGATCAGTGCCTGGCCAAGCCGGTCATACAACAGCGTGCGGTTGGGCAAATCAGTGAGTACATCATAATGGGCAAGGTGATGCACATGCTCTTCTGCCTGTTTACGCTCGGTAATGTCGGCAAAAATCGCGACATAATGCGTAATTTCTTCAAGATGATTTTTCACGGTGTTGAGCGTCAGCCACTCTGCATAAATTTCACCGTTCTTGCGGCGGTTCCAGACTTCGCCGCTCCAGTTACCTGTTTTTTTTATACTCCGCCACATGTCCTGATAAAAAGCATGGTCATGCCGGCCGGATTTCAGGATGGAGGGCGTCTGGCCAATCGCCTCATTTTCGGCAAAACCGGTGATCTGGCAGAAGGCCGGATTGACGGCAATGATGGTGTTTCCCCGGTCGGTGATAACAATGGCGTCGGATGAGGATTCGAATACTTTGGAGGCCAGTTGCATTTCAAGTTCGGCTTTGGCGCTCCAAGCGCTCTTCCGGATCGCGGCTAGCAACTGCTCGGTTTTGACCGGCTTTATTACATATTTTTCGATGCCAAGGTCAATCGCCTTAAGGAAGAACTCCGTTTCGTTGAATGCCGTGGTGACAATAATTGGCACTGACGGATTCTCCTGCTTGATCGCCTCTGCCATTTTCAATCCGTCCATCACCGGCATCATGATGTCCGTCACCACCACGTCAGGCTGGTGCAATCGCCAGGACTCCAACCCTTCCTGACCATTCGTTGCGATATAAAGTATCCCGACCCGTCGTTTCAGGAATCTCGACAGCTGATCGCGGATTTCCTCGTCATCTTCTACATAAAGGACTGATACACTCTTCAGCGAGCTGACGATACCCCTGCTATCCAATTCATTGCTCGAATGGTCTTCTTCATTTTGCTGCGAATCACCCATTGCTCCCCCCGTCATCCACTCAACTATTTCACAGGAATGCACCCGTGGCCATTATTATTCTGTAAACCCGTATTTCACCGCCGCCATCCATTAAGCCCACTATCCAGGCGATAGTTCATCTGATTGGGTAAAAAGGTCAATCGCGTCAGTGCTTCATTCCATTTTCAGGGGCTATATCGCGAAGCGGTGCTGACCGCCAGTTCAATAACCTCAGAAGCTGTTTTAGAAAAAATGTAGCGATCCGCTGTGAGATGGGGGAAGCCGGAGCGCGGCAACCGGAATGTACAGATAGTACATGGAGATTGTTGCTACCTCCCGACCACACATCGCAGACGTGCAGTAATTTTTAAAACAACTTCCTTCCAAGTTGGGGATCAGCCGCCGGCCTCCAGACATAATGGCGTTATGATTCTGAATTCCGCACCCTCCACGACATTGCGTGCCTCGATCCGGCCATTCATGTTGTTCTCTATGATCATCTTCGACATATACAGGCCGATGCCGGTGCCGCTCTCGCGCGTGGTGAAATAAGGGTCGAAGATTTTTTCCAGTATTTCATCCGGAATGCCGCCACCGTTGTCGCGGATAGCCACATAAGCGGTGGTTTCATTCCGGCTGACGGCTATCTGTATCCTACCGTTCTGCACCCCTCGATCCCTGATGGCATCCCTGGCATTGCCCAGGATATTCAGCACAACCTGCGCGTATTCATTGGGGAAGCCCAACGTCGTGGCATCCTGTTCGGCATTCAAGGTCACGACGATATTGCTGCTATTGAAACTGGCTTCCACCACTGACAGCGCGTCCCTGATCGTACCCGCCAGACTGAATGGCATTTTTTCCCGATTGGGTTTGAAGAAGTTGCGAAAATCATCAATGGTGGTAGACATTTTATCAATGTACAACCGTCCCCTGGCAACCGATTCATTGAGGTAAACCTCGTCGAGTTCGTTGTAAGCATAAGCATCCTTGATATTGGCCAGCAGTAAACCCAGCGCATTCAGCGGCTGACGCCACTGGTGAGCGATATTGCCGATCATCTCGCCCATCGCCGCCAGGCGCGATTGACGAATCAACATGTGATCCTTCTCGCGATTGCACGCCACTTCCTCATGCACGCGCTGCTCCAGTGTTTCATTCAGACGCTTCATCTGCTCTTCTGCTTCCTTGCGCCGGGTAATATCTTCCTTGACCGCGACAAAGTGGGTGATCTGGCCCTTCTCATTCCGGATCGGCGCAATCGATGCTGACTCCCAGAACAGTGAACCATCCTTGCGCCGGTTGTGAAACTCGCCGCGCCATACATCGCCAGCAGTGATGGTATTCCAGATCTGCTGGTATTCTTCGTGGGATGTTTCACCTGATTTCAGGATGCGTGGATTCTGGCCGATCACCTCCTCCATTGTGTAGCCGGTAGCATCGCAAAACCTCGGATTGACATATTCGATGGTGCCTTCCAGATCGGCGATCACCACGCTGTTCGCGCTCTGCTCCAGAGCGCGGGAAAACTTGCGTAGCTTTTCCTCGGCCTGCCTGCGCTCGGTGATGTCGAAAAAAGCCATCACACTCCCCGTCACCACGCCGTTTTTCAGAATCGGTGCCGACACCAGGGAAACAAAGAATGTCGAACCATCGCGCCGCACAAAAATTTCATCGGCAGATCGATAGGTTTTTCCAGCCAGATTAGTGCGTCTGATCGGACAATCGTCAAGCGTCGTCTCGACCTCGCCCGGACGACGGTGCAGTAAGAGGTGCATGTACTTACCAAATAATTCCGCCTCCGACCATCCCAGCAGGCGCTCTGCTTCCGGGTTCATGAAATTCAGACGACAGTCGCGATCGAGCATGCAAACACCCACACCCAAACTGGAGGTTATGTCATGCAGCCGGCCTTCGCTTTCCTTGAGGATGTTCTCTCTTTCCTGCTGGGAACCGAGCAGCCCTTCGATTTTACCCGCCATGTCGTTGAAAGCATGGATGGCTGGCAGCACATCCGGCGTGCCGCCCAACGCAAGGCGCACCGAATGATCACCCTGGCCGAAGCACTCCGCCCCCTGCTTCAGTTGCTGCAGAGGGCGCAGCCCACATCTCAGCAAAATCGCAGCCAGCACCAGGAATAAGGTGCCACCAAACAGGATAATCTGCAATTGGCGCACGAACATGTCCCAAATCAGATTCATCGCAGGCGCAGTCGTCAGCCGTACGGATATCCTGCCGTAAGATTGCCCGCCCACTTCCAGCTTGCGTTCACCATCAAAATGGGGGGAATCCACCCATTTGACGAACCAGTCCGCCGCCCGCATCGCAACAGCCTGGTCGCGCGCCACGAGGGTTTTGCCGCTGCTGTCGGTCCAGGTTATCAGGGCTGTGTTCCGGCGCTTCACCCTCAAGTCCAGAATTTGCTGGATGGTGGCGTAATCTCCCACCACCGCCTGCTCGCCCAGAACGATGACCAGAGAACCAAGCGCATCGTCAAGCTGTTCTGCCAATTCGGCATTATGGCTATCTGCCGAGTTCCGAACCGTCACATAGAGCAGTGCGGGGCCGCCCAGCAGTATCGCCAGCATGGCGACGAGCAACACCCTGGAGGCAAGACTCAGTCTGCCCCAGCAACGCACGCAAGACAGCTTCTTCACAGCCTACAGCCCCTTGACCAGAGTCGTTTTGTAATAATGGCGGTAATTTTCATATTCCCGGTCTTCCGTTGGCACAAAACCCAACGGTGGTGCCTGTTTGATCAAGGCAGCGCTGGCATCGAGAATTTTCAGGCCTTCTGGATCTTTCGCCATATTTACTAACGCCGCCTTGACCGTTCTGATCTTCTCCATCGGCACCGATGGGTGTGCGGAAACGGGCAGATTCAAGTATCCTTCCGATGCCCACAGCACACGGTATTTGACGTGCTCACGTTGAGCGAAATCGCGCATCACTTCTGAATTCACACCGGCGGCGATCACACGCCCCGCTTTAAGCTGCCCCATGATTCCTTCCTGATTTCCGGCGAACACCGGCTTGACGCTAATTCCGGCCTGAAGGAGGGCATTCATCGGCACCGCGTAGCCGACAAAAGCGACAAGCGACGGGAAGCCTACTTCTTTCCCTTCCAGGTCTTTGAGCGCATGAACTGGCGAATCATTCAGCGTCACGATTTGCCCCTGAATAGCTTTTTCAATCGGACGTGCAATAACGCGATAGCCGGCAGGGCTGTTGGCGGGAGTAAAAATTGTATTGGAATAGACGAAATCGAATTCGGAACGGCCAATCATGGCCGAGGTTTCCGGCGCGGTCTTGCCCATTTTTAATTGCAGACGCACGCCACTCTTATCGCCCACATATTTCAGGATCGGGTTCCAGTATTGCGCCGTCAATATGATGGAGCGCTGGTTGAGCACGCCGAAGGAATAGACTTTTTCTTCCGCCTGCGCGGTTCCCGCCCATAGCGCCGATAACAGCAGCAGCGACAGGATTATCTTAACCAGGTTCATGTTTCTTCCTCAGGAAAAGCAGAATATTAATTCTTCCTCCATGCCTGGAAAAAAACCAACGGCCAATCTCAGGTGAAAAAACAGGAATAGGAAGTTAGGATTTTTTATACACTAACGCTCTGATTTTTCAAGTTTTTCTTTGATGATGTGGATATCGGCCTTCTGCTTCAAACTCGCCAGATAAGACGATGAATATTCCTGGGAAAGCGACTGCCGCAACTGGCTGGAATAGGACTTCTTTTTTGCCGGGTCGATCGCGCCGGCCTCAACCACCTTGCTGATCTTGACCAGAATAAAGCCTCCGCCTTTGGGATCATCGAAACCCACATAGGCCGGCAGCTTGTCCGTATCCGCACGGAATATCTGGTTCAGCGCCTCTTTGCCCATGGAGGAAGCATTTTCGCGGGTAATCATGATCTGCGCCCCCCATTGCAGGCCGGCCACCGTGCCGCCCTTTTGCAGGATGGCCAGAGCATCTCTGCCCTGCTTGACTGCCATGGCATTGCTCTGCTCACGCAACAGGCGCTTGGCCAGCTCCGTATTCAACTCTTCAAACGGTTGATAGGTGGCGGCCTTGTATTCCGTTACATGCGCTACCACCAGAGTATTGGGCGCGACCTCAATCGCTTCGGTATTGCGCTTAAGCTTGAGCGCATCCTCGGAAAACACCGCTTGCAGCAGTTTGGGGTTATTCAGCAGCGTCTGATCCGTCCCCTTCTTGCTGATCAGAGGGCTGGTCTGAATTTTAAGTTTGAGCTTGTCGGCCACTGGCTTGAGGCTGTCCGGTTGTTCGTAAGCCGTGTTGCTGAACGTATCCGCCAATTCGGCGAATTTTTTTGCGGCTTTCTGCTTTTTCAGCTCCTGTACAATTTCGCCCCTGGCTTCGTCGAGGCTGCGAACACCGCCATGTTTGATTGCCGTTAACTTGATGATATGAAAGCCGAAATCGGATTGCACCAAGCCTGATATTTCGCCGCCCTTCATGCCGAACACCGCATCCTCGAAAGGTTTGACCATAGCGCCACGCGGGAAAAATCCGAGATCGCCGCCCTTGGCCGCAGAACCCGGGTCTTTGGAATATTGCTTGGCGAGGGCTTCGAATTTTGCCGGGTTCTGTCTGATTTCCTTGAGTATCTGTTCTGCCTGGGCATGTGCAGCAGCCTTATCGGCCGGGCTGGCCCCTGCTCCGGTGGCGATCAGGATATGACTTGCCCGGCGCTGTTCCTGTTCCTGGTATTGGGCGCTATGTTCTGTATAATATTTTTTAATTTCATCTTCGCTGACAACCATCTGCCGCGCCAGTTCATCCTGCGACAGGATCACGTAATCGAACCTGACCTGCTCAGGAACACGGAATTCTTCATGATGTTTGTCGTAGTAAGCCTTGACGTCGGCGGGATTTACCTTCATCTGAACCATGTAATGCTCTGGCGTCATCATCGCCTGGCTGATCTCCCGCTGCTGCTCGGCCAGACGCATAACCGTTTCCTCGGCGAAGCGCGGCACGGCAACACCATGGGAAAAACCTTCAAAAAGTTGCTGGATCAGCAGATTCTGACGTAAACGGCTTTCGAAAACAGGTGGCGTCATGTTCTGAGCTCGCAGCATGGATTCATAACGGACTTGGGAAAACTTGCCACCCTGCTGGAACTCCGGGATATTGGAAATAATCGAGGCGAGTAGCGCATCGGGCATGTTAAATCCGGCGCGGGCCGCCTCTATGGCCAGCAGGCGCTGCTGAACCAGTCCATCCAGAATGGACTGGCGAATTTCCGGCCGATCCAGCACCGCCGGATCAAAACGGGCGCCCAATTCACCGCGCATCCGGTCCTGCTGCTCCCTCAGTGCCTGACTGAACTCCTGTCTGGTAATCTTTTGTCCATCCACTTCAGCCACGATGTCGGCCTTGCTGCTATGTCGAATGTAGGAATCCACCCCCCATAGCGCGAAGGGAACAATAATCAGGCCCAGGATAATCTTGGCAATCAAACCATGGGCACGCTCTCGGATAATTTCAAGCATTTTGCAAAAACCTCAGATCCGTGGCGGACAGCACAAAAAAAATGGGCGAAACAGCGTTCGCCCATGTATGGCGGAGTGGACGGGACTCGAACCCGCGACCCCCGGCGTGACAGGCCGGTATTCTAACCGACTGAACTACCACTCCATAATAATCTGAAACTATAAGCTGGTGGGTGCTGACGGGGTCGAACCGCCGACATTCGCCTTGTAAGGGCGACGCTCTACCAACTGAGCTAAGCACCCAAAGTCTATCAGTTTACCGCATCTTTCAACGCCTTGCCAGATCTGAATTTCGGCACCTTGGCTGCCTTGATCTTGATCGTTGCACCGGTGCGTGGATTGCGGCCGTTACGGGCAGCACGCTTGCCAACGTAGAACGTACCAAAACCAACCAAAGTCACCATATCACCCTTTTTCAGCGCGATCTTGACGGCGCCAATAGCCGCATCCAGAGCACGTCCGGCAGCAGCCTTGGACATATCAGCGGATTTAGCAATTGCATCAATTAACTCAGACTTGTTCACGAGCGGTCCCCTTTCGTTATTGGGTTGAGAAGCAGGATTAGCCCTGCACACGCTTTATAACAAGCCGCAAAACCTTGTGTCAAGCGGTTAAGCCCAAATTAATGTAATTTAATGGCGCCATATATGGCGCTCCGGGCAAAAAGCAAATCCTGGGCCGCAAATATGACGAATTCTCCGCACGATAAAAAACCAACCCGGCAGCAATCGCCGAGTTGGCCAGGAACAAAAATACGAAACGGATTAGTGCTTGATAACCGTGGCTTCCGGCTTTTCTTCTGCCGGCGATATAGGCGGCATTGCAACCGCATCCTCCAGGGGCTCCGGCTTGCGCTCAAGCGCGTAACCCAGCACTTCGTCGATCCACTTGACCGGATGGATATCCAGCCGGTTTTTGATGTTATCGGGAATCTCCACCAGATCCTTGACGTTTTCCTGCGGAATCAACACTGTCTTGATTCCGCCGCGATGCGCGGCCAGCAGTTTCTCCTTGAGTCCGCCGATCGGCAACACTTCGCCGCGTAGCGTGATCTCGCCGGTCATTGCCACGTCCGCCCTCACCGGAATGCCCGCCAGGATGGAAACCATCGCGGTGGTGATGGCGGCACCCGCGCTGGGTCCATCCTTGGGCGTTGCACCTTCCGGCAGGTGAATATGAATATCGTTTTTCTGGTAAAAATCTTCGGGAATGCCGAGCGCGCGCGAACGGCTGCGAACCACCGACAGCGCCGCCTGGATCGACTCCTGCATCACCTCGCCAAGCTTGCCGGTGGTAATCATCTTGCCCTTGCCCGGCAACGCCACAGCCTCGATGGTGAGCAACTCGCCGCCAACTTCGGTCCAGGCCAGGCCAGTAACCTGCCCGATCTGATTTTTCTGCTCGGCCACGCCATAGCTGTAGCGACGCACGCCCAGGTATTTATCCAGGTTGCGCGCCGTCACCGCGATCTTGCCCTTGCCCTTCTTGAGCAGTAGCGCTTTCACCACCTTGCGGCAGATCTTGGCAATTTCACGCTCCAGGCTTCTTACGCCCGCCTCGCGGGTATAGTAGCGAACGATATCGCGTACGACGCTCTCTGCGACGCTGGCTTCTTCGTCCTTCAGACCGTGCTGCTTCATCTGCTTCGGCAACAGATAGCGCATGGCGATGTTGATCTTCTCGTCCTCGGTATAGCCGGAGAGTCGAATCACTTCCATCCGGTCCAGCAAGGCACTGGGGATATTCATGGTATTCGCAGTGGCCACGAACATCACGTCGGACAAGTCATATTCCACTTCCACGTAATGATCGACAAAAGTATGATTCTGCTCTGGATCGAGCACCTCCAGCAATGCCGAGGAAGGGTCGCCGCGGAAGTCCATCCCCATCTTGTCCACCTCATCCAGCAGGAACAATGGATTGCGCACGCCGACCTTGGCCATGCCCTGCAGCACCTTGCCCGGCATCGAGCCGATATAAGTACGGCGGTGACCGCGGATTTCGGACTCGTCGCGCACCCCGCCCAGCGCCATGCGAATGAACTTGCGATTGGTGGCGCGGGCAATGGATTGACCAAGGGAGGTTTTGCCTACGCCAGGCGGCCCGACCAGACACAGAATCGGCGCCTTGAGCTTGTCCACGCGCTGTTGCACCGCAAGGTATTCGACGATGCGTTCCTTGACCTTATCCAGACCGTAGTGATCCTTGTCCAACACAGCTTCAGCGACTTTCAGGTCCTTGCTGATTTTGGTTTTCTTCTTCCATGGCAACCCGGTCAGGGTGTCGATGAAAGTGCGGACCACGGTGGCCTCGGCGGACATCGGCGACATCAGGCGCAGCTTCTTCAGCTCGGATTCAGCCTTGGCAAGCGCCTCCTTGGGCATTTGCGCCGCCTTGATCTTTCTTTCCAGCTCATCCAGATCAGAGCCTTCCTCCATGTCGCCAAGCTCTTTCTGGATCGCCTTGACCTGCTCGTTCAAATAATACTCGCGCTGGCTTTTTTCCATCTGGCGCTTGACGCGGCCACGGATGCGCTTTTCCACCTGAAGGATTTCAATCTCGGCATCGAGAATGCCGAGCATGTGCTCCAGACGCTTTTGCACGCTCACCATTTCCAGGATTTCCTGCTTCTGCTCGATCTTGAGCGGCAGATGCGCGGCAATAGTATCCGCCAGACGTCCTGCCTCATCTATGCTGGCGAGCGAAGTGAGTATCTCCGGCGGAATCTTTTTGTTTAGCTTGACGTACTGGTCGAACTGCGCGAACAGGCCGCGGCGCAACGCCTCCACTTCATGATCTTCACCATCTTCCAGTGCGATCAGATCGGCTTCCGCAACGAAGTGGGTTTTGGCATCGGAGAACTGCCTGACCTGCGCACGCTGGTTGCCTTCCACCAGCACCTTGACTGTGCCGTCGGGCAGCTTCAGCATTTGCAGGATACTGGCCACGCAGCCGACTTCATACATGTCCTCGGGTACGGGTTCGTCCTTCGCGGCGGATTTCTGCGCCACCAGCATGATGTGCTTGCCAGATTCCATGGCGGTTTCCAGCGCCTTGATGGATTTGGGACGGCCCACAAACAGCGGAATCACCATGTGTGGAAACACCACCACATCGCGCAATGGCAGCAACGGTAGTGTTACGGATTGATCTAACGAGTCATTGTGTTCGGTCATAGGCTCCACCTGAAATTTAACTTGTGACTATATAAGGTAGGGACGACTCGCGGCAATTCAAGTGTATCCGAAAATTTGAATACTGCTCACGAAAGACCGATCAAGCCGCCGCAGAGGAAACGCGGACTCCGGCTTTACTACGCCTGACGACCGTAACAGCGCAAGATCAGGCGGTGCCTGCCGCCTTCGGCTGATCGGCGTAAATCAGGATCGGCTGGCTCTCGCCATTCACCACCCCGTCATCGATCACCACTTTGGCGACATTGCTCATGGAAGGCAGGTCATACATCGTATCCAGCAGACTATGCTCCAGGATCGAGCGCAATCCTCGGGCGCCGGTTTTTCTTGCCAACGCTTTCTTGGCGATGGCAAGCAGAGAATCTTCCCTGAACTCCAGTTCCACACCTTCCATGGAGAAAAGCTTCTGGTATTGCTTGATCAGCGCGTTCTTCGGTTCGGTCAGAATGCGCACCAAGGCATTCTCATCGAGATCCTCGAGGGTCGCGACAACCGGCAGGCGGCCGACAAATTCCGGGATCAGGCCGAACTTGATCAGGTCTTCCGGTTCGACATCGCGCAGCACTTCGCCGATTTCCTTGCGGTTATCCTTGCTCTTCACTTCGGCGCCAAAGCCGATCCCGCCCTTTTCGGAGCGATTGCGTATCACCTTCTCCAACCCGCTGAATGCGCCGCCGCAGATAAACAGGATATTGGTGGTATCCACCTGCAGAAATTCCTGGTTGGGATGCTTGCGTCCACCTTGGGGCGGTACCGAGGCGGTCGTTCCCTCGATCAGCTTAAGTAGTGCCTGCTGCACGCCTTCGCCGGACACGTCGCGAGTAATCGAAGGATTATCGGACTTGCGCGAAATCTTGTCGATTTCATCGATGTAAACGATGCCGCGCTGCGCCTTTTCCACGTCGTAGTCGCACTTCTGCAGCAATTTCTGGATAATATTTTCGACATCCTCGCCGACATAACCGGCCTCGGTCAAGGTAGTGGCGTCTGCCATAACGAAAGGCACATTGAGCATGCGCGCCATGGTCTGGGCCAACAGCGTCTTGCCGGAGCCGGTCGGCCCGACCAGCAGGATGTTGCTCTTGGCCAGTTCGACCTCGTCGGTCTTCGAACTGTTCTTCAGCCGCTTATAGTGATTGTAGACGGCAACAGACAGTATCTTTTTCGCCTTCGGCTGGTCGATCACGTATTCATCCAGCATCTGGCAGATTTCATGCGGCACCGGCAGGTCGGAAGCGCCGGTCTTGGCCGATTGGTCGCCTTGCGCCTCCTCGCGAATAATGTCGTTGCAAAGCTCGACACATTCATCGCAAACAAACACGGATGGGCCGGCAATTAATTTGCGTACTTCATGCTGGCTTTTTCCGCAGAATGAGCAGTAAAGCAGTTTTTCGCCACCGGATTTATCAGACATTTTCAATCTTCCTTAATTGGGGCATCAACCAGAAATATCGGCTCGGTTCGCCAGCACTTTATCCACCAATCCATATTTAACCGCTTCATCGCCACTCATGAAATTGTCGCGATCACTGTCTTTTTCAATCGTTTTGACAGACTGGCCGGTGTGGTGAGCCAGCATCGTATTCAGACGCTGCCTCAAATACAGGATTTCCTTGGCATGAATCTCAATGTCGGAAGCCTGCCCCTGGAAGCCACCCGACGGCTGATGGATCATCACGCGGGAATTCGGCAGGCAGAAACGCTTGCCCTTCGCGCCGGCGGCGAGAAGGAACGAACCCATGCTGGCAGCTTGGCCCAGGCATAAGGTACTAATATCAGGCTTAACGAACTGCATGGTGTCGTAAATCGCCATTCCTGCGCTGACCGACCCGCCCGGCGAGTTGATGTAGAAAAAAATGTCCTTGTCCGGATTATCCGACTCGAGGAACAGCATCTGCGCCACAATGACGTTGGCCGTTGCATCGTTAACCGGGCCGACCAGAAAAATCACTCGCTCCTTGAGCAGGCGGGAATAAATGTCGAACGCACGCTCGCCGCGCCCGCTCTGCTCGATCACCATCGGGACCAAACCCAGATTTTGCGGCTCCCAGTTCTGACTATGAATCATCAAGCCCCCATCAATTCATCAAAGATAATTGCAACATCCACCACGTTGGCGCGGTCCAGCGCCCACTTGACCACATTGTTTTCCATAACCAGAGATTCGACTTCAGCCAGGCGGTTCGGCTCCCCATAATACCAGGCCACCACATGCTCAGGCTGTTCGTAGCTCTCGGAAAATTCATTCACCAGCTCACGCACCTGCTCGGCCTTGGCCTGCAACCCATTGGCCTTGACCACTTCCGACAGGATCAGCCCAAGGCTGACCCGGCGGCGCGCCTGCTCTTCAAACAAATGGGATGGAAAAGCAATATCACCCACGTTCATGCCGCGAGCCCGCATATCTTCGCCCGCACCCTCGCGCAAACGATCGATTTCCATCTCGACCAGCGACTTGGGCAGTTCAAGCGGCGTCATATCGAGCAACGCCTGCATCACACCTTCCTTGACCCGCGCATCGATGCGTTTTTTCCCCTCGCGTTCCAGATTGGCCTTGATCTCGCCGCGCATCGTCTCCAGATTTCCATCCAGAACGCCCAGCGACTTGGCGAAATCGGCGTCGACTTCAGGCAATTTCGGCTCTGAAACCTGATTCAGCGTGATCGCGAAAGTCACGGTTTTCCCGGCCAGTTCCTTGGCATGATAATCTTCGGGGAAGGTTAATTCAAACGTTTTGCTTTTCCCTGCCTTCATGCCGATGATCGGCTCTTCAAAATCTTTCAGCGTTTTGCCTTCGCCCAGCACCAGCTTGTAATCCTTGGCTTGGCCGCCCTGGAATTCCTCGCCGTCCAGGGTGCCGCGATAATCGATCATGACCTGGTCGCCAGATGCCGCTGCGCGTTTGACCGGATCATAGGTCACACGCTGCTTGCGCAGGATATCGATGGTTTTGTCGACTTCCGCATCGCCTATCGTCACTTGCGGGCGCTCGATTTTGGCTGCGCTGATATCGCCCACCACTACGTCGGGATACACCTCGAAAGTCGCCGTAAACAACAAATCCTTGGATTCACCTTCGACCGGTTTGGCTTCAATTCTTGGATAACCGGCCACCTTCATGTCCTTCGCCTTGACCGCTTCGGCAAAATTTTTCTGCACGGCATCGCCCAGCACCTCCTGGCGAACCTGACCGCTATACTGTTGCGTCACGATCTTGAAAGGCACCTTGCCGGGGCGGAAACCGTCCATTTTCACGGTGCGAGCCAGCCGTTTAAGCCGCCCCTCTACCTCTGCCTCCATGCCGGCGAGGGATACTGCCAGGTTAAGCGTCCGTTCCAGTTGGCTGGTATTTCCCGTAGTTGTTTCCATTTCCAAATCCTTAAAATTTTAGTGGTCTTGCAATCCTGGTGCGAAAGGGGGGACTCGAACCCCCACGCCGTGAGGCGCTGGAACCTAAATCCAGTGCGTCTACCAATTCCGCCACTTTCGCAAAAACCGATAGTGTAATATATTCAAAGACCGGCTGTCAGCTTTCCGCTTGCTTTTCCGCCACCCAAACAGCCTGAAAACCCTATGCCTCAACACTATGAAAATTTTCCGGTTGCCTCGGTTCTGCTGCCCAAACGGCTGCGCCATCCGGTCAGCGTCATATACTCCTTTGCGCGGGCGGCGGATGATTTCGCCGACGAAGGCGATCTCGGAGATGTCACACGCCTGTCGCTGCTCGGCGACTTCCGCTCCGAACTGGATGGCATCGGCGCCGGGATTGCACCAGAAACCCCGCTATTCATCGATCTGGCTGAAATCGTCGCCCGCCACCGCCTGCCGCTGCAGCCCTTTTACGACCTGCTCGATGCCTTTTCCCAGGATGTCACGACAAAGCGCTACGCCAACCTTGGCGAGGTGATGAATTACTGCCGGCGCTCCGCCAACCCGGTCGGCCTGTTGCTGCTCCACCTTTATGGCGCGGCAACCGAACGCAACATCGGCTACTCCAACGCGATCTGTTCCAGCCTGCAGTTGATCAACTTCCTTCAGGACATCGCCATTGATTACCACGACAAAAACAGGATTTACCTGCCGCAGGACGAACTGGCAAAATACCGCATCACCGAGGCGCAGATCGCGCGCGGCGACAGCGGTGGCCTGTGGAAGCCGTTCATGCAATTCCAGATCGAACGCACGCGCAAGCTGCTGCAGGCGGGCGCGCCGCTGGGCAACATACTGCCCGGACGGATCGGCCTGGAAATGCGCATGATCATCATGGGCGGGGAAACCATCCTGCGCAAACTGCACAAATCCGGCGGCGACATTTTCAACAACCGGCCGATACTCAAGTCTGGCGACTGGATTTACATGCTCTACCGCGCACTGCGAAAAAAATGAAGGCGAAAAAAGCAAAGGATAGAACCGTGACCCCTGACCAGTACTGCCAGGACAAAGCCTCGAAAAGCGGCTCCAGCTTCTATTACAGCTTCCTCTTTCTGCCGCCCCCCAAGCGACGGGCGATCACCGCCCTCTACGCCTTCTGCCGCGAAGTCGACGATGTCGTCGACGAATGCCACGATGCCGCCGTCGCCCACGCCAAGCTCGCCTGGTGGCGCAACGAAGTGGCGAACCTCTACGCAGGCAACCCGGAGCACCCGGTGGGGCAAGCCCTGACGCCGCTGGTCAAGGAATTTTGCCTGCCCGCCGCGGAGCTTGAAGAAATCATCGCGGGCATGGAAATGGATCTGAAACAGAACCGCTATGCCGATTTTGACCAGCTTCAACTCTACTGCCACCGCGTGGCAGGCGTGGTCGGCCTGCTCTCGGCAAAAATTTTCGGCTACCGGGATGCACGCACCGAAACCTACGCTCACGACCTCGGGTTGGCCTTCCAGCTCACCAACATCATTCGCGATGTCGGCGAGGATGCGCGGCGCAACCGCATCTATCTGCCACTGGACGAACTGGAACGGTTCGGCGTCAGCGAGGCCGACATCCTGCATGGCCGGGAAACCGAAAATTTTACCCGGCTGATGGTATTCCAGGCTGAGCGCGCACGCCGTTATTACGACCGGGCATTCGCCGCGCTGCCCGCCGCCGACCGCAAGGACCAGATCACCGGCCTGATCATGGCGGCGATTTACCGCACCGTGCTGGATGAAATCGAACGCGACGGCTACCACGTGCTGAATCAGCGCACCTCGCTGACCCCCGTCAGGAAGCTGTGGATTGCCGTAAAAACCTGGCTGCGCGGATGAGAGTCGCGGTCATCGGCGCCGGCTATGCCGGCCTGGCAGCCGCAGTGGAACTGGCCACGCACGACATCCCCGTCACCGTTTTCGAGGCATCGAAACAGCTGGGAGGGCGGGCGCGGCGGGTAGATTACCGCGGCTTGGCACTGGATAACGGCCAGCACATTTTCCTCGGTGCCTACCATGAAACCCTGCGCCTGATGCGCCAGACCGGTGCCGACCCTACCGTTCTGCTGCTGCGGCTGCCGTTGCAACTGGTCATTCCGGGGCGTTTCAGCCTGCAAGCAGCGCCGCTTCCTGCTCCATTACACCTGGCTCTTGGCCTGATCGCGGCGCGCGGCCTTGGCTGGGGCGAACGGCTTTCCGCCATGCGCTTCATGAGCGCGATGCGCCGCCTGGATTTTCGCCTGCCCCAAGACCTCAATGCCGCAGAAATGCTGAGGCAGCACGGACAGACCGGTAATCTACGCCGCTACCTGTGGGAACCGCTCTGCGTCGCAGCGCTCAACACCCCGCTGGCAACCGCTTCGGCCCAGATATTCCTGAACGCCCTGCGCGACAGCCTGGCCGGTTCCCGGGCGGACAGCGACATGCTGTTGCCGCTGGCAGACCTCAGCCGCCTTTTTCCCGAATATGCAGCCGCCTTCATCGAGAAACATGGCGGCAATGTGACGCTTTCCCAAACAGTGCTATCGGTTCAGGCGAAAGCACAAGGTTTTGCCGTAAAAACTCGCCATGAAACCGTAAAATTCGACCGTGTTATCTGCGCGGTGCCGCCGCAACGCCTTGCCGCGCTCGCCGTCAATCTGCCGGAATTGACCGATGCGGCGGCAAAAACAGCCCGCTTCAGTTACCAGCCGATCTACACCGTGTACCTGCAATATGCCGCAACGGCCCGTCTGCCCCGCCCCATGATCGGACTATGCGGGGGCGTCACACAGTGGGTGTTCGACCACAGCCAGATGAACCGCGAGGCCGGACTGATGTGTGCCGTAATCAGCGCGGAAGGCCCACATCAAACGCTTCGCCACGATCAACTGGCGCAACAGGTGGATGCCGAACTTCGCGCATTTTTTCCCGATCTGCCGCAACCGCTGTGGCACAAAGTGATTGCGGAAAAGCGCGCCACCTTCGCCTGCACGCCAAACCTTGACCGGCCCGGCCAAGTCACGCCGCTACGGAATTTCTACCTCGCCGGTGACTATACGGCGGGTGATTATCCCGCCACCCTCGAAGGCGCGGTGAAAAGTGGGGTAAAATGCGCAAAACTTATTCTGGAATCGCCATGAAAAACTACCAAGCCCCTCAAGACCTGCTCAAAGACCGCGTCATTCTCATTACCGGAGCAGGCCAGGGCATCGGCAAAACTGCCGCGCTCACCTTCGCCGCCCATGGCGCCACGGTAATTCTGCACGGACGTTCGGTAAAAAAACTGGAAGCCGTATACGATGAGATCGAAGCGGCCGGCCACCCGCAAGCCGCCATTTTCCCGCTCAATCTGGAAAAGGCCGAGGGCAAGGATTATGAAGCCATGGCCCTGGCCATCGAACAGCAACTGGGACGGCTCGATGGAATCCTGCACAATGCCGCCAAGATCGACCGGCCCCAGCCTCTGGAAGACCAGAATCTGGATCTGTGGCTATCGCTGTTGCGCGTCAACCTGGCCGCGCCCTTCGCGCTTACCCGTGCCTGCCTGCCGCTGCTGAAGGCCTCGCCGGATGCTTCGATCCTGATGACTTCGGAAACCCACGGCCATGTGCCGGCCGCATATTGGGGCGGCTTCGCCGTCGCCAAGAGCGGAGTGGAAACGCTGGTGAAAATATGGGCGCAGGAAATGGATATCCTCCCCAACCTGCGCATCAATGCGGTGGTTCCCGGTCCGGTGCAATCGCCGCAGCGCACCCGCACCTTTCCCGGAGAGAACCGGGACAGCTTGCCCAAGGCAGAAACCCTGATGCCGCTCTACCTCTATCTGATGGGGCAGGACAGCCGTGACACCAGCGGCCAGATAATCGAAGCCGGGCAGGAATAACAATTACAAAAAAACAATTCAGCCACGGATGCACACGGATTATCAATAGGTTATCATTTTGATGCTCGACCATCTTTCGGTTGAGTCCCCGATCTTCAGAGTCACATTTTTTATCCGTGTCAATCTGTGTTCATCCGTGGATAAAAGCGCTTTTATTTCAGAATAAATTCCAGCTTGACCCCGGCGAGTTCAATAATATCGCGGTCTTCCAGCGCATGGGGCTCCCCGCCGATGGCTACGCCGTTCACAAGAGGCGTTTGCGGTCCTTCCAGGTGGCCCAGGGTATAACCGTCCGGACGGCGCGTGATCACCGCCACCTGTATGCCCGGCTTGCCCAGCGTGGTCAGGGTTCGGCTCAGGTCCATTTCCGTGCCGGTGCCGACCCCGCTTAAAATCTGCAAACCTGCCAGCGGCATCTCGCCGGAAGCGTTCCTCCCGGGCAAACTGCCGCCGGGAAGGGTCTGCTGCATGGACGAGGAAAAGGTTTGTGTCTGTGCCATATCCTTGGGGGCAGACAATGTATCGTCGACGCTCCGGGCAAGGTTTTCGAGGTGGCGCCGCTTCTCGGGGACATGGCTGACATCGTCTTCCGGCTTGATCTCAAGAGGTTCAAACACATATTTCAGGACATGTTTTGCAAGCTTGATTTCGTCGCCGTCGCGCAACAGGCATTTCTTGATACTCTTGTTGTTGACCTTGGTGCCGTTGGTGCTATGCAGATCTTCCAGAAAGGAATCGTTGCGGATCGTGACGATCATGGCATGGCTACCGCTAACCGCGTCATGCGCCAGTTGCAGGTCATTGTCCGGCTTGCGCCCGATCGTAATGCGCTCGCGGTCGAGCTGCCGCTCGCCGACCAGTTCCCCATCCAGATAGACCAGCAATTTTGACATCTCGCGGCTCCAGGCCAAGCTTCCCAAATACAGATATTAGTCGTATCGCCAAACTCATGCATCCCTCGGCGGGATGATGACAATTCTATCCCCGGCAATAGGCCACCGCTTCGTCCAGCCGTTCCACCGCCACCACCTCCATCCCGGCAATCGCCTGCTTCGGCTTGTTGCCCTTGGGAATCACCGCATGGGTAAAGCCCAGCTTGGCGGCCTCCTTGAGGCGTTCCTGGCCGCGTTGCACCGGGCGCACCTCGCCGGCCAGGCCGATTTCGCCGAACACCACCAGCTTCTGCGGCAACGGCCTGTCGCGCAGGCTCGACACGATCGCCAGCAGCACCGCCAGATCGGCGGCCGGCTCGGTGATCCTGACCCCACCCACGGCGTTGACGAACACGTCCTGATCGAAGCAGGCCACCCCCGCATGGCGATGCAGCACCGCCAGCAACATCGCCAGCCGGTTCTGCTCCAGCCCCACCGACAGACGGCGCGGATTGGGCGCATGTGCCTCGTCCACCAGCGCCTGAATTTCCACCAGCAGCGGTCGCGTCCCCTCCTGCGTCACCATCACGCACGATCCGGCGACATCCTGGCCGTGGTGCGAAAGGAACAACGCGGAAGGATTGCTCACCTCGCGCAAGCCCTTCTCGGTCATAGCGAACACGCCCAGCTCATTGACCGCGCCGAAGCGGTTCTTGAAAGCGCGGATCAGGCGGAAACTGGAATTGCTGTCGCCCTCGAAATACAGCACCGTATCGACGATATGCTCCAGCACCCGCGGCCCCGCCAGCGTCCCCTCCTTGGTCACGTGGCCGACCAGGATCACGGTGATGCCCGCCTGCTTGGCCAGACGGGTCAACTGGGCGGCGCACTCGCGCACCTGCGCCACGCTGCCGGGAGCCGATTGCAATGCTTCGGAATAGACGGTCTGGATCGAATCGATCACTGCCACATCAGGCTTCTGCGCCAGCAGCGTGGCGCTGATTTTTTCCAACTGGATTTCCGCCAGCAAGTGCACCGTACCGGCATCCAGCGCCAGCCGTTTTGCCCGCAGGGCGATCTGCTGGGCCGACTCCTCGCCACTGACATATAACACCTTCTTGTGTGCGCTCAAGTGGCACAAAGCCTGCAACAGCAGGGTTGACTTGCCGATGCCAGGGTCGCCGCCGATCAGCACCACCCCGCCCGGCACCAGCCCGCCGCCCAGCACGCGGTCGAACTCCGCAATCCCGGTGGGCTGGCGCGGTGTTTCGTGCGCCTCCACCTCGGAAAGCCGCTGCACCTGGCTGGTATTGGCAAGCGCGCTGTAGCGGTTGGCCGAGGCGGTTTCAGCAATGGTCTCCACCAGCGTGTTCCACGCCATGCAATGCGGGCACTGGCCCTGCCACTTGGACACCTGGCCGCCGCATTCGGTGCAGGAATAGATGGATTTCTGTTTGGCCATGACTCAACCTTCCACCACCGGCACCCGCGGCGCCAGCGCACACAGCAACTCATAGCTGATGGTGCCGGCAGCGGCGGCGACTTTATCCACCGGCAAGCCCTCGCCCCACAATGTCACCGGACTGCCGATACGGGCTCCGGAATGGCCGGTGAGATCCACGCACAGCATGTCCATCGAAACCCGCCCCAAAGTACGGCTGCGCGCTCCATTGACCAAAACCGGCGTGCCGGTCGGGGCATGGCGCGGATAACCGTCGGCATAGCCGCAGGCGACGATGCCGACGCGCATCGGCTTTGCCGCCCGGTAAGTCGCGCCATAGCCCACCGCATCGCCCGCATCCAGTTCCTGCACCGCGATGATCCGGCTGCGCAATGTCATCACCGGTTTCAGCCCGAGGCTTTGCGCGCTTTCATCGGCAAATGGGGATGAACCATACAACATGATGCCGGGACGCACCCAGTCACCATGGGCTGCCGGGTGACGCAGGATGGCCGCGGAATTGGCCATGCTGCGCGGCATCTCCCGCCCGGCGGCAAG
>DATKUY010000026.1:0-23400 GCA_035530375.1 Sulfuricella sp. | reverse complement strand
AAAGGCCGGGCTGGCTGCCGCCGAACTGGCGCGCGAGCTGATGGCGGGTAAAACATCGGTGCTGGTGCTGGCCGGGCCGGGCAACAACGGCGGCGATGCGCTGGTGGCGGCGCGCCATCTCAAAGCCTGGTGGTTCAGGATAACACTGGTGTTTTCAGGGGACGCAGCCAGATTGCCGCCCGACGCCGCACACGCATTGCAAGCCTGGCGTGAAGCGGGGGGGGAATTGCTTGACGCCATTCCGGCCAACGGCAAATGGGATATGGTCATCGACGGCCTGTTCGGCATCGGGCTGGCGCGCAATCTGGAAGGCCGCCCGCTCGAACTGGTTCGGCAGATCAATGCCATGAACCTGCCGGTGCTGGCACTGGACGTGCCGAGCGGGCTGGATGCCGATGCCGGCCAGGCCTTCCGCGCCGCGATCCGCGCCACCCACACGCTCATCTTCATTGCCCTGAAACCGGGCCTGCTCACCGCCTATGGGCCGGATTATTGCGGCCAGATCCATGTCGATACGCTGGGGCTCGATGCCCCAGCCCTGTTCAAACCTGCCGGCTGGCTGCTGGAAAGGGATGCGCTGGCCGCAGCCCTCAAGCCCCGCCCCCGCAATAGCCACAAGGGCATGCTCGGCAGCGTCGGCATACTCGGCGGCGCACCCTCGATGTGCGGAGCGGCGCTGCTCGCGGGGCGTGCCGCCTTGAAACTGGGCGCGGGTCGGGTTTACGTCGCGCTGCTTGCCGGCGATGCGCCCGCCGTAGACATGGTGCAACCCGAACTGATGCTGTGTACGCCGCAACGCCTGTTCGAACTCGACAATCTAAGCTGTCTGACGGTTGGCCCCGGCCTGGGGCAATCCGCGCAGGCCGTGCAATTGCTGAAACAGGCGCTGGATACGGAATTACCGCTGGTGCTGGATGCCGATGCACTCAACCTGATCGCTGCGGATGGCGAACTGCAAACGCGGGTAAAGAACCGCAAGGGCGGCACCATTCTTACCCCCCATTCGGCGGAAGCGGCGCGCCTGACCGGCGGTTCCAGCCATGACGTCCAGCAGGAACGCGTGCCCTCGGCCGTCATGCTGGCAAAACGTTTCAACAGTCTGGTGGTGCTGAAAGGTGCCGGCAGTATCTGCGCGCTGCCGGACGAGACATGGTTCATCAACCCCACCGGCAATCCCGGTCTTTCCAGCGCAGGCATGGGTGACGTGCTATCCGGCATGATCGCCGCTCTGGTCGCCCAGCGATTGACGCTGCAGCAAGCGTTGCTGCTGGCGGTTTACCTGCATGGCGCAGCCGCCGACGAACTGGTCGCGCAAGGAATAGGGCCGATCGGACTGACCGCAACGGAAGTGACCGACAAAGCCAGATCGCTGCTCAACGATTGGATTTATCCTATAAAAAGCAGTTCAGCCACGGATATACACGGATTATCAATGAATTACATCCCCCATCCTGCGCACTCTTCGGATGAATGACCAATATTCCACAACACATTATTTTATCTGTGTTAATCCGTATAAATCCGTGGCTAAAAGTGGTTCTTAGATTTAAGCATGCTACCCTGTCACACCGTATTCGGCCGGCATCCTGACATAGTACAACTGCAGCTTTTCTACCCTGATCAACGCCAGCAGCTGTTCCGCCTGCTGCTCGCTGAGCATGAATTCGACCTCAACCGGCAAGTCGCCAGCCAGCTCGAAAAATGCTTCCTCATGCAGCCTGCCATGCCGCCCGAAACCGGCAATGGCGCGAATCGCCGTGCCGCCTGCGATACCCATACCCTTCGCCTGCTCCAGCAGCCATTCATAGAGCAGAACGCTACCGTGCCGCTGGATCTCGCCAATATAAAACTTCAAGCAAATGCCTTGCATACGCTTATCCCCTAATGAGTTTCACGGTCCAGATACCCAATACCGTCATTGCCAACGAACCGGCGACATGCGCCATGATGATTGCCGCCCCCCATGCGTACTGTGCGCGCAGCAACAGTGTTACGGTTTCTGCCGAGAAGGTGGAAAAAGTGGTCAGGCCACCGAGAAAGCCGGTGGCGAGAAGCAAGCGCGCCTCCGGCGGCAGTCCGGGGTGGTCGGCAAATATCGACACTGCCAGCCCCATCAGGTAGCCACCGACCAGATTGGCGGCCAAGGTGCCCAGCGGCAAGGTGGGAAACGCCGGATTCCACATTATACCGAACCACCAGCGCAGCCACGCGCCCACCGCAGCGCCCGCCCCGACGGCAAGCAAACCGTAAAAACTCATCACAATCCTTTAAAGTTGATCAAGCCTTGCCATTCCATGCGTGATTACAATGACGAACAGGGTTAAAATGTAGATGGTTTAGAAAATATATCACGATAGAAACGGCAACGCCCATTCTTGTTCTTTTCGAATGTCCGCGGGGAACGGTTTCCATAGAAACAGGCCGCATCATTCGCTGCCATTAAAAATATTTCGCATGAAAAACACGGCAACACAGCACAAAATTCTCATCGTGGACGACATCCCCGCCAATGTTGCCCTTTTGTCCGCGATACTCAGCAAGGACTATAACGTTCTCAGCGCGACCAGCGGCGAAATGGCGCTGGATATGGTCGCGCGCGAACGGCCCGATCTGGTTCTGCTCGACATCATGATGCCGGGAATGGATGGGCATGAAGTCTGTCGCCGCCTCAAGTCCAACGAAACCACCAGGAACATCCCGGTTATTTTTGTTACGGCGAAATCCACCGCAGAGGATGAGGCCTATGGTTTCGACCTTGGCGCGGTAGATTATATTACCAAACCATTTCATATCCCCGTGGTCAAGGCACGCGTCCGCACCCACCTTGATCTTAAGGTCAAGACTGATCTGCTGGAAAAAATCGCTCACATTGACGGTTTGACCAATATTCCCAACCGCCGTCGCTTCGATGAAATGCTGGAAATCGAGTGGGGCCGGGCATTGCGAAGCGAAAGCCCGCTTTCCCTCATCATCGCGGACATCGACTATTTCAAGGGGTTCAACGATTGCTATGGGCATGCCGGCGGCGATCAGTGCCTGTATTCGGTGGCGCTGGCTTTGTCGTCCTTGATGCACCGCTCTTCCGACATGGTGGCTCGCTATGGCGGCGAAGAATTTGTCGCAATTCTTCCGGGAACCGGCCTGAAAGGGGCTGCCACTCTCGCAGAATATTGGCGCTCGGTCATAGAAGCCATGCAAATGCCCCATGCGAAATCCGAAGTATCCGACTACGTGACGGTCAGCGTAGGCTATGCAAGCATAATCCCAAACCGGGACCAGCTTCCCTATGTTCTGCTGGGCGTGGCCGACGAAATGCTGTATCAGGCGAAAGACAGCGGCCGCAACCGGATTTGCGGCAAACAGATGGAAAATCATCCGCTCCAAAAAAGTAGCGCCCTTTAACAGTCCCCGATGATGCCGGCCACTTCCGGATCGGCATCTGCAAATGCGTCAGAATATCCGAATGGCCCAAGGCTCTTCGCCGCTTCCGGGTTCATCTCAGCAGCACCAACCAGCCGGACAGACCCAACAAGGTAAAAAACAATACAGGCAGGGTCAGCACAATACCGGTACGGAAATACTGCCCCCAGCCGATTTTCATCCCGCGGTTTTCCAGCACGTGCAGCCACAGCAAGGTGGCAAGGCTGCCCAGCGGCGTAATCTTCGGCCCCAGGTCGCAGCCGATCACATTGGCATAGATCATCGCCTCCCGCATCAGGGGTTCAAGCTGTGCGTCATGGATGGCGAGGCTGCCGATCATCACCGTCGGCAGGTTGTTCATCGCCGACGACAAGCCTGCGAACAGGAAACCCGCACCCAGAGCGGCCGTCCAGTATCCGGTGCCTTGCAGCCATTCCAGGGCGCGGGCGAGTTCGGAGGTCAGCCCCTGATTGCGCAGCCCGAACACCACCAGATACATCCCCAGAGAAAACAACACCACTTGCCACGGTGCTTCGCGCAACAACGTCATTATCGGGATCACCGCTTTCGGCTGCTGTGGCAGCCAGTGCTCGCGCAGCGCCGCCAGTATCAGGATCAGGGCAGCGCTGCCGGCTACCGCGGAGACCGGTAGCCCGAGCGGATGCGCCAGGAAATAACCGATCAGAAGCAGCGCCAGGACAAGCCATCCGGTGTAAAACACGAAAGGATCGCGGATGGCCGATTTCGGCTCCGCCAGCGCGGCGGCCTCGAACCGGGACGGCAGGTCGCGGCGGAAATACAGCCACAGGGCCAACAAAGTGGCCGCGAGGGAAACCAGATTGACTGGCACCATCACCGCCGCGTATTGCGCGAAGGAAATGTGAAAATAATTGGCGGTGACGATATTCACCAGATTGGAAATCATCAACGGCAAACTGGTGGTATCCGACACGAAGCCGGTCGCCATGATGAAAGCAAGCGTAGCGGCCGGCTTGAAGCGCAACGCGCGCATCATCTCGAACACCAGCGGCGTCAGGATCAGCACCCCGCCGTCGTTGGCGAACAATGCCGCCACCGCCGCCCCGAGCAGGACGATCAGCAGGAACAGGTAATGGCCATAGCCCCCGCCCCAACGCGCCACGTGCAGCGCAGCCCACTCGAAAAATCCGGCGGCGTCGAGCACCAGCGAAATCAGGATCAGGGCAATGAAGGTAAAGGTGGCATCCCACACGATACCCCATACCACCGGCACGTCGGCCAGCGTAATCACACCGGCAACCAGTGCCGCAGCCGCGCCGAGCAGTGCGCTCCAGCCGATGCCCAGCCCCTTCGGCTGCCAGATCACCAGCACCAGGGTGGCGACAAAAATCAGGGCGGCGATCAGCAACGTTCAGGCCAGTGCATACATTGAACTGGCCTGGCAAAGCAGCAACACGCAGGTAACGGGGAAGGTAGCAACAATCCAATTCACGCAGAGCAACCCTCAAAAAAGCCAGGCATGAAACATCTTACGGTTTTCTCCAGGATCAGCATTCCCTCTCTCATCGCCCGAACACCGCAGCCTTGCCGATTTAGCGCACGAAAGCCTTCCTGCCGGCATACACCGCCGACCCGCCCAGATACTCCTCGATACGCATCAACTGGTTGTACTTCTCAAGCCGCTCACCGCGACACGGTGCACCGGTCTTAAGGTGGCCGGTACCCAAGGCAACGGTAAGGTCAGCGATGAAGCTGTCCACCGTTTCGCCGCTGCGGTGCGACACCATCGCGCCCCAGTTAGCGCCATAAGCTAGCTGCACCGCCGCCACGGTTTCGGTCAGCGTGCCGATCTGGTTGAGCTTGATCAACACCGCGTTGGCAACATTTTCGTCAATGCCCCTTTGGATACGCTCCACGTTAGTAACGAAAAGGTCGTCTCCCACCAGCTCGATCTTGTCGCCCAGTTCCCGGTTGAGAATCTTCCAGCCGTCCCAGTCGTCTTCGGCCAAGCCATCTTCCAGGACTACGATGGGATACTTCGCCACCCAGTCGGCGTATATCGCCACCATTTCGGCGGAATCCACCTTGCGATTTTCGGTGCGCAGGTTGTACAGGCCATCCGCATAGAATCCGCTGGAAGCCGGGTCGAGAGCGATCATCACATCGTCGCCGGGGCGGTAGCCCGCCTGTTCGATGGCCTTGACGATCAGATCCATGGCGTCCGAATTGCGCTTCAGCACCGGCGCGAAGCCGCCTTCATCGCCAACGCCGGTGGAGTAACCGCCATCCTTGAGCACTTTCTTCAGGGAATGGTAAACCTCGCTCCCCCAGCGCAAGGCCTCGGCGAAGTTGGGTGCGCCCACCGGGGCGATCATGAATTCCTGCAGGTCGGTGCCCTGCCAGTTGGCGTGTGCGCCGCCGTTGAGAATATTGAACATCGGCACCGGCAGGCGACACGCCGCCGACCCGCCCAAATAGCGAAACAGCGGCAGGCCGCTGGCGTCCGCACCGGCGCGCGCCACCGCCAGGCTCACGCCGAGAATGGCGTTAGCGCCGAGCTTCTCCTTGTGGGCGGTACCGTCCAGTTCCAGCATGGCGCGGTCCACCGCGCCTTGATCGAGAGCATCCATACCAGCGAGAGCCGCCGCGATCTCGTTATTGACGTGGCCAACGGCCTTCTTTACGCCCTTGCCGCCATAACGTTTCTTGTCGCCGTCGCGTAGCTCCAGTGCCTCGTGTATGCCGGTGGATGCACCGGAAGGCACTGCCGCACGGGCGAAGGCACCACCTTCGAGGGCGACTTCCACCTCGACGGTGGGATTGCCACGGGAATCAAGGATTTCGCGGGCGTGGATGCGTTCGATTTTGGTGCACATAGTGTTTCTTCCTTCAAGGAGATAATAATGTCTCAGTATAGGCTGCCTGTATGACCGCTTTGTGTCGGCACCCAGAATTTCAGCAAGACCGCAGCCAGAATGGCGCAGCCAGCGGCGAAGCCGAACGCCGTTTCGGGGCTGAATGACTGCCACAACCAGCCGAACAGCAGAGATGCCGGCAGCAGCATGACGCCGGCGGTGAGATTGAACCAGCCGTAGGCAGTGCCGAGCAACTCCCTGGGCGCGAGGTCGGCCACCAGCGCCTTTTCCGCGCCTTCGGTCGCGGCCATGAACAAGCCGTAGAAAGCGAACAGCGGCCAGACCAGCCACAGATTGTGCCCGTTCAAGCCGAGCAGCAGGTAGAACACCCCATACACCATCCAGCCACCGACGATCAGGCGGGTTCTACCGAGGCGGTCGGAAAGCGCCGACAAGGATGTGGAAAACAGCATCGCCGTGGCCGAAACCAGCGCCCACAGCAGCGGTACCTGGTATTCCGGCAACCCCATGTCCTTGGCGCGCAGCAGCAGGAACATGTTGGAGGAATTGCCCAGGGTGAACAGCGCCAACACCAGCAGGTAGCGTTTGAAAACCGGCGGGAACCCTTGCAGCGTCCAACTGAAAGCCGGTTTGTGCTGCACCATCTCGCGGTGTGGTTCACGGATGCTCAACGCCAGGGCCACCGTAATAACGCCCGGCACCAGAGTCCACAACAGGATGTCGCGGATCGGCATCCCCCGCGAGAGCATCCAGGCGGCGAGTAACGGGCCGACCACCGCACCGGCATTGTCCATGGCACGGTGCAGACCGAATGCCAGCCCGCGCTGATCCGGCGGTGCGCTCAACGCCAGCATGGCGTCGCGGGGAGAAGAGCGCAACCCCTTTCCCACCCGGTCGGCGAAACGCAAAACCAGCACCACCGGCCAGGAACCGGCCAAGGCGAGAAAAGGTCTGCCCAGCGCCGCCAGGCTGTAGCCGCCGACCACCCAGTATTTGGTAGAGCTCATCTTGTCCGCCAGCACGCCGGCAAACAGCTTGAGCAGGCTGCCGGTCGCTTCCGCGACACCTTCGATGATGCCCAGCGCCTTCGGCCCCGCCATCAGCACCGAGGCGAGAAAGAGCGGCATGAGGGGGTAAACCAGTTCGCTGGCCGAATCGTTGAAGAAGCTCACCAAACCGAGTAGCCAGACGGTGGAGGGCAGCGAGAATAAAGCTTTCAGCATTTAACGTACTCCTCGGTCAGTGTTGATGGCGATGGTGAACATCCGGCAGATGGGGATGAGAGTGCATCATCGGCACATGCACGTGAAAATGGGCGTGAGGTTCGAGCCCCTCGCTACCATCATGCACGTGTCGATGATGCGCTTCGTGGATATGCCGGTGCGTATGCGCGAGGTATTCGTGGCCATGTTCATGCCCATGTTGTTCGGTCAACACCAGCCATGTCGCTAATGCCATCAGAATCAGCGCCAGCACAAACGTTGCAGTAAGCGGTTCACCCAGCAACAGGATGGATACAATCGCTCCGAGGAAAGGCGCGGTGCTGAAATGCGCGGCAGTGCGCGCGCTGCCCAAGTGGCGCAGGGCGTAGATGAACAATACCAGGCTTATCCCATAGCCGAACAAACCCAGCAGCATCGCAGCCGCCAGGGAGCCAATCTCCGGCAACACCGCCCCGTTGGCAAGACCCAGGCTAATGTTGACCGTTCCGGCGGCAAGCCCCTTGATCATGGCGATGGTCATGGGGTTGCCGGTTGAAATATTGCGGGTCAGGTTGTTGTCCAGCGCCCACATCAGGCAGGCGCCGACAATCGCCAATGAGTTCAACGAAAATACATGGGTCGCATGAGGATCGTAGGCCAACACCAAGCCAGCCGCCAACATTATGAAGGAACCCATCCAGACGATCCGCCCCACCGCTTCGCGGAAAAGGGCTGCCGCGAGCAGCGTCGTCAGGACACCTTCCAGGTTCAACAGCAGGGATGCCGACGAGGCGGAACTGCCGCTCAATCCCCACAGCAACAGCACCGGAGCCACTACGCCGCCGACCGCCACGGCGCCAGCCAGCCAGGCATAATCACCCCCTTGCAACCTGAATGCCTGCTGGCCGGATGACGGCTCGGGGAAAGCGCATCGCTTCGCCACTTGCACAATCAGCAGACCCACCCCGCTCCCCAGGTAAAGCAAACCCGCCAGCATGATAGGCGGCGAACTGCTCAGCAAAAGCTTGGCCAAGGGCGTACTCACCCCGAACAGGGCGGCCGCCAGCAATGCAAGCAAGGCATATCGCTGGACATGAAGATCAATCATTTCAAGCCGCCAATCTAAGAGCCTATTTCAGTCGGTTTCATACCCCGCGTTGCGGCCAGAAAGTGATGGCTGCTAGGCGCAAGGCGCAGCCAATGGTCGTTCCATTGGCAAGCTTTGCAACAACGCAGATGCGCTTTCTGGCCGCAACCCGGAGGGCCGTTGCGTCGTGGGGCACATTGCGTTGTTGCGATCCACTTGCTTGGAATAACCAAGCGGCGTGTCTCGCGTCTAGCACTGCGCCCCACGACGCAACGGCGCGGAGTATGAAACCGACTGAAATAGGCTCTAAACCACATGATCCGGCTCCAGGACGCAGGGGTTGTCTGGATCGCCGGTTTCCACCTGTATGGTCGGATGGCCGATATGGAACCGGTTGTGCAGGCTGCGCGCAATCTCGCAAATATAGGCGTCTCCGGGATAGCCGGACGGCATGACCAGGTGAACGGTCAGGGCGCTCTCGGTCGTGCTCATGCCCCAGATGTGCAGGTCATGAACCTGGCTAACCCCCGGCAGGCTGGCAAGATAAAACCGCACCGCCGAGGGTTCGACACCTGCGGGTACGGCGTGCAACGCAAGATTCACTGAATCGCGCAGCAAGCCCCAAGTACCGAGAATAACAACACCGACCAGAACCAGGCTGACGGCCGGATCCAGCCAAAACCACCCGGAAAACAGGATACCTATTCCGGTCAGAACCACGCCGAAAGAGATCGCGGCGTCCGCCGCCATATGCAGAAAGGCCGCGCGAATATTCAAGTCGCGCTTTCTTCCCGCCATGAATAAAAGCGCCGTCGCAGTGTTGATCGCCACGCCCAACGCAGCCACACCGATGACCACTCCACCCTCCACGGCAACCGGGTTGGCAAAGCGTTGCATGGCTTCCCAGGCTATCCCTCCCATCGCCACCAGCAGCAAGACGGCATTGAACAGGGCCGCCAGAATCGTGGAACCACGCAAACCATAGGTGAATCTGCTCGATGGCTGTCGCTGTGAAAGCATGATCGCCCCCCAGGACAGCAACAAACCCAGCACGTCGCTCAAATTATGGCCGGCGTCGGATAACAGCGCCAGAGAATGAGCTTTCAAGCCGTAGACCACTTCCGCCAGGACGAAAGCGACGTTAAGTGCGATACCGACCGCGAAAGCGCGTCCGAAGCTGTTGGGCCCATGGTCGCCAGCATGATGATGATCCATCATTTATTTTTTTCCGGTCTCTTTCCGAGAATCTCTTATCGGCGAAATGATATCAAGCAGCGTTTTTGTCGATTGTCGCATCATGCCACTTCGAGATCCAACCGTTTCACCAATTCAGGCAGCAAGCGTGCCCGGATTTCATCCCGCACCCGGACAAAGCTCTCCAGCGGTTCGCCGTGCGGATCGTGGAACGGCATGTGAATCGCAGGAACGGCCTTTGGAAACACCGGGCAGGATTCCTTGGCGTTGTCGCACACCGTGACCACCAGATCGATGTCCTGATCCATCACGCTATCGACATCCTTGGGGTAAAGTCCTTCAGTCACGATCCCGGCATCCTTCAATGCCGCGATGGCGCCATCCGCCACCTTGGGCTGTGGCCATGTGCCTGCCGAAAGCGCCTTCACCTGCGGCGCCAGGTAATGATTGACCAGCGCCTCGGCCATCTGGCTGCGACAGGAATTTCCGGTGCAAAGAACCAACACTGTTTTGCTCATTCAGCCTCGATCTCCAGATAGGTGCGGCTGGCATTGCCGCCTTTGAGTTCGCCGTAGTTGCGCAGATAGTCATATCTCTTCTGATCCAGGCTGTCCAGCCCCGCCTGCAGATCCACGCCCTCCGCAATCGCTTTCTTCATGTGTTCGCGCAGCAGGATCAGGTAATCACGGGTTTCGCTACGCGCCTTGTTCAGGTCGCAAATCCGGCCATGGCCCGGAACGATCGTTTCGGGCTTGAGCTTCTCCATTTCCGCGAATGAAGCCAGCCAGTTTTTGGTATTGCTGAATGGCAATACGCCCAGCAGGCGATCCACGAACACCAGATCGCCGCTGAACAGCACGTGCGATTGCGGTAGCCACACCACGCTGTCGCCCGGTGTATGGCCGCCATGAAAGTACAGCAAATGGATTTCGCTGCCGCCCAGATTCAGAATTTCATGCTTGTCGAACAGCTTCCCTGGATAGACCGGCGTGGTATTTGCCACAATTTCGGCGTCCACTTCCTTCAAGCCTTCCAGCAGCATGGCGCCCCTTTCCTGCATATCGGCGAGCGCCGGGCGCGCGGCGATGATTTGCGCCCCCTGTTCCTTGAAATAGCCGTTGCCGAGCCAGCGATGATCCTGTCCGCCGGTATTGACCACGTAACGCACCGGTTGACTGGTGACCTTCTTGATCGCCTGATGGATGGCCTTTGCGGCGAGGTAACCCGTGCCGCTATCCACCACGACCACACCGGCATCCGTAACGATGAAACCGGTATTGGCGTTCATGCCGTAGTTCATGCTGGTGCGCCCGCCGGTCTCGCCGATGAAGGCGTAAACATCAGGCGCAACCTTGACCGGCGTAAGCGTCAGCGCAAAAGCATCTCCCATCGCCAGGCAGAAGAGCAACAAGATGATTCTACCCAAGCGGATCATTATGTTTATTGAACACGGTAAGTCGAGTGGCAGGCCACGCACTGTTGTGTCACTTTCGACAAACTATCCAGGGCACGAGGGAGATCGCCTTCCTGTGCGGCCATGGCAAAACGGCTCGCCGCATGGTGCATTTCCGAGCCAATGTCCTGCATTCCCTTGGGCATGAACGGCGCCATATGCGAGGCGTTGTGTGCGACCATCGAAGTCATTCCAAGCCGGTGCTCGGCGATATCCGCAGCCTTATCCAGTTCCGATTTGGCCATCAAAGCCAGAATTTCATTTAGCGCGGCCAAATGGTCGCGCATATTGGAAAGCTGATGTTGCCTCATCATTTCGGGGAAATTAACCTTCTCGCGGGCATCTTCTGCCGCTCCGGCGGTAGGCAGAATGCCCGTCACCAAGATCAGCATGCATGCAATTTTAAACGGATTTCTCATTTTCTCTCTTCCTCGGCACCTTAATCGGAATGCTCATGTTAAATCAAGCTCCGGCATGCTCAATATGACTTCGGTCATATTCAAAAAATCGGGGGCGACGATCACGCTTTTCTCGGCAACCTAGTGATTTTGCCTTGTTTTTCTGTCATCCCTTGCCGCCGCAACAGCCGCAACACTCGGTCGGCGCGGACAACCACAGATCCACCGCAGCCGAACTCGGCACGCTGCCAGAATGCACCACCTTGCCATCGATCACCACGCCCGGCGTGGACATCACCCCATAACCGAGGATCGCGGCCATGTCGGTGATTTTTTCCAGACTGATTTGCACGCCCTTGGCTTGAGCCGCTTTTTCTATCAGATTGGCGGTCACCTCGCACTTCGAACAACCGCTACCCAACACCTTGATATTCATCATGCTTTTTTCTCCATTAAGTTAATGCACTAGCATGGCTTTACCGCCTCGATATTGGCGGACACCACAAAATCCTCGATCTTCCTGCCCGGCGCCCAGTCCCGGATGAAAACGCGGCTCGCATCCTTGGGTGAGATGCGAACCTGCACGAACCCGGCATTCCGCATCATCGCCTCCAGTTCACCGATCAGGGACGCTCCTGCCATGCAGCCGGTGTAAAGTGCCAGGTCGCTCTTTGCCTCTTCAGGCAGCGCGGCTGTCGCCACGATATCGGAAATCGCCAGCCGCCCGCCCGGTTTCAGCACGCGGAAGGCATCGCGGAACACCTGTTGTTTATCCGGAGACAAATTGATGACACAGTTGGAAATAATCGCGTCCACCGTGCCATCGGCTACCGGCAGGTGCTCGATCTCGCCCAGACGAAACTCCACGTTATTATAGCCGCCCTTCCTGGCGTTGCCGCGCGCCTTGCTCAGCATATCGGGCGTCATGTCCACACCGATTACATGGCCGGATTCTCCCACCTGACGCGCCGCGAGGAAGCAGTCGAATCCACCGCCGCTGCCCAGGTCCAGCACCGTCTCCCCGGATTTCAGCGCGGCAATCGCCTGGGGGTTGCCGCAACCCAGACCCATGTTGGCGCCGTCAGGCACGGCATCGACATCCTGCTGCGAATAACCGAGACCGACCGAGACCACCTTGGCATTGACCTGACCGCCGCTGTCGCAACAGCTCGGACCGCAGCCGCAGGCGGATTCGGCTTGCGCCACCTGGCCATAGTTCTGGCGCACTGCCTGGCGGATTTCATCATGTTCCGTGTTCTGCATATTCACACCCCCTTTAAATTTCAGCAGCAGGACTTGCCGCCCGGCGTCGGCGTGCAACAGACACCGGACTCACCCACCGCAACCGAAGCCAGCATGGAATTGGCATGGACTTTTCTGCGTGTATCGTCAAAGCTCGCATCGAGACTTTGCGCCGCTTCGTCGCGGATATGGCGGGCGATTTCCACCACCAGGTCGATCTGCTCCTGCGCCACGCCGTACTGTGCCAGCTTGTCCAGCTGGCACAAGCCCTGTTTGGGATGGTTGGCCGCGATATTGGCGGCGAGCGAAACCAGCGCCACGATGGATGGGTGCAATTCGGTACTCATGAAGCGACTCCCGGGTAATTGAACAACACGCCGACCACTACGAACGCAATCGCCAGATAGCCGGCAAACAGCATCAGCAACGGCCATTTCACCACTTTGCGCAGGATCAGCATTTCCGGAAAGGACAGCGCCGCCACCGCCATCATGAACGCCAGCGTCGTCCCCAGCGGCACACCCTTTTGCAGCAACACCTCGGCGATGGGGATGATGCCCACCGCATCCGAATACAGCGGCACGCCGACCAGCACCGCGCCGATCACCGAAAACACGCTGCCGCCGCCGGCGATGCCGACGATCAGGTCCTTCGGCACATAGCCGTGCATGAAGGAGCCGACACCGACACCGATCAGCACGAACCTCCAGATGCGTCCGACGATCTCGCGCACCTGCCCGGCGGCATAGGCATGGCGCGCCTTGAGCGAATTATCTTCCTCAACCTGCTGAACCTGGCCCATGTGGATGTTCCAGACATATTCCTCCACCCACCGTTCCGGCTTGAACCATTCCAGTACGAAGCCGCCGAGCAGCGCCACGCTCAGCCCCGTAGCCACGTAAATCGCCGTCATTTTCCAGCCGATGATCGAGGCCAGCACCACCACCGCCACCTCGTTCACCATCGGGCTGGCGATCAGAAAGGACAGTGTCACCCCGAGCGGAATACCGGCCTCGACAAAACCGATGAACAGCGGCACCGAGGAACAGGAGCAGAACGGCGTCACCGCCCCCAAACCCACCGCCATGAAACGGCTGCTGACATTGCCGCGGTTGCGGATGAATTCGCGCACCTTTTCCGGCTTGAGCAGCGCGCGCAACAGGCCCATGACATAAATTACCAGCGTCAGCAGGAACAGGATTTTGGTGACGTCCATCACGAAGAAATGCAGCGCATCGCCAAGCGACGAGCCCTGCATTCCTGCCAAGTGGTAAATCAGCCAGTCGGCCAGCGCTTCAAACACACTTCACCCCCGCCTCGTACCAACCCTTGCTGGCATTGACGATTTTCACCACCGACAGCATCACCGGCACCTCGATCAGCACGCCCACCACCGTCGCCAGCGCCGCGCCCGATTCGAAGCCGAACAGGCTGATCGCCGCCGCCACTGCCAGCTCGAAGAAATTGCTCGCGCCGATCAGCGCCGACGGACCGGCCACGCAATGCGCCACGCCGAAGCGGCGGTTGAGCAGGTAAGCCAGGCCTGAATTGAAATACACCTGGATCAGGATCGGCACCGCCAGCATCAGGATCACCAGGGGTTGGGCGAGAATCGCCTCGCCCTGGAAGGCGAACAGCAGCACCAGCGTCGCCAGCAATGCCGACAATCCGAAGGGGTGCAGACGCTTCATGGTGCGCTCGAAAGCGCCTTCGTTCCCGGCCAGCAAAACGCGCCGCCACCATTGAGCTATCGCCACCGGAATGACGATGTACATCAGCACCGAGAGAAACAGCGTATCCCACGGCACGGTAATCGCCGACAGGCCGAGCAGCAGGGCGACCAGCGGGGCGAAGGCAAAAATCATGATGACGTCGTTGAGCGCCACCTGGCTCAGGGTGAAATGCGGCTCGCCCTTGCTCAGGTTGCTCCACACGAACACCATCGCGGTACAGGGCGCGGCGGCGAGCAGGATCAGCCCGGCGATATAGCTGTCGATCTGGGCGGAGGGCAGATATGGCGCGAAGAGATGGCGCACGAACAGCCAGCCCAGCAACGCCATGGAAAACGGCTTGACCGCCCAGTTGATGAACAGCGTCACGCCGATGCCGCGCCAATGCTCCTTGACCTGGTGCAGGGCGCGGAAGTCGATTTTCAGCAGCATCGGGATGATCATCACCCAGATCAGCAGTCCCACCGGCAGATTGACCCGCGCCACCTCCAGCCTGCCGACCGCCTGGAACAGGGCGGGGAATAACTGGCCGAGCACCACCCCGGCGACGATGCAAAGAAACACCCACACCGTCAGGTAACGTTCGAAAAAACCCATCGGCACGTCGTCCGCCGCCTTGGCGGCCACTTCGCACTGTGCGTTCATGACTTCACTCGCCTTTTTCGCGCAGATGGCCGATGTCGTCGAGCTGTTTCTTCAACGACAGTTTGTCGAGTTTTTCCACCGGCAGGCTGACGAAAATCGAAATGCGCCGGTTGAGCTGCGCCAGTGCCTGGGAAAACGCTTTGCGTTTATCCTCGTCGCTGCCTTCGGCGGCAGCCGGGTCCTCGATTCCCCAATGGGCGGTCATCGGCTGTCCGGGCCATGCCGGGCAAGCCTCGCCGGCTGCGTTATCGCAAACCGTGAAGACGAAGTCGAATTCCGGTGCGCCGGGCGCTGCAAACTCGTCCCACGACTTGCTGCGCAGTGCCGACACCGGCAGCTTGCTCCTTTGCAGCAGTTCGATGGCGAACGGGTTGACCGCCCCCGCCGGGTGGCTGCCGGCGCTGTATGCGCGGAAACGCCCCTTGCCGAGATGGTTGAGCAGCGCCTCGGCGAGAATCGAACGCGCCGAATTGCCGGTGCATAGAAACAGGATGTTGTAGGTTTTATCGCTCATGGCTGGAATTCCCCGAAAAATGATTGGACAGTCAGTCTATCAATACGCCATTTCATATATATGACAATCCGCATAAATAAAGGCAAAAAAATCAGGCGCAGCAGCGCGCAGGACGATTCGGCATCATTTCCAGCCGCTTGGCATCTTCGATATAGGCCGGGGAACCGGCTATGCCATGAGCCATGGACTCCAGCAGCTTGTAAGCCCAGAGCGGAAGTTGGGGATGTATGCGGTAATAGATCCAAGTGCCATCGCGCCGCATGGAGAGCACATCAGCCTCGCGCATTACGGCCAGATGGCGGGAAATCTTTGGCTGGGGCATATCCAGTGCGTACTGCAGTTCGCACACGCACAGTTCGCCTTCCTTTAGCAGCTGGCAAAGGACGCGGCGGCGAATCTCGTCGGAAAGGGTATCGAAAAAGGATTGTTCAATCAGCATGACTGCCAATATATCCGCTTTGACGAATATATACAAGCTTTCATGTCAGGTGCACCTGGCTCAGGCCTTCTTGGCCCGCCGCTCCGTCACCCACACATAGAACATCGGCAGATAAAACAACGAAAGCACCGTGCCCACCAGCAATCCGCCGATGGCGGCATCGGCCAGCGGCGAGAGCCGCTCCAGGCCGACCGCGCGCTGCATGGCGATGGGGATCATGCCGGCGATGGTGCCGAAGGCGGTCATCAGAATCGGGCGGTAGCGCAACCTGATCGATTCCATCGCGGCATCGAACACGCCGCTGCCTTCGCGGCGGCGCTCCTGGATGAAATCCACCATCAGGATGGAGTTTTTGATGATGATGGAAAACAGCAGGACAATGCCGAGGATGGCGGGCAAAGCCAGCGCCTTGTTGAAGGCCAGCAGCCCCCACACCGCGCCGATGGCCGACAGCGGCAGGATGATGATGGACAGCAGCGCCAGGCTGACGCTGCCATAGGCCGGAACCAACACGCCGAACAACAGCAGCACCCCCATCCCCAAGCCGGTCAGCATACGTTTGCTGGATTCCGCACCGGCAGCGCCGTCGCCTTGATCGGCGGCTTCCACGCCCGGCGGCAGTACCTTCAGCGCCGCTGCCAAGGATGCCCCGCTGATCACGCTGATCGGCGCAGTGTTGCGGTAGGCCAGCACATCCAGGCTGTAACGGTTGGCATTGGTGGTGAGCAGCGATAGCCCCGGCTGCTGGACGATATGGCTGATTTCACCGAGGCTGGTAGCGCCGCCGTCGGGCAGGGGAATCGGCAGCAGGCTCAGCGTGGCCGGGTCGGAACGCCAGGGTTCGGCAAAATAACTGCGCACGGGAATGGCACCGACCGTCGGCAATTTGCTCATGCTGGAAATGGCCGCGCCTTTCAGCGGCAACTGGGCGAGCACGGCGTCGGGCGTGAGGCCGAGGGTACGCAGTTTATCCTCGTTCAGCACCAAACTGGCCTCAGAGGTATCGGCATCCCAACTCACCGAAACCGAGGACAGCCCCGGCACCTTGAGCAGGGCGGCCTTGACGCGCTCGGCGGCATCGGGCAACAGCCGCCAGTCTTCGGCGCTGAGACGGATATCGACCGGGGCCTTGATGGTGGAAAGCGCGGTCGCACCGGAATCGAAGGCGTCGGCGATGGTCACGCCGGGCAACGCGGCAAGCTGGCGGCGCAGTTCGCCCTCGATTTTCCAGCTTGAATCTTCACGTTCCAGACGGTTGACGTAGGTGATGTTGATCGTCGCTTCAGCCGGCAACTGGCCGGAGCCCAGCGAGATCACGCCGGCTTCGGAGCCGAAGGTGGCACTGACCCGCTGCACACGCCTGTCCTGCATCAGACGCGCCTCGAAATCCTTGAGCCGGGCTTCCGCCACGCCGACCGGCTCGTTGGCGCTGAATTTCACATGCACCCTGACAATACCGGTATCCATCGGCGGCAAAGCATCCCGGCCAATCAGCGGAATGATGATCTTGAAGCTGAAGATCAGCAGCGCGAAGGCGGGAACAACCAGAATCATGCGACGGAAGAAACCGCCGTTGAAGGCGAAGCGCAACGCACCGGCGTAGAGTCCCGCGCCGGGCGCAACGGTGCGCTGGTAAATTCTTTCCATGAATATTTCAAGCCGGTTTTTCGGTGGCAGGCCGTTGCGGTACCAGAAGGCGGAAAGGCGCGGGATAAAGGTCACCGCGACAAAATAGGAAGTAAAAACCGCAATCACCACCGCCAGGATCAGGTGCTTGAAAATCTGCTGGGAGAAGTCGCCGACGAACATCAGTGGCGTGATCACCACCGCCGTGGCAAGCGTGCCGATGAACACCGGGAACAAAACTTCCTCGGTGCCGCGCCGAATAGCGGTCTGTATGTCCTCATGCAACTCACCGAGATGGCGCTCGATATTTTCCAGCACCACCACCGCATCGTCCACCAGCATTCCCAACGCCAGAATGATCCCGGTCATCACCAGGATGTTCAGCTCCTTGCCGGTCAGCCACAGGATGGCGAGGGTGGAGAGGAATACCAGCGGAATCGACACCAGCGCCGTGACCACTGCCCGCCAGTTGCCGAGGAAGAACAGGATCACGAAACTGGTGAAAATGATGGCATCGCGCAGCGCCTCCACCATGTTGGTATTGGAAGTCTGGATCAGTTCGCCCTGGGTATCGGCGATGGCGAATTCGATATTGGGGTAGCGCGCCTTGAGCATCGGCAACTGCTTTTCAATGCTGTCGATGGCCGCCTGCACCGCGCCACCGGGGGCGCGCATCACGGCCACGGCGATGGCCGCCTTGCCGTTGCCATGATAAGCAGAAAAATTTTCGGCATGGTCAAGGCGCAGTTCCGCCACGTCTTTCAACATCACCCCGCGGGTGAGCGGCAACTGGCGCAGCGCCTCGACGTCGGCGCGTTCACCATAGATGGAGAGGGTCAGGCTGTTATCCTTGCCCTGCACGGTGCCCAATGGCCAGTCGCGATTGAGCTTGTTGAGCAATTCCTGCAACTGCGCCTGTGAAATGCGGTAGCGGGCGAGTTTGATGGGGTCGAATTCCACCTTCACCGCCGGTTCGTAACCGCCGAATATTTCCACGTTGGCGATATTGGGCCGGGTGACCAGCGCGGTGCGCACGTCGTTTTCCGCCAGCAGGCGAACCTGGGCCAGGGTCAGGTTGCTGCCGACCTTGGGCGAGAGCGCCAGCACCATCACCGGCTGGGTGAATCCGCCCATCGCGTAGACGCTGGAAGACGGCACCTCGGGCGGCAGCTTGCCGCGCACCCGTGAAAGTGCATTGTTCACGTCCAGCAGCGCCGCATCCAGCCCTTTCTCGTAATTGAACTCGGCGCGAACGATGGAAACCTCGTTCTTGTTGGTGCTCTGCACGTCGCGGATGTTGCTCAGGGCGTAGAGCTCCTGCTCGATCGGGCGCGACAGCTTCTGCGCCACGGTCAGGGCAGAAGCGCCCGGCAATTGAGTAATCACCGTGACCTGCGGCCGCTCTACGTCGGGATACATGTTGCGCGGCATTTTCAGGTAACCGATCACGCCCAGCAACGAGGTAATGGCCAGCACCATCATGAGCAGCAGCGGGCGACCGTGGAAATATCGGAATAACATCGCCTACTCCCGTCCGCCCTGAATCTTGAAAGACACCCCGGCCGCAAGACGCGTCAGAATATCCGGACTGGCACAGGCCACACGTTGGCCGGCGAGCCGGTCATCCAGGGTTGCGGCGCCCTCCTCCCCCGCAGCCGCTAACGCTATGCGCAGCGGCTCGACCTTCCGGTCATCCGGCAACCGCAGCACCGTGGCGGATTTGCCGTCGTCATTGAACAGGCAGGCGCGCGGCAGGAACACCGCCTGATCGGACTTGAACAGCACCGTCTGCACTTCGGTGCGCTCGCCGGGAATAAAAGCGCCGCCAGCCTGGGTGCGCGCCTCATAGCGGCGCAGCCCTTGCGGGCCGGCCTCCGGCCACGGCAGTAGCGGCAGCAGTTGACCGCCGATACGCAATGCCGTCGGCCGCACGGTTTCCGGCACACTGATCAGCAAACGGTTGCCGGCACTGGTATCGACAATTTTCAGCAGGGGTTTACCGGGCGTAGCGAGATCGCCCGATTGCACGAAGCGCTGGCTGACTATGCCGGCAAAGGGTGCGTTTATCGTGGCGTTGCGCCGGTTTTCGCCAGCCACCGCATAGCGAGCTTGCGCTGCCGCAAAGGCAGCTTCGGTCGCCTGAAGCTGCTCCAGCGAAACGCCCTGAATCTGGTACAAAGCCTGGGTGCGACGCAGACGTTCCCGCTCGGCCTTGAGGCTGCTTTCGGCAGCGGCCAGATCAGCGTCGAGGGAGCTTCCCTGCCCTTGGACCGATGGGCTCATATCCAGGCGAGCCAGCAGGTCGCCGCGTTTGAAATGGTCGCCCTCGAACAGCGGCAGCTGAGTTACATAAGCGGTAAGGCGGCTCGCCACCACGCTCTCGCGCACTGCCTGAACATCGGCGGTGGTGCGCAAAGTCAGTGTCACCGGACCCAGTTGCAGACGCTGTGCCGCCACCACGACGGGTAATGTCTGTGGCGTTGCCTCCTGGGCGAGCAAGCGGCGCTTTTTCGCGATGAGCGCAAACCCGCCCCCAACCACGGCAACAATGATCAACACCACGATAATTTTTTTCTTCATTTTGCATCCATCCGGGCAATATAGTCTTCGATCGGCAATCCACTCAGCACCTGGGCTGCGGACCAGGCAGACCCCGCACGCGCTTTGGCTTGAGCCAGACGATAACGGGCATCCAGCAGATCCCGCTCATGGCGGAACAGATTTTCCAGTGTCTGGCTGCCCAGACGCTGCATTTCGCGCTGCACTGCCGCGACCTGCTCGCGGTAAACCGCTTCCCTTTCCATCGCCTGCCCATCCGCAATGGCCGAGTCGTAGGCCGCATGCAGGCTTGCCAGCTGTCTGGCGCTGTCGCGTTCGGCGGCCTCGCTCTGTTCGGCGGCAGCCCGTGCAACCAGCCGTTGCGCTTCAGCCTGCCGGTATTGCGACACGCCCAGCGGCAGGCTCACCACACCACCCACTGCCCAGGTGTCGCGATAATCGCCGCCGCCGGAATTGCGAAAATAATTGGTGTCCAGGCTCAGCGAAGGCAGCAGCGCTTGGCGATTTTCCTCAGCCAGAGCTCGCGCGGACTCACGGTGCGCCTGGGCAATTTTGGCCGGTAATGTCGCATCGGCCGGGGTATCTTCCCAGGCAGGAACATGGATATCGGCGCGTGCAGGCAGGAATTTTTCGCGGCTGCTGGCTTCCGCAAGGTCGGCCTGCGCCTGAACCAGCTCGCCGTTGAGTTGGGCTTCGTCGGCAACCAGCCGTGCCAGCTCGCTCTCGGCATAGCGGGCATCGACGCCCGCCGCCTTGCCCAGTTCCACTTCCTTCCTGATGCGCCGATAGGTAGCCTCAACCCGCTGCCGATAAGCAGCCAGCGCTTCGCGCTGCTTAAGCAATGCCTGCAGGGTGAGATAGGCGCTGGTGGTTTGATGCAGCTTGAGCAGGGTTTGCTGGCGCGACAGCAGCTCGGCTGCAGCCAGGTCGTACTGCGCCCGTTCCCGGTTGGCGGCAATGACGCCGAAGATATCCACCGGCAAACTATAGGTCAGCCCGGTCTGGTTAATTCTGTCCGAGATCAGCGGCACGCCGGGCATGCCGGGGACGAAAACGCCGACCACGTGCTGGCCTTCATATTGATGCGATCCTGTCGACAATACGGCATTGCCGAAATAGCGCCCGGTCGCGGCGTCCTTCTGCGCCTGCGCAGCCCCGCTCTGGCTTGCTGCCGCCAGTACCTGCGGGTGTTGCAGAGTGGCCCGCAGCAGGTCGCCCAGTTCACCTGCATGCGCCGTTGGCGCAAGCGTCAAAACTGCCAGGGCAGCAGGCGCAAGGCGGCACCAGAAACCGGTTTTCATATTCACTCTCGCTTTACTGTTTCTTTTCGGGCAAAGCCTGAATCTGGAATGCGTTGTGGCAGGACACGCAGTTTTTCAGAATGTCCGCCAACTGCTTCTGCGTATGTTTGGTGTCGCCCAGGCTCTCCGCATCCAGAGCAACCTGGTCAAAGCCGCCGTGAACGGCGGACGCAAACTGCTTGAATTCCTTCGGCAGTTTCGCCTTCATCGAATCCGGCACATCATGCATGGCCGCACGCCCCAGCGGCTTGGCCGCGCTTGCCACTGCGTTCAGGTCATCGCGCGACAAGGACTCGGTCATAACCTGAATACCGTTCAGGAACTGGCGCATTTCAATCAGCAGCATCGCCCGCTCGGACGGCTCAAGCTTCAGCGCCTTGCGTTCGTCCATAAGGTTGGCATGGTCCGCCGCACCATGCGAGTGATCTTCGTGGGCAAATGCCGGTGCGGCCGCAAAAACCAATGCCACAGCGGCGCCAATAAATAACGTCCTGCTCTGTTTCATCATGCCTATTGTCCTTTGTTTCATGATTAATCAATCCGCGCACGAATTCCATTCAGGTAAATCGGAAACACTTTCTTCGCCTCTTCGAGCAGGGAGCGCCGCCCGCTGAATATATTGGACTGCAGCACCAGCCCCTGAATCATGCCGATGAACAAGGTAGCCGCGCTGGCCTCATCAAGATCGGAACGGACAAGGCCGGATGCCTTGGCCCGAGTCAGTAAACCCGAAATATTGGCTTCATAGTCGGTAATTATTTCCTGGATCAACAGCTTCAATCGTAAATCCCGGCGCAGCAAATAATCCGAAAACACGATGCGGGGAATAGCCGGATGCTTGTCAATGAACGACACATGCGCAAAAAACATGTTTTCAAGCGATTCCAGCGGGTTATCGCTTCGGGAGGCGGCTTCTGCCAGCACGCTCATCAAACGGTCGCGTATCCAGTTGACGGCAGCCAGCCAGATATCGTCCTTGGTTGGGAAATGACGAAAAATGGCACCCTGGGTCAGGCCCATTTCATCCGCCATGTTCTGGGTGGTCACTGACTCCACTCCGATTTTTGCGGCAAGCCCGATCGCCACCCGGATGATCTCATCCTGGCGTTCCTCCGCACCCATACGGCGCTTCCGTGGTTTTTCAGCAATATCCATCGCAGTATTTATTTAGCATTCTTCCGTACACTAAGATAGTAATTGGTCACTATCTTAGTGTACGGAAGAGAGAACGTCAAGATGATTCGAGTCAAACTTTAAGGCAGATGGTAATTGACCTTTTCGCACCATCAACGTAGAATGCGCGCTCTTCGGGGTGTAGCGTAGCCTGGTAGCGCGCCTGGTTTGGGACCAGGATGTCGGGAGTTCGAATCTCTCCACCCCGACCAGGATTTGTCCGACAATCTGCCCGTAGCTCAACCGGATAGAGCACCAGCCTTCTAAGCTGGGGGTTACAGGTTCGATTCCTGTCGGGCAGGCCAGTTAGGTCCGTTTCTTCAGTGGTGGCTGTAGCTCAGTTGGTAGAGTCCCGGATTGTGATTCCGGTTGTCGTGGGTTCGAATCCCATCACCCACCCCAGTTTCAGACCCAGCCACGAGCTGCAAATCAGTTCATGGGCCGTTAGCTCAGTTGGTAGAGCAGTTGACTCTTAATCAATTGGTCGAAGGTTCGAATCCTTCACGGCCCACCAATCAAGCCAGGACGCCGATCGCTTGCGATCGGCGTCCTGCGTTGTGCC
>DATKUY010000025.1:0-44033 GCA_035530375.1 Sulfuricella sp. | reverse complement strand
GGATAGGTGCGCTTGTTTGAGGCAAAACCCCAATAATTAACCTGCAAACCGGGCTTCAGGGCCTGGTTGCAGCCCCCGAAAGGTGGAAAACCTTGGCTCTACACCTGCACCCCGAACATCACGTCGGCTGAAACAACGAGTTTTTCAACAGAATCGGCCATTTTCGGTTATTCAGTGTCTCGGTTATGCGGAAAACCATTTAAGCAGCAACGTCCAGATGGATTGCTGGTGTCGCACGAGCAAAGCCCACGTTTTGTCTGCGTTACCACGAAATCTCTGATATCTGGATCGTTCAGTGCATCGGCTTTGGTGACCCCGAAGCAATAGCAAAGCATTGCATCGTCAGATGCGTCCTTCGCCCCGACCTTAGTTCGAATCTGCGACTTCAAGATAACAGAGTCGTCTTCCCCAAAATAGACGACGTCGCAATCAGGATCATCGCAGAAAAAGTAACGCCGGCCTTTACCGTGCCACTGCCACGAGTGCTTTATGTGATGAGCAATAGTTCTTTCCGAGACTTCTGTGTATTCAATACCATTAGCCGGACACCGATACCTATTCGGATGCGAGGTCTTGCATTCGGAAGAAGAGCAACAATCGGTCATATCTTTAATTACCTTAAAATTTTAGTGGTCGGAGTATCCGCGCCAGAGGCATCAGGAGAAGAATCTCCTGATCTTAGAATTCCGCCACTACAGGCGTCTTCTTTTTATCTTGCCATTGGCCTGACAAGTATGCCATGTCGCAAAAAATGACTCAAAGTCGATATGCTGAAAATCAAGAAATAGCCTCGATTGCAGCTTACGGCAAGCTTATGAAACATTTCGTTACAATATGATACAAATTACTTATGAATTATTGGGTTATAGTTTCGATATCCATTTTTATTGAGTCATTCCAGAAAGCAGCGTTTTAAACCCAATCGTTCAATCCAAGGAGATCATCATGTCAATCAGTTCAGTTTCAAGCACCACCAGTCTTCAACCAAACCAGATCGCTGATATCTTCAAGCAGCGCAAGCAGGATTTCACAACGCTGGCTAACGCGCTTCAATCCGGCGATCTCGCCGGGGCACAGAAAGCGTTTGCTTCCATGCAGCAGGATAGCCAGACGATTAGCCAAGCCCGGGGCGGACAGGGATCGGACCGAGATGGCAACAACGATGGCAGCAAGGCAGTCCAGGCGGGGCAATCCAGTCAGAGTGGCAAAACCGGCATGCGCGACCTGATGAACCAGCTCCAACAGGCCTTGAGTTCCGGCGACCTACAGAGCGCCCAGCAGGCTTTTGCTTCGGTCCAGCAGAGCATGCAAGCCAATCAGGGGCAGGGGCATCATCACCACCATCACGGCGGCAGCAGCCAGCCCAATGCGTTTGGTACGACTAGCGCGGGAAGTTCGTCCAGCAGCGCGGCACAAACGACTGGCATCAATACTACAGCCTGATCTTGAGCTTGCACTGATGCGATTCGCCATTACCGCTTCCGATCGTTACTTGGGTGTGTTCGAATCCCTTGTAAATGCGGGGTGGCAACCGGTTAAGCTGTTTACGACAGTTATTGACAACAAGATACATCACAGCAAGGCGGTCATCGAGTATGCGCAACGATTGGCAATAGATGTGCAGTTCTCCCGGTTAAGGGAAAGTGATTTGAGGGAACTTTCTCAACGGGGATGCGACATGCTTGTCATTGCCAGCTACGACTGGCGCATAGACGACTGGCATCCTTATTTGAAATACGCCATCAACTTCCATCCTTCTCCGTTGCCCGAGGGGCGTGGCCCATACCCTGTGGTGCAGGCTCTTCTGGAAAACCGGAAATACTGGGGAGTCACTTGCCACAAGGTCAGTAGGGAATTCGACGCCGGCGAAATCCTGGACAAGGAGGAGTTTCCGATCTCAGACGATGAGTGCCATGAAAGCCTGGACTTGAAGACCCAGATGACCGCCAAGCGACTGGCCGAACGAGTCGCCGTTAACTTCACGAGCCTATGGGATAACGCCAAACCCCAAGGCATCGGTAGTTATTCAAGACATTGGACTAACGAGGATCGGACCATCGATTTCTCAGATGGCGTTAATGACATTCTGCGGCGGGTGCGGGCATTCGGTCTCATCGAATTCATGGCGAAGGTCAATGAAGTCGCCATCTTCATCAGACGAGCCGTCGGGTGGGTCGAACACCATGCGCATCGACCTGGGGCGCTAGTTCACGTCAATGATCACACGATGGTCGTCGCGGCAAGGGACGGGTATATCGGCATAATCGAGTGGAGCCTGCACGACCCCCGTGCAACTGTCGGCAAAATAGGGCGTTGAACGGGCGTTTTCGCCATCAACACTACCCTGGCGCTTGTATGACGAACCACTACGGGAATGACTGAGTAGTGAACACCGACTTTCCACAGAAGTTCATGGTGAGCGATATGCTTGTTACCCATGGTTCCATTCTGGGGCTATGCGAGGTAAATGGCTTATGGAGATTGCAGAGACTGTGCAGGAGGCGACAAAGACGGAATCGATGAAATTGTCACGATAACCCTCCGCCTACTTATTAACGTGATTGATTATCCCCTGCCCCTTTGTACGCGGCAAAGGGGCAGGATAAACTCAAAGTTTTTCGCGTCCGTCTGCTAATCAGGCTCAGACTTTAGTGTTAATGGTCGATCCGGCTACCGATGAACTGGAACTGGTTTGGCTTCCCAGATTATTGAGGGAATCAAGGCTGGCGGACAGCGTTTGTGAGAAAGAATTCGCTTGAGAGGAATTCATCCGCCCCTCACCATGGTGGTGATGTTGCCGCAACTGCGACATCATGGATGACATCCCGTTCACGAAATCCTGTTTCGATACACTACCCGTACCACTGGGATCGAGCTTGCTGAAGACCGCATCAGCACCCAGCGACTTGATGCTGCCCGGCGGGTTCATGGTCTGAAAAGCCTGCTCAAACTGTGCCTTGGTAATGGTTCCGGAACCGCTGGTATCGATTTGTTGAAACAGGTTCGCCATCTTTTGGGCTGGAGGCATACGCACGCTTGCCCCTGACATGACCTGCGGTGCGCCCGCACCCATTCCCGAAATTGCCATACTCATTGTGAGTCTCCATGTATTGGATAATTAAAAAACCGTTAGCCGTCACTTTGGCCAATCAGGTCAAAAACTGCGGCGACTGATATGCGCACCCCGCCTGCGTTGCGGAGGGATCAACACCCATTCCCTACCCCCAAGGATTATCGGTCACTTCTTCCGAAATTGAATCTCAGGTTTCCCTTTAAATTGTTACCATTTATTACGAAGCGGGCTGAAAGCCTTTCGGAAGTAGCCGGTGTCGGCATACTCTGACGGCACTGACGCCCCAGCCTTCCTGAGAGCTAAACATACAGGTCTGATCGGCGAACATCGCCATCCATCATGTCGAGGCAGATGCCGACGAGCTTGCGCCCGAGGTCGCCACGAGGGCCGAGGCATTCACATTCGTCACCGAGGCTCCTGAATAGGCGGCTGCGGGGTTTTGGGTGCTGAACCCGCCATGATGGTGGTGATGATGGACAGAGGAGTGGCCCGAAGCCTGCAGATTTTGCTCAAGCTTAGCCAATAAATCCTGAGCGGAAGATGTGCTGCCCGATTGAAGTGCCAGCTTCAGCGCATTCAGGTCGGCGTTGACCGAATCCGTTGAATCTGTTCCGCCGTTTGGCGCTGTAGCAGATGCAGATGTCGAACTGCTGGCCTGCATGGCCGAATAGACGGCCTGTGCCTTGTTCATCGCATGATGATGGTGGTGACCTGATCCCTGAATGGAAGCTTGCAGATCTTGCCCCAGTTTGGCGAACGCATCCTGCGCGGACGTCAAGCTGCCAGATTGCAGCGCCTGTCCGAGTGATGACCAGTCACTGGAAATCGAGCTGGCGGATGTCGCCGTCCCGTTTGCGGAGATCGGGGCTGTCGCTCCGGAACCGGCGTCGGCAGAGGTACTGCTTGATGTGGTTGCTGGGGATGGGTTGCCTGACCGCAGTTGCTGCAATGCCGCATAGGCTTGCTGGGCATTCGAGAGATTGCCCGCCTGCAGGCCCTGGAAAAGTTGCGCGAAATCTTCGCGTGCTTGATGGACCGTCGATCGCCAACTGGGCTGACTGACACCAGAGTTACTCGTTACATCGGATATGGACATGACGCCTCCTTCGGCTCGGTGTGTTGCACTGAACTCACCTGCAGGAACCTGAACCACGCCTAACGTGCATTCTCGCAACGTACCGGCAAATATTGCCGCCGCGTTGCATTGAGACGGCAATATTTGCCGGTAAATCAGTTCGCAGGTACATTCACACCCGTTTTTCGGGTGTCCATCATTTATTCAGCACATTCCATGCCATTAAAACAAGAAAAAGCAGATGAATTTCCCTATAGAATTCAGGTATCAAGTTGCAAAAAAAGAAAAAAGACGGCGTCAATCCATCCGGCTTTTCCAGGACTCCGGACAAGCGTCAGTAATGCGACAGGTTCAAGCGGGGGATGTTTGTGCGTCAACGACCAAAGGGCCGCCCTGAATGCCATCTTCGTCCACCCACACATGGGGGATATCCAGGCCGCCCAACCACGGAATACCAGCCCGCCCCTTGAGCATGGCAATGGTGCACAGGCTGCCAGCCACCATGCATTGCTCGGCCAGCACGCTTACCGAGGACAGGCCGTGCACCGGCCAGCCGGTCAAGGGGTTGAGAATGTGGCTATAGCGTTTCCCATCCAGCAGGATGCACCGCTCGTAATCACCGCTGCTAGCCAAAGCTCCTTGGTATACCTCCAGAGTAACCAACAAGGACTCGGCCTGTCTGGGATGGAGAATGCCGATGCGCCAGGGGGAATTGTCAGGATGCGGGCCGATGACACGGATGTCGCCGCCCAAGTCCACAAGGCCGTGCCGGATGCCATGGGATAGGCACACCGCCGCTGCACGGTCTGCCGCGTATTCTTTCCCCAGGCCGCCGAAATCCAGTTCCATGCCCCGAACGGTAAATTCCAGCCGGGGGGCTTGCCATTTCAGCTTGTCCAAGCCGACACTGGCCAACAGGGTGGCGATGTCTTCCTGAGCAGGCAAGGAACTGGAGGTGAATTCCCAGGCCTGGCGCAATATCCCCGAGCTAATATCGAATAGCCCTCCGCTCTTGGCATGGCAGGCATAGGCGTAATCCAGCAATCCACCGGTTTCCTCGTCCACCGCGATAGCGCCCCCATGCAGCGCCACACGATTGATTTCGGAGAGAAAACTGTCGGGACAGTAGCGTGAGTAGCGTTCTTCAATCCGCTGCACTTCCGCGATGGCCGAATCGGCGATGGGATCGGCTTCGAAATTGTCCCCGGAGTAAAAATGCAAGGTACAAGCCGTTCCCATGGCAGCGAAAGGGAAACTGTATAGCTTGAGCATGGGGGACGCACCGGGATTTAGGAGTCGACGGCGCTCAACGTCCCCGGTTCAAACTGGCGACCCTGCATGGGCCGCTGCTTTTGTAGTGCGCCGGCGACATCCCTAGCTTTATCAAGAGTCATGCTCAATGGGTCAGGCTTTGTCATAGATTAACTGCCCCTGTATTCCGGGTGGGAGAGACAGAGACTGTGCAATCGCAAGCAATTCTTTTGATGGCACTTGCCGTATGACTTCACTGGTTTTCTTGTCATGAAACTGGACAACTTCAATACCTGTAATTTTATCTTTCTTGTATGAAGCATAAAGATCGTGCCCCATCCGGGTAAAACTGTCATTGATATTGTTAATCGTCTTTGCGATAGCTTCAGGAGTCGGAGCTGCCTTCACATCTTCTGCTGTCGAAGTGGTGGTTTTTGATGAAACCGGGTTTGACTTGAAGGTGGCTGCCGGACCGGCATCTTGCGGCCCGCCCGCGCTTTGGCGGGAGGGCTGACTGAGCATGGATTCAACTGATGAGATATTCATAATGCGATCATCCCGGTTAGATGTAGCTGGCCCGCTTCCCCGAGGCCGTAGAGCTGCAAACTAAGATTGCGCCTCAAGAGCCGAACAGTGGTGCCGTTTGGAGCAAAGTGCTTTGCGCTTACCTTCGAGAGTGGTCAACCGATGACGATCAATCTCAAGTATGACGCGTAACACCCCAACCCGGCACTCCAAGGTCCATGCCGCAAATGGCGACCCCCCCGAGCTAACACGTTGCGCGAATGTCTTCTCCGGGCACCCAGCAACATCCATTCACAAAATAAGATGTTGTTAAACAATGGGCAAGCGAATTGAAGCCATGAACCCGCCACCATCAAGGTTGCGGAGTTCCAATGCACCGTGATGCTCCTCGGCAATTTTAGAAGCAATAACCAGGCCAAGGCCGCAATGTCCTTTGCCGCCTCGCGAACCATCAAGGCGCGAGAAAGGGCGCAATGCATGGGATATCTGGCCAGGAGATATTCCGTTACCTGAATCTTCGACTGCGATAGTTACATAATTGCCTACCCGTGAAATTCGAATTGTTATGGGGGGGCTACCGTACTCAAGAGCATTTTCGATCAGATTAATTAGTGCGCGGCGAAGCGAGTTCGAGCGAACAGGAATAACAACGCCGCTCTTTTCACCGGTAATGGACACCCCCTTCTCGACATAGGAAGCGGCCACCTCCTCGACGAAAAGGTTAATGTCACGCGGCTCTAACAGTTCGTCGCTGTCGCCACGTGCGTAATCGAGAAATTGCTCGGTTATCCGCTCAATGTCATCAATATTCTGGGTCATCGCGCTGACACGCGAGCCTTGCGTCAATTCCACTAACAGGCGCAATCTTGTGATTGGCGAACGCAAATCATGAGCCACGCCAGCAAGCATCGTAGCGCGATCCTCCTCATACCGATGCAACCGTTCAACCATGTCATTGTAGCGTTCAGCCAGGATTCGAATTTCTCCAGCACCGGTAACGGGTAATGTGGCTAATGGGCGTGATTGGCCTACTCTCTCCAGGGCTTTGCTAAGGCGTTTAAGAGGGCTCTGGATGCGCCAGAGCAGTGCCATCCCCCCTCCAAAAAACACCGCAAAACCAACCAGCAGCACACGCACCAAGGTATCGCCAGGGCGCGTATGCGACTTAAGGGTGGGGATAAACATCCACTGTGTATGATCCACAGCGCTACTGAGATTAATCCAAAGCCCGGTGGTAGGATTCGTTGAGGGCACGACCTCCACTCTTCTATGAAGTTCTTCGCTTAACCGGTTCCTCAGCAAAGGCAAGCGGCGGGCGGTTTCGGAATCAAGATTGTTTGCTGGAACTGGATCTGTATGGGCAATTCGAATCCCCGCAATTGCGGGGAATTCTGAGGCAGGTCGAGCACGCGACAACTCTTCTACAAGTTGTACCTGAGCCACGAGAGATCGCGCAAAATTGCTGTTTTTTGTGTCCTCCAGGTGGGACAGAAACAGGAAATACATTGTGGCAAAACTCGCCCCCAACGCAATGAGCAGAACCAGCGTGAGGTGCGCATAGAGCGAACCGGCAAACCGCCTCATGATACGGTCACGGCAACATCTGGAACAAACACATAACCGAAACCCCATACTGTTTGAATGTGACGCGGCTTTGCTGGATTTGGCTCAATCAACTTGCGCAATCTGGATATTTGCACATCTACGCTACGGTCAATGGTTTCAGAACCCGGGCCGCGTGCAAGTTCAATCAAGCGTTCTCGTGAAAGTGGCTGGTGAGGGTGTTTAACGAAAGCCACCAACAAGGCAAATTCTCCGCCAGTCATCTCGACTTTGAGGTCCCCATGCCAAAGGGTGCGATTTGACATGTCCAGTTTACATTCGCCAAAAATCACAGTGTTACCGTCGGCGATTGGGGTGCCGGGCGGTAAAGGCGCACGTCGGCGCAGCACAGCATGAATTCTGGCAGTCAATTCGCGAGGCAAAAATGGTTTGCCAAGGTAATCGTCTGCTCCCATCTCGATGCCGACAACACGGTCGATAGGGTCGCTCTTCGCGGTCAGCATAATAATTGGGATATCGTCACCGGAGGCGCGCAGGCGACGACAGACATCAAGACCGCTGTCGCCCGGCATCATCAGGTCAAGAACCAGTAAATCCGGACGCTCGCGCGACAAGCGGCGTTCCAGATCACACGCGTCTGAAAATGTGCGCACGGTAAAATCTTGTTTGACCAAGTATTCCTCCAATAACTTGCGCAACTCAGGGTCATCGTCAATGACCCAAATCCAGTGTTGTCTACTCATGGAGAAAGTTTACTTCGATGCATGGCATGGCGCGACCAGGAAAGTGTTACAAAATGTTGCCGCCAAGTAGTTCGGTTACAAATTGTAGGAATTTAATGGTATTCATGAATTCTTTGGTAACAGATTACCCTTATCATTTCCTCATATCGGCTATGCCGCCACTTCACTCTCTAAAACCATGGTTGTCGGGCACCGGCGATTCAAAATATAGTCAATTATAGCCCCGGAAAATAGCGAGAAAATCTATGGAATTCATCAACACAATGGGCTTTACCAAGATGACGCATGCCCAAAATACAAGATGGATCGTACCGTTAACCATGGCTGCATGCCTTCTGTTCATCCCCGGATGCGCTTCAACTTCAACTTCAACTTCAACCTCACACAAACATGATGATGCGCAGCAAGAGGTCGTCAGCCCGGGCTATCGAACGGAACGAAAATATTCCACGACATCGCTGCGTGAAAACTGGCAGTACGGCGACACTACGCTCGATGTAGCCCTCATCGCCCCTTCCGAGCATGGGATTTTCCCCTTGATCATCTATCTTCCCGGACTGGGAGAATCCGCGAATGGGGGTATTCTCTGGCGAAACACCTGGGCAGAGGCCGGCTATGCGGTATTATCCGTGCAACCGACCACACTGGGCGAGGCTGTCTGGGCATCAAGCCAGGCCCGTAATGCTGATTTCCATGCACTGTCCCGAGAGTATTTCAGTCAGTCCGCGCTCGAAGCACGGCTGAAGGTCGTTGATTACGTGATCGGAGAAACAAGGCGGCGAGCAAAGACCGGCATGTCAGGCTATGCGAAATTAGATATGACGCGCGTGGCGATCGCCGGATTCGATCTGGGAGCGCAAACCGCCTCAATCATCGCCGGTGAAAAACCAAAATTTGCCAACATCCGGACTGGTGCCTGGAATGTTCGCGCCGCGATCACTTTGAGCCCATATGCCAATCTGGCGGACGGAGGGTTGGAGCAGCGCTATGCCGCAATGACCATGCCGCTACTTTCAATCACCGGCACCGAGGATGCCGACCCGTTGGACGTAACCTCACCTTCTCTTCGCCGTGCGCCGTGGCAATACATGCCTGGCGGCGACAAATATCTGCTCCTGCTTGAAGGCGGAACACATGGACTTCTCGCCGGATCGGGAATGATCGACAAGAACAGCCCGAGAGAAACTCCATCAGGAGGCAGAAAGGGTAAAAGAGGAAGCGGTGGCGGATACACGGACGGCGCAATGTGGAGAGAGGCAGATTTTGGAGGGTCTGGCGGCGGCCGACGTCACGGCGGGCATTCCAGTGAGAACTCAGGTGGCGAACGTGATAGCGAGAGGAATAATCCGCAAACATTCAACATAAAACATATCGCCGCGGTACAGAGCGTCAGCACGGCATTTCTCGATGCCACGGTAAAAAGCGACCCCATCGCCCGAGAATGGCTGACGCGCAATGCAACGCAGTGGCTTGGCGACTCGGCAGTTCTTCAAGGAAAATGAGGCCCGAGATATTATCTCAGATGGGATTTACAGTGGTTTCGATCTAATCTGAGCGCAAGACGGGGTTGGAATTACCCTCCGACCGGAACCCACCAGATAGCCCACAATATCACGAAAGATACAACAATAAAGCCATGAACGAATCGGTGTTTTTTAAACTGGAATTCTTCCTCCTTTTGGCATGTTCAATTGTCATACCCATTGCAATCTATATTTTCCTGCTAAGGAAGAGAGCCATCTCCCGTCGGACAATATTGCTCTTCGCCGTAATTCTGATTGCATTATCCGCAGCAGATATATTTCTGCTCCAGTCGCTTGCCGCATTGGCAAAAACAACGCTTTCCACATTTGACGACAAGGTATTTTCCTCGGAACTATCGATTGCGCTTTATCTGCTTCCAGCCGTTTTCGCCGGAATCGGACTCAACCTCGTATCCCACGTACTGATCGATCACCTCGACAAGGCCGAGCGGAAATTCGCTTATGAACACCCTGATTCCCACCCTGAGCAACAGTAGCTTGAACCGCTAATAGAAAATATGCGTTATTGCCATATTCAGGGCAGAATATCCTTTAAGCAAAAAAAAACAAATCAAAGGCAAAACTCAGCATGAAAAATAAAACCATCTGGATTGCGATTGGGGCGTTGGCGGCCGCCGGCATTGCCGTGACCATGTTCTATGGCAAGCAGGGAACAGTACCTGAAAAAATGGGGCGACGCGGCATGAACGGAGCCGACCGGCCGGTACCGGTGGCAATTGCGACGGCCAGGAAAGGCGATATCGATGTGATCGTCAATGCGCTGGGCACGGTCACCGCACGCAGCACCGTCACCATCAAGCCGCGCATTGACGGCCAGTTGGTCCGCATCAACTTTCGCGAGGGGCAACTGGCGAAAAGCGGGGAGGTGCTTGCGGAAATCGATCCGCGGCCTTTCCAGGTGCAGCTCGATCAGGTAAACGGACAACTGGTTCGCGATCAGGCGCTGCTTGCCAATGCGCGGCTCGATCTGGATCGCTACCGCGGCCTGTTGGCGAAAGACTCGATCGCCAAACAGCAGGTCGACGCACAGGACTCGCTGGTGCGCCAATACGAAGGGGTGGTGCAGGCGGATCGGGCGCAGGTGGACAACGCCAAACTCCAGCTCGGCTTCACCCGTGTGACGGCGCCGGTTTCCGGTCGCCTCGGGCTGCGCCTGGTCGATGCCGGCAACATGGTGCATGCCAGCGATGCCGGTGGCCTGGTAGTCATCACCCAGACCCAGCCGATCACTGCCATCTTCTCGATCCCGTCGGACAGCCTCCCCGCCGTGATCGAAAAACTCCAGGCGAATGAAACGCTGACAACCGAAGCCTGGGATCGCGAAGGAAAAACCCGGCTGGCGACGGGCAAGCTGCTGACGGCCGACAACCAGATCGACACGACGACCGGCACAGTCAAGCTCAAGGCCGAATTTCCGAATACCGACAACACCCTTTTTCCGAACCAGTTCGTCAATGTCCGCCTGCGCATCGAAACCCGGCACGGCGTCATCCTGGTTCCCGTTGCGGCCACGCAGCGCGGTACACAGGGCACTTTTTTCTATGTCGTGAAAGAAGACAAATCGGTGAGCCTGCGTCCGGTCACGCTGGGGCCGGTGGTGAACGATATCGTGGCCGTTGAAAAAGGCCTGATGCCCGGCGAGCAGGTCGTGATCGACGGCGCCGACAAGCTGCACCAGGGCGCGAAAGTGGAAGCGGCCTCACCCGGCGCACATGAAGCCGGGGGCAGGAAACCGCCACGCGACAAGGGACGCTGGGGTGACAAGCGCGGCGTGCCGGCCGAGCGCAAGGGCGGCGCATGAACCCATCGCGGCCGTTCATCCTGCGGCCGGTGGCAACTTCGCTGCTGATGGCGGCGATCCTGCTGGCCGGGGCGCTGGCTTACCGCTTCCTGCCGATCTCGACCTTGCCGGAAGTGGATTACCCGACGATCCAGGTAACCACCCTGTATCCGGGCGCCAGCCCGGACGTGACGACCTCCGCGATCACCGCACCGCTGGAACGCCAGTTCGGCCAGATGCCGGGCTTGAACCAGATGTCGTCCACCAGTTCCGGCGGTGCTTCCGTCATCACCCTGCAATTCGGGCTCGACCTGGGCCTGGATGTGGCCGAGCAGGAAGTGCAGGCCGCGATCAATGCATCCAGTTCGTTCCTGCCGCAGGACCTGCCGATGCCACCGATCTACAGCAAGGTCAACCCGGCCGACGCGCCCATCGTCACCATTGCGGTCATGTCCGAAACGCTGCCGCTGCCCAAGGTGGAAGACCTGGTGGATACGCGCCTGGCGCAGAAACTGTCGCAACTGCCCGGCGTCGGACTGGTCAGCATCGGCGGCGGGCAGCGCCCCGCCGTGCGCGTCCAGGTGAATCCGAAAGCCCTGGCCGCCAGCGGGATCAATCTCGACGATGTGCGCACTGCCATCGGCAACACCAACGTGAACATGGCGAAAGGCAGTTTCGACGGCCCGGCTCGGGCCTCGACCCTGGACGCCAACGATCAGCTCATGTCCGCCGAGGAATACCGCAAGCTGATCGTGGCCTGGCGCAACGGCGCGCCGATCCGTTTGAGCGACGTGGCCGAGGTCATCGATGGTGCGGAGAATTCGCACCTGGCGGCCTGGGCCGACAAGACCGCGGCAATCATCCTGAACATCCGGCGTCAGCCCGGCGCCAACGTGATCGAGACCGTCGACCGCATCAAGAAAATGATGCCGCAGTTGCAGGCCACGCTGCCCGCTGCGGTCGAAGTCAGGGTGTTGACCGATCGCACCACCACCATTCGCGCGTCCGTGGATGACGTGCGTTTCGAACTGATGCTGTCGGTCGCGCTGGTGGTGATGGTGATTTTCCTGTTCCTGCGCAGCGTGTCCGCCACCGTCATTCCCAGCATCGCCGTGCCGCTGTCGCTGATCGGCACCTTCGGCGTGATGCATCTGGCCGGATTCAGCATCAACAACCTGACGCTGATGGCGCTGACCATTGCCACCGGCTTCGTGGTGGACGATGCCATCGTGATGATCGAGAACATCTCGCGCTACATCGAGTCCGGCGATACGCCTCTGCAGGCGGCGCTCAAGGGCGCCGAGCAGATCGGCTTCACCATCATTTCGCTGACTTTCTCGCTGATCGCGGTGCTGATTCCGCTGCTGTTCATGGGCGACGTGGTCGGCCGGCTGTTCCGCGAATTCGCCATCACGCTGGCGGTGGCGATCCTGATCTCCGCCGTGGTATCGCTGACCCTCACGCCGATGATGTGCGCCCGATTGCTGCGCCATGTGCCCGAGGCGGAGCAGGGCTGGTTCTACCATTCCAGCGGCGCTTTTTTCGAGCGGATCATCGCGCGTTATGGCGCCGCGCTCAACTGGGTGCTCGACCGCCAGCGCGCCACGCTGCTGGTGGCCTTCGCCACGCTGATCCTCACTGTACTGCTGTATGTGTTCGTACCCAAGGGCTTCTTCCCGGTGCAGGACACCGGGGTAATCCAGGGTATCACCGAAGCGCCGCAGTCGGTTTCCTTCGCCGCGATGTCCGAACGCCAGCAGGCGCTCGCCCAAGTGGTGCTGCAAGACCCGGCGGTAGAAAGCCTGTCGTCTTTTATCGGCGTCGATGGCACCAATGCCACGCTCAACAGCGGCCGCATGCTGATCAATCTCAAGCCGAAAAGTGCGCGTGACGCCGACGCCACGAACGTCGCCCGGCGCCTGCAACCCAGGCTGGCGCAGGTGCAGGGAATTTCGATGTACATGCAGCCGGTGCAGGATCTGACCATCGAAACCCGTGTGAGCCGAACCCAATACCAGTTCAGCGTGGCGGACGCCAATCCGTCCGAGCTGGCCGAATGGGCGCCCAGGCTGCTCGAACGCCTGCGCCAGTTGCCGGAGCTGGCCGATGTCGCCAGCGACATTCAGGATCAGGGACTGCAAGCCTATGTCGAGATCGACCGGGACACGGCCGGCCGGCTCGGCATCACGCCGGCAGCAATCGACAACGCGCTTTACAATGCCTTCGGCCAGCGGCTGATTTCGACCATTTTTACTCAATCGAACCTTTACCGCGTGGTGCTGGAGGTCAAGCCCGGATTCCAGCAAGGGCCGGAGGCGCTGAATAGCATTTACATCGTCTCGCCCGGCGGCAACCAGGTGCCGCTGTCGTCGATTGCCCGCTTTTCGGAACGTGCGACCCCTTTGGCCATCAACCATCTTGGTCAGTTTCCGTCCGCCACCATTTCCTTCAACCTGGCGCCCGGCGCTTCGCTGGGCGGTGCGGTAAAGGCGATCCGCGCCGCCCAGCAGGAGATCGGGCTGCCCGCCAGTATCCAGACCAGCTTCCAGGGCGCCGCCCTGGCGTTCCAGGCTTCCCTGGACAATACGCTGCTGCTGATCCTGGCGGCGATCGTTACCATGTACATCGTGCTCGGCGTGCTCTATGAGAGCTACATCCACCCGGTCACCATCCTGTCCACGCTGCCATCCGCCGGCGTCGGTGCCTTGCTGGCGCTGCTGCTGTCGCGCACCGACCTCGGCATCGTCGGCATCATCGGCATCATCCTGCTGATCGGCATCGTCAAGAAAAACGCCATCATGATGATCGATTTCGCGCTGGATGCCGAGCGCAATCACGGCAAGGCTCCGCGCGAAGCGATCTTCGAAGCCTGCCTGCTGCGCTTCCGCCCGATCCTCATGACCACTCTGTCCGCCCTGCTTGCCGCGTTGCCGCTGATGCTCGGCAGCGGCGTCGGCTCCGAATTGCGCCATCCGCTGGGCATCACCATGGTGGGCGGGCTGCTGTTGAGCCAGGTGCTGACGCTGTTTACCACCCCGGTCATCTATCTCGCTTTCGACCGGCTGGCGCAACGGGTCAAAGCGCGCCGGCAGCCGGCCGTGCCCTCGGCATAAACCAGCCGATCGCCATGAGCCTGTCCGACACCTTCATCAACCGCCCCGTCGCCACCTCGTTGCTGACGCTGGGCATCGCCCTGGCGGGGGCGATCGCCTTCAAGCTGCTGCCCGTGGCGCCGCTGCCGCAAGTCGATTTCCCGACCATCTCGGTACAAGCCTCGTTGCCGGGCGCCAGTCCGGAGACCATGGCGGCAACGGTAGCCACGCCGCTGGAGCGGTCGCTCGGCCTGATCGCCGGCGTCACCGAAATCACCTCGTCCAGCTCGCTGGGTTCGACCCGCATCACCCTGCAGTTCGACCTCGACCGCAACATCGACGGTGCCGCGCGCGACGTGCAGGCCGCCCTGAATGCGGCGCGCAGCCTGCTGCCTACCGGCTTGCCGAGCAACCCGACCTACCGCAAGGTCAATCCGGCCGACGCGCCGATCATGATTCTCTCCCTGACTTCGGAGTCGCTGTCGCGGGGGCAGATGTACGACGCGGCATCGACCATCCTCGCCCAGAAGATTTCCCAGGTGAAGGGCATCGGCCAGGTGACCGTTGGCGGCTCTTCGCTGCCCGCCGTCCGGGTGGAGCTCAACCCCAACGCATTGAACAAGTACGGCATCGGGGTGGAAGACGCGCGCGCCGCCATTGTCGCCACCAACGCCAACCGGCCCAAAGGCAGTCTGGAGGATGGCGCGCGGCACTGGCAGATACTGGCCAACGATCAGGCCAAGACCGCCGCCGAGTACCTGCCCGCAATCGTGGCTTACCGCAACGGCGCCGCCGTCCGCCTCGCCGATGTCGCCAAAGTGGTCGATTCGGTGCAGGACGTCCGCAACGCGGGCCTGGTCAACGGCAAACCGGCGGTGATGATGATCCTGTTCCGGCAGCCGGGCGCCAATATCATCGAGACGGTGGATAGCGTAAAGGCACTGTTGCCGCTGCTGCGCGCCTCCATTCCGGCGGCAATCGACCTGGCGGTGGTGATGGATCGCACGCCGACCATCCGCGCCTCGCTGGGATCGGTCGAACACTCGCTGATGCTGTCGATCGGGCTGGTGGTGCTGGTGGTATTCCTGTTCCTGCGCAACGGCCGCGCCGCGCTGGTCCCGAGCGTGGCGGTGCCGGTGTCGCTGGTCGGAACCTTCGGGGTGATGTATCTGTTCGGATTCAGCCTGAACAATATCTCGCTGATGGCCCTGACCATCGCGACCGGGTTCGTGGTGGACGATGCCGTGGTAGTGCTGGAGAACATCTCCCGCCATATCGAGGACGGCGTGCCGCCATTCCAGGCTGCGCTGCAGGGAGCGCGCGAAGTCGGCTTCACCGTGCTGTCGATGAGCTTGTCGCTGATCGCCGTCTTCATCCCGATCCTGTTGATGGGCGGCATCGTCGGGCGGCTGTTCCGCGAGTTTGCCGTCACCCTGTCGGCAGCCATCCTGGTGTCGCTGGTAGTCTCGCTGACGGTCACGCCGATGATGTGCGCCCGGCTATTGCGCCCTCAATCGACGGCACCGAAAGGACGCCTCAACCAAGCGAGCGAGCGCCTGTTTGCCGCGCTGCTGCGCGGCTACCGGACGTCGCTCGACTGGGCTTTGGCCCATGGCCGCATCATGTTGCTGATCCTGTTGGCAACGGTCGCCCTCAACGTCTATCTCTACACCATCATCCCCAAGGGCTTCTTTCCGCAGCAAGACACCGGGCGCCTGATGGGCTCGATCCAGGCCGACCAGAGCATTTCCTTCCAGGCGATGCGCGACAAGCTCGCTGTTTTCGTCAATATCGTCGGCCAGGACCCTGCTGTGGACGGCGTCGTAGGTTTCACCGGCGGCGGCCAAACCAACTCCGGGCGGATGTTCATCGGGCTCAAGCCATTGGCAGAGCGCCGATTATCCGTCGACAAGGTTATCGCCCGGTTGCGCGGCAAGCTCGCCCACGAACCCGGCGCCAATCTGTTTTTACAGGCAGTGCAGGACATTCGCGTCGGCGGTCGATCCAGTAATGCCCAATACCAGTACACGCTCCAGGCCGACAGGATCGATGAATTGCGCAGTTGGGAACCGCGCATCCGCACGGCGTTGAGCTCGCTGCCACAGCTCGCGGACGTCAATACCGATCAGCAGGACAAAGGCTTGCAGACCACGCTGGTCGTCGACCGCGATGCCGCCGCCCGGCTCGGGCTCACGCAGAAGCTGGTCGATACCACCCTGAACGATCTGTTCGGCCAGCGCCAGGTGTCCACAATCTACAATCCGCTGAACCAGTATCGGGTGGTGATGGAGGCCGCGCCGCAATACTTGCAGAGCCCGGAGATACTCAAGGACGTGTTCGTCATCGCCCCCGGCGGCCTGCAGGTGCCGCTGGCCGCGTTCGCCCGCTGGGAGCCGACCGCGACGCCGCTGGCGGTCAATCACCAGGGGCAATTCGCCGCTTCGACGATCTCGTTCAATTTGCCGCTCGGCGTCTCCCTCTCCGATGCGACGCGGGCGATTGAGGGCGAAATGGCGCGGATCGGCGTACCCGGTACGGTGCAAGGCAGCTTTCAGGGCACCGCCAAGGTGTTTCAGGCCTCGCTCGCCAACCAGCCGGTGCTGATCCTCGCCGCCCTGGTTGCGGTATACATCGTGCTCGGCATGCTTTACGAAAGCTACGTCCATCCCATCACTATCCTGTCGACACTGCCGTCGGCGGGGGTCGGCGCACTCCTGGCGCTGCTCGCATTCAAGATGGAATTCAGCATCATCGCGCTGATCGGCGTCATTCTGCTGATCGGCATCGTCAAGAAAAACGCCATCATGATGATCGACTTCGCGCTCGACGCCGAACGGCAGCGCGGCCTGAGCCCGCATCAAGCGATCCGGGAAGCCTGCCTGCTGCGTTTTCGCCCGATCATGATGACCACCATGGCCGCGCTGTTCGGCGCACTGCCGCTCGCCCTCGGCTCGGGCGACGGCGCCGAACTGCGCCAGCCGCTGGGGATATCCATCGTCGGCGGGCTGATCCTGAGCCAACTGCTGACGCTTTACACCACGCCGGTGGTGTACCTGTATCTCGACCGGTTCCGGTTGTGGTGTCTTGACCGCTGGAAAGGGAATGCCGCTGAAATCGGCGTAGTGACTGGAGCAATAAAATGACGAACAAAACCGGGCGCATCTTCTTGGCACTCGCTTTCTCAACCCTGGCCGGATGCGCCGTCGGCCCCGACTACCAGCGGCCTGCCATCGAGATCCCGGCTGCCTACAAGGAGAGCAATGGCTGGAAGGTGGCCGAACCGCGCGACCACGCCGTGCGCGGAAAATGGTGGGAAATCTATGGTGACCCGTTACTGAATGCGCTGGCGCAACAAGTGGAAATTTCCAACCAGAATGTACGCGCCGCCGAAGCGCAGTACCGGCAGGCGCTCGCGCTGCTGGGCGGGGCGCGGGCCGGTTATTTCCCGACGGCGTCCGCCGACCTGTCGGCGAGCCGCGGCCAGGCCGCCGGAACTTCCTCTGCACCGACAGGCAATACCGACCGCCTTTCGCTCAGTGCCAGTTGGGAAGCGGATGTGTGGGGCCGAATCGGGCGCTCCGTCGAATCGAACGAAGCATCGGCTGAAGCCGGCGCCGCAGACCTGCAATCGGCCCTGCTCAGCGCCCAGTCCACACTGGCGCAAACTTACCTGCTGCTGCGCATTAACGATGTCCAACGTCAATTGCTGGAGCGAACAGCCGTGGCTTACGAGCGGTCATTACAGATCACCAGAAACCGCTATGAAGCCGGTGTAGCCGGGCGTGTCGATGTGGCCCAGGCCGAGACGCAACTGAAATCCACCCAGGCGCAGGCGATCGATCTCGGCGTGCAGCGGACACAATTGGAACATGCCATCGCCCTATTGATCGGCAAGGCACCGGTCGACTTCAAGCTGGAGCCCAACTACCTGCTCCCGGCCCTGCCGGAAATTCCCGTCGGCCTGCCGTCCGAACTGCTGGAGCGCCGTCCCGATATCGCGGCTGCAGAGCGCCGTGCCGCAGCCGCGAACGCGCAGATCGGCGTGGCCCAGGCCGCATTCTTCCCGTCACTTTCGCTCAGTGCCTCGACCGGCTATCAAAGTACCAGTCTTGCCAACCTGGTTTCGCTGCCCAATCGGTTCTGGTCCCTCGGTCCGGCACTGGCGGCTACCCTGTTCGACGGCGGGGCGCGATCGGCGCTGAAAGAACAGGCTGTCGCCGTCTTCGACAAAAATGTCGCCGCTTATCGCCAGTCCGTCCTGACCGGGTTCCAGGAGGTGGAAGACAATCTCTCCGCACTGCGCATCCTGAATGAAGAGGCCAAGGTGCAACGAGAAGCCGCGCAGTCCGCAGCAGAATCCGTTACGCTCGCCGACAACCAATACCAGGCGGGCACCGTTAGCTACCTGAATGTGATCTCTGCACAGACAGCATCCCTTACCGCAGACAGAAGCAGCCTCGATATCACCGGACGAAGCCTGCTTGCCAGCGTGGCCTTGCTCAAGGCTCTGGGTGGGGGGTGGCGGTAGGAAGATGTTAAAAGCCCTTGCAGGTACCGAATCCGAAAATTTATCAGTATAATTTTCACTACCATGCGGCATTCCTTTGGCCAGGCAATTAATCCTTTGAAATAAGTTAAACTGAAACTTGGTTCGATCAGGATTTTACGCACTAACGCCCCATTAAAACCCCGAGGTAAGATATGACCATCAGCGCAAGCGATCTGGTTCAGGATATTAGTGGCTTGATCACCCTACCCGATGTCTATTTGCGCATCAACCGCATGGTGGAAAATCCCGACAGCACCATCGAGGACATCGCCAAAGCCATCAGCCAGGACCCGTCTTTCACCATGCGCCTGTTGAAAATCGCCAACAGCGCGCTATACAGCTTTCCATCCTCCGTCAACACTGTCTCCAGGGCGGTAACGATAATCGGCACCTCGCAGATCCACAACCTGGCGCTATCCATGTCTGTCGCCAAGAGCTTCGATGGTCTTCCCAACGATCTGGTTTCGATGGAGAACTTCTGGAAACACAGCCTGCTCTGTGCCCTGTCAGCCCGAATACTGGCGAGACAGGCCGGCCGCTGCGATCCGGAGGCATTATTCACGGCAGGGCTGCTGCATGACATCGGCGAACTGATCATATTCAACCGATTGTCCGGCCTCGCCAGGAAAGCATTGACACTGGTTCTGGATACCATGGACGAGATGTCCGTGAGTGAGGCCGAATACGAGGTAATGGGCTTTGACCATGGCGATGTTGGCGGCGAGCTGGCGCGCCAGTGGAAGCTTCCCCCTTTGCTTGAAGAATGCATCGCCTACCATCACCACATTGAAAACGCCAAACGCTACCCCAGAGAAACGGCGCTGACCCACATCGCCAACATATTCTCACAAATGGCGGAACTGGACACTCTCGATTCATCCGATGTCCCCCCGATCAACCCGCGTTCCTGGGAAATAACCGGACTTACCGAAGAATCGATGGAACCAACGGTACGTGAGGCCCAAGCCGAAATCGCCGAGGTCACGCAACTATTTCTGGCATAAGCAGCAGCCACCGCAATATCAGGTAAACGCCCATGGCACTCTCACCCGCTATCAAACCGCCTCCGCCGCCTCCAACGCTGCCCGGCTTCGAACACGTTAAGCGTTCGTGGAACAACAATTACCAGTCTTACGCGGCACGCATCCTGCCGGGCGAATACTACGTCACCAGATATGACGAGGGCGTCTACACTACCCTGGGTTCGTGCGTTTCCGCCTGCATCCGCGATACCGTCCTGGGCATCGGCGGCATGAACCACTTCATGCTGCCCATCACGGACGCGGCACCCGCCGATGCCTGGAGAGCGGCCAGCCAGAGTTCCGCCACCCGCTATGGCAACTACGCAATGGAACACCTGATCAACGAAATCATGCGCAACGGAGGTAAGCGGCAGAACCTGGAAGTGAAAATTTTCGGCGGCGGACGCATCCTGCAAAACATGACCGACGTCGGCGAACGCAACATCACCTTTGTGCGCGACTATCTTAAAATCGAAGGGCTTAAGGTCATATCGGAAGATGTTGGCAGCATCTACCCGCGCATGGTGGTGTACTTTCCGGCCACCGGGCGGGTTCGGGTGAAACGGCTGCGCTCCCTGCACAACAACACGATCGTCACGCAAGAGATCAGCTACATTGACAACCTCAAGGCAAAACCATTGTCTGGCGACGTGGAGCTATTCTGACTGGCTAGTATCGGAGCTTGCGCCCTGTTTTTGAGCTTTCCACGGCGTGGCAGGCGCGGTGGAAAGCCAGCAAGGTTTTCTGTGCATGCCCCAGCACGCTGCCATGAGGATAAATACCCACCTCGTTCGACACGCCGGTGGGGGTGCCGGTAAGAAGCTCGATGCCTTCGCTCACCAGGTCAATCGCATAAATGTGGAATAGTCCCCTGGATACAGCTTCGACAATCTGACGATCCAGCATCAGGTGGCGCCAGTTGCGGCGGGGAATCAACACGCCCTGGCTACCGTCCAGCCCGGCAGTTTCGCAGATACGGAAATATCCCTCGATTTTTTCATTGACCCCGCCTACCGGCAACACTTCCCCGTGCTGGTTGACTGCGCCGGTAACGGCGATCCCCTGCTTGATCGGCAGGCCCGCCAGCGACGAGAGCAAAACATAAAGCTCGGCACAGGAAGCGGAATCTCCCTCCACGCCATGATATTCCTGCTCGAAGGCGATGGAAGCATTGAGGGAAAGCGGCGCATTATGGGAGAACAGCGCCGCCAGATAGTTTTGCAAAATGAACACGCCCTTGTCGTGGATCGGGCCGGACATTTCCACCTCGCGCTCGATGTTGAGCAGGCCGCCTTCGCCGGCAAAGGTGCGCGCGGTGACCCGTATCGGAAAACCGAAACGATAATCGCCCAGATCGATCTGCGTCAGGCCGTTGATCTGGCCCACATTCGCGCCATGCACCGCGATCAGCAAATCCCCTTCGGCGATGGATTCGCGCATGCGCTGGTCGGGGTAATCGTGCCGCTTGATGCGCGCCTGTATCGCCGCTTCGACATCCGATACATCGACCAGGCCGTCGCCGCGGGCGCGGCAAAGAGCGGCGCTTTCCATCACCAGCGCTTCGGTGCGTGCAAATATCGCGGTTTGACGCGATTGATCGTCCACCTCGCGGTGCCCGTTCTCCAGCAGGCGCGCAACCGCTGCAGCGGAAAAATGGGGTAGGCCAAGCTGGCGGCAGGCGTGGGCAACAAAAATCGACGATGCGCGGCGGCTCTCGGCGCTGGATACGAAGCTGTCTGCAAAATCCACCTTGACCCGGAAGTGACGCGCGAACTCCGGGTCTTCTTCCTGCATATCGTAGAACTGCTCGCGTGAGCCGATCAACACGATTTTGACGATGATTTCGACGGCTTCGGGTTCCAGCGATACCGCCGCGATCGGCGTAAATGCCGTACCCGGCTCCTCGATCTGCAGCCGGCCGCTGCGCAGGAGGCGCCGCAGCTTTTCCCACACCAGGCCATCGGCCAGCAGGTCGCGCAGGTGCAGCATGAGAAAACCGCCGTGCGCCTTGAGCAGGCTGCCGGCACGGATGCGGGAGAAATCCGTCACCAGCACATCGTTTTCGGACTGGTACTCGATGCTGCCGAACAGCGAGCGGAACAGCGGGTTATCTTCGACGATCACCGGCGCGGCGCTCAAGCCATCATTGTCCACCACCAGGTTGACGCGATAGCGCGACAGCGCATTTCCCAATAGCTCCTTCCGACTTTCCTCATCCTCATCCGAAACCTCGAACAACGCCAGGTTGTCGAGCACATTCCGGGCGATTTCACCCAGCCAGGTATTGAGCTTGGTCGCATCCTTGATCTGTTTCTTGAGTTCGGTGCGGATCTCCTGCAACGCATGATCCAGCAGCGGCTTCACCACCTGGCGACGCAGTGCCGTCAGATTCTCGTTCATCGCCCGCTCCAGCGGCCGGGTTTTCTCGAAATAAAGCGCGATCTCGGCGCGCAGTTCCTGCTCGGCCTGCTCGACTGCAACGCGGCGTTCCCTGGGCAGGGAAAGCACTTCATCCTCGGCCAATGCCTGTCCGGTCTCGCCCATCAGGGTAAACACCATCCGCCCCGCCTCGCGGTGAATGCTGAAATTGCGTGCCTCGGCAAAAGCGGAGAGTGCCGCAAAAGCCTTGGCCTCCTCTTCCTTGAAAGCTTTTTCGATGCGCGCGCTGTCGGTCTTGAAATCCTCCCCCGCCAACTGCTGCGGGATTTCCGTCACCAGGGATTTCGCCAGTTGCTGCATGAGCTGGCGCAGCAGGCGCCCCTGCCCGGCCGGCAAACGCAGCGCCAGCGGCCTTTCCGGCGTATCGAAGTTGTGCAGATAACACAGATCGGGCGGCACCGCCTTGTTCGCGGCAACCGCTTGCATCGCCTGCCGGAGCAGCGAGGAACGGCCGCTGCCGGCCTCCCCCAGCACGAACAGGTTGTAGTCCGGCTGATCCAGCTCCAAGCCGAAACGGGCGGCCATTTCGGCGCGCTCCTGTCCGATCCAGGGCAAGGGGTATTGCAACAGTTCGGAGGTATCCGAGAATCCGAGCGAATCTGGATCGATGGTCAGGCGAAGCTCGGCGGGAGACAAACTGGAAATCGGCATGTCAATTATTTCCACTAATTCCGCAGGTGCCGAGCTCGCCAGCCAGCAGCAGATCGCCGCTCCTCACGCCGATGCTGCCGACAGCATGCACCGCGGCCACGTAATGCGGGTCTTCGTGCAGCCTGGTCCAGCTTTCCGGATGCGGTTTGCCGTGCATGCGGATCAGCCGCGACATGCTCGTCGCCGGCATCTCCCACTTCAGGCCGGCCAGCAGTTCGTCGGCACTTTCCGGCTTGTTGCACACCAGCACCATGTCGCACCCCGCATGCAGGGCGGCCTCTGCGCGCTGCACCACGCTGCCGGCGACGCTGGCGCCTTCCATCGAAAGATCGTCGCTGAAGATCATGCCGTTGAAGTTCAATTCATGGCGCAAAATATCTTTCAGCCAGATTTTCGAGAACCCTGCCGGCAGACTGTCCACCTTGGGGTAAATCACATGCGCCGGCATCATTGCAGCCAGGCCGTAATCGACCATCTGCCGGAACGGGATCAGGTCTTCCGCTTCGATATCGGCATAATCGCGCTCGTCCACCGGAATCTCCAGGTGAGAATCGGCGCGCACGAAGCCATGGCCGGGGAAATGCTTGCCGACCGCCGCCATGCCGCCCTGCTTGAGCCCCAGGATCAGGCTGTGCGCCAGCTCTGAAATGGCCTGCGGTTCGCGGTGAAAGGCGCGGTCGCCGATCACGCCGCTCTGGCCGAAATCGATGTCCAGCACCGGCGTGAAGCTGAAATCCACGCCGCTGGCGCGCAATTCCGCCGCCAGCACCCAGCCGGTCTGGTGCGCAAGCGTCCTGGCGCGGTTCGGGTGATGATCCCAGATCATCCCCAACTCGCGCATCGGCGGCAGACGGGTGAAACCGTCGCGGAAGCGCTGCACCCGCCCGCCTTCATGATCCACCGCAATCAGCAGATGCGGGTTGCGCAGCGCATGAATCTCGGCGGTCAGTCGGGCAAGCTGCATCTGTGAAGCGTAATTGCGGCTGAACAGGATCACCCCGCCAACCAGCGGGTGGCGCAGCCTTTTTCTGTCCTCATCAGTCAGTTCTGTGCCGAGAACATCCAGCATTACCGGGCCAAGAGTCATTTTGAGTTCTTTACTGTTCCAGCACGGAGAAAGCCACCACCATCTCCGCCTCATCGCTGATCGAAAGATGATGGCTGCGGATATTGCGTTGCAGCAGATTTTCGGCCAGTTCCGGCGCCAGCCCGAACCCCGGCCTGCCGAGATCGTCGTGGGTCACGTTGATGTTCTGCCAGGTAACAGGATAGCGCATACCCGTGCCGATTGCCTTGGCGAACGCCTCCTTGGCGGCGAAACGTTTGGCCAGGAAACGGGCGCGGTGGGCGCTGGCGGCAAAATCGTCCCACTCTTCCGGCGCCAGAATGCGCTGTGCGAATTTATCGCCGAAACGGCTCAAGGCTGCCTCGATGCGGCCTACCGCGATAATGTCGGTGCCGATGCCGTAAATCATTTGGCCGCTGCCACCATCAGCGCCTTCATTTCGGCCACTGCCCGCTCCCATCCGACGAACACGGCCTGCGCCACGATCGCATGGCCGATGTTGAGTTCATAGATACCGGGAATCGCCGCGATTTTCTGCACGTTGTGATAATGCAGACCGTGGCCCGCGTTGACGCGAAGGTCAAGGCCTGCGCCATATTCAACCGCCATGCGGATGCGGACGAACTCCGCGTCCTGCTCCGCTTCAGATTCGGCGTCGGCGAAATGGCCGGTATGGATTTCCACCACCGGCGCCCCGGCCGCCTTGGCCGCATCGAGCTGCGCCTTTTCCGGCGCGATGAACAGCGAAACGCGGATGCCCGCGCCGCCCAGCGCAGCGCAAGCCTGCTTGATGCGCTCGAAATGGGCGACCACGTCGAGCCCGCCCTCGGTGGTGCGTTCCTCGCGCTTTTCCGGCACCAGGCAAACGTCCTGCGGTTTCAACCGCAGCGCGATCCCCACCATCTCGTCGGTCACCGCCATTTCCAGGTTCATGCGCGTCTGCAAAGCGGGGCGAAGGATTTCGACATCCCGATCCTGGATATGGCGGCGATCCTCGCGCAAATGCAAAGTGATCGAATCCGCACCGGCGCTTTCCGCCATCAGCGCCGCCTGAACCGGGCTGGGGTAGCGCGTCCCGCGCTGCTGACGTAGCGTGGCGATGTGGTCGATGTTGACGCCGAGACGAATCATAATTCCTGTAAGTCCTTTAAAATCTGCCGGGTATGCAAGATTTCGCTGCCGAGATAGTGATTGATCAGCGTGCGCATCAGCGCCTTGCTCTGTTGCAAGGTAACCGGATCGCCATAATCGTCAGCCGCCATGTCGAGCAGCGTCTTGCCCCGCAATTCTACACCGTTTTGGCGGTTTTTTTGCCGCACCGGGCCGCGCTCGATGACAAACCGGTAGCGCGCCTCCGGCTCGATCGGCTCGCCGCTATCGGCGTCATGGTCGAGCGTCAGCGCATAGCCCAGCTCCTTCAGCAAGTTCAACTCGAAGCGCCGCAGCACAGCCGCGTAATCCGTGCGCCGGGCAAGTTCCTGCAAAGTATCCTGGTAATGCAGGAACAGCTTTTCGTGGGGATCGTCGCGGTGCAGCAGCTTCAGCAGCAGCTCGTTCAGGTAAAAACCGCAGATCAGCGCCATGCCCTGCAACAGCGGCTGCCCGCCCTGCCATTCGGCGCTGTGCAGGGTGCGCAGCTCGCCCTTGCCGAACCAGCTCAGGAAAAGCGGCTGGAAAGAAAGCAGCAAACCGCGCACCGCCGATTTCGGCCGCCGCGCACCGCGCGCCATCAGTGGCACACGGCCATGATGCTGGCTGAACACCTCGACGATCAGACTGGTTTCGCGGTAGGGATATGAATGTAGAACGAAAGCGGTTTGCGCCTCGTGGCGGACTTTATCTGGGCTGGCCATAGGCGGCGACTGCGTATTCCGGTTGTTGCCTGACTCAATATTGAATCGCCACTTTATCACATTCGTCCAGCCCCGGATAAACCTCCTCATGCTCGAAGCGAGTGCGCCCCCACCGGATCAGTGCCCAGTATGATGAAAAACTGGTAGCATGAAACCTACTTCCTGAAAGACGAACAACCGAGGGAACCTCACAAGGAATCACCCATGCAGGACTTGATTATCTCAACCATCGCTTTTTTTGTGGCGGCCTTTTTCATCAATCGCGCTCTGGACAAGCAGGACATCAATAAAGGCATGGCACGAAGCATAATGGTCTTCGTCCTGGCCTCCATTGCTTCTTATGGCGCATCGGCGGCGGCAGGCTGGATGACGGACGAACTGGGCGCCACGCCAAAACCTGTCGCAAATGCTGGAGAGAAGAAAGCCGACGATATTTCTCAACTGCTCAGGGCTGTCCAGGGTTTACAAAATCATTAGGTCCCGACGCCTGCTCTGCCCTTTAGTCTGCTTAATGGGATTGTCCCGGATGGAAACGATAGAGGAAAAAGTCCGGCGGTTGATGGCCGAAGAGATTGCAGTGGTGGATTACGACCCCCGCTGGCCGGAGATGTTCCGCCGGGAAGCGGCCCACCTCCGCGCCTGCCTGCCACCGGAACTTATCGGCCGAATAGAGCATTTCGGCAGTACCGCCGTACCGGGCTTGGCCGCCAAGCCGATCATCGATATGCTGATTGAAGTCACCTCACTGGAAGAGACGAAGAAACGGATCGTTCCGGTCCTTACCGCCCAGGGTTACGACTACCTCTGGCGGCCCACCTGGGGCGGCGACGTACCGCCCTTTTACGCCTGGTTCATCAAGCGCGACGCAACGGGAAAACGGACACACCATCTGCACATGATCGAGAAGGATTTCGAGCACTGGGACCGACTGCTCTTCCGCGACTACCTGATCGCCCACCCGGATGAGGCCCGCGAGTACGGCAACCTCAAACAGAAGCTGGCCGCGCGGTACCCGCAGGATCGACTGGCCTACAGCGAAGGGAAAAGAGCTTTCATTGAACGGATCATGGCTGATTTGTAAGGCGGCAGAACTTGCGGTTTCTTCGCCAAACAGGCAAGAACCTCGGGGCTTATTCATACCCACAAATTGCTGCGCATTTTGGAATACACTTTAATGATGGTGGGACGGGCTGTTGGAGTGAGCCGCAAGGCTGCTTGAAATAATGAGGAGCGACGATGGCAAAAAAATCCTTTCCCTTGTCCAGGGTGTACGGCTTGCTTGAACCGGGGCCCGTGGTGATGGTGTCCACCGCCCGCAAGGGACGGCCGAACATCATGACCATGTCGTGGCATACCATGCTTGAATTCGAGCCGCCGCTGGTGGGCTGCGTGATCAGCAACCGGAATTACTCGTTCAATATCCTGAAGGCGACCAAGGAATGCGTAATCAACATTCCGACAGTGGCATTGGCGGAAAAAGTGGTGAAATGCGGCAACACTTCCGGTCGGGACAGCGACAAGTTCGCGGTCCTCGGCCTCACGCCGGTGGCCGCTTCGTACGTGCAGGCGCCGCTCATCGACGAATGCTATGCCAACCTGGAATGCAGGCTGGTGGATACCCGGATGGTGAACAAGTACAACTTCTTTGTCCTCGAGGTGCTCAAGGCGTGGATCAACCCTGCAACGAAAGATCCGCGGACAATTCATCATCTTGGCAAAGGCGTTTTCAGGGTTGATGGCGAAACGATCAAACTGCCATCCAGAATGAAGTAAGCTCGCCCGGTTGCAGGGTGCGCCATACACATCGTTTTGCCGCTACGCGTTCTGATTTTTCAGGCTTTTAGAAAGGAATTTTATGCAGGTTCTGACGAACATCGTGATCGGGGAGCCGGACGAAATCATGGCGATCGGGGAGTCGCTGTCGCCACTCGAAGACTGGCAGGGAATGGAAGCGAACAGCCTCAATCTGGAAAAACTGGCGATGCTCCAATCCATCCTGGCAGACCAAAACTTCGACGAAGCTTTTGCTGAATTCCGGCCCCTGTTTACCGCCTCCGATGAAGGCCCGTGGCTAATCCGGTTTCCGCATGGGTCGATCAAAAAGCTGGCCGAACTGGAAGAAGACGCGCTGGAACGGATCGGCGAAGAATTGGCCGCCACAACGGAATTCGAAATAGACGAATGGGCTGTGGACGAGGTTCAGGATCTACTGGCGACACTCTCCCAACTGGCCGGGAATGCAGTGGATCAGGAAAAAACGCTGTTCATCTGGATGGGGATGTAGCCACCCCGAATAGCGGTGGCAAGCGTGCCTATTCGTACCCCAGGCTTTTCACGGCTCGCTCGTCGTCGGCCCAGCCGCTTTTAACCTTGACCCAAACCTCGAGATAGACTTTTTTGCCGAATAGCTCTTCCATGTCCTTGCGGGCCTGAGTGCCGATTTCCTTGAGCTTTTCGCCCTTCTTGCCGATCAGGATCGGCTTCTGGCTGTCCCTGTCCACGATGATGGCGGCAAAAACGCGGCGCAGATTGCCTTCCGTCTCGAATTTCTCGATCTCGACGCTGATGGAATAGGGAATCTCGTCGCCGAGCAGGCGGAACACTTTTTCGCGCACGATTTCGGCGGCGAGGAAGCGCTCGCTGCGGTCGGTAATTTCGTCCTCGCCATAGATCGGTTCGCCTTCGTGCAGATGACGGCGGATTTCCCGCACCAGTTCGGGCACCTGGGCGCCACGCTTGGCGCTGACCGGAATAATCGCAGCAAAGGGAAACGAGGCCGACACTTTTTCGATGAACGGCAGCAGATCGGCCTTGTCGCCCACCTTGTCGAGTTTGTTGATCACCAGCACTACCGGGCAATCGCGCGGCAACAGGGCGATCACCTTTTCATCACGCTCGTCGAAGCGCATCGATTCGATCACGAACAGCACCACGTCCACATCCGAAATGGATTGCGTCACGGTGCGGTTCATCACGCGGTTCAGCACGTTCTGGTGCTGCATCTGGAAGCCCGGCGTATCGACGAACACATACTGCGCATCCTCGTCGGTGCGGATGCCGACAATGCGGTGCCGGGTGGTCTGCGCCTTGCGCGACGTGATGCTGATTTTCTGTCCGATCAGGTGATTGAGCAGCGTCGATTTGCCCACATTCGGGCGCCCGACGATGGCGATGTAGCCGGTGCGAAATTCCATATTATCCTTGTTGATTCAGCATTTGCAGGGCGCTTTCAGCGGCGGCCTGCTCGGCGCTGCGGCGGCTCACGCCTCCGCCGCAGGCGCGTACGCTCATGGCAGGAATGGCGCATTCGACCTCGAAATGCTGCTGGTGCGCTTCGCCGCTGATCGACAGCACGGTGTAGTTCGGCAGGGGCAGCTTGCGGCCCTGAAGGTATTCCTGCAGCAGGGTTTTCGGGTCCTTGCCCAGGGTTTTCGGATCGAGGCCCTTCATGAGCGGCTCGAACAGTCGTGCAATCATCTGTTCGGCCGCAATGAAACCGGCATCGAGATAAACCGCGCCGATGATCGCCTCGAGCGTGTCGGCGAGAATCGATGGACGGCGAAAACCGCCGCTTTTCAGCTCGCCCTCGCCGAGCAGCAGATGATCGCCCAGATTCAGGGATGCGGCGATTTCGGAGAGGGTCTGTTCCTTGACCAGATGGGCGCGCATTCGGCTCAGATCGCCTTCCTGCACGCGCGTATGAAGATGATAAAGATGGGTGGCGATAGAGCAGTTCAACACGCTGTCGCCAAGGAATTCCAGCCGCTCGTTGTGCGGCATGCCATAACTGCGATGGGTCAGCGCCCTGCGCAACAGGGCCGGATCCTTGAATTCATGACCGATGCGCCGGACCAGCGTTTCAATTCCCATGCAGGAGAATATCTCGTTCCTTAACGCCCGGCTGAGGCCGAAAAATCCAGCCAGGCACTGACGTTGGCCACAATCGGCACCTTGACGGAATATTCCACGGTTATTGTCGATTGATCCCCGGCGCGACCAATGTCAATGTTTTCCGGTTTGACGCTACTAATATTGTCGATGCTGCCGCGCTTGAAGAACGAAGCCTGAATTTCCTTGGGCGACATGGTCTTGAGATCGCCGCTGGAATCCATGGCGTTAAGCACCTTTTTTACCGACATGAATTCCACGTAAGCTGGCACAAGCTTTGCCACCAATACCACACCCACCCCAATCATGCCCGCGATAAAAAGTATGCCAACGAGCGTGGCTCCGAGTTGTTTTTTCATGGTTGTCCTCTCTTAAACTATGGATTTCCCGATACGTTTGAGATCGTCAAAGTTCCACCAGATCATGAACGCCTTGCCCACAATGTTGCGTTCAGGGACGAAACCCCAGTAACGACCGTCATTGCTGTCATCCCGGTTGTCGCCCATCATGAAGTAATGCCCCTGCGGTACCGTGCAGGTAAAACCGTCTTCATTGTAAACGCAATTTTCACGGTTGGAAAACGGCTTCACATCGCCCAGGCGCACGGTTGGCGCATCGGGCTGCAACAGGGCCAAATGGTTGTGCTGCCCCAGTTGCTCACTGTAAAGATCGGCATTCACAAAATTCAGCCCGCTCTTGACGTAGCTGTAGCCACCCATGCTTTTCATCTTCAAAGGCTGGCCGTTGATGGTGAGATGCTTGTCGCGGTAGCTGATCTTGTCTCCCGGCACGCCGACCACGCGTTTGATGTAATCCAGCGAGGGATCATCCGGATAGCGGAACACCATCACATCGCCGTTATGCGGATGGCTTATCTCGATAATCTGTTTGTTGACCACCGGCAGGCGGATGCCGTAGGTGTACTTGTTCACCAGGATGAAATCCCCCACCAGCAGGGTCGGCATCATCGAGCCCGACGGGATTTTGAACGGCTCGACCAGGAAGGAGCGAAGCGTGAACACCACCAGAATGACCGGGAAAAAACTTTTGGCATATTCGACCAGCAGGGGTTCTTTGATGGCAGCGGCTCGTTTCGGCTTGAGCGCATAGATATCGAGCAGCCAGATGACACCGGTGACGACCAGCGCAATCAACATGATCAAAGGAAAGTTCATTTATTATCCACCTGCAAAATTGCCAAAAATGCTTCCTGCGGAATTTCCACGTTACCCACCTGCTTCATTCGCTTCTTGCCGGCCTTCTGCTTTTCCAGCAATTTTCTCTTGCGTGAAATATCGCCGCCATAGCATTTTGCCAATACGTTCTTGCGCAACGCCTTGACGTTCTCGCGCGAGATGATTTGCGAGCCGATCGCCGCCTGTATCGCCACGTCGAACATCTGGCGCGGAATCAGTTCGCGCATCTTCGAGGCCAGTTCGCGGCCACGGTACTGGCTGTTGGCGCGATGCACGATAACCGACAGGGCATCCACTTTTTCGCCGTTGATCAGGATATCCACCTTGACCAGATCGGACGCGCGATATTCCTTGAACTCATAATCCATCGAGGCATAGCCACGCGAAAGCGACTTCATCTTGTCGAAGAAGTCCATCACCACTTCATTCATCGGCATCTCGTAGGACAGCATCACCTGCCGCCCCATGTACTGCATGTTCTTCTGAAACCCACGCTTTTGCGTACACAAGGTAATCAAGGCACCGACATATTCCTGTGGTGTCAGGATCGTCACATTGATGATCGGCTCGCGTATTTCCTCGATCTTGGAGAGATCCGGCAGCTTGGAGGGGTTCTCGATTTCCAGCACCTCGCCGTCTTTCATCACCACCTGATAAATCACCGTCGGTGCGGTGGTAATCAGGTCCATGTCGTATTCGCGCTCCAGGCGTTCCTGCACGATCTCCAGGTGCAACAGGCCAAGGAAGCCGCAACGGAAACCGAATCCCAATGCCTGGGAAACTTCCGGCTCGTAGCGTAGCGAAGCGTCGTTAAGCTTCAGTTTTTCCAGCGCGTCGCGCAAGGCATCATATTCGTGGGATTCCACCGGATAAAGACCGGCAAACACCTGCGGCTGGATTTCCTTGAAGCCGGGCAGCGACTCGCTGGCCGGATTGTCCTGCAAGGTCACGGTATCGCCCACCATGGCGGCCTTGAGTTCCTTGATGCCGGCAATGATGAAGCCCACGTCGCCGGCGGATAGTTGCGGACGCGACATGGATTTGGGCGTGAACGATCCTACCTGCTCGCACAGGAAAGTTGCGCCGGTCGCCATCAGCTTGATTTTGTCCTTGGGCTTGAGCACGCCATCGAACACGCGCACCAACATCACCACGCCGACATAGTTGTCGAACCAGGAATCGATAATCAACGCCTTCAGGGGTGCCGCAGGATCACCCTGAGGCGGAGGGATGCGCGCGACCACCGCTTCCAGAACGTCCGCGATCCCCACGCCGGTCTTGGCGCTTGTCAGCACGGCATTGGAAGCATCGATGCCGATGATCTCCTCGATTTCCTTGATCACCCGCTCGGGTTCGGCGCTGGGCAGATCGATCTTGTTGAGCACCGGAACGACCTCGACGCCCTGCTCGATGGCGGTGTAGCAGTTCGCCACGCTCTGGGCTTCCACGCCTTGAGACGCATCCACCACCAGCAAGGCGCCCTCGCAAGCGGCCAGCGAGCGCGATACTTCATAGGAAAAATCGACGTGGCCAGGCGTGTCGATCAGATTCAACCGGTATATCTGTCCATCACGCGCCTTGTATGTCAGCGCGGCGGTCTGGGCCTTGATGGTAATGCCGCGCTCGCGTTCGAGATCCATGGAATCGAGCACCTGCGATTCCATCTCGCGATCTGAAAGGCCGCCGCAGAGATGGATGATACGATCTGCCAGTGTGGATTTGCCGTGGTCGATGTGGGCGATAATGGAAAAGTTGCGGATGTGCTTCATAGTTACTCAAGTAAAAAAGGGCACTTCGAGGTGCCCTCTCTTTTTCAGGAAAGCCGGATTCTAGCGGATTTTGCTGAAATAAGCATCAAGCGCGGCAGGGTCGAGGCGGTAATGGCAGATTTCCTCGTCGTTTGCAGTAAGCACCGGCACCAGATGCCCATAGCGCTGCTCCAGTGCCATGTCCTCATCCACGTCGACCTCTTCCAGATCAAAAACGTAAACAGGCCGCAACGCCTCGATTGCCGCGACCATTTCATGGCACAGGTGACAATATTCACGGGTATAGACCGTCAGTACTACCCTGCCGGTCATCGCATCTTGAGCGGAATGAACAGGGCGCGTTCCCCACGCCGCACCAGCAGCGCGATATTCTGCCCTGCCTTGTAGCCGGACAGGATATGACCGAACTGCTCCACATTTTTCACGTCCCGGTTGTTGATGGCCGTGATCACGTCGCCGCGCCGGATGCCGGCGCGGGCGGCCAGTCCATTGGCATCCTCCACCACCACGCCGTGCGAAATCTGCAATTCTTTCTTTTGCTCGTCGGTAAGGTCGTTCAGGCCCAAACCCAGCCGGCCAACAGCGCTTTCTCCCTTGCCTGGGCGTTGCGTCACTATATCCGTCGGCGCCTCTCCCACGGCCAGAACCAAATCCTTGACCGCGCCCTTGCGCCATATCTGCACTGCCACCGACTTGCCGGCCTTGGTCGAGCCAACCAGACGCGGCAATTCATCGGCATTGCTCACCGGCTTGCCATCGAACTTCAGAATGACATCGCTCGGTTGCAGGCCACCCTTGTCCGCCGGGCTACCTTTCTCCACCCCCGCGATCAGCGCGCCTTCCGGTTTTTTCAGCCCGAACGACTCTGCCAGTTCCTTGGTCACCTCCTGGATCGCCACCCCGAGCCAGCCACGACTGATTTTGCCGTGGGTGCGCAACTGGTCGGCGACATCCATCGCCACATCGATGGGGATGGCAAAAGCAAGCCCCATGTAGCCGCCGGTCCGGCTGTATATCTGGGAATTGATGCCGACCACCTCGCCCTTGAGGTTAAACAGCGGTCCGCCCGAATTGCCCGGATTGATCGCCGCGTCTGTCTGGATGAAGGGCACGTAGTTTTCCTGCGGCAGCGAGCGCCCCTTGGCGCTGACGATGCCGGCGGTCACACTGTTCTCGAAGCCGAACGGCGAACCGATCGCCGCCACCCACTCGCCGACCTTGAGTAAGCTTGGGTTTCCGATAACGACCTTGGGCAGCCCGGTCGCTGCTATTTTGATCAGCGCCACGTCCGTCCGACGATCCTTGCCGATGACTTTGGCCCTGAATTCGCGCTTGTCAGTCAGGCGCACAATCACTTCGTCGGCGCCATCCACCACATGGGCATTGGTAAGAATATAGCCGTCAGCGCTGATGATAAAACCCGAGCCTTGGGATTTGGATTCGAATTCCTGTGGCACGTCACCGTGAGGAGGATGGAATCGGCGAAAGAAGTCAAAGAACGGGTCGTCTTCCGGGAGATTGGGCATTTGAGGAAAAACCTCCTCCTGGCTGATAGTCTGGGTAATGCTGACGTTCACTACTGCCGGGCCCTGTTTTTCAACCAGATCGGTGAAATCCGGCAGATCTTTGGCGTGGGATAACACTGAAAAAGAAATCAGGAAAAAAGCGCATAGCCAGCTCTTCATCGTTTCGTCACCTCAACAAAGTTAGTCATTGAAATAAACATAAAATCTCATTTCTTCTTCAGTCTTCCTTCAAGCTCCACGAAGTGAATCGGAGCATCGGCGATCCGGCTCAATATGACAGGCTGGTATTGTTTGCCCTGGCCAAGCCTGGCCGAGAAAAGCTTCAAGCCGATAAATCCTGCCGCCAGGCCGATGGCGGCGCCCACCACGGAGTAGCCATCCCTGGCGTCCGCGGTGGCAGCCAACGCGCTGCCGACCAAGGCACCCGCAAAAAGCAGCAGCAAAGGCAGTATGTAGAGCAGCAGTGTGCCTTTGAACAGACCAGACTCATTCATGCCGACCACAACCCGATCACCGACTTTTGCGCCGACTTCATTGCGTGCGCGGTAAAGCGGCGCTTTCAGGCCCAAAAAATTAGCCAGTACGGAAGTTCCGCAATTGCTTTCACTGCAGCCGCTGCAGCTCGACTTCCGCTCCGCTTGGACGTAGGCTACGGCGTGTTCCAGCTTTACCACTGTCGCTTCAGTTTCGATCATGACAGACACCCAAGGCACCCCTAATTCCGGCTGACGGAATCTGCGATTTTCTTCACGGTAATGGCCGGCACTTCACCCAACACGATGATTTTGTGGTCATCGATGGTGCGCATGTATATCTGGAACGCCCCATGCCGGGCCGCTCCCAGCACGGGCTCCGCACCTGCCGCAACGGGTTCGACGAAAACCGAAACGGCAGCCAGCCCATCTGAAAACACCAGGTGTTTGACCGGCACGTCCTTGCCCGGCATCATGCGCTTCATCACCGTCACCTGGGTAAATCCCGGGGGAGGTTGCTTCACCACCCAGGTCCGATCGTTCTGCTGCAATTCTGTCGCGATGGCCGGTTCGCTGGAAATAACCACCTTTCTGCCGGAAATTTTAGGCTTGATCAAGTCACTCGCAATCGGCCCGCCGATCGCGATCTGGGTGAAGGCAAACTGGCTGATCACCTCGTTCTTTTCGTTCAGCATACTGGCCTTCAGCAGCAGACCCGTGGCGCGGTCGATCCAAAGTTCATGACGATAACGGTATTGATCCTTGGGTTCCAGAATGATTACCTGGCAAGCGTGATCGGCTGCGCGGCCTGAGTCGGAAAGCTGAGCCCGGTAATTTTCGGTTATACCGCCAAGCTGCCTGGGCAAAAGAGCGGGGAATGACCGCTCCAACTTTCTTCTTTCCACTACGACCGACGCATTGCTGTCCGGCTTGAAGCACAGCACTTCGTCATTATTGCGGATCACTTCCCGCGGAGAACCATCCAGCGCTTCGAGCTTTTCATGCTCTCCGCTTTCGTTCCTGAGATGCGCAATCCTGCTGGTCTCGACATGATCGCCATGCTGATAGATATAGGTGCCGCTGTAATTGAGTTGATGCGCGGCAGCGGCAGCCTTCTTGAGCCAATTCAATGCGTCCGTCTGTTGAACCACATCCGCCTGCGACATGCCGGGGACACCGGCCAGCACAACCAATATGAGGAGTAATGCTCTCATCTTCCTCCGCCCTGTGACTTCTCCAGGACCGGACGCTGGTAGGAACCGTTTTCCTGCATTGCGTGGGAATATTCCTGATGGGCAGCCAGGTAGCTGCTGACATTGACCGCAGACACGGCATCATTCTGGCTGTTTTCAGCGACAACGACATTCGCTCTCAATCCCGAGCCATGCTCATGGCTGAATTGAAACGCCGCCCATGCCACTACTGAAACCGCCGCGACCGAAGCTGCCGCGGACAGCGCTATCAGGGGGCGTGGGCGTTGCGAAGCCACCCGTCCTGAAGGGCTTTGGCTGTCTTCAGTCCGGTGCTTATGAAAGATCGTGCGCGGGGCCAGCACAGTCGGCTCTTTTGCCAACTGTTCGGCGAATCGCGCGTTAAAATCGGGTGAAAGCGAGGGTGTCTGCCGCAAGGTGTCGCCGATCAGGTGCAACAACATCCATTCCTCCTGCAATCCCTGCCGCTCCTTGATGGATGCCAGCAGAGCCATCGCCTCTTCCTGTTCCAGTTCACCATCCACCAGTGCAGATAATCGACTCTCCATCATGCTTACCACCTCGTGTCTTTATCAGTGCCCAGCAAGGGACGCAATTTTTCTGCAATTGCTTCACGGGCGCGAAAGATTCTTGATCTGACCGTACCAATCGGACAATCCATCACGCTCGCAATATCCTCATAACTCATGCCTTCGATCTCACGTAGCGTGATCGCAGCCCTCAATTCCTCGGGCAAGCCTTCCACCGCCTTGTTCACGGTCTCGGCAATCTGTTTGCTCGCCAGCTCGCTTTCCGGCGTAGTGCTGCTGCGAAGCTGCTCGGCGTCTTCAAAGCCTTCCGCCTCTTCATTGTCGAATTGCGTCGTCGTCGGCGCGCGCCGGCCCTGTGTCACCAGGTAATTCTTGGCGGTATTGATGCCGATCCGATACAGCCAGGTATAAAAAGCGCTCTCGCCCCGAAACGAAGGCAACGCCCGATAAGCCTTGATGAACGCCTCCTGGGAAACGTCCTCGACCTCGGTCGGATTGCGAATAAAACGCGACAACAACCGCCCCAGCTTGCGCTGGTACTTCATCACAAGCAGCTCGAAAGCATGCTTGTCGCCATGTTGTGCGCGTTCGACCAGTTGCTGGTCAATTTCACGATCACCCATCCGGGTCTTCCCTGAAAAGCAGCGTTATTATACTTGTCCCGATTGTCAGCGTAGGCTTCATGCCAGCCAACAGTCCCAGTATAGCGCCCTCAAGCATGTTCAGGGAACGCGTAAATCCGTGCATTTGTACTACAGACACCCATCCTGACAAATAGTTCACACCCTGACAAGGTTATTATCAAACCCGACAAACAGCCCCGGCCTACTGCAATACCGCCCTGCCCCCGCACCCTTGTTGCATGCTATTATTTCCATCGACATGAAAATTTCCAATAAAAATCTCGCCCGGCATTTCGACGTGATCGTCATCGGCAGCGGGCTGGCCGGCATGGCGCTGGCGCTGAACCTCGCCGAACGGAAACGGGTTGCGATCATCACCAAGCGGGGCTTGATGGCTGGCGCCAGCGATTGGGCGCAGGGCGGCATCGCCGCCGTGCTGGCGGGCGACGACTCGGTCGAAGCGCACATTCGCGACACGCTGATCGCCGGAGCCGGGCTGTGCGACGAAGAGGCCACCCGCTTCGTCGTGGAAAACAGCCGGGCCGCCATCGAATGGCTGATCGAACAGGGCGTACCGTTCACCAGGGACGCCGACAATGGCACCGGCTACCACCTGACGCGCGAAGGCGGCCACAGCCATCGCCGCATCATCCACGCCACCGATGCCACCGGCCACGCGGTGCAGTCCACGCTGGCGGAAAAAGTCAAAAGCCATGCCAACATCACCGTGCTGGAAAATCACATCGCCATCGACCTGATCACCGGCAAAAAGCTCGGGCTTGAGGACAACTCCTGCCATGGCGTATATGTTCTCGACAAGGCCAGCGGCAAGGTTAGAACCTTTTCCGCCCAGCAGACCGTACTGGCCAGCGGCGGCGCCGGCAAGGTCTATCTCTACACCACCAATCCCGATGTCGCCACCGGCGACGGCACCGCCATGGGCTGGCGCGCGGGATGCCGGGTGGCGAACATGGAATTCATCCAGTTCCACCCCACCTGCCTCTACCACCCTCATGCCAAGTCGTTCCTGATCACCGAAGCGGTGCGCGGCGAAGGCGGCATTCTGGTATTGCGCGACGGCACCCGCTTCATGCCTGACCACGATCCGCGCGCCGAACTGGCACCGCGCGACGTGGTGGCGCGAGCCATCGACTTCGAAATGAAAAAACGCGGGCTGGACTGCGTTTATCTCGACATTTCGCACAAGCCCGCCGCCTTCCTCAAAGAGCATTTCCCCACCATTTACGAACGCTGCCTGGATCTCGGCATCGACATCACGCGCCAGCCGATCCCGGTAGTGCCGGCAGCGCACTACAGTTGCGGCGGCATCGTCACCGACCGCGCGGCGCGCACCGACATCCCGAACCTCTATGCCATCGGCGAAGTGACCTGCACCGGACTGCACGGCGCCAACCGCCTGGCCAGCAACTCGCTGCTGGAATGCATGGTATACGCCAAGGCTGCGGCACAGGACATTCTCGTCCGGCCCGAAACGCCGCCCATCACCTTGCCGGAGTGGGATGAAAGCCGCGTCACCGACGCCGATGAGGAGATCGTCATCTCTCACAACTGGGACGAACTGCGCCGCTTCATGTGGGACTACGTCGGCATCGTGCGCACCAACAAGCGCCTGGAACGGGCGCAGCACCGCATCCGACTGCTCACCGAGGAAATCAACGAGTATTACCAGAACTTCCGCGTCAGCAACGACCTGATCGAACTGCGCAACCTGGTACTCACCGCCGACCTGATCGTGCAATGCGCCATGCTGCGCCATGAAAGCCGGGGGCTGCATTACAGCCGTGATTATCCGGAAATGTTGCCAGAGGCGAAAAATACCGTACTGGTGCCGCCCGGCAAATAATCAGGAGTTCAATTCCAGAGAAGCCATTAACCCGCGGAATACGCAGAGGAATCCTTTTATTCATTAAAGTTCGCCCGACCTTATTGAAAATACTGTAGACTTGTCGTGTTCTAAAGAATTCAAGCTTCTAATTGCGATACTTTACAAGTTGTCCCCGTTTTTTCTTGATTCGATAGACCACGGGCATTCTCGCCCAAATAATTTTTGAGTTAGGAAAAACACAATGGCAACAGGTATTGTAAAATGGTTTAACGACGCTAAAGGTTTTGGATTTATTACCCCTGATGATGGCAGCGAAGATTTGTTCGCGCACTTCTCGGCAATCCAGGCTGGCGGTTTCAAGACGCTGCAAGAAAATCAGCGCGTGACCTTCGAAGTAACGGCTGGACCCAAAGGCAAACAAGCTTCGAACATCCAGGCAGGATAAGCTTCGCAGCGAATCAAAAAAACCCCGGCATGCCGGGGTTTTTTTATTCCTCAGCCATCCTCGATTTATCTGAACCGGCGAACCAACCACGACATCCACCGCCTTTGGAACGCCTATCCACGCCGCCATTTCAGCCACACCCGCAGCCGCCTGAAATCCTCTGCATTCACCGCATCCGGCAAAATCACCAGATGTCGGGCGAATCGCCCGCCCTCCGGCTGTAAATTCAGCACGGTCAAATAAGGTGAAACGAAGCTGCTGCCGAGCAGCGCGGCCTGATGCCAGGTTTCGCCGCGAACCTTGAACGCGCAACGGCCATCGGCATGCAGGCGCACGGCGACCAACGAATTCGGTAGCGTGCGAAAACCGTCGCGCCGCAGGGCGTGCCAGGCGCTGCCGGCAAGCAGCGCCGTCAGTGACACGGCAAGCCACTGCGACAGCGGCACCAGCCAGCACATTGCCGCGGCAAAGCCGTGCATTCCGGCGAGCAAACCGGCCAGCCACCGGGATGACCCGGCTGCAACTGTTAGCGTATCCACCCGCAACCCTTGTAAAAATGGCCAAATGGCCTTATTTTAGCCTTCATCACCTTACACGCCAGAAAAAAATATGAACCCCACCTGGAAAGACCATCTGACCAAAACGGGCGCTGCCATCGAAAATGATCGCGCCATTCATTTCGGCAACCCCGAAAAGGAGCTTCAGGCCGCGCAGTCCGGCACCATTCTCGCCGACCTCTCGCACCGCGGCATCATCGGCATCGGCGGCGAGGACAGCCAGACATTTTTGCAGGGTCAGACCACCAACGATGTGAGACTGGCCGCCGGGCAGGCACAGCACAATTCCCTGTGCACTCCCAAGGGGCGGATGCTGGCGAGTTTCCTGCTGTGGCGGACGGATGACGGCTATGCCCTGCAATTGCCCGCCGAGCTTCTGGCCGGCATCCAGAAACGGCTGACGATGTACGTGCTGCGCGCCAAGGTCAAGCTGCGCGATGCCAGCGAGGAATCCGTGCGCTTCGGCGTGGCCGGGGCCGATGCCGGGCGCTTGCTGCAGGGAATATTCGGCGTGCTACCGACGGACACGCTGAATGTAGCCAACCACGAGCGGGGAACCGTCATCCGGCTTGGGCCGGCGAGCTTCGAGGTGATTGCGTCCCCAGAACAAGGGCCGGCGCTGTGGGACGAACTAAGCAAGGGCGCCACCCCTGCCGGCAGCGCCTGCTGGGAGTGGCTGGAAATCCGCGCGGGCGCCCCGGTCATCCTGCCGCCGACCCAGGAACAGTTCACGCCGCAAATGGTGAATTTCGAGGTGCTGGGCGGCGTCAGTTTCGCCAAGGGCTGCTATACCGGCCAGGAAATCGTGGCGCGCACGCAATACCTCGGCAAGGTCAAGCGCCGCCTGTATCTGGCGCATATCGATTCGGACCATACCCCCCAGCCGGGCGACGAGGTGTTCGGCGCGGAAGAAACCAGCGGCATGGTGGTGAATGTCCAGCCGGCTCCCGGCGGCGGCTTCGACCTGCTGGCGGTGATCCCGACCGGGGCGGTGGATGCCGGCGCAGTCCGCTACAAAACCCCGGACGGCCCGATATTAGGCATTCTTCCGCTGCCCTACCCGGTCTAGTCAGATGAAAATCACCTTCCTTGGCGCCGCCCAGCAAGTCACCGGTTCCTGCTATCTGATCGAAACCGGCGAAATCAAGTTCCTGGTGGATTGCGGCATGTTCCAGGGGGGCAAGCAGGCCGACAAACTCAATGCGCAGCCGTTCCGGTTTGCGCCACGGGACATTGCCTTCGTCCTGCTGACCCACGCCCACATCGACCACAGCGGCCTGCTGCCCAAGCTGGTGGCAGCCGGATTCGACGGCCCGATCTACGCCACGACCGCCACCGCCGACCTGCTTGAAGTAATGCTGCCGGACTCCGCGCACATCCAGGAAATCGAAGCCGAGCGGGAAAACCGCCGCCGGGAAGGCAAACCGAGGAGGAAACGCAAACTCAGCGAAGAGGCCGTTCCACTGTACACCATGGCAGAAACCGAGGCCTGTCTGCGCAGGCTGGCGCCGATCAGCTACGATACCCAGCTCGATCCGCACCCGACGGTCAAATGTCGCTTCCGGGATGCCGGGCATATTCTGGGGTCGGCCATTATCGAGGTCTGGCTCAAGGGCAAAAACAAGGAAACCAAACTGGTTTTCTCAGGCGATCTGGGCCAGCCGGATCGTCCAATTCTGCGCGACCCCACCGCGATCGAGGAGGCGGATATCCTGCTGGTCGAATCCACTTATGGCGACCGCCTGCACAAGGATCTCTCCGCGACCCTCGAAGAACTCGTCCATGCCATCAACGACACCCTGTACCGCAAGAAAGGCAACGTCATTATCCCCTCCTTCGCCGTAGGCCGGACTCAGGAGATACTCTACTTTTTTTATGATCTCACGCGCCAGGGCCGTTTCAAGGACCTCAAGATATACGTGGATTCGCCCATGGCTACCAAAGCCACGGACATCACACTGCGGCACATGGAAATGTTCGACGAGGAAGCGAAGGAACTCACCGCCTGGCAGGCAGGCAATCACGTTCCGCTCAAGCTGACCTTTACCGGAAGCGCCGAGGAATCCATCGCGCTCAACAGCATCCATTCCGGCGCAATCATCATTTCAGCCAGCGGCATGTGCGATGCCGGGCGCATCAAGTTCCACCTGATCAACAATCTGGGGAAAAAACAGAATACCATCCTGATCACCGGGTTCCAGGCCCAGAACACGCTGGGCAGACGGCTGGTGGATGGCGCAAAAACGGCGCGCATCTACGGCAAGGATATTCCCGTGCGCGCGGAAATTTACACGATCGGCGGGTTCTCGGCCCATGCCGACCAGCCCGCCCTGCTACACTGGCTCAAGCAATTCAAGCGCCCCCCCATGCATACCTTCGTGATTCACGGCGAAGCGCATGCGGCACAGGTGCTGGCCGACAAGATCAGGGAAATGGACTGGGAAGTCACCGTGCCGAACCTGGGGGAATCGGTGATTTTCTGAGGCGCAGCCTCGACATAAACCGCAATTGCTGACGACAGATTAGCCATGGCCGTTTCCAGAAAGGAAAAGCGAGTGGACGCTTTCATGCTATCCGCCATTGAAGAGGCGAAAAAAGGGCTGGCCGAGGGCGGCATCCCCATCGGTTCGGTGCTGGTGCACGAAGGAGCCATCATCGGTCGCGGCCATAACCGGCGAGTGCAGAAAAACAGCGCTATCCTGCACGGCGAGATGGATGCGCTGGAAAATGCCGGTCGGCTACCCGCCAGGGTTTACAGGGAATGCGTTCTCTACACCACGCTGTCGCCCTGCATCATGTGCAGCGGAACCATTATGCTCTATGGCATCCCCAGGGTAGTGATCGGCGAGAATCGAACCTTCATGGGCGAAGAAGAATTACTGCGCTCGCGCGGGGTGCAGATAGAAGTAATGCAGGATGCCGCCTGCATCCAGATGATGCGGCGCTTCATCGACGAACACCCGACCTTGTGGCACGAGGACATCGGCACATAAGAAATACGGCAATTTGTTGCCGATAGAACCACCGCCCCGACAACTCCCCATCTCCCCAATCCGGCCTGCATGGGTTAAGCTTGCGTTTTTCTTTCTGCACAGAACCAACAACATGGCCCAATATGTAATGTCCATGCTCCGCGTGAGCAAGATCGTCCCGCCCAAGCGCCAAATCATCAAGGATATCTCGCTGAGTTTCTTCCCCGGCGCCAAGATCGGCCTGCTCGGCCTGAACGGCTCGGGCAAATCCACCGTGCTGCGCATCATGGCAGGCGCGGACAAGGAATACGACGGCGAGGTGCAGCACCTGCCCAACATCTCCATTGGCTACCTGCCGCAGGAGCCGCAGCTCGACCCGGACAAGACCGTGCGCGAGGCGGTGCAGCAAGGGCTGGGCGAGGTATTCGAGGCGCAAGCCAAGCTGGATGCGGTGTACGCCGCCTATGCCGAGCCGGACGCCGACTTCGACGCCCTGGCCGCCGAGCAGGCCCGGCTGGAGGCAATCCTCGCCACCAGCGACGGCGGCAGCCCGGATCAGCAACTGGAAGTGGCCGCCGACGCCCTGCGCCTGCCGCCTTGGGATGCGATCATCAAGAACCTTTCCGGCGGCGAAAAGCGCCGCGTGGCGCTGTGCAAGCTGCTGCTGGAAAAGCCCGACATGCTGCTGCTGGACGAGCCGACCAACCACCTCGACGCGGAATCGGTGGACTGGCTGGAGCAATTCCTGGTGCGCTTCCCCGGCACCGTGGT
>DATKUY010000024.1:0-47289 GCA_035530375.1 Sulfuricella sp. | reverse complement strand
TCCTTGGCACTGTTGATGCGCAGGCCGGAAGACAGCCGTTGCAGCGAAGTAGCCAGGGCGCCCTGGGATGCATTCAGGTTGCGCTGGGCATTCAACGATGCAATGTTCGTGTTGATAATCTGAGCCATTTTATTTCTCCTTAACTCGTAATTTAGGAAACCTGGCGAGCGGTTTTTATTCCTTTCCGCTCGCTCTGGTCTTTATATCGGAAGCAAAAGGGAAAACCTTTAGAAGGATTTGAAAGTTTTTTTCAATGGCATGGCTCATCTCGTCAAACCGGCAATGAAATTCGCTAGGCGTACCTGGCCTGGATCAACCGGATGCGCCGCTGCATGTCCTCGCTTAAAAAACCGGCGCCCTGCAGCGGAAGCAGAACAGCAAGGGATTCCTTGCCGGTGAAGTACGAGGAGAATGCCCGCCGCCTCTCCCTTTGCTCGCGAACCGAGGTAACAATCCAATCCGGCAGCCGCTCCCCCGGATTCAGCGATTCGAAATAATCGGAAACCGCCAGGAAAGGTTCGTCCAGTTGAACCGACGCCCCGGAAGCCATCATATTGTCCAACCGATTAAGCAGGGTGACCGCCAATTCCCGCTTGCCGATCTCGTCCGCAATTCGGGCAAAGGTCATCAGCCGGACAAAACTGGGCGCCGTTGCGATGAGGGGCGCCATGGTGCTGCAAGCCATTTCAAGGCTGGCATAGCGTTGTGCCAGGGGAAGGTCGCGGTTTTTGAATTCCACAAAGAGGTCGAGCGCCGTCCGATAAACGTCCGACCACTGGTCGGCCGAAGCATCCGGTGACGCAAGAAGCAATGCCGCCGCATAAGGCTTTTGCGCCAGGTAATCGCGCCAGAGATTCTTCCCCGCCACCGGGAAACCGGCCAGGGGCTGGAATTCGCGCATCAATATCCCCTGCCGCTCAAGAATCGCAGCACGTTCGGGCTTACAGGCGAAGAGGTTTAGCGCCAGCGCATCCAGTTCATCCTGATTCCCGAAGGGCGCCAGAGCGCCCAGGCCCGGAATCAATCGATACAGCCCATAGCCCAGCTCGACAAAAGCTTGCGCCACGGACAGATCGATCTCCGCGCCGCGGCGAATGGCAAACATCACCAAAGGGGATGCATCCACAAAAACCCCGCGCCATTTCTCCGCGAAGCCGCCCTTGCCGTCATTGGTCTCAGGGCTCAGGCGCACGAAGTCCAGATGCGTCCAATCAGATTCGGTGTCGTCCATTTTGACGTCATGACCCGGAGCCTGCACGATTCTCAGGTTTTCCAACTGGTTGTGCCGCTTGCTCAGATTCAGATAGGCATACATCGCACCCGGCGTAGTCATGGCACGCAGCATAGTCGCCGGCCCCACCTTTTTTGCCAGGGGGACGGCATACATCCCGACTGCGGCTCCCACATCAATCACGCTGTTACCGGGCTGGATCGCTTTAAGGACGAAACCATATTCAGGGTCATACCATCCCTCCTGCTCTCGAAGCACATAACCATAAACGTCTTCCAGGGAATCGGAAACCGCCAACTCGACCTCCCCCGCCGCCGGCACATACATAACTGGCTTGTCCTGCTTTGTTTCCTGCATCCTGAGATCGGGAAACTTGCTGTTCCATGCCTCCACATAGGCCGCCTCCATATGGCGTGCAAACAGAATGGGATCGGTCAAAACGGAATGTTTCAGGCTTTCCGGAATTGCCTGGTGCAACTCCCGGATTCTGTCAGGATTCCGGGCAAGGGCAACAGCTCTTTCCACGTACTCGTTCTCGCTAAACGCAATCAAATCATCAGTGGGAATGGGCAGGTTCTTTAATATCGAATAGGTGATCCTTTCCGAATGGCTTTCACCGACCCAGGTGACCACCGGCACGCTCATCCAGAGGGCTTCCATGGAAGTCACGCCGCCGGTCATGGGGAAACTGTCCAGTGCGATATCCAGATCATTGTAATAACGCAGATGAATGCCGCCCTCGGGATGGCGGCACCAGACCATGTCTATTCGGCTTTCCGGAATGCCATGCCGGGCAAATTCCGATTTGACTTCTGCCCTGGCCACCTCCGCTTCCCAATTGGGATGGTTCAAGATAAGCCGCGATTCTGGCAACTGATGCAATATGCGGCTCCATACCCGGACCGCCGTCGGATGAACCTTGTAAGGGTTGATCAGCGTACCGAAAGTGACATGGCCATTCCGGTCAAAGGGAACAACCGGGTTTATTTTCTGTTCGGCGAAGTCTCCAATGCAGAAAGCGGACTGGGCCAGCAACAAGGGTTTCTCGGTGCAATATGCCGAGTATTTTTCCCCGGCCAGGTAGGGGTCCGCAATAATGTAATCAATCGTGCTCATCCCGGAAGTATAAGGGTAGCCTAGATAGGTCATCTGTATCGGAGCCGGGCGGTAGGCCAGCACACTAATCCTGTTGCCCTGGGTGTGGCCGGCAAGATCGATCAGAATATGAATGCCGTCATCATGAATGCGCTTCGCCGCCTCAGAATCCGTCATGCCCGAAATATCCACAAAACCATCCACCGTTTGGCGATATTGTTCTGTAGTCTCGTCGGCACGAGGGACACTGGAGTAACAATGCACCTCAAACCGAGATCTATCGTAAAGATTTATCAACCCACGGATAAAGCTGCTTACGACATGGGCACGGAAATCGGGTGAAATATAGCCGATGCGCAGGCGATCGCAACTCTTCATGGCTTTGCCATAGGCGGAAAAAGGTTGGGAGATGCGCTCGTTCTCTATTCTCCCCCCCAAAACCCGGTGAACCTTAAGTAACATTTCGTTGCCGATATTTTCAGTCCCCAACAGCATCATGGATACCGCCTGGATATCAGGAACCGAGACGTGCCCATTAAAAATTTCTTTCAGCACCGCCGGCTCCGAGCGGCTACCGCTGCTCCACAGCCCCAATTGCTTGGCGATTGAATAGGCGGGAAATAAGGCATTTCCCGGCGCAGGCAACGCAAGGATTTTGTTGATCAGATCGACGGCTTCGCTCCGCTTCCCCTGAATAAAAAGTGCTCTCAGCAAATTTCCCAAAACGACCGGATCATCAGGGACGGACTCCAGGGCTTTACGGTACCAGGAAACCCCTTCGTCGATATTGCCCATCGTGCATAAGGCAACACCCAGGGATGTCATCAGCCCTGTTTTTTGTGGCGCCAATTCCAGAGCGCGTCGATAACATTCTGCCGCTTCGGAACATTTGTTCTGCTTGAAATATACTCCGCCGAGGTTTGTCAGAGAATCCTCGTGGCGAGGGTTAATCTCGATCACTTTTTTATAGTAATACTCTGCCTTGTCCATCTCCTCGAGGTTGTAACACAAAACCCCGAGATTATTCAGCGCGTGAATATGCGTGGGGTTTGCCGCGATTACTTCTTTCAACAATTTTTCGGCTTCGCGATATTTTTTTTCTATGACATAAACCGTGCCCAATATATGAGCGGCATCGATATTGCGCCGATTCCGTTTAAGAACCTTTTGACAAATAGATTTTGCCTGTTCAAATTGGCCAGACAATAACAGTTGTTTGGCCTTCGCAATCTCGGATTCAATATTCATCATTCATCTTTCGGCAAAACCAGCAATCAACGAACCCTCTTAAGCCAGGCGCTTGGCCAATAGGTCACACTCTCGGTGAGATTACCCTCGTTAAAGGGAAAGGCGGGGGGGGAAATCACGAAATCAGGGTTCCCCCGTGCGAACTCCTCGGCGGCTTCCTTCGGATTGTTCCAGCCCCAGTCTTCCTTGCTGCGCGGCGCGCCGACCAAATCTTCCATGATGCCGTCCATCGCGACGATGTAGGAACCGACCGAGACCAGGTCGGAATAAGCTCCAAGCTCGCCCAGCACGTGGGCCTTGGAGTGATTTGAATCCAGCATCACCATGACTCTTTCGCCCGGCTTCACCATGCCTTTGACTTGGCCGACGATAGCCGGATCGATCGAACTGCCTTCCACCAGGGTGATATATTCGAACATTTCGTGCGCTTCGATTGCCTTGCGGTTATGGGGACGAATTTCCACGTCCACCCCGATCACCCTGCCCTTCCCCATCGCTTTCAAGATGCTCGCATAATAAATCAGCGAACCGCCGTGGGCGATGCCGCAATCGATGATCACGTCGGGCTTTACCTGATAGATGGCTTCCTGAATGCGCACCATATCGTCCGGCAACTGGATGATCGGCCTGCCCATCCAGGTGAAGCTGTAGATATGTTTATTATCCCAACCGCAACGCAACCAGGCTTTCGAGACGATGGAGAACGCCTCCTGGGTTCCCATGGGGAATGTCTTGCAGCCATTCTCGTCTTCCACCATGACCAAGGCATTTTTCATGTCGATCTTTATCATTTCCAAACCTCCAATTATTAAATTTTCTTCGATCGGTCGAACCGTTAAAAGCTCAACAGGCGCCTGCTGTTTTTCCGGTGAATGTACAGTGCCTGCCCCGTCATTAATGGAACAGGCATGGCCAATCTGTTGACCAGAAAATATTCGTCCACTGCTTTTTTGCATTCGCCATAGCCAGGCCATCCATAGTCGTCAAAAATCACAACAGCGCCATCGACCAGTTGGGGCATAAAAAACTCCAGGCAATCTTTATGCGCTTGCGCGGTGTTGATATCAACATGAAGGTAGCGTATGGGCCGCTCGGTGAAGCCCTTGAAAGTTTCGGGCACCAAGCCGGGATAGAACTTCAAAAAATCGGAGTATTTGCTCAGATTGCTTTGGGTAGCATTCAGGCTCACATCGGCATACTGGTGGGCAAGCCCACCCGTCTTCTCACTCTCATTCAAGCCCTGGTCTGGAATCCCGGCAAAAGTGTCAAACAGATGGAAAGTTGTCCGCTGCGACGCGGCATCCCTCAGAATCACCTCGGAAGCCAGCAATGCCGTTCCGCCTTTATAAACACCGCACTCGACAAAATCGCCGGCCTCCAATGACAAGGCACTTTCCACCGCCTTGAGTATGATATAGGCTCGCGGCGCCACGGACATCCCCTGATAACTGCCGCCTTCGACCTGCTCCGCCATTGCGTACAAGCCAAGAAAATCCTGGTTGTGCAGCCATGGCATATAGAAAAACCCCACCGTGCATTTGTCGTACCGGATGTCATTCAAAAAAGTGGGGTTGTAATTAATATTGAAATCAGAAAAGCTTTTGCCTTCGCTGATCTCTTTGAGAACGTGGATCGCCAACTGCAAATCGTTCATCGCCCTGCCTCCCTAATTAAAACTTAGTTATCGACCCTATGCTTATACTTTAAAACCAGTTCATGTAAATCCCGGAGAATCGGGGAAGGATGGTATCGAAATTCTTCTTGAAGGCAATCTATGGAAATCGGAGGAAATGAAATGGTCTGGGCACGATCAGAAATCGCCACCTCACATCCCGTCAATTTCTGGATTTCCAGAAGCAATTCCCGATTGCTCACGTTGGTTCCGCTGGCTACATTGTATAGCCGGTGTTGGCCGCCCTGCGCGATTTTAGGCAAAATACCGATTACATCGCCAATGGCGACATAATCCTTAGCCGAGTCAACCGACGTATGCAACAGTATGCGTTTTTTTTTCAGTGCATCGCGGATAATGGCGGACAAAAAGTTTTCTGACGCGAAATCCCCGCCATATACATTGGATAGCCGCGCCACTCGAACGTTAGTCCGGCCACTGGCAAAACACAGGGACTCGCCGGTCATTTTCGTCAAGTTGTAGAGGTCACTCGGATTCTGCGGATCGGCCAGGAGCTTCGAGTCTTCGCGGGTACTCTCCGCATTGCCGTAAATCCGGGTGGAAGAGAGATAGAGCAGGGATTCGAAGCGGGATTTTTCCAGAATATCGGCCAAAAGGCATACATGGGCGCGCACCGTATCAAACGGTCGCTGGCGGAAATCGGCGGTGAGTCCAATGCAGTAAAAGACGTGCCCCAGATCCTCGCCGAATACAGCCGGGTCGCCGCGGCTGGGGACGAGGCATTCATGCCCTTCCCGCCGCAGGTGCGCCACAAGATTGGAACCGATGAAGCCGGAAGCGCCCAGGACGGTAAATTTCATTCCCGGTATCCGACCCTTTTCAAGGGATTGCCGACATTGATCGAGTATGGTTCCAATTCACCCCTTACCACTGATTGCGCACCCACAACGCAACCCTTGCGCAATATTGCGCCGTCCAGAATCACGCAATTGGCGCCGATCCATACGTCGTCTTCCACCACGATGCCGCCTCTGCTCGGCTGAAAACGCTGCTCAACGATCTTTTTATCGCGCGCCCTGAACTCGTGGTTGACCGGGGCGAAAGTGCAATTGGCTGCAACCAGGACGTCCTGACCGATCATAACGCCATTGCCGGAATAAATGACCACGCCGGAATTGATGAAGCTGTTCTTGCCGATATGAACATCTCCGGTTCCACCCACCGGCTTTATTTTTACGAAGGAGTCTATCATTACTCCCTCTTCAATGACGATACGGCTGCCTCTAACGGAATCTTCAATATCCGCCAGCTTGGAAATGCGGCTGTCCGGGGAAATTACCAGCATGGTTTGTTCACGGCATGAAAGGGCATTCGCGATCCTTGTCGCTCAATATCGGGTTCCGGATCGGCCAATCGATTCCGAAAGCAGGGTCGTCCCAACGCACTCCGCGCGCCAACTCCGGCCGGTAAAATTCGGAGACTTGGTAAAATACCTCACAGTTTTCCTCCAGGGTCTGGTAGCCGTGGGCGAAGCCCTCCGCCATGTAGAGCATTTTTCTGTTTTGCGCTGTCAACTCAATCGCAAACCACTGTCTGAACGTAGACGAATCGGGGCGGATATCCACGACAACATCATGGATTGAGCCCATGGTGCATCTTACCAGCTTTGCCTCGTAGTAAGGAGCGGCTTGATAATGCATCCCGCGTAAAGTGCCCTTCCTGGGATTGAACGAGATATTGCATTGCGCCAGATTCGAGTTCAAACCATGCGACGCAAATTCCTTCTGGCACCAGCTCCGGGCAAAAAAACCGCGTTCATCTGCTACCGGTTCCAGCTCAACAACAACTACACCTGGTAATCTGGTTTCGGTAAAAATCATCGCTAACCACCTGGATTCTCAATTGCATCAATACAAGGACCGCACTCGTTAAGCCAAATCTCCGAACACTCGACTTGTTGCCCATGCCATACCCGATTGTGCGGCGGCTCCGACATATTCCGCGATTTGGTCATAGCACAGGGCGCGCACATGATCTGTATCGGCAGACTGGTTCGCCAGTTTATACCAGGCCACCGTCTGTTTCACCGCCTGCGGTACGCCGTATACCGGGTACCAGTCGAGACGGGTATTGGTCTTGGTAATATCGAGTTTCAGGATGCCCGCTTCGTGCGGTTGCCTGGCGGCTTCCTCGTGCAACCGCCAAGAGCCGCTGCCCCAAGCAGCAATCACCCGCTCAACCAAGTCACTGACCGGCGTCCCCTTCTCTCCACCCGGCCCGAAATTCCATGCTCCGGCAAATCGTTGCGACTCCAGCCATTGTTTTTGGGCGAGCCACAGGTAGCCGGCCAGAGGCTCCAGAACATGCTGCCAGGGGCGGATGGCATCAGGGTTGCGCAGCACGATCTGCTCACCGCGCTCGATGCTGCGGATACAATCTGGAATAATGCGGTCCTTGGCCCAGTCGCCGCCGCCGATGACATTGCCGGCGCGCACGGTGGCTAGGCTGAACCCTTCCCGCTGGGTGAAAAACGAATCGCGATAAGCCGCCGTCACCAGCTCGGCGCAAGCTTTGCTGTTGCTGTAGGGATCATGCCCGCCCAGGCGGTCGTTCTCGCGGTAGGCGAAGTCCCATTCGCGGTTTTCATAGCATTTGTCGCTGGTGATGACCTGGCACACCCGCACCGAATTGGTGGTGCGCACCGCATCGAGCAGGTGAACGGTGCCCATCACGTTGGTGGCGTAAGTCTCCACTGGAAATGTGTAAGAGTGCCGCACCAGCGGCTGGGCGGCGAGATGAAACACGACCTGCGGCTGATGCTCTTCCATAACGGCATGCAGCGCGGGCAAATCGCGCACGTCGCCGAACACCGACACCATGCCCTGCTCAATGCCCGCCATTTCGAACAGGCTGGGCCGGGCATCGGGGGGAAGTGCGTAGCCGATCACCTTCGCACCCAGTTGCTGCAACCACAGGGAAAGCCAGCCGCCCTTGAAGCCGGTGTGGCCGGTAACAAGCACTGTTTTACCTGCCCAGAAGGATGCGGTCATGCCCAGGTCTTCCACGGCGCCTTGCCGGAAACCCACAGCTCTTCGAGATAATTTTTTTCCCGCAACGTATCCATCGGCTGCCAGAAACCATTATGCGTGAAGGCAGAGAGATTGCCCTCACGCGCCAACCTCATCATCGGCTCGACCTCCCAGAACGTATCGTCGCCGGTAATGTAATCGATAACCTGGGGCGACAGCACGAAAAAACCGCCGTTGATCCAGCCGCCGCCACCCTGCGGCTTTTCGAGGAAACCGCGTACGATGTCGCCATCCATGTCCAGCGCACCGTACCGTCCCGGCGGCTGCACCGCGGTAACAGTGGCCAGTGTATTCTGCCGTTTGTGGAATTCAATCAGCCGGCCGATGTCCACGTCCGCCACGCCGTCGCCGTACGTGAAGCAGAAATCGTCGTCGTCGAGATATTTCCTTACCCGCTTCAACCGCCCGCCGGTCATGGTCTTTTCGCCGGTATCCACCAGCGTTACCCGCCACGCCTCGGCGTTATTCTGATGCACTTCCATACGGTTGCCGCTCATGTCGAAGGTCACGTCCGACATGTGCAGAAAATAGTTGGCGAAATACTCCTTGACCATGTAACCCTTGTAGCCAAGGCAGATAATGAAATCATTCACGCCATGGGAAGAGTAAATCTTCATGATGTGCCAGAGAATGGGTTTGCCGCCAACCTCGACCATCGGCTTGGGTTTGATCTGTGTTTCTTCGGAAAGCCGAGTGCCGAGCCCACCAGCCAGGATAACTGCCTTCAAGATTTAAGCCTCGAATAAAAGTTTCATCATATTCCGGACTCCTCGAATCCGCAATTGGTCATTCCTCAGGCTGTGCGCCGCCCGGGAACAACACATCAGCAAATCCGAACCGCCTCATGTCCCCGATCCGCATCGGGTAAAGCACCCCTTGCAGGTGATCGCATTCATGCTGAACCACACGTGCATGAAAGCCGCTGACAGAACGGTCGATCCTGGCGCCCAGCGGGTCGAAACCCTGGTAGCGCAGACGCTTGTGACGAGGCACCAGGCCGCACATGCCGGGGATACTGAGGCAGCCTTCCCAGCCGTCTTCCATTTCTTCATCCGGCAGCGTCAGCACGGGATTAATCAAAACCGTATGGGGCACCGGTTCGGCATCAGGATAGCGCGGATTGCTTTCCATGCCGAAAATTACCACCTGCAGGCCCACTCCGATCTGGGGTGCCGCCAGGCCGACGCCATTGAGCACAGCCATGGTGTCGCGCATGTCTTGCAATAACTCGTGCAACTCCGGAGTATCAAAAGCGACGACCGGCACCGCCGTTTCCAGCAGACGCGGGTCGCCCATGCGCAATACGGTTTTAATCGCCATCCAGCCCCACCACGTGCTCCAGGATGTTCCGCACCCGCTGCATCGCCTGCTTCAGCACGACGTCGATTTCCTCGAAACTGATAGCATGCTTGCTGGAATTTCGCCCGGCAGCATAATTGGCAACCACAGCAATAGCGGCGTAGCATAGCCCGATTTCGCGGGCGAGCACCGCTTCGGGCATGCCGGTCATGCCCACCATGGTGGCGCCATCGCGGTCGAGACGGTTGATCTCTGCTGCTGTTTCCAGGCGAGGACCCTGCACCGCAGCATAAACGCCGCCATCGATAAAGGTTTCTCCCGCCAGCGTAGCCGCCTGCATGCACTGCATGCGCATTTTTTCGCAATACGGTTCGGTGAAATCGATGTGAGTCACCTGCTTGCCGTTGCCGTCGAAATAAGTCGCCTTGCGCCCGTGAGTGTAGTCGATGATCTGGTCGGGGATGACGATGGCGCCCGGCCCGTAATCCGGGCTTATCCCGCCCACCGCGGCGACCGACACGACGTGCTGGACACCCTGCGCATGCAGCGCCCACATGTTGGCTTGATAATTGACCTCATGCGGCGGAATGGAATGGCCGTAGCCATGCCGCGCCAGGAAAACCACCTCGTGATCCTTGATTTTTCCGAAGGTCAGTGCGCCGGAAGGTTCGCCAAAAGGAGTGCGGATCACCTGCCGATGCGTGATCTCAAGATTGGCCAGTTGCGTCAGGCCGGTGCCGCCGATAATTCCTAACATTCTTTCACTCTTCCTTTAATGCATAAATTGCGGGCAAGTTGCGCCATGCCCCGCGCACGTCCATGCCGAATCCGAACACATAGCGGTTGGGCAGGCTGGTTCCGACAAAATCAGCCTGGATGGGTTTCTTCCGGCCCAGTTCCTTGTCCGCGAATACGGCACAATGAAATGACTTCGCACCGAGGCCGAGAATTTTGTCCCGGATCGCCGCCAGAGTATGCCCCTCATCCAGGATGTCGTCGAGCACCAGCACAACCCGCCCCGCCACGTTCTCCTTTGGCATCACCTTCCATTGCAGGGTGTTGCCCTGCGTTTCATTACCATAGCGGCTGGCGTGGATGTAATCGAAATCCAGCGGGAAGTTGAGCAGGGGCAGCAACTGCCCGCTGAACACCACGGCTCCGCCCATCACGCTCAATACCAGCGGGTGGGAATTACCCAAAGCGGCGCCGATTTCGCCGGCCATCCGTTTGACAGTGGCGGCGACTTCGTCGGCGGAGCAAATCTGTTCCGCCCCGTTGAAAATTTCCAATGCTTCTTGCGCCGAGATCATTTTACAGATCCAGAGAGGAAAGGTAGGCTCTAAAATCGTCGTTCACTTCCGGATGCTTCAGGGCGAACTGGATGGTCGCCTTGAGATAACCGATCTTGCTGCCGCAATCGTAGCGGATACCATTGTATGCGTAGGCCAGCACCTGTTCCTTTTCAAGCAGGGAGGCGATGCCGTCGGTGAGCTGGATTTCGCCACCCGCACCGGCCTGCACCTCCTCAAGATGCTTGAAGATGCGCGGCGTCAGGATGTAGCGCCCGACCACGCCGAGGGTGGAAGGCGCCGCCTCTGGCCGGGGTTTTTCAACGATATTGTTCACCTTGTAAATACCGTTTTCCAGTTTCTTGGCATCGACAATGCCGTATTGCGAGGTTTCCTCGCGCGGCACGTCCTGCACCCCGATCACCGAGCTGTGATAGTGCGCGTAGAGGTCAACCATCTGCTTCAGCACCGGCGGTTCGCCATCGAGCAGGTCATCGGCCAGGAGCACCGCAAACGGGTCATTGCCCACTACCTGCCTGGCGCACAGCACAGCATGCCCCAAACCCAGCGCCTCTGCCTGGCGGATGTATACGCAGGTCACATTGGGCGGGATAATGCCGCGCAGCACCTCGAGCATTTTGGTCTTGCCGCGCGCTTCCAGCTCGGATTCCATTTCGTAGGCCTTGTCGAAATGATCCTCGATCGCGCGTTTGCTGCGGCCGGTCACGAAGATCAGTTCGGTAATGCCTGCTGCCACCGCCTCCTCCACCGCATACTGGATCAGCGGCTTATCGACGATCGGCAGCATTTCCTTCGGACTGGCCTTGGTCGCCGGCAAAAAACGCGTGCCCATGCCCGCCACCGGAAAAACCGCCTTGGTTATTTTTGTCATTGCATTCCCTCCAATAAGGCCACCAGGCCAGATTCATCCAGAACGGTCACGCCGAGTTCCTGAGCCTTGGCCAGTTTGCTGCCGGCTTCGGCGCCGGCCACCACATAATCGGTCTTCTTCGAAACGCTGCCGCTGACCTTGCCGCCCAACGACTCGATTTTTTCCCTGGCTTCGTCGCGTGTCAAGCTCGGCAGGGTGCCGGTCAGGACGAAGGTTTTGCCGCTGATCGCGCTTTCCATGGGCCGGGGCACCCGCTCGCCCTCCTCCCAATGTACCCCCGCTGCACGCAGGCGTTCAATCACCTCGCGGTTATGCGGCTCGGCAAAGAACTGGAAAATGCTCAGCGCCACCACCGGTCCCACGTCCGGCACCTGCTGCAACTCTTCCTCTCCGGCCGCCATCAGCGCACCCAGCCCGCCGAACTGGCGTGCCAGTTCCTTGGCCGTGGCCTCGCCCACGTTGCGGATGCCGAGCGCAAAAATGAACCGCGCAAGAGTGGCATTCTTGCTGGCCTCGATTGCGGCCAGTATATTGGTGGCCGATTTCTCCGCCATGCGGTCGAGGTTGGCCAGCGCATTCATGCCTAGCTTGTCTGTGTCGTACAGATCGGCCGGCGTGCTGATCAGATTCCTGTCCACCAACTGATCCACCAGCTTGTCGCCCATGCCTTCGATATCCATAGCGCGGCGGCTGGCAAAATGCAGGATCGCCTGCTTGCGCTGCGCCGGGCAATACAGCCCGCCGCTGCAACGCACCGCCGCCTCGTCCGGCAGGCGGATCACGTGCGAACCGCACACCGGACATTGCATCGGCATGACGAACCCACGTGCATCCGCCGGACGGTTTTTCAACACCACCGACATCACCTCGGGGATCACGTCACCGGCCCGGCGCACGATCACAGTGTCGCCGATGCGCACATCCTTGCGGCGAATCTCGTCTTCATTATGCAAAGTGGCATTGGTCACGGTCGCGCCGCCGACGAACACCGGCTTGAGCCGCGCGACCGGCGTCAGGGTTCCGGTTCTGCCCACCTGCACATCGATGCCCAGCAGTTCGGTCATCGCTTCCTGCGCCGGGAATTTGTGGGCAATAGCAAAGCGCGGCGCACGAGACACGTAACCCAGGTTATCCTGCCCGGCCAGGCTGTTAACCTTGTACACCACGCCGTCGATATCATACGGCAGGCTCTCTCGTCGACCGCCGATGTCACGGTAGTAGCCGAGCAGGCCCTCGACTCCCCGCACCACTCTGCGCTCACGGCAAACGGGCACGCGCAGTGTTTCCAGGTAATCCATGACAGCGCTCTGGGTGGCTGGCATCTCCATACCATCGGTGCTGCCCAGTCCATAGGCGAAAAAAGTCAGGGGGCGCGAAGCCGTGATGCGCGGATCGAGCTGGCGTAGCGAGCCGGCGGCGGCATTGCGCGGATTGGCGAATTCCTTTTCGCCCTTCTCCCGCTGCTGGCGGTTGAGTTTTTCGAAGCCCGCTTTCAGGATCAAGACCTCGCCGCGTACTTCAAGCAGCCTGGGAGGCTGTGCGGAGTGCAATCGCAGCGGAATGGCCTTGATCGTACGCAGATTGCTGGTGACATCCTCGCCGGTGTAACCGTCGCCGCGGGTCGCGCCCTGAACCAGCACGCCATTCTCGTATACCAGGCTGATGGCGAGACCGTCGAACTTGGGTTCGACTGCATATTCCACCTCGTCGGCACCAATCCCTTCCCGCACGCGCCGGTCGAATGCAGCCACCTCCTCGTCCTCGAACGCATTGCCGAGAGAAAGCATCGGTACGCGATGTGCGATCTGCGAAAACTCGGTGAGGGGTGCCGCACCCACGCGCCGGGTGGGCGAATCGAGGGTGACAAGCCGGGGATGTTCCGCCTCCAGCCGTTCCAGTTCGCGGAACAGCTTATCGTACTCGGCATCGGGGATTTCCGGAGTATCGAGGGCGTAATACAAGTAATTGTGGCGCTCGATCTCGTCGCGTAACGCTTGAATACGCGCGGCGATATCCGGCGGCACGCCCATTTACGAGAAAAGCCTTAGTGCGCGAATGCTGCCGCTCGTGATCTGCTGCGTTTCCATTTTGGCGTAGATATCAGCGAGCTGCTGCTTGATCTTGGCGATCGCCGCATCATTCAACAACCGCCGGTTATCGTCCACCAGTTGCCCACCCAACGAGGGGGCTATCTTCTTGGCCATGAGCAGCATCTGGTTGAATACGCGCAACCCATCGACGACCTTGGGCACGTCAAACAGGAAGGTTATTCCGTGAGTGCTGAGATGGCGGATATTATCCGCAGTAAACGGCGTCGGTTCGAGATTGACCAGGGAAAACAGGTCGGCGCCATCCTCATCGAAAAAATGGAACGCGCCATCCGACTGCAGCTTCATTCCGGCGGACTCGGCAAGGGCGCGAATCTTGGTGGCGGCAAAGGCTTCCCCGCCCTGCGTGATCACGTTCACACCGATCAGCACATCGACCTCGACGCCGAATTTATCCAGCTCCGCTGCTCGCGCCAGGGCGGACTGCCGCTCGGGAAATTCGGCGATCGCCACAATTTCGTCGGCAATTGCCTGAACCTTATTGCAGAACGCAATCAAATCCTGTTCAACAACCGGCCCGGAGCGATCCGCCAATTGCAATGTAGCCGCGACATGAAGATATTCTGCCGAACTATCCGGCACAATTTCCTCCCAACTCCCTGACGACGGGTTCATGCCGAACCAGCAAACCCGTTTTCCCGATCCCTTCTGGCTCTGCATGGCGCCCATCAACGCCACTGCGCCAACCGGTTCGCCCAGATGAAGCTGAGCCACATAATCCACTGCGTCATCCAAAGACGGCCGGTCTTCGTGGCTGGCCGCAGGCAGCGCATTAACTTCAACGTCAGCCTCCGGCTCGTGAACTGGAGTTGACTCGATTTCTTCGTCAATCCTTTCTTCCTCTGCTTCCGCCGTTTCAGACATAACCGGTTCAATTCTTGGATCTTCACGGAATTCCGATATTTCAGGCTCATCCGGCAGAGTATCCGGATCATGCTCCCGCAACAGCACATCCTCCTGACCGGAAGGAAAAGCCTTCTCGGCGAGGCGCCGATGCTTTCTTTCCTGAAGACGATTGAAACCATACACCCCGACAACAACCAGAAAACCGATCACCAACAGGCTGATTTGCAATTCATTCATGGCACCGTTCCGCTCAATTTTTCAAAATTATAACTCACGCCGGCATTTCATCCTTCATTCTCATCGCTTCCTCTATATCCACGGCCACCACGCGCGACACGCCCATTTCCTGCATGGTCACGCCAATCAGTTGCTCCGCCATTTCCATGGTGATTTTGTTATGGCTGATGAATACGAACTGGGTATGCTGCGACATTTTCTTCACCAGTTCACAGAAACGTTCGGTGTTGGAATCGTCGAGCGGCGCGTCCACTTCATCGAGCAGGCAGAATGGCGCCGGATTAAGCTGGAACATGGAAAAGGTCAGCGCCAGCGCGGTCAGCGCCTTCTCCCCGCCGGACAGCAAATGAATCGAACTGTTTTTCTTGCCCGGTGGCTGAGCGATGATCTGCACGCCGGCATCGAGAATTTCCTCGCCGGTCAGCACTAGGCGCGCCTGGCCGCCGCCGAACAGCGAAGGAAAAAGTTCGCCGAAATTCCGGTTCACTTCGTCGAAAGTGCTTTGCAGACGTTCCCGCGTTTCCCGGTCAATGCGGCGGATCGCCTGCTCCAGCGTGTCTATCGCCTCATTCAGGTCGTTCGTCTGTGATTCGAGATAACCGCGCCTTTCCTGGCTGGTTTGCAACTCCTCGAGCGCGGCCAGGTTGACCGCCCCAAGCGCTTCGATTTCAGCCATGAGCCTGACGATCTCGCTCTGCAAAGTATTCGGCTTGAGGTTTTTCTCCAGATGTTGCGCCAGTTCGGCCTCATCCGCACCAGCTTCCCTGATCTGCCCGGCGTATTGATCCTGGCTGAGGCGCGCCTCCTGCTCCTTGAGGCGGATTTCGCCGATCTGGTCGCGCAGCGGCTGCAATTTCTGCTCGCTGGCCATGCGCTGCTGCTCCAAATCGCGCAGCCGGTTCGTCGCATCGGCCAGCGCATCGCGCGCCATGGCCAGCGCCTGTTCCTTCTGCTGCCTCTGCGCCAGTGCCTGCTGCAACGCATGGCTCGTTGATTCCTCATTCAACCCCTGCTGCTCGATGAGCAAGCTTTCCAGCTGGACGGCAGCCGCCTGCGCCTGTTCGGCGTAAAGCGCAGATGACGATTCCATCTCGCCGATCTTGTTCCGGCAATTTTGCTCGACAAAAACCGCTTCCTGCGCAATGCGCTCGGCTGCCCGCAGCGCCTCACGCTGCTGTTCAAGCTGCCGTTCCGCACCGGCGCGCTCCAGCCGTGTCTCTTCCATCTGCTTGCGTAGCGCCTCGAGCTCGTTTCGACAAAGGTTCAGTTTTTTTTCCGCGGCCGCAATCTGTTCGCTCTCGGATTCGAGCTGTTCGGCAATTTCGGCCTGCTCGGATGAAATCGCCATATGCCGCTGCTCGGCCTGCTGCCTGACCTGGACAAGCCGCTGCACCTCGAGTTGCAGGTGGTGCTGTTTCTGCTGCGAGTCATCCGCCGTGTTTCTCAGCGAGGCAATTTCCTGCTGCCGCAATGCCAGCGCAACCTCGGCCTGGGTTGCATTAGCCTGCTGCCGCGCCAGCGCTACCCGGCAAGTTTCGAGTTCGCCCTGCAAAGTCTCGATTTCGCGCTGGCGCGCCAACACCCCGTGCAAGTCACTTTGCGGACCGTGAAAACGCGCTGTGTGACGGGTGATGACATGGCCTTCGCGCGTCACCAGCATTGCTCCGAACGGCAGGTCATGGCGCATTTCAAAACCGGCACCGGCGTCCTCGGCGACATAAACGCCGTCCAGCCAGTCATCCAGAAACGCCGGGGCAGCACCCTCAAGCCAGGATACACGACGGCGCAACGGGGTAAATTTGCCATCCGGCGCAGCAGCCTCGTCGGCAGCCGTTTCAAATACTGTCACCGCCGCCGGTGGCGCATCGCCCAGCCAGTCCCGCGCCTGATCGAGATTTTCCAGGGCGATGCCGTTCAGCCTCTCACCCAGCACGCTTTCCAGCGCATCTTCCCAGCCCGCTTCGATACGCAGGCTGTTCCACAGCCGCGGCAGGCTTTCCAACCGATGTTTCGCCAGCCATGCCTGGAGTTCGTGGTTATTACCGAGACGGTTTTGCAGGTGCTCCAGGGCATCCAGCCTGGCTCCCAGCCCATTGGCTTGGCGCTGCGCGGCTTCCAGTTCGGCCCTGGCTTGCTGCGCCACCCGCCCTGCTTCCGGCAGCACGGCAAGCAACTGCGCCAATTCTGCCTGGGCCGCTTCGAACTCGCCGGTCAGGGCGGCAAGCTCTACTTCCTTGTGCGCCAGCAATATTGCGTCAAAACGCGGCAACGCATTGATTTCCTGCTGCAGGCGCTGCTGCCGTGCCTGCAACTGCTGGAGGCTGCGCTGTGCGTGGACGCGATGGGTTTCGTCAACCTGTTTTGCCTGCTCGGCCTGGGCCAGTGCTCTTTGCAGTTCGCTGTAGCGGCGCTGGCAATCGCGGAAGCGTTGTTCGGCCAGCGGCAGATTGCTGCCTTCCAGTTCAAGTTGTTCTTTGCCCTGCGCCATGCGCTCCAGCGCCGTGGCATGGTCGCTGCGCCAAAGCTCGAGCGCGGCTAGCGCCTCGCCGCGCTGATTCACCATGCGCTCGCTCTGTTCGCGCAATGCCGCGATCTGTGATGCCAGACGCTGACGACTTTCGCGCAGGTGGAGCAGGTTCTGCTCTAATTTTGACACCTCGGCATTGGCCGCATACAGGCCGCCCTGGGTTTCATGCAGCACGTCGCTGACCGCATAATGGGCTGTCCGTGCCTGTTCCAGTTGACTCTCGGCCTGGCGCAGGCGCGCCGTTTCCGCCTCCAGTTCGTTGTTCAGGCGCACCACTTCGCGCTGCCAGCGCTCGCATTGCGCGGCGGCTTCGCGCTTCCTGAGCAACGCGAGCAGGTTCTGCGCCAGTTTCAGCCGCCCTTGCAGGGACAGATACAGCCCGGCCACCTCGGCTTGCGCTTCGAGCTTGCCGATCTGCTTGTCCAGTTCCTGGCGCACATCCTCCACCCGCAGCAGATTTTCACGGGCATCCTTCATGCGCAATTCGGTTTCGCGGCGACGCTCCTTGTATTTCGAGATACCCGCCGCTTCTTCCAGGAATACGCGCAGGTCTTCCGGCCGCGCCTCGATGATGCGCGAGATCGTGCCCTGCTCGATAATGGCGTAGGCGCGCGCACCCAGCCCGGTGCCGAGAAAAATGTCGGTGATATCGCGGCGGCGAACATGAAGATTGTTGATGTGGTAGGAGGATTCGCCGCTACGGGTCAAAACGCGCTTGACGGCGATTTCCGCATATTGCGACCACTGCCCGGCAGCCTTGCCCAGGCTATTATCGAAGATCAACTCGACGCTGGCGCGACTCACCGCCTTGCGCGTGCCGGAACCGCTGAAAATCACATCCTGCATCGATTCGCCGCGCAGTTCCCTGGCGCGGGATTCGCCCAGCACCCAGCGTACCGCATCGATCACATTGGACTTGCCGCAACCATTGGGGCCGACCACGCCCACCCGCTGTCCGGGAACGGGGATAGAGGTCGGATCGACAAACGATTTGAAGCCGGCAAGCTTGATGTGGGTTAGGCGCACTATGAAATAATGTCGGCTAAAGTCAGGATTGAGAAAAGTGGCGATTTTAACGCCTGCGTTATAATAACGTCATTCTAACCGATTTGACGAAAGCGCAATAATGTCCAGCCAGCCCAGCAAAACCCTGGAAACCTTCGACAACCCGAACCCGGAGCGGGATTTCCATATCCACATGGAAATCCCCGAGTTCACCTGTCTGTGCCCGAAAACCGGCCAGCCCGATTTTGCCACGCTGACTCTCGACTACATCCCGGACCGCCTGTGCGTAGAGCTGAAAAGCCTGAAAATGTATATCTGGTCGTTCCGCAACGAGGGCGCGTTCCACGAAGCCGTCACCAACCGCATCCTGAATGACCTGGTGGCCGCAACCCAGCCGCGCTTCATGCGCCTGACCGCGAAGTTTTACGTGCGTGGCGGCATCTTCACCAATGTCGTGGCCGAACACCGCATGGCCGGCTGGGAACCGCAAACTCTGGTCGACCTGACGGCTTTCGCCCACCAATCGAATACCAGGTAATGAGTCATGGGTAATACGTGAGAAGCGAGAAGACTTTTGAAGTTGGCATCATGACCCATCCCTCATTGCCCATCACCCATTACTATCTAGGCATCGATTTCGGCACCAGCGGCGCCCGTGCCATTGTGATCGACGGCGACGGCGCCATCCTCGCTGAGGCGCAGATGGCGTTCACCGAGCAATCCGCCACATCCTGGCGCGCCGCGCTGTTCAATCTGATCGGACAAATCCCGCCAGACATCCGGCAAAGACTTGGCGCCATCGCCATCAACGGCACCTCGGCCTCGGTGCTGCTGTGCGATGCCGACAACCAGCCGCTTTACCCGCCGCTGCTTTACCATGATGCCCGTGCCCGGGCCGAGGCAAAGCGCCTTGAGCGGATCGCGCCGCCCGGCCACCCTGCCTTGAGCGCCAGCTCCAGCCTGGCGAAGCTGCTCTGGTTCCAGAATCAGCCCGAGTTTTCCCGCGCCCGTTTCTTTCAGCACCAGGCTGACTGGCTGGCCGCTTTGCTGCATGGCGGACCGGGCATCAGCGATTATCACAACTGCCTCAAGCTCGGCTACGATCCGGCGTCGATGACCTACCCGGACTGGCTGCTGAACCTGCCCGTAGCCCCGCTGCTGCCGCAAGTACTGGCACCGGGAGCCAAGATCGGCGCTGTCACCCCCGAAATTGCCGACCGCTTTGCCCTTCCCCATGACTGTATCGTCCGCGCCGGCACCACCGACAGCATCGCCGCCTTCCTCGCCAGCGGAGCCTGCCGACCCGGCCAGGCGGTGACCTCGCTCGGTTCGACCCTGGTTCTGAAGCTGTTGAGCCGGAAGCGGGTGGATGAGTCCCGATATGGCATCTACAGCCATCGCCTCGGCGATTTATGGCTGGCGGGCGGCGCATCCAACAGCGGCGGCGCAGTGCTGCGCAGCTTTTTCACGGACGAGCGAATAAAAGCCCTGAGCAAGCGTATTGATCCCGAAACAAACAGCGGCCTTGATTACTACCCGCTGACCGAACCGGGCGAACGCTTTCCGCTCAATGATCCCGATCTTGCCCCACGCATTGCCCCGCGCCCCAAGGATGACGCCCGGTTCCTGCATGGCCTGCTGGAGGGGTTGGCCCGGATCGAGGCGCACGGATACCGCCTGCTGCAGGAACTGGGCGCGACTTCGCTCGAATCGGTGCTGACCGCCGGCGGCGGCGCAAACAATCCCGCCTGGACCACCATCCGTGCCAGATGCCTGGGCGTGCCGGTTGAGACGGCACGGCGTGCCGAAGCCGCTTATGGCACCGCATTGCTGGCCGCGAAGGGGGAAAATTTGTTATGCTGTTTCAAATAAACTTCTGGAGATGTTTGAATGGAAAAAATCTTCGCCCAGGACGGTGTTTTCTTCCACGCCACCCTTCCCTTGATCTGGCGCACCAAATCCGGGCCTACAGATGACGAAATCACCGTATGGATGTACGACAACGTCACTCTGCTGCGCGCTTTAGCCACAATAGAAGCCTTTCAGCCGGAGAATGAGGTGGATACTGCGACAGGCACAGGAAAGACGCTGCAGCACCTCGAATTCAAAATTGACCTGACACTTAATCTGATTGCGAAGCTGCTTACCCAGAGCATCATCCTGCCCCACGCCCACCCCGTCTTTCTGAGCGCTGACGGCATGGAATGGATTTGCGGTGAGCCCCCCCCCACACAAGGGGAAGACATTCTCATTTCAACATTCATCAGCCCGAAACTGCCCCAGCCGCTGGTTCTGCCGGCCAAGGTTGCCGCAGTCCGGAAAGAAGAGGGCGGCACCCGTATTTACGCTACCTTCACCCATCTCAACGAGGAGGCCCGGGACTGGCTTTCCCGCACGGTTTTCCGCTACCATCGCCGCGCCATCCACACCCAGCACCATGAATAGCCAGGAAACCGCCCATGCATCCCGCAACTTCATCATTGGCTGACGACTAAGCCTTAAACTCCTCCAGCTTGCCTGAAAACAGGCTGGCAGCCACGATCATCGCGCCGCCCAGCCATTCCTGCGCCGTCATCACCTCGCCAGCGAGCAAGTAGCTGGTCACTGCCGCGACCACCAGTTCGAACAGGAAAATCACGATCGCCTGGCTGGCCGGAGTGCGCGCCAGACCGTATTGCACGGTGAGTGTCACGCCGAAAATCAGGATGCTGACCAGAAGCAGCCACATCCAGCCGGATAATGGCAGAATCGGCAGAACCGCAAGCGCAGCCGGCTGCCAGACCAGCGCCAGCAGCGACAGCACCGACACGCCGATCCATACGCTCAGCGATTTCAACCAGATATCCGACTCCACCGCGTGGCGCGACAGCACGTTGGTCGCGGCAAACATCAATCCGGCGGACAATGCCATCCACTCCGCCGCGTTTTGCGGCAAGGGCATGCCCAGACTGGGGCGCCACAACATCACCACCGCACCGGAAAAAGACAGCACCATCACCAGGTAGCCATGAAAACGAAGACGTTCGTGGAGGATCAGGCGCGCCAGCAGCACCGTCCACAACGGCGACAGATAGAACAGCAGCAGCACCCGCATCACCTCGCCATGGATCACCGCCAGCACATAGGCGAGATTGGTCCAGCCCGCAGTCAGCCCGATCAACAGCAGAATCGGCGGGAAATGCCGCAGCCGCACACGCTCTGAATACAGCGTAAAACCAAGCAGCAGCGGTATCAAATAAGTGACAAAGCTGGAAAGGGCACCGGAAACTCCCATCTGTTCAAGCAGGCGGTAGGGATACCAGATCGTCCCCCAGATGATCGCGCCGGATAGCAGGCCGGAAACGGCCAGAAGTTTTTCTTTGGATGCCACGCAGCGAGCCCTTATTCTAAAAATGGCGATTAACCACGAATGACACGAATGTTCACAAATAAACACGAATAGTTAGAAACAAACATCGTGTCACCAAACAGGCGAATCAACCATGAAATTCTAACCAACTGATTATTAGTGAACATTCGTGTTGAATTCGTGTAAATTCGTGGTAAAAGCTTTTTCTAGGCTTATAATATTGCGTATCTAGAAATGTTACCGTCCCGAAAACCGTGAATCCTAACCTCGATCTGCTCCATCCCTACCCTTTCCAGAAACTGCGCGACCTGTTCCGGGGTGTGACGCCTGATCCGGCCTTTAGCCCGATCAATCTTTCCATCGGCGAGCCCAAGCATGCCACGCCCGATTTCATCCGCCGCGCACTGGCAGACAATCTGGACGGTCTGGCCAATTATCCCACAACCCAGGGCAGCGATGCATTGCGCCAGTCGATCGGCGCCTGGATCGAACGCCGTTATGGCATTCCGCCGCTCAACCCGAACACCCAGATCCTGCCGGTGAACGGCAGCCGCGAGGCGCTGTTTTCCTTCGCCCAGGCGGTAATCGACACTAGCAAGCCGGATCCGGTCATCATCTGCCCCAACCCGTTCTACCAGATCTATGAAGGCGCAACGCTGCTGGCCGGCGCTACGTCTTATTTCCTCAACGCCACGCCGGAAAACGGTTACGCCATGGATTTCTCCACCGTTCCGGAAGAAATCTGGCGCCGCACCCAACTGGTCTATGCCTGCTCTCCCGGCAACCCCACCGGCAGGGTGATGGATATCGAGGAATGGTCGCGCCTGTTCGATTTGTCCGACAAATACGGATTCATCATCGCCTCCGACGAGTGCTATTCCGAGCTTTACCCCGAAGAGCACGTGCCGCCGCTAGGCGCACTGCAAGTTGCCCACCAGTTGGGCGGCGAGGATTATGGCCGACTGGTGGTGTTCAACAGCCTGTCGAAACGATCCAACGTGCCCGGCATGCGATCCGGCTTCGTTGCCGGCTGCGAATCAATCCTGGAAAAATTCCTGCTCTACCGCACTTACCATGGCTGCGCCATGAACCCGGCGGTGCAAGCGGCGAGTGCGGCGGCCTGGAATGACGAGGCGCACGTAACGGAAAACCGCCGGCTCTACCGTGAAAAATTCGCCGCCGTTACGCCGATGCTGCAACAGGCCCTCAAGGTGGAAGTGCCCCAGGCCTCCTTCTACCTGTGGGCGCAAACGCCGACATCCGACACTGAATTCGCGAAAGCACTGTATCGTGATTATAATGTTACGGTTTTGCCCGGCAGCTTCCTTGCACGCGAGGCCCACGGCAGCAACCCCGGCACGAATTTCGTGCGCATTGCCCTGGTCGCTCCGCTGGAACAGTGCGTGGATGCAGCCGAAAGAATTCAGAATCTAGTTAAAACCATGTAATCAGGAAAAACCATGAACGAACTGCAAAGCATCATAGAGGAAGCCTTTGAGCGCCGTGCCGACATTACTCCGCGCAACGTCGATTCCAAGCTCAAGGACAGCATCTCGCAAGTGCTGGACATGCTGGACAATGGGCAAATGCGCGTGGCGGAAAAAATCGATGGCGACTGGGTCACTCACCAATGGCTGAAGAAAGCAGTCCTGCTGTCGTTCCGGCTGGAGGACAATTTCTTCATCAAGGGCGGCTTCACCAACTATTTCGACAAGGTGCCCTCCAAGTTCGCCGACTACAACTCCAGGGATTTCCGCGACGGCGGCTTCCGCGTGGTACCTCCAGCCACTGCCCGCAAAGGCTCATTCATCGCCAAAAACGTCGTGCTGATGCCTTCCTACGTCAACATCGGCGCCTATATCGATGAAGGCACCATGGTCGACACCTGGGCCACAGTCGGCTCCTGCGCCCAGATCGGCAAGAACGTGCACCTTTCCGGCGGCGTCGGCATTGGCGGCGTGCTCGAACCGGTGCAGGCCGGTCCCACCATCATCGGCGACAACTGCTTCATCGGCGCGCGCTCCGAAGTGGTGGAAGGCGTCATCGTGGAAGACAACTGCGTGATTTCCATGGGCGTATACATCGGTCAGAGCACCAAAATATACAACCGCGAAACCGGCGAAGTCAGCTACGGCAGGGTTCCTTCCGGCTCGGTGGTGGTGTCCGGCAACTTGCCTTCCAAGGATGGCGCCTACAGCCTCTACTGCGCCGTGATCGTCAAGCAGGTGGACGCCAAAACCCGCTCCAAGGTTGGCATCAACGAACTGCTGCGCGGGATCTGAGCTTCCAACGCGAACGTGGCTAAATTGTCGAATGTAGCCTGGATGGAGCATCACGAAATCCGGGAAATACCCCCGGATTTCACTTCGTTCCATCCGGCTATGGCTTTGCGTTAAATAAATTCATGTGTGGAATTTGCGGCGAGCTGCGCTTTGACGGCTCTCTTCCCGACCCTTCCGCCATCCAGCGGATGTCGGACAAGCTTTCCCGCCGCGGCCCCGACCACGCAGGCCAGATCAGCGACGGTCCGCTGGCCTTCGGCCACCGGCGGCTCGCCATCATCGACCTCACCCCCAGCGCCGACCAGCCGATGGTGGACAAGGAACTCCGCCTCGCCCTGGTATTCAACGGCACCATCTACAACTACAAGGAACTGCGCGGCGAACTCGCGGAGATGGGCTACACCTTCTTCTCCGAGGGTGACAGCGAAGTCATCCTCAAGGCCTACCACGCCTGGGGCAAAAAGTGCGTGGAGCGCTTTTACGGCATGTTCGCCTTCGCGGTGTGGGATATGCGCCACACCACCCTGTTTCTGGCCCGCGACCGCTTCGGCATCAAGCCACTGTATTACGCCCTGGACGGCGCCAGCCTGCGCTTCGCCTCCAGCGTCCAGGCCCTGCTCGCAACGGGAGGCGTGGATTCCAGCATTGATCCGGTCGCCCTGCACCACTACTTCACCCTGCACGCCGTGGTGCCCGCCCCGCGCACCATTCTGAACGGCGTAAAAAAGCTGCCGCCGGCCACCACCATGACAGTGAACGCGGTAGGCAATGTCTCCCAGCGTACCTACTGGAGCCTGGACGCCACGCGTCCGGCGCCAGTCCTGTCCGAGCAGGACTGGCTCAACGCCACCCGCGTTGTGCTGGCCCGTGCCGTGGAGCGCCATCGTCTCGCTTCCGACGTTCCGGTGGGCGTGCTGCTCTCCGGCGGACTCGACTCCAGCCTGCTGGTAGGACTGTTGGCCGACCACGTGGACAACCTGCTGACTTTCTCGGTAGGCTTTGAAGACATCGGCGACGGCGCGGAAAAGGCCGACGAATTCGAATATTCAGACCAGGTGGTGGAACGCTTCAAAACCCGGCATCACAAGTACCTCATCCCCAACTCCGAAGTATTGAAACGCCTGCCGGAAGCAGTCACCAACATGGCCGAACCGATGGTGGGCCAGGATGCCGTGGCCTTCTACCTGCTCGGCGAACGAGTAGCGGATGAAGTAAAGGTGGTGCTTTCCGGCCAAGGCGCGGACGAGGTATTCGGCGGCTATTTCTGGTATCCGCAGATGGATGCCGCCTCCGGCTCGCCCCTCGATCGCTTCCGCAACAACTATTTCGATCGCGACCATGCCGAATACCTGGAAACCGTCGCTCCCGCCTATCATGTGCCGGATGTTACCGCCGAACTGGTGGAGCGTGAACTCACCAAACCCGGGGCCGACTCTTTTCTTGATCAGGTACTGCGCTTCGACGTAACAACCCTGATCGTGGACGACCCGGTCAAGCGGGTGGACAACATGACCATGGCGTGGGGACTGGAGGCACGCGTGCCTTTTCTGGATCACGAACTGGTCGAACTGGCCGCCAGAATGCCGCCGGAACTCAAGCTCAAGGAAGGCGGAAAATTCCCGCTCAAGGCCATCGCACGCGGACTGGTTCCGGATGCGGTAATCGACCGGCCCAAGGGCTACTTTCCGGTGCCTGCACTGAAATATGTACGCGGAGAATTTCTGGCATTCATGCGCGGCATCCTCGATTCGGACGCCTGTCTAAAGCGCGGTCTCTACCAACGGCCTTATGTGGAGAAGCTTCTTGCCAAACCTGAAGTCCACTTCACCCGCATCCAGGGCAGCAAACTGTGGCACCTGGCACTGCTGGAACTGTGGTTACAACTCAACGTCGATTGACCCCAACGCTTTTCATGTAGGGCGCATATTGTTTATCCATCTCAAGAATATGTTTGACCAGCCAATCGCCGAGAAGGAACCCAAACAGCTCGCCCGCCACGCTGTCTTTTCCTTCATGAAAATGCCGCTCGAGATCCAGCACGCGCTTTCTCAACCTTTCATGTTCTTTCTTATGCTCCGCCAGTCCCGGAAAGCCACAAGCCTCCATCTCCCGCTCTTCATCGGCAAAATGCTCATTTACATACTTGATCAGTTCGCCAATCGTCACCGCCACCTGTTCTCGGCCTTTGTTGGAAAACATCGCAAGATGCAGCTCGCTAATCAGCCGGAATATTCGCTGATGTTGCTCGTCAAGCACCTGATTCCTGACGCTATAGGTATGATCCCAATCTATAAATGGCATGTCCGCCCCCGCTGAATTAGGATAACAACATCCCAATATAATTTATTATAAAAAAATATCAAAATGAAACTTTACGGAATTATTAATTGCAATACAGTCAAGAAAGCCCGTACCTGGTTGACCCAACACGGTATCGAGGCCGATTTTCACGACATCAAAAAACAAGGTGTCAGTGAAGAACTGCTAGAAACCTGGTTAAGACAGGTGGCCTGGGAAAAGCTGGTGAATCGCCAAGGCACCACCTGGCGCCAGTTGCCGAACGAGGCCAAGGCCACCGTCAGCGACGAAGCTGCCGCAATCCAACTGATGCTGGAAAAACCCAGCGTGATCAAGCGCCCGGTGCTGGAAAAAGACGGTAACATTCACGTTGGCTTCGACGAAGCCCATTATCAATCGCTATTTGGAAAGTAAAGCATGGACAACAGCACGCTAGAGCTGGCCAAGGCGCTGATCGCCCGCCGCTCGCTCACGCCGGATGACGCTGGCTGTCAGAAAATCCTGATCGAACGGCTGGAAAAAGCCGGGTTCAGGATTGAACGCATGCACTTCGGCAAAGTGGACAATTTCTGGGCGCGACGCGGCGATAGCAAACCGCTGATCTGCTTCGCCGGCCACACCGATGTGGTGCCGACCGGCCCGGCGGAAAAATGGGGCAGCGAGCCTTTCACGCCGACACTGCGTGACGACATGCTGTACGGGCGCGGCGCGGCGGACATGAAAACCTCGCTCGCCGCTTTCGTCACCGCCATCGAGGAATTCGTCGCAGCGCATCCCGCCCACCCCGGTTCGATTGCGCTGCTGGTCACTTCCGACGAAGAGGACGTCGCGGTGGATGGCACCGAAAAAGTTGTGCTGACACTGCAGGCACGCGATGAACTGATCGACTACTGCATCGTCGGCGAGCCCACCTGCGCGGCCAGACTCGGCGATACCCTCAAGAATGGCCGGCGCGGCTCGCTGTCCGGCACGCTGACGGTGAAAGGCATCCAGTGCCACATCGCCTATCCGCACCTCGGCAAGAACCCGATCCACCTCGCCGCCCCCGCCATCGCCGAACTGGCAGAAACAGTCTGGGACGCGGGTAACGAATACTTCCCGCCGACCACCTGGCAGATTTCCAACATCCACGGCGGCACCGGCGCCACCAACGTGGTGCCCGGCACGGTAGAAATCCTGTTCAACTTCCGCTTCTCCACTGCCAGCACGGTCGATGGCCTGAAAGCCAAGGTTCACACCATCCTCGACCGGCACGGCCTGGACTATGAGCTGAAATGGGCGCTCTCCGCAAAACCTTACCTCACCCCCAAGGGCAACCTGGTGGATGCCGTAGCCCAGGCAATCAAGGAAACCACCGGCGTGGATGCCGAACTTTCCACCAGCGGCGGCACCTCGGACGGGCGCTTCCTTGCGGACATCTGCCCGCAGGTACTCGAAATCGGCCCGCTCAACGCGACCATCCACAAGATCGACGAATGCGTAGCCGTGGCCGACATCGAACCGCTCAAGGAAATCTACCGGCGCACGCTGGAAAATATATTGGTGAAAAAATGAACTTCGATCAGGCAAAAAACCATCTTGTTACCGTGCGCGACCTGCTGCGCTTTGCAGTGAGTCGCTTCAACCAGGCTGAGCTGTTTTTCGGTCACGGCACCACCAATGCCTACGACGAGGCGGCCTACCTGATCCTGCACACCCTGCACTTGCCGATTGACCGGCTGGAACCATTTCTCGATGCGCGCCTGCTGCCGGAGGAAGTCGAAAGTGTATTGGAAATCCTGCGCCGCCGCATAGAGGAGCGCCTGCCCGCGCCCTATCTCACTCATGAAGCATGGCTCGGCGAATTCCGTTTTTATGTGGACGAACGGGTCATCGTGCCGCGATCTTTCATCGCCGAACTGCTGCGGGAGCAAATGGCACCCTGGATTGAGGAACCGGAAGATGTCGCCAGCGGCCTGGACATGTGTACCGGTTCAGGCTGCCTCGCCATCCTGATGGCGCACGCCTTCCCCAATGCCCGGATCGACGCCGTCGACCTGTCGCCCGATGCGCTTGAAGTGGCTAAACGCAATGTCGCCGACTACGGCCTGAACGAGCAAGTCAGCCTGATTCAGTCCGACCTGTTCTCTGCCCTGAAAGGCCGTAGCTACGACCTGATCGTGAGCAACCCACCCTATGTCAACGCGCCTTCGATGCAAGACCTCCCCGAAGAATACCGGCACGAGCCGGTCGCTGCGCTCGCCAGCGGCGAGGACGGCCTGGAACATGTGCGTGTGATCCTGCACGATGCACCGAAGCATCTGAACAAGGGTGGACTGCTGGTAGTGGAAATCGGCCACAACCGCGATGCACTGGAAGACGCCTTCCCCGAACTGCCGTTTACCTGGCTGGAAATCAGTGCCGGTGACGAACATGTGTTCCTGCTGACCAAAGAGCAAATGGTTTAATTATGAAAGCCACTCTGGAATAGCCAACCCTAAAGGTATATACTTAGAATATATACTTATTAAAAGGGGCGTAATCATGCAAACCGCGAAACTATTCATGAATGGCAATAGCCAAGCCGTGCGGCTGCCGAAAGAATTCCGCCTGGAAGGTGACGAGGTGGTAGTCAAGAAGCTAGGCGACGCCATTATGCTGATGCCGAAGCGATATTCATATGCCCTGCTCAAGGCGTCACTTGATCAGTTCAGTCCGGACTTTCAGATCGAGCGCGACCAGCCGGCCAAACAGCAAGAACGCGATTTCAGTTAGCCAATGCGTTACCTGCTCGACACTAACATCTGCATTTACCTCATCAACCGCAAGCCGCAGCATGAGGCCATTCTGAAGCACATGGATGGCCTCATGTATGGCGACATCCTCATTTCCTCAATCACCGTTGCTGAACTGCGCTATGGAGTGGCAAAGAGTTCCAGGCCGGAACAGAACAAGGAAAGGTTCGAAGGCTTTATTGAACGTTTCGAAATTGTGGCATTCGATGATGCTGCGGCAGCGGCCTATGGAACCATCCGGGCCGGACTGGAATACGCTGGCACTCCAATCGGCCCATTGGACACTTTGATTGCCGCTCATGCCTTGTGCCTGCAATGCACCCTCGTCACCAACAACGTCAGAGAGTTTGAGCGGGTGCCTGACTTGAAGATTCAAAACTGGGCAGAATAATGCTCCTCCTTGCCATCTTTCACTACTTTCCAAACATATACAGAATCAGGTGATTTGTGCGAGCACCCTCATGCAACGCCCATAAAATCAGAGTGTGAGAGCTACACCTTATGGAAATTGAGCTTGAAATCATGCGAATCAATTGATGCTCTCAACAATTCAACATGAGCCAGAGCAGAGACTGAATTCAAAATTGATCGCACAGATGTTTCAGACTTAAGACTCGCCTTGCAGCCCAAAATGACACGACATACTGCGTCACGCGGATATTCGAATAGATGAATTTCCTCATCGCCGACTAGTTTGATTTTTTGTGCATACTCCAACTGGAGCAAACATTCTCCATTCTTGCTCATATTTCCAGTCGCAACTCTTTGAAAGAAAAATATCTTCCGCTCGTAATCCGGAAAACAGAAGCGTTGGGCGACTCTCGAAATATTCGACCTTCTTCAAAAACATGGGCGTTCGTTTTGATGAATCATGCTGCTTGAAATATTCGTGGGTAACATCAAACTCAACCACAAAACCCTTGTGACTATCCGCATAGTGTGCCCACATTTGGAGGTTATCCTCCTTTTCAGTGAGGCAAAGGATTCCAGCAATTCTTTTTAACCCTTGATTCGAGCGCACTCCTTAAAAAGGAGTGTCAATGTTTCCGTCAGTACATCGAGTTGTCGATAATTCAATAAATTCCTCATAGGACAGAGCACTTCTGAAATATTGCGGTAGCTTTTCATATTCCTGGCGAAGGATATTAGGGGTGTTCTTAGCAACAATCTCGTCAATGATTTCTATAGAAGCAAAACCCCGAATGTTTGGTTTTAATTCAAATGGATCATTGAATGCCTGTGGTGGGGAAAAACGAATTAACCCTGATACCAGAATTTCCAAGCCCGATTCTGGACGAACATATTTAAAAAGACGCGCTACTTCTTTCTTCATAAGAGGTTTGCATAATTTTGGCTAATAGGGGCAACCTGCTCACGCAATGGGTAGCGTAAAACAATGGGGTACCCATTGCTGCAAGCGAGTCAGCGGGAATGTGCCCCCCCGCGCGGACGGCGAGCCGACTTTTCCGGTGCGGCGGGATGATGTGACTTGACTCGGGTTGTTCTTCTGACCTCGTCGGTTTGCCGTTGCGCGACGGTCACCCTGGGCGCCTCTATCCCCGCCCACTTTAACACCTTGGCGACTTCCGCCGCTTCGAGCTCGAGAGTCTGCCCCCGTTTCAGGCGCGAGGGCAGATTGATCACGCCGAAGCGCACCCGCATCAGGCGGCTGACCATCAGGCCGATAGCCTCGAACATGCGTCTCACTTCGCGATTGCGGCCTTCCCTCAACACCACGCGATACCAGTGGTTGGTGCCCTCGCCGCCCTGATCGCTGACCTGGTCGAACTTCGCCGTACCATCCTCGAGCTCAATCCCGTTCGTGAGCTGCTTCATCTGCTCCGGCATGAGCGACCCCATGGTGCGCACCGCGTATTCGCGCTCCACTTCGAAACGTGGGTGCATCAGGTGGTTGGCCAGTTCGCCGGAAGTGGTAAAAATCAACAGCCCGCTGGTATTGAAATCGAGACGCCCGATGGCGATCCATTTCGAGGTTCTCATTTGCGGCAGACGGTCGAACACGGTGGGACGGCCATCCGGGTCGTCGCGGCTGACAATCTCGCCTTCCGGCTTGTGGTAGAGCATGATGCGCGGCATCCGGTCAGCCGGACGGACGCGAACGTTCTTACCGTCCACCCTCACCCAGTCGTCATCCGCAATGCGCGCACCCAGTTCGGCCACCTGGCCATTGACCGTCACTCGGCCGTTCTTGATCAATTCTTCCATGTCGCGGCGCGAGCCCAGTCCGGCCTGCGCCAGTATTTTCTGCAGCTTCTGGGTGGGCGGCCCCCGACGGCGACTCGGAGAACCGGCTTTATCGGCTTGTTCGACTACGCCTTCATCCTCCTGATGCTGAATTTCTTCGTCGGGAAGATGAACTTCTTCACTCTTGCCTGCCTTGGCCTCGCTGCGCGCATTCAGTGGGCGGCGAAACGGCGTGTTTTTCCCTCCCCGTTTTTCCTGGTTGACCGCTTTCGTTTTCGGCGGTGAATCAGGACGCTGCCCGGCTGTTTTCCTATTTTCTGCCATATCTTCCTGCTTTCATTTATTCATTGGGCGTAACGAGTAAATCCATATTGGACTGCTGCTCGAGTGGCGGTAACTCCTCCAGCGAGAGCAAGCCAAGATCGTCGAGCAATTTTTTCGTGGTTGCAAACAGTTCCGGCCTTCCCGGCACATCACGGTGGCCGACCACATCGATCCAGCCGCGGCCTTCCAGCGTCTTCAATATCTGGCTGCCGACCGCGACACCACGGATGTTTTCTATGTCGCCGCGCGTCACCGGTTGCTTGTAGGCGATGATCGACAAGGTTTCCATCACCGCGCGCGAATAGCGCGGCGGCTTTTCCGGGCTGAGGCGATCGAGGTATTTCTGGTACTCGGCGCGCACCTGGAAACGCCAGCCGCTCGCCACGCCAGCCAGTTCCACGCCTCGCCCCGCCCAGTCCTGGCGGAGTTCATCCAGCAGCTTGCGCAGGACTTCCGTGCCCAGATCGAAATCGAACAGTTTTTTCAGTTCGGCCAGGGAAAGCGGCACATGGCTCGCCAGCAGGGCGGTTTCCAGCACCCGCTTGATTTCTCCGGAATCAGGCGTCTGCATGTCTCAATTTCACATAAATCGATGCGAACGGTTCCTGCTGGGTAATCGTTACCAGGCATTCCCTGGATAGTTCCAGCAATGCCAGAAAAGTCACCACCAGTTCAGGCACGCCGCGTGCCGGGTCGAACAGTGCGGCAAACTCGGCGTAATGTTCGTCTTTCAGGCGACGCAATATCCGGCTCATGTGCTCGCGCACCGACAACTCCTCGCGGCTGACCTTGTGATGGCGGTTTGCCTTGACTCGCGCCAGAACACCCATCCACGCCTGCTTCAAGTCATCCAGACTGACTTCCGGCAGGCGCTTTGCCGCAGCCTGTTCCAGCCACACCTGAACCAGCGCGAAATCGCGTCCGGCGACAGGCAGTTCATCCAGGCGTTGCGCCGCCAGTTTCATCTGCTCATATTCCAGCAACCTTCTCACCAGTTCGGCGCGCGGATCGGCTTCATCGTCGCGCGCATCCTCGCGACGCGGCAGCAGCATGCGCGACTTGATCTCGATCAGCAGCGCCGCCATCAGGAGATATTCCGCAGCCAGTTCCAACTGGCTGGCATGCATCATCTCGACATAACCCATGTACTGCCTGGTCAGTTCCGCCATCGGAATGTTCAGCACATCAAGACTCTGGCGGCGGATCAGGTATAGCAGAAGATCGAGCGGGCCTTCGAAAGTTTCGAGGAAAACCTCGAGCGCATCCGGCGGGATGTAAAGATCATGCGGCAGCACGGCGAGTGGTTCGCCATGAATGCGGGCAACGGGTATTTCGGCGACTTCAGACATCTTGATCACCGCAAGGGGAGCGGGGGCATGAAAAACTCATTACATAAACCTCCGCGCCCTCTGCGTCCTCCGCGGTTTAAGGGGGTGCCTTCAATCAAAAACGATTTTTACCACATCTTTGAATTGTCTCACGAAATGCGCTGCCACGCCTTCCTTTATGTGGTCCGGCAGCTCATCGAAATCACGCCGGTTGGCTTCCGGGAATATCAGTTCCATGATACGAATGCGCCTTGCCGCGATCACTTTTTCGCGCAGGCCGCCGATCGGCAGCACTTCGCCGGTCAGCGTCAACTCGCCAGTCATCGCCAGCGGGCGGGAAATTTTCTCATTGCGCGCCAACGACAACAATGCGGTAGCGATGGTGATACCGGCACTGGGGCCGTCTTTGGGCGTTGCGCCTTCCGGTACGTGCAGGTGGATGAATGCGTCATCGTAAAATCCCGGATTGCCCTTGAATGCCTTGAGGTGTGAGGAGATATAGCTGTAGGCGATTTCCGCAGACTCGCGCATCACTTCGCCAAGCTTGCCGGTCAGCTTCAGGCCGCGAGTTTTGGTATGCACACGGGTCGCCTCGATCGAGAGCGTGGCGCCACCCATCGCAGTCCAGGCCAGCCCCGTCACCACGCCAACACCGGTAATCGGCTTTTCCGGCATGAATACCGGCTTGCCGAGATATTCCTCGACCTCGCCGACACCCAGATGGATCGGCTTTCTTGCCCCGCCTGCAATCTTCACCACCGTCTTGCGCACCATTCTGCCGAGCTGCTTTTCCAGGTTACGTACTCCGGCCTCGCGCGCGTAGCCTTCGATAATGCGCTTGAGCGCAGCCTCGGTAATGGTCAGCTCACTGCGCCGCACCCCTGCCTTCTCCAGCTGCTTCGGCCACAGGTGGTGCTTGGCGATCTGCACCTTCTCGGCAGTGATATAACCGGAAAGCCGGAGCGTTTCCATCCGGTCGAGCAACGGCGCCGGGATGGTGTCGAGCTGGTTGGCGGTACAGATAAACAGCACTTTGGATAAATCGAAGCGCACGTCCAGATAATGGTCGAGGAAATCCACGTTCTGCTCGGGATCGAGCACCTCCAGCAAGGCGGAAGCCGGATCGCCCTGATAGGAGGCGCCGATCTTGTCAATTTCATCCAGCATGATCACCGGATTTGCCACGCCGCATTCCTTGATCGCCTGGATGAACTTGCCCGGCATGGCGCCGATATAGGTGCGGCGATGCCCCTTGATTTCTGCCTCGTCGCGCATTCCGCCCAACGAAAAGCGGTAGAATTTGCGTCCCAGAGCATTGGCGATCGAGTGGCCGATGGAAGTCTTGCCGACACCAGGCGGCCCCACCAGCAACAGGATGGAACCGGCGATCTCGCCCTTGAGCGCGCCTACCGCCAGAAACTCGATGATGCGTTCCTTCACGTCCTCCAGACCATCGTGGTCGTGGTCAAGTATCTTGCGCGCGCGCAGGAGGTCGAGCTTGTCTTTGGAAAACAGCCCCCAAGGTAACTGGCTCAGCCAGTCGAGATAATTACGCGTCACCGCGTATTCCGGCGAACCCGATTCAAGCACGGAAAGTTTCTGCATTTCCTCATCGATGCGCTTCTGCGCCGGTTCGGGAGGCTCCAGCTTGGCAAGGCGATCGCGGAAACGCTCGATGTCGGCGGTCTTGTCGTCCTTTGCCAGACCCAGCTCTTTCTGGATTTCCTTGAGTTGTTCGCGCAGGAAAAACTCGCGCTGCTGCTTGGTCATTTTCTGCTCGACCTGTTCGCGGATTTGCGATTGCAGCTTGGCGACCTCGAGTTCCTTCTTGATCAGCACCAGCACCTTTTCCATGCGGCGGCGCAAATTGAAGGCATCCATCACCGACTGCAATTCCTCTTTCGAGGCAGTAGTGAGAGAAGCGGCAAAATCGGCCAGCAGCGAGGGTTCGTTCGGGCTGAAGCGGTTGAGAAAGAATTTCAACTCTTCGCTGTACAGCGGATTGAGCGGGATCAATTCCTTGATGGTATTGATGATTGCCATCGCATAGGCTTTGAGTTCATCCTCATTGCGCGCAATCTCAAGGGGATATTCGACCTGAACCAGATAGGGCGGCTTGTCCGAAACCCATTTTACGATGCGAAAACGGCTCTGGCCCTCGGCGATGAACTGTATCTTGCCTTCCGAACGCACCGGGTGATGCATGCGCACCAAGGTACCAACGGAATAAAAATCTTCCGGCCCGGCATCCTCGACATGAGGCAGGTTAACCAAAACAAGCCCCGCCATCTGGTGGCGAGTTTCGCCGATCTTCTTCACCGTGTCCAGCCACGGCCCTTCGTTCATCAGCAACGGCAGGGTCTGTGCCGGGAAAAACGGACGCTCCGACAATGGCAGCAGATAAAGCGTAGGGGGGTAGATGCCGGCCAGTGCGGGCGGTGACGCTTCCGCTTCAGTTTCCCGTGAGTGCAACACCTCGCCTTCTAACAGCTCCTGCTCGTTTTTGGTTTTCTTTTTTCTCGGCATGATGCCCCTTACATGGAGTTCGATTAGCCGTAATTCAACCCCATCGCTTCGCGCACATCGCGCATGGTCTCGGATGCCAGTTCACGCGCCTTTTCGCACCCATCGGAAATGATATTGCGCACCAGAGTGGGGTCGTCCATGTACATCAGGGCACGCTCGCGCATCGGCTTCTGCTCTTCCAGCACTGCGTCGATCACCGGCTGCTTGCACTCCAGGCAGCCGATGCCGGCGGTAGTGCAGCCCTGCTGCACCCATTGCCGACGGCTTTCTTCAGAATAGACCAGATGGAACTGCCACACCGGACATTTTTCCGGCGTGCCCGGATCGGTGCGCCGCACCCGCGCCGGATCGGTCGGCATGGTGCGGATTTTTTTCACCACACTGTCTTCGTCCTCGCGCAGCGAAATCGTGTTGTTGTAGGACTTCGACATCTTCTGGCCGTCCAGGCCCGGCATCTTCGATGCCGCCGTGAGCAGCGCCTGCGGCTCGGCCAGGATCATCTTGCCGCCGCCTTCCAGATAGCCAAAAAGCCGCTCTCGGTCTCCCAGGCTCAGGTTCTGCTGGTCGTTGAGCAGGGCGCGCGCCGATTCCAGCGCCTCCTCGTCGCCTTCCTGCTGGAAGCGGGTGCGCAGTTCCTCATAAAGCTTGGCGCGCTTGCTGCCGAGTTTCTTGATCGCGGCCTCTGCCTTTTCCTCGAATCCCGGCTCCCGGCCATACAAGTGGTTGAAGCGCCGCGCCAGTTCGCGCGTGAATTCGATGTGCGGCACCTGATCCTCGCCCACCGGCACCTGGTTGGCGCGGTAAATCAGGATGTCTGCCGCCTGCAACAACGGATAGCCGAGAAAACCATAAGTGCTCAAGTCCTTCCCGGACAGCTTCTCCTGCTGGTCCTTGTAGGTCGGCATGCGCTCGAGCCAGCCCAGCGGCGTCATCATCGACAGCAGCAGGTGCAGCTCGGCATGCTCCGGCACGCGCGACTGGATGAACAACGTGGCCCGCGACGGATCCACACCGGCGGCAAGCCAGTCGATCACCATGTCCCATACGCTCTGCTCGATCACCCCCGGCGTATCGTAATGGGTGGTGAGCGCATGCCAATCGGCAACGAAAAACAGGCATTCGTATTCATGCTGCAACCTGACCCAGTTTTTCAGCACCCCGTGATAGTGGCCAAGGTGCAGACTGCCGGTCGGGCGCATGCCGGACAAAACGCGTTCAGTAAACATCTTTCAGGTTCTTTCTCTCATATTCCGAAAAGCAGTGAAATCAGTGTCATGGTGGCATCGATCAGCGGCCACATGATCGCGCCCAACACGCCGCTGAACAGCAGGATCACCAGCACGATCATGCCATAAGGTTCGAGCGCCGCATAACGATAGGCCAGCCGGCTTGGCAGCAGGCTGACGGCAATCCGTCCGCCATCCAGTGGCGGCAGGGGGAGCAGATTGAGCACCATCAGTACGGCGTTGATGGTGATGCCGGCCCGCCCCATCAGCGCCATCGGCAGAGAAAAAACGGTGTCCGGCATGATGGTGGCGATCTTCATCACCAGCGCCCAGCAGAAGGCCATGGCCAGGTTTGATGCAGGGCCGGCCAGCGCCACCCACAGCATGTCTTTCTTGGGATTGCGCAGATGGCCGAAATTCACCGGCACCGGCTTGGCCCAGCCGAACAGTATCCCGCCAAAGAACATGGTCAGCAGCGGAACCAGGATGGTGCCGATCGGGTCGATATGGCGCAACGGATTCAGGCTCACCCGCCCCAACATGTAGGCCGTGGTATCGCCAAAATGCTTGGCGACATAGCCGTGCGCCGCTTCGTGCAGGGTGATGGCGAACACCACCGGCAAGGCATAGACAGCGATCTGCTGCACAATATTCAGTTCCATTATTCCTCTTCCAGTCCAAATGGTTGGATGTCGCCCTTGCCTCGTCTTACCAGCACCGGCGCTTCCCCGCTCAAGTCGATAATCGTGGTGGTATCCACGTCGCCATATCCGCCATCCATCACCAGGTCCACCTGGTGCTCCAGCAAGTCGCGGATATCATACGGGTCGTTGAGCGGCTGATCATCCCCGGGCAACTGCAAGGTGGTAGTCAGCAGCGGGCCCTCGAGTTCGGCCAGCAGTGCCTGGACAATCGGGTGATCCGGCACGCGCAAGCCGATGGTCTTGCGCTTCGGATGCTGGAGGCGTTTCGGCACCTCCCGCGTCGCTTCGAGAATGAACGTATAGATGCCAGGCGTATTCGCCTTGAGTAGCCGGAACTGGCGGTTGTCCACCTTGGCATAAACCGAGATTTCAGCCAGATCGCGACACACCAGCGTCAACGGATGATCTTCGTCCATGCCGCGGATGGCGCGGATGCGATCCTGCGCTGCCTTGTCGCCCAGACCACAGCCCAGTGCATAGCAGGAATCGGTTGGATAGGCGACCACCCCGCCGTTGCGGATGATTTCCACCGCCTGGCGGATCAGGCGCGGCTGGGGAGTTTCCGGATGAATGACAAAAAACTGGGCCATATAAATTCAGTGCTGAGTGCTGAGTGCTGAGTGCTGAGTAAGGCCCGCCTTAGACTCAGGACTCAGGGCTTTAAACTCAGGGCTCGCCATCTCCGGCCAGTCGTGCCACACCGGATTGCAGCCGGACGGCAGTTCCGGCAGACGGCCAAGATCCATGTAGCTTTCGCCCTGACCATGAAAATCGGAACCACAGGAGGCCAGCAGGCCGAACTCGCTGGCGTATTGGGCAAATTGAATGAACTGGTCGGCGGTATGACTGCCCGTCACCACCTCGATTGCCTCGCCTCCGGCTTCCTTGAAATCGGCGATCAGGCCACCCAGATTGGTCCTGCCCAGATCATAGCGGCCGGGATGGGCAAGCACCGCGATGCCGCCGCTTCCACGGATCCAGCCTATTGCCTCGGCAAAATCGGCCCAGCGGTGAGCCACAAAGCCCGGTTTGCCCTTGACCAGATATTTCTTGAACACGGCGCGGGTATCCTTGACCACTCCTTTTTCCACCAGAAAGCGGGCGAAATGGGTACGGCTGATGATGCTCGGGTTAGCGGCATAAGCATAGGCACCTTCGAGGCTGCCGGCAATACCGGCCTTGCCCAGTTCGGCGGCGATCAGCTTGGCGCGCTCGCCGCGCCCGGCGCGGATTGCCGCCAATCCGTCACGCAATGGCGCGTAAGCGGGATCGATGCGCAAACCGACAAGATGCACGCTGCGATTATTCCAGGTCACCGAAATTTCAACGCCATTGACCAGCGAAATACCCGCAGTTTGCGCTGCTGCGCGCGCCTCTTCCAGACCGGCGACATCGTCGTGGTCGGTCAGCGCCAACACCTTGACACCTTGGGCTGCGGCGCGTCCTACCAGTTCGGAGGGGGTAAGCAAACCATCGGAAATGGTTGAGTGACTATGCAAGTCAATTGAAGAGGACATTAATATCGGGCTTGTTAAAACAACCCGAATCATAGCAAAATACCGGTCTCGATGAAACGATGGATCAGTTGCCAAGCCCCAGATGAAATTCCTGTTTGACCTTTTCCCCATTATTCTGTTTTTTGCCGCCTATAAATTTTTCGGTATTTTTACCGCCACCGCAGTCGCGATCGGAGCCACCTTCGCACAAATCGGCTGGGTCTGGTTTCGCCACCGCAAAGTCGACACCATGCTATGGATCAGCCTGGCGATCATCACGGTGTTCGGCGGCGCAACCTTGTTGCTGCACGATGTCACCTTCATCAAATGGAAACCCACCGTGCTCTACTGGCTGTTTGCCTCGGTACTGCTGGTCGGCCAGATCGGTTTCAAGAAAAACCTGATCAAGGCAATGATGGGGAAGCAGATGACCCTGCCGGAAAATATCTGGCTCAGGCTGAATTTCGGCTGGGCCGTTTTCTTTGCCATAGTGGGCATCGTCAACCTGTATGTGGCTTTTAATTTTTCCACCGACACCTGGGTCAATTTCAAGCTATTCGGCATTCTCGGTCTGATGCTGGTATTCGTTCTCGGCCAGGGCATGTTGCTGGCAAAATACGTCGAAGACAAGGATCCGCAATAATGCTGTACGCGATCGCCGGCAAAGACGCTGCCAACAGCCTGGAGAAGCGCCTGGCTGCCCGCCCCGCCCACCTCGCGCGGCTGAATGCCTTACAGCAGGATGGTCGACTGGTGCTGGCCGGGCCTTTTCCTTCAATCGACAGTCCCGACCCCGGGCCGGCCGGATTTTCCGGCAGCTTGATCGTAGCCGAATTCGAATCGCTTGAAGCCGCCCGCACCTGGGCTGATGCTGACCCCTATACCGCTGCCGGGGTTTACGAACGGGTCACAATCAAACCATTCAAAAAAGTGCTACCATCATGAATGCCATCGAAAAAATTCGCGCCAGACTTGCCCCGCTTTCGCCAGAACGCTTGGAAATCGAGGATGAAAGCGCCCGGCACGCAGGCCACGAAGGCGCCAAAGGCGGTGGCGGGCATTACCGACTGACGCTCGTTTCGGCTCAATTCGCCGGGAAACCGCCGATTGCCCGTCACCGCATGATAAACGAACTGCTGGGAGATATGATGCAGAAAGAGATTCACGCAATCAGCATAAAAGCGTACACTCCCGACGAAAATTAGAGTACCGATTAACCGCCCGACCATATTTATCAACTACCTCTAAGGATACTATTGATGTTTTCATACAAATCCAGGATTCTCGCAATTTCCATTGGCAGCATGCTCACCCTGGCGTCATGCAATGCGCAGGACGCCAACAAGTCCGCCGCCACAACTCCTGCCAGTGGCGGGGTAGTTGCCACGGTAAACGGCACCCCCATCAGCCAGGAGCGCCTCGATTTCCTGCTCAGGCAAACCGGACAACAAGGCAAAACGGACTCTCCTGAACTCAGGAAAAACATACTGGACAAGCTGATAATCGAAGAAGTCGTCGCCCAGGAAGCAATCAAAAAAGGCCTGGACAAATCCGCCGACGTGCTCACCCAGATCGATCTGGCACGGCAGTCCGTACTGATTCGCGCCTACCTGCAGGACTACGTCAAAAATAACACCATCAGCGATGATGCACTGAAAGCCGAATACGAAAGAATCAAATCCCAGATGGGCGACAAGGAATACCATGCCCACCACATCCTGGTAGGGAGCGAAGCCGAGGCAAAATCGATCATCGCCCAGTTGAAGAAGGCCCCAAAGAAATTTGAGAAACTGGCCGAAGAAAAATCCAAAGATCCCGGCTCCAAGGTAAAAGGCGGCGATCTGGGATGGTCCGCAGCCGCCAATTTCGTGCCGGAATTCAGCGCTGCCATGATCAAGCTGCAAAAAGGCCATTTCACCACTGAACCGGTGAAAAGCCAGTTCGGCTGGCATGTCATCAGGCTGGATGATACGCGCGCAATAAAGGCGCCACTGTTCGAAGAAGTAAAACAGAACCTGCAGCAGCGCCTGCAACAGCAGCAAATCAACAAGATGATCGCCGACTTGCGCGCCAAAGCAAAAATCGTAGAAACTGCGGAGGTCGAAAAGAAATAACGCGACACTCGCAGTAATGAACAAGGGCGCCACAGGCGCCCTTGTTCATTTCAAATCCTTGCACAAATTCCAAGGGTTCATATATTGTGTTGTTAATTGGGCCACCTCTTTACCTTGCAACACTCAAATTTTTACGATTGAACCCGTTTAACTTTCTAAGATCCAATGAAAATCGATTACATGAACATCAAATATTTTGCGTTTGTGCTCTTGGCAGCCAGTGCAGCAGTACATGCCGACGGTGGAAGAATCGGCTTGGAATTGGAATCGGAAAAGAACAACCAAACCGGCATCACTAATCATGCAGTGACACTTATCCCGGGCTGGGAATTCTCCGAAGAGAATTTCATTAGCCGAGTGGAACTGCTTGTCGAGAAAAATCGCGACATGTCGGCCGACAGCGATGGCGTACGCGCGAAGGAGAACAAGCTGTTCCTTCGGATCCGCCATGACGGCGAATTCACGGACCGGATTGGCTATTACGTACGCGGTGGCGTGGGGCGCAGCTCAAACAATGAGCGCAACTTCAACTATGCCTATGTGGAGCCTGGGGTCGAATACAAGTTCGACAAATATTGGGCATGGACGGTCGCCTATCGCGAAATCAATTCCATTGACGGTACTCCCGGGAAACACGTCCATAAGTTTTATCTTGGACCGAGCTTCGATATGGACAAAAACAACGAGTTTGAATTTCGCTATGTCAAGGGCAACGGAGATCAGGACGTAAAAGCCTGGCTAGCTGAATACGTGCACAAATTCTAGGTTTCGCTAGCCTGAAGAACTCGTTCCGCTGCCCGGCACAAATTCAGATTCATCAAAAAACGGCCTGATTCTCCAGTTCCTGCAGCAACCCCAAAAGCAGACTGGACACCTGCGTCAATTTCCGCAACAAAATCGCCATTTCGTCGTGCGGAGCATTGCGCTCTGCAGCCTTGATCAGTTCCTTCCCTATCGCATGCAAACGTCGGTGTGGTTCTTCCAGCATGTCAAATGCTTTCTGCCCCTTGAATTCCTGTCCGTGGCCGAAAATCCATTGTCCCAGCCTGCATTTTGTATGGTCCATCTCCGCCGTGAATCTCTGCACCTTGCCCACACCCGGCTCATCGAATGAGTTGCTGACGACCTGGTCAATAATGGTTTTCCGCCAATGAATATGATCAAGCTGAGCGATATGGATCAAGCCGACAGGCAGCCCGGACCAGCGCTGATCCTTCTTGATAAAAGTCAGAAATTCCGCCATCGGTAACGGCTGCGCCATCCAGAATCCCTGGGCCTCCGTACAGCCCGCCTGCATCAGGAAATTATATATTTCGACTGTCTCGATTCCCTCTGCGATGATATTTATGCCCAACGCATGCGCCATCCTGATGCTGGACTGAACAATCGCCGTGGATTTCGGGCAGTCATTCATGCGCCGAATCATCCCACGGTCGAGCTTGATCACCTTGAAGGGCCACTGGCTCAATGTATCGATGGAAGAGTAGCCCGTGCCAAAATCGTCCATGGCCAATGTTACTCCCAAGCCGACCAAGCCCTGCAGACGTTCCCGCACGATAGGCTTGCCGCCATCGATGATCGAGGCTTCGGTCAATTCTACCTGCAACCGTCCGGGATCAAGCTGGCTGCTGAGAATGGCGCCATGAATCAAATCTGTCATCTCCGGCGATTCGAAGTCCTGCGCCGTAAGGTTAAATGAGATGACCAGCAAATCGTTGATGTCGTTAATAATAAGTAAATCTGCGATCAGCTTTGGAAACATCGCACATGCGATTTTAGTGATAAACCCGGTTTCCTCGGCAAGAGGGATAAATTCCGACGGCGGGATTATAGTGCCATCCGGCTCTATCCATCGCAGCAACGCCTCCGCCCCGCTGGGCTTGCCCGTAACCAGCGAGATCTTGGGTTGGTAATAATAGACCAACTGGTCATTTGCCAGAGCCGATTCGAGTGCCGGCAAAGAGATGGTTTTGTTATCCCTCTTCATCCCGAATCTCCTGTTTTATCAATTGGAGCTACCCCACCAATTTCCGCGCATTTCTGAACATCCGCATCCACGGCCCATCCTCGCCCCATCCGGCGGGGTGCCAGGAATGCTGCACGGCACGGAACACCCGCTCCGGGTGCGGCATCATGATAGTAAAGCGGCCATCCGGCGTAGTCAAACCGGTGATACCCTGCGGCGAACTGTTGGGATTGCCGGGATAAACTTCGGTCGGCTGCCCACGGTTGTCCACATAGCGCAATGCCACCTGCGCTGCGCCCATCTGCTGGCCGCTGCCGAACTCGGCATAACCTTCGCCGTGCGCCACGACGATCGGCATACGGCTGCCGGCCATGCCGTCAAAGAACAGCGAAGGGCTTTGCTGCACCTCCACCATGACGAAGCGCGCCTCGAACTGCTCCGACTTGTTGCGCACGAAATGCGGCCAGTTTTCTGCACCGGGAATGATGGCGTGGAGGTTGCTCATCATCTGGCAACCGTTGCATACCCCAAGGGCAAAGGTATCGCCGCGCCTGAAGAAAGTTTCGAACTCGCTGCGTGCGCGGGCATTGAACAGGATCGACTTGGCCCAGCCCTCCCCCGCGCCCAGCACATCGCCGAAGGAGAAGCCGCCACAGGCGGCAAGGCCCTGAAAATCCTTGAGCGAAATGCGGCCGTCAATGACATCGCTCATGTGTACATCCACCGCCGCAAAGCCGGCGCGGTCGAAGGCCGCCGCCATCTCCACCTGACCGTTGACACCCTGCTCGCGCAGGATAGCCATGCGTGGCCGCTTGCCGGTAGCGATATAGGGGGCGGCGACGTTGTCGTTCGGATCGAAGCTCAGCACTGCCTGCAGGCCGGGGTCGCCGGCATCCAGGATCCGTTCGTACTCCTGCCTGGCGCATTGCGGGTTATCGCGCAGGGACTGCATCCGGCTGGTGGTTTCCGACCAGGCGCGGTGCAGTTCGATGCGCGATGCGCCGAGAATCTCGTTGCCGTTGCGCAGGACGGAAAGCTTGGCATCATTGTTCAGCGTGCCGATCATATGCAGTTCTCCGCGCATGCCTGCGGCAAGGAATACCTCCATTACCACCGGAGTGTCGCTGCGCTTGACCTGGAGCACTGCACCCAATTCCTCGCTGAACAATGCTGCCAGGATCTGATCCCCTCCCTGTTCGGTCATGTCGACGGTCACGCCGCAATGGCCGGCAAACATCATTTCGCACAGCGTGGCGAACAAGCCGCCGTCGGAGCGGTCGTGGTAGGCAAGAATCCGCCCATCGGAATTGAGCGTCTGTATCGTATCGAAAAAAGCCTTGAGCTGAGCGGCACTAGCCACATCGGGCGCCTCATTTCCGCTTTGCCGGTAAACCTGCGCCAACGCCGAGCCACCCAGGCGGTTTTTGCCCTGGCCGAGGTCGATCAGGATCAGGTCGGTGTCGCCGGCATCGGTGCGCAATTGGGGAGTCAGCGTGCCACGCGCATCCACGCAAGGCGCGAAGGCGGAAACGATCAGCGACAGCGGCGCGGTGATTTCCTTTTTCTGCCCATTTTCTTCCCACACCGTTTTCATCGACATGGAATCCTTGCCCACCGGGATGCTGATTCCCAGTGCCGGGCACAACTCCATGCCCACCGCGCGCACCGTATCGTAGAGCGCGGCGTCCTCGCCGGGATGGCCAGCCGCCGCCATCCAGTTGGCGGACAGCTTGATGTCCCCGATTTTGGCGATGCGCGCTGCGGCGATATTGGTGATCGCCTCGCCGATCGCCATGCGCCCTGAAGCGGCCGGGTCGATCAGCGCCAGCGGCGTGCGCTCGCCCATGGCGAAAGCCTCGCCACGGTATTCCTCGTAGCCCGCCAGGGTAACGGCAACATCCGCCACCGGCACCTGCCATGGCCCGACGAACTGGTCGCGGGCAGTCAAGCCGCCGACGGTACGGTCGCCGATCGAGATCAGAAAAGTCTTGTCCGCCACCGCCGGCAGTTTCAACACGCGCAATGCGGCTTCCCGCAGATCCAGCGCGGCCGGATCGAACGCCGGCAATTCCCGCACGAGGTGAGCGACATTGCGCGTCATTTTCGGCGGTTTGCCGAGCAGCACCGACAGATCCATGTCGATCGGCTTGTTGTTGAAATAGCTGTCCTCAAGCAGCAATCGGGTTTCGGCAGTAGCCTCGCCGACTACCGCGTAGAGGCAGCGCTCGCGCTGGCAAATGGCCTCGAACTGCGGAAAATCCTCCGGCTTGACGGCCAGCACGTAGCGTTCCTGCGCCTCGTTGCACCATATCTGCATCGGCGACATGCCCGGCTCTTCGTTGCGGATGGCGCGCAGCTGGAAACGCCCACCGCGCTTGGCGTCATTCACCAGCTCGGGCAGGGCATTGGAGAGCCCGCCCGCGCCGATATCATGGATCGAAACAATGGGGTTTCCATCACCCAGCTGCCAGCAGCGGTCGATCACCTCCTGGGCGCGCCGCTGCATTTCCGGATTGCCACGCTGCACCGAGTCGAAATCCAGGTTTTCGGCATTGGCGCCGGTGTCCATGCTGGATGCAGCGCCGCCGCCCAAGCCAATCAGCATGGCCGGGCCACCCAGTTGAATAATCAGCGCACCCGGCGTGATCCGGTGCTTTTCCGCATGGCGGGCGGAGATGTTGCCGACGCCGCCGGCGAGCATGATCGGCTTGTGATAGCCGCGCATTTCACCCGCCACCCGCTCTTCATAGGTACGGAAATAACCGGCCAGATTGGGGCGACCGAATTCATTATTGAATGCCGCGCTGCCGATCGGCCCTTCAAGCATGATCTGGAGTGCCGAAACGATGCGTCCGGGTTTGCCATACTCACCTTCCCACGGCTGAATAAACTCCGGAATATTCAGGTTGGAGACGGAAAAACCGCTCAGCCCGGCTTTCGGTTTGGAACCTCGACCGGTCGCGCCTTCGTCGCGGATCTCGCCGCCCGAACCGGTGGCTGCGCCGGGGAAAGGCGCAATTGCGGTGGGATGGTTATGGGTTTCCACCTTCATCAGAATATGGGCGTCATCCTCGACGTAGCCGTATCCATGGCCGCTCCCCGGATAAAAACGCTTCACCGTGTAACCCTCGATGATCGAGGAATTATCGGAATAAGCCACCACCGTGCCGCGCGGACTTTTTTCATGGGTATTGCGGATCATGGCGAACAGCGATTTTTCCTGCTTCTCGCCGTCTATCACCCAGTCGGCGTTGAAAATCTTGTGGCGGCAATGCTCGGAATTGGCCTGGGCGAACATCATCAGTTCAACATCGGTGGGATTGCGTCCGATGCGGGTGAAGTTCTCCACCAGGTAATCGATTTCATCGGGCGACAGCGCCAGCCCCATTTCCCGGTTGGCCTGCTCCAGTGCGCCCTTCCCTTGTCCCAGAATATCCACGCTTTTGAACGGCGTCGGCTCGAAGTGGCGGAATAGTTTTTCGGCGGCATCGAAATCGGCCAGCACCGTTTCCGTCATGCGGTCATGGATCAGCGGCAGCAGTGCCTGCCGCTCCTGCCCCGTCACTGCCGAGCCATCGCGCTTCTGCACATAAAACGCCACGCCGCGCTCGATCCGCTCGATCGCCTCCAGGCCGCAATGGCTGGCGATGTCGGTAGCCTTGGACGACCAGGGTGAAATCGTGCCTAACCGCGGCACGACCAGGAATAGTTCGCCCTGCGGATCCTCCACAGACGATGCCGGGCCGTAGGTGAGAATTTTTTCCAGCACCGCCAGTTCCGGCGCTTCAAGCGCACGGCGGGTAGCGGTGAAGTGCCGGTATTCCGCGTGAATATGGGAGATCGCTGGCGCAGCGCTGCTCAGAGCCTGAACCAGTTTTTCGAGACGGAAGGAGGAAAGAGCGTTGCCGCCGCGCAGTTTAAGCATGAAAACCCTGAATCGCTAACATCGAAGAAGCGTAAATCATACCCGAAAACACGGCGAAAAGATCAGCCTTGCGCCAGCACCAGGCGATTACGGCCAACACGCTTGGTTTCGTAAAGCGACCTGTCGGCTCGACAAAAATCCTGAAACAACCCGTCTTCACCACTACCCGCCAAAACACACGTTTCCATATCGCAGAATGTCAGAATAATCGCACCTGACAGACAAAAAATTGACGGCTCAAAATTTCCGCAAAACCGTGCCATACTTGAAAAA
>DATKUY010000023.1:0-20433 GCA_035530375.1 Sulfuricella sp. | reverse complement strand
TCCTTGGCACTGTTGATGCGCAGGCCGGAAGACAGCCGTTGCAGCGAAGTAGCCAGGGCGCCCTGGGATGCATTCAGGTTGCGCTGGGCATTCAACGATGCAATGTTCGTGTTGATAATCTGAGCCATTTTATTTCTCCTTTAACTCGTGATTTATGAAAAACTAGCGAACGGTTTTTTTAATGAAATTGATTTACGTGGGGTCAGATAGCCATAGTCAGAAAGGCAGCACCGACAGGAAGAACTTCGTGAGCCACCCCATCGCCTGCGCCGAATCTATCTCGCCCCGGCCCTTGAACTCGATCCGCGCATCCGCCACCTGGGTGGAAGAAACGGTATTCGTCGATGAAATCGTGCTTGGATTCACTACTCCGGAGAACCTTATATATTCGGTGCCTTCATTCATACCCATCTGCTTCTCACCGCTGACCAGCAAATTGCCGTTCGGCAGCACTTCAATGACGGTTACGGTGATCGTTCCAATAAGAGCGTTCTTCTGCGCACTATCACCCTTCCCGGAAAAACTCTGTGCGCCGCTTGCGGTGATGCTGGTATCGAAACTGGGCGGATTGACCGTCGCAACGCCAGTAACGGGATCAACGCTTGTCGTGCTGCCAATAATGCCACCCAGCCATAGCTTCGACGGATCAGGCTTGTAGCCCAGGATCGTGGGCGTGACCGCCGTTTGGCTTATGCTGCTCGATTTGTCGGCGGTGGAACTTACGTTCTTGCTGGCGCTGGTTGTCTCGGAAATATTGATGGTGATCACATCTCCAACATTGCGAGCGCGGCGATCCTCGAACAAGGGGCGGGAATAGTTCGCCTGGAAGATGGCGCCGCCGGTGGCGATGCGATCCGGTATCGGCGCCGGCCTGACGCTCATCGGCTGATGAACGTTGGTAGGTGGCACCGTGGAACAGCCCGTCAGCGTCAGCAGACCGATCACGGCCAAAGTCGCGAACCCAAGGTTGGCAACCAGCATCGCCGGGGAAATCGCCTGCATTTCATGAGCGGCTGCGCCCGAGCCGAATCCGAGAAATTTCTTGTCCGCATAATCCCTGTTAATAAATGCACCAGCCATGATTATTCTCCGTGTTGGAAGCCGCCTTACATCTGCGCCAATTTCTGCAACATCTGATCGGAAGCCGTAACCGACTTGGAATTCAGGTCGTAGGCGCGCTGAGCCTCGATCATGTTGACCAATTCCTCAACCACATTGACGTTGGAGGCTTCCACGTAACTCTGGTTCAGCACGCCGACCCCGTTGGTACCCGGCGTATTCGGCAGAGGCGAGCCGGAGGCGGCGGTTTCCAGGTACAAATTCTCACCCTGGCTGGACAGTCCGGCCGGGTTGATGAAGTTGGCCAACTGGATAGTCCCCACTTGCTGGGCCGCCGAATTGCCCGGTTGCACCACCGATACCGTGCCGTCCCTGCCGATGGTGACGCTCTGCGCGTCCGCCGGGATCGTGATTGCGGGCTGAACCTGGAAGCCGCTGGCAGTGACCAACTGTCCTTGGCTATCGACCTGAAAAGAGCCGTCGCGGGTATAGGCCGTGCTACCGTCGGGCATCAGAACCTGAAAAAACCCCTTGCCGTTGATGGCGACATCAAGAGGATTGCCGGTCTGCGTAAGGTTGCCCTGGAGATGTATTTTTTCCGTCGCTACCGGACGTACACCGGTGCCAAGCTGCAAGCCGGAAGGAAGCTGGGTTTGCTGAGAAGACTGCGCGCCGGGCTGGCGTTCGGTCTGGTACAGCAAATCCTCGAACACCGCGCGCGATCTCTTGAAACCATTGGTGCTGACGTTCGCAATGTTATTGGTGATCACATCCATGTGCATCTGCTGCGCTTCGAGGCCGGTCTTGGCTATCCAGAGAGAACGAATCATGGTTTATTCCTTTATGCGTTCAGGTTCATTAGTTGGCTAGCCTTGCCAGCGTTGGTTTCGGCGCTTTGCAGCAACTTCATCTGCATGTCGAACTGGCGCGACAAGTCGATCATGCTGACCAGCGCATCAACCACGTTGACATTGCTGGTCTCCAGCGATTTCTGCATCAACCCCACGCTGGCGTCCGCCGGAGCCGGCATGCCGCTTTTCAGCCGAAACAGACCGTCATCGCTCTTGACCAATTCCGCTTCAGGCGGATTGACCAGCTTGAGCCGGCCGACCGTTGCAACGGTATTGGGGGTCTGCCCCATCGGTATAACCGAGATCGTGCCATCCTTGCCTATCGTAATCTCCGCATCGGGCTGCACCGCAATCGGCCCGCCATCGCCCAATATATCCAGGCCATTGCGGGTTTGCAGCAATCCGTTTGCGCCGATCTGCAGGCTGCCATCGCGGGTGTATGCCTCGCTGCCATCCGCCGCCTGCACCGCAATCCACCCCTTGCCCTGCACCGCCACATCCAGATCGCGACCGGTGCTTTGAATCGCGCCTAATGACAAGTCTGCGCCTGTAGTGGAATCCACCACGAAAGTGCGTGTCTGGGCGCCATCCCCCAGTACCGGCAGAGCGCGAAACGAATTGGCCTCAGCCTTATAGCCGGTGGTGGAGACATTGGCGAGGTTATGCGCCGTCACTGCCTGCTGGTACATGCTGTGCTTGGCGCCGTTCATCGCGATGTAGATCAAGCGGTCCATACGCTCCCCTAATTAATTCCGGCTATTACCTGAGGTTGACCAGAGTCTGCATCACGGCATCCTGGGTCTTGATGGTCTGCGCATTGGCTTGGTAGATGCGCTGAGCCGTAATCATATTGACCAACTCGGCAGTCAGGTCGACATTGGATCCCTCCACAGCGGCCGATTGCAGCACCCCGAACTTGCCGGAACCGCCGGTTCCCTCCAGCGCCTGGCCGGATTCCGGTGTCTGCGCCCATTGATTGTTCCCCAAGGGCTGCAAACCTTGGGGGTTAGCGAAATCGGCCAGCACCAACTGCCCCAGATTTTTCGATTGGCCGTTGGTATAACGGCCCTGGATCGTGCCGTCGGTGGACACATTGAAACCGGCGAGGTTGCCGGCGGAAAAGCCGTCCTGGGTCAGGGTGTTGACGCCGAAATTTGTGCCGTACTGGCTGCTTCCGGTGTAGTCGAGGTTGAACGTCAAGGGCGAGGTTGCGGCATTGGTCTTGCCCAATACCGTGTCAACCGTATTCAAGTCGAGGGTAACGCCGAACGGCATGGTTGTCGTCAGCGCGCCTGCGCTATTGAACGTCAATTGATTTGTGGCCAGCGTCACGGCGGGGATGACCGTCGCAGCGACCGCAGTCTGTGCTGCCGTATTGGCTGCTAACGTTAAAGGGGCTTCTGTTTGCTGTGCGCCCGGAGTAGGGTTAGAGGCGATAACCGCGTTGTTCATCAACGCCATGGCGGCAGCGGCAGCTTTTGCAGCGTTAACGGCAGCAAGAATCTGTACTGGCGTGTCGGGGGGGGTGGTGCCAGCCAATGCCCCTGCAGCGGCAGTGGCTGCAGCAGCGGCAGTAATCGCATTTGCGGCGGCCACATATGGAGCAGACGTCGTCGTAGGCCAGGCAGCTTGAACTGCAAGTGCGCGAGTATCAATACTATTGGCGCCCGCTCCGCCCGTACCCAGGGCTGCCGTATTTGCCTTCACCGTAGCAACGGCGGCCGGTGTATCCAGAACCCCGTCCAGAGTGGCGTGCACATCCCAAGTGCCGGGAACCGCCGTCTTCACGAAATAGGTCGAAAATACATGCGAATTCCCCAGGGAGTCGTAAACCGACGCCGAAGTGGAACTGGTAAAGGTTAAGGGGTTGTTGATATCAAGGGGACTGGAGACTGGCACCGTAGCCCCGGAATCGAGGTTCAAGCCCACGGCAACTTTTGTTGTTTGAGAGGGGGGCAGGCTTTGCTTGCTCGCCGTAAATTGCAATTCCACCGGGTTGGTGGGGATGATTTTTCCGGTGGCGTCTGCATCGTAACCGGTCAGATGCAGACCGTTGCTGTTCACGAGGTAGCCATTCTTGTCCATTTGAAACTGGCCGTTCCGGCTATAAGTGATCGCACCGTTCTGGCTCATGCGGAAGAAGCCGGCACCGTTGATCGCCATATCCAAAGGATTATTGGTGGCAGTAACGTTGCCTTGGGTGAACTGCTGCGCCACCGTCGCCAACTTTGTGCCGATACCGATCGCGGCAGTGCCGCCGCCGTTCAACGAGGCGGCGAAAACATCGGCGAATTGCGCCTCCGCTCCCTTAAATCCCACCGTTCCAGCATTGGCCACATTGTTACCGATCACGTCCAGACTCTTGGAAGACGTATTTAATCCGCTTAATCCCTGTTCAAAGCCCATGATTTATACTCCTGACTTAAAATATCTGTTTGACATTGGCAACATCCACGCTGCCCAGCGCGTCGGTATTAAGCGTCGCCCCAGAAGCATTGAGGGACACGCTGTTCACCTTGCCTAGCGCCAGATTGTCTACCGCCACTTTTTGATTGTTCTGGAGCGCACTGACCTCGAACGTGTAGGTGCCATTCGGTGCAGCCGTGCCGCTGTTGGTCGTGCCATCCCACTGGAACATGATATTTCCCGTCTTCTGCGCACCCATATTCACGCTATTAAGCACGTTTCCGGCTGCATCCTTGATAGAAACCACGGCCTGATCCACCGGCTGGCTCAGGGCAAAGCCACCGGTAGCCACGCCATTTGCCAGCGACAGGGTGGAGCCGGGCGCCAGTACGCTACGCCCGATCATGCCGGCCGCCTGTAGCGACTGGTTTGCTATAAAGGAAGATGACATTGCCTGCAATGTGGAATTCAACTTCTCGATGCCGGTAACTGTGCTCAACTGAGCCATCTGCGAAGTCACCTGGGCATTGTCCAGAGGATTAAGCGGATCCTGATTTTTCATCTGCGTCACCAGAAGCTTAAGGAAACGGTCTTCCGTTGATTGAGTGGCCGAGGTCGCTGCCGCACTTGACGAGGCTGTGCTGGTTGCACTGCCGGTGGTCTGAATTGCACTCATTTCATCTCTCCTTATTTAAAGGCTATTGACCCAGCGTAAGGGTTTTCATAAGCAACGTCTTGGCCGTATTCATCATGTCCGCGTTGTTCTGGTAGGAGCGTGAGGCCGAGATCATGTTGACCATCTCCTCCACCACATTGACATTGGGCATGGCCACATAACCCCGATTATCAGCCAGTGGATTCTTGGGGTCGTACATCATTTTCATCGGCGACGGATCTTCGATCACCCCCGACACCTTCACGCCGGCAGTCCCGGAACCGCTGCCGTCGAGCGGTACTGCGCTGAACACCACCTGTTTCGCGCGATAAGGCTGGCCGGTCGAACTGGTGGCGCTGTCCGCGTTGGCCAGGTTGCTCGCCACCGCATTGAGGCGCTGCGACTGCGCCGTCATGCCCGAACCCGCTATGTTGAATACATTAAATAAAGACATTATTCTTTCACCGCAGATTGCATTTCACTGAATTTATTTCGCATCTGTTCTATAAGAAACTGATAGTGGATGGCATTGTCGGTAAACTGCGCACGTTCCACATCCATATCCACAGTGTTGCCGTCGATACTGGGCTGCACGGCAGCGCGGTAAAGCGGTTGCGCATTCAACGCCCCGCCTGGAGCCTGCAGATGCCCGGACGATGTCACGTTCATGTCCAGCTTCCCGACCTGCATACCTTGGGCGCGCTGCAGTTCTTTGGCAAAGTCGATATCCCGCGCCTTGTAGTTGGGCGTATCGGCATTGGCGATGTTCGATGCCAGAACCTGCTGCCGGTAGGCGCGTAAATTCAGTGCATCCTGCATGAATTTGAATTCGCTGTTAATGCTACCGATCATTTCAGTCATTCCCCGATCAAATCTACTCAGTTCGGGTAAAAGCACGAAGTGTGCCAGTTATCTTGGGGACTGGTGAGGCGCCCACGGATCAAACTGGGCAATTGTGGAGGGCGGTAAAAGCGGCAAGAATTGCCGCTAGCGGCAAAATTGTCCCGCAGGGCAGGATTGGCTACTCGGCGGCGAACACCCGATTGCGGCCTGCCGCCTTCGCCCTGTAGAGGGCCTGATCGGCGCGTGCGATGATGGCGTCGGCCGATTCAGCCGGCAGGTGCAGGGCGACACCTGCGCTGAAGGTGATCAGCAGCTTCTCGTTTTTATGCAGGAAGAACTTTTTGGTCAACTCTCGCTGCAACCGCGTCAGAGTCTTTAATCCGTCATCAATGCCGGTTTCCGGCAGAATAATTACAAACTCCTCGCCGCCAAAACGCGCAATCACGTCCGTCGGCCGCAAGGTTTCCTTGACCACGCGCACCAGGTGGACCAACGCTTCATCGCCGACCTCGTGGCCGTAGGTGTCATTAAGGCGTTTGAAATGATCTATGTCCAGCAAGGCAACGCAAAGCGGCGTGTTTAACCTCTCGGCACGCGCGAACTCGCGCTCGAATGCATCATCCATCCCGCGCCGGTTAAGGGTGCCGGTCTGATAGTCTTCATGTGCCAGACTGGTTGTTTTGTCGAGTTCAGCCTCCAGCTCCTTGATTTTGCTCTCGGAAGCATCCACCTGCCTGCGCGTTTCCTCAATCTCATCGCGCGAGCGCTGCATATCGGCCTGCATCCCTCGGGTATCAGCCATCAGATTCTCGAGGATACGGTTCAACTGGTTGATATCCTCTGTCTTGCTGATCTGCTCGGAATAATTTTCGATCTTTTTATGATACTCGGACGTACTGGATGACATTTCGCCCAGCCGGTCGATAAACGTCGTCACCATGTGTTTCAGGGTCGTCTTGGCTTCATTCAGGCCCTGCTTCAGTGCGCCCTGCTTATAAATTATCTCCTTGAAGCTGCGCTCCACATCGTGGATGACGCGGGGGTTCAGGGGATGGGAAATGATTTCCTGTACCACGGCAATCTGGCCATGCAACCACTGATCGTCCAGAGAAAGCTCGCTGATATTTTCTACCAGCAGCTTCAGCAGCTTCAGCAACCCATCCATGACCAGCGCATCAGATTCGCCGCGTAACTCGAGCTTGACCCAAAACTGCTTGAGCAATCTGGTCAGCTTCTCCAACTCTGCCGGGCTCTCCGCCGTGCGTACCGTTACCGCCAACTGGTTGGCCTCGCCAGCCAGTTCGGGGAACTGCGTCAACCGGGGAACGATGCCAGTTTCCAGAGTTTGGGCTAGCATTTCCCTTAATAGCCTGAAATTATCCTTTGAAAGCGCATCTGCACTGGCCGCCAAGACCTTCGCCTCCGCGACAGGCTGTCCTTGCACCGGCTGCGGCTTTACTGCAGCGGGAGTTTCATCGTCAAGCATTCCACCCGCCTGGCCAACAGGGTTCTTTGCCCACGCATAGACCAGCGCCTGCAATTTCTTGTGCAGAACTCTGGAATCCGAAGCAAAATTGATCAGCACCTTTTCCAGCCCATCTCTTTTCCTGGCGACAGAAAATCCGCTTTGCTTGAGTTCCCATTGCTTCAACAGCTCTCGAATCAAATTCGCCCAGGAGCCATCCTCATCGCCAGGCTCTCCAACCAAGTTGGTGAGCCCGGATTCGAACCTTTTCCAATCGTGCTCCGCTATCGCTTTGCCGATAACTTCCACGGTCTGCCTCAGGGCAGGATTTTTCCTGGCCAGCCCTTGCAGAACTTTCTGCAATGTCTTGTCCGCACTCTGAGCCTCGGTGCCGGCTGGCACACCGGATACTTCGCTGTAAATCTTCTGGTAGTTTTCAGGTGTTGGTGCAACGCGCCGCGTCGACAGCAGTTTCAGCGTCTCGCGTGCGATATCGGTAGGATTAGTGAATGTCGGCATGGAACGAAGAGTCAGTTAGGTCACCTTGATCAAGCACCAACCCGATGGAGCCTGAGTGGTTTATCATAGCACCCACCATATCGTGCTTCAATCCATACCTTTTTTCAGGTTACAATCCCTATAATTCGTTACCATTCCTTATCCCTGATGGACAACCTCCCGGCCCAATCCTCTTTCGCCAGCAAGCGCTTCCATGCAGCGCTCTGCGGCCTGCTTCTCACGCTCCTGCCCGTTCTCGCCAACGCAACAGCGACACAAGATATCGGTGCGATCCGCAAGGCGGTTGACAACTTCGCGCAACAGAATACCGCTGGACAGCCCGGAAAGGTGGAGCTGACCGTGGGCGCGATTGATCCGCGCCTGCGTCTCCCTGCCTGTGATGCGCCTGAAGTTTTTCTTCCCACCGGTAGCCGCCTGTGGGGTAATACCACTGTAGGGGTGCGCTGCCAAAGCGCCACCCCGTGGACCATTTACGTGCCGGTCAGCGTCAAGGTCATGGCACAGGTCGTCGTTGCCGCCCACCCCCTGAGCTCCGGCCAGACGGTCAGCCAGTCCGATGTTTTGCAGCAGAACAGCGATCTTTCGCAGCTCCCCCCCGGGGTGATTTTCGACCCCGCACTAGCCATCGGTAAAACCGTCATCAGCGGCGCTTCATCGGGTCAGGCTCTCCGGCAGGACATGCTGCGCGCGCCTCAGGTCATACAGCGGGGGCAAACCGTAAAGCTCGTGGCAAAAGGTAGCGGCTTCCAGGTCAGCTCGGAGGGCAAGGCTCTGGCCAACGCCACGCTGGGTCAGGCGGTATCGGTGCGCACCCAGTCCGGCCAGGTCATCAACGGCATTGCCAAACAAAACGGCATAGTTGAAGTGAATTTTTAGGAACCATGAATTGAGATGCTATGACCGCTAACATTCTGGACGGCAAAGCACTGTCCGCAAAAATTCTTCATCAGGTCAGGCAAAACGTGGAAGAGCGCCTCTCCGCCGGGAAACGCGCCCCGGCACTGGCCGTGATCCTGGTCGGCGGAGAGCCGGCCTCGGCGATCTACGTGCGCAACAAGCGACGCTCCTGCGAAATTGCCGGCGTGCGGTCAATATCCCACGACCTGCCGGCAACCACAACTCAGGAGGCATTGCTGGCACTGATTGACCGGCTCAACGAGGATCCGGAGATCGACGGCATACTGGTGCAACTGCCACTGCCGAAGCACATCGAGTCTGAAACGGTTATCGAGCGCATCCACCCGGACAAGGATGTTGACGGTTTCCACCCTTACAACATCGGCCGGCTCGCATTACGGCTTCCCACCTTACGCCCGTGCACGCCGCGGGGAGTGATGACTCTGCTCAAGACCTCTGGCGAAAGCCTGAAAGGCAAGCATGCCGTTATTGTCGGCGCTTCCAACATCGTCGGACGACCGATGGGATTGGAGCTCCTGCTCGCTGGCTGCACCGTCACCACCACTCATCGTTTCACCCGCGACCTGAAAAGCTTCGTCAGCCAGGCAGAAATCCTCGTGGTAGCGGTTGGCAAACCGAAATTCATTCCGGGCGAATGGATCCGCGAAAGCGCGACGGTCATCGATGTCGGCATCAACCGTCTGCCGGACGGCAGCATCTGCGGAGATGTGGAATTCGAAGCGGCACGCCAGCGTGCGGCATGGATCACGCCGGTTCCTGGCGGAGTGGGTCCGATGACGGTTGCGACTTTACTGGAGAACACCCTTGAAGCAGCACAAAGGCATGCGCCTTAAGGAAGTACTTTAGTATCTGTCATCCAGCCACGTGCCAGTGGCGCAACAAATCCAGATCAACGCAGTCCTGGCCAGGCATTTCTCCATTCATCATGCGGAATGGCTGCCCCGGCTCACCCAGATCACTCAACACTGCCACCACACCGGGAAAGTTGTGGCCCAGCGTATACTCATTGACCGTAACTATGGTCTTCAAACCAGCGCCAGTGCTTGATCTGACGCCATTCTCGGAATCTTCCAGCGCCATGCAGCTGGCCGCATCAAGTTTCAGCTTGTCCAGCGCCCAGAAATAAATATCCGGTGCGGGTTTCTTCGCCGGAACGATATCGCCCGCCGCGATCACCTCAAACCACTCACTCGGATCGCCAGCCAGAGCAGGACGTAGCAGGGCCGTTACATTCTCGGGGGTAGTCGTGGTCGCGATTGCCAGCCTGATGCCGGCGGCACGGACCTCGCTCAACAGGCGCTTGATGCCGCTACGCAATGGGATTCCGCCTTGACCGAGCAGTTCGACGTAGTGGCGGGTCTTGGCCTTATGCAGTGCCACGACCAGATCGTCAAAGTCATTCGGCCGGCTAAAATCGGGGCGAAAACGCTCGACATAAAACCGGATACGCTCCTTGCCGCCAGTGACTTCCAGCAACTTGCCATATAGCGGCACATCCCACTCCCAATCCAGGCCAAACTCGCGGAAAGCGGCATTAAACGCCGGCCGATGACCATCGCGCTCGGTATCTGCGAGTGTGCCGTCTACATCGAAAATCAAAGCCTTTAACATGCCGACCTCTAGTACCCAAACTTGCGATAAGTCAGAATTTCTGCTATTAAAGCGGTTTTGCTAAATAACGGTAGAGCACAGATGCCCGCAGAATTACACAAACAATTCACTCCATACGTTCCTAAAAAGAATGAAGAGTATATGAACCTCCGCCAGCTTGCGCATTTTCGCAAAATTCTCGAAGACTGGAAAGGCGAGCTGAGCCAGGATATCGACCGGACCGTGCATACCATGCAGGACGAAGCGACTGTTTTTGCCGACCCCAATGACCGCGCCAGCCAGGAATCCGACATGGCGCTGGAACTCAGGAACCGTGATCGCGAGCGCAAACTGATCAAGAAAATAAACGAAACCATTACCAAAATCGAGGCTGGGGATTATGGCTACTGCGAAAGCTGCGGCGTCGAGATCGGCCTGAAACGCCTTGAAGCGCGCCCCACGGCCACGCTGTGCATCGATTGCAAAACCCTCGATGAACTAAGAGAAAAGCAGGTCGCAAAATAGCATTTTTCAACCTGCCTTCAGTTAAAGCCGATGTTCGCTACAGGCTAACATTAAGCCGCCAAACATTTTCGCATGCAAACCGCCGCCACCCCGGTTGACCCTGCCCTGGATGAATTCCACCGACTGATGAACGGCCGGTTGTTCAGCCTGCTTTCATGGGATCAATTAACCGAATTCTGGACGAAAGTCGACAGGGGAGTCGGCTGGTATCTTTATGCCGTCGGCGAAGCGCCGCCCTCGCTTGCCGCCGTGTCTGAGCAAGTAGAAAAATTCATTGTCGAAATGGATGTGCTGTTGCGGCGTGACCACCAAGAGAGCTATTGCGGCATTGTTTACGCGGACAATCTGGACAACCCGTCCCTCATCAAGATTTACGACCCCCATAATCTGGGCGTATCCTGCGGCTCCAGCAAGAACCCGCCATTGCCCGGCTGGATCATGAGCCGGGTCATCCCCGCTGAATTGCAGCAGAAACACGCCCTGCCTGGCAACCGCAGGCGCTGGTGGCAAAACCTGTTCAATCAGGATTAGGCATCCATAAAGAAAAGGCCCTTTGGCGTTTGCCAAGGGGCCTTTTCTCAGAACAAACCTGAAACCTGAAAAGCGTTTAGGCCTCGGTACCTTCGGGTTTCCTTGCCGCAGCAGGCGGATCCATCAGAGCCTTCATCGAAAGGCGCAGACGGCCCTTTTCATCGGCTTCCAGAACCTTGACCTTAACAGCTTGTCCTTCGCTCAAATATTCGGAAACAGCATTCACCCGCTCGTGAGCAATCTGTGAAATATGCAGCAAGCCATCTTTGCCCGGTAGCACGCTGACGATTGCGCCAAAATCCAGCAATTTGAGCACGGTGCCTTCGTAGGTTTTCCCCACTTCGACTTCAGCAGTCAACTCCTCGATCCGCTTCTTGGCCATTTCACCGGCCTCCGAGCTCAGGCAGGCGATGTTCACCGTACCGTCTTCTGCGATGTCGATTGTGGTGCCGGTTTCTTCGGTCAGCGCACGAATCACCGCGCCGCCTTTACCGATCACGTCACGGATCTTTTCCGGATTGATCTTGATAGTGATGATACGCGGTGCGTAGGCCGACATTTCCTGGCGCGCATGCGGCACGGCCTCATGCATGATACCGAGGATGTGCATACGGCCTTCACGCGCCTGGCTGAGCGCAACCTGCATGATTTCCTTGGTGATGCCAAGGATCTTGATATCCATCTGTAGCGCAGTGATACCGGCATCCGTTCCCGCCACCTTGAAGTCCATGTCGCCCAGATGATCCTCATCGCCCAGGATATCGGTCAGAACCGCGAAACGATTGCCCTCCTTGATCAGGCCCATGGCAATACCGGCAACGTGTGCCTTCATCGGCACGCCCGCATCCATCAGTGACAGGCAGCCGCCGCAAACCGATGCCATCGAGCTGGAGCCGTTGGATTCGGTAATTTCAGAAACCACGCGCATGGTGTAACCAAATTCTTCAGCACTCGGCAACGCCGCCACCAGCGCGCGCTTTGCCAGCCGTCCGTGGCCAATTTCTCGCCGCTTCGGTGTGCCAACCCGGCCGCATTCGCCAGTCGCATAGGGAGGGAAGTTGTAGTGCAGCAGGAAGCGATCTTTATACTCGCCCTGCAGCGCGTCAATGATCTGTTCATCGCGCCCGGTGCCCAGCGTGGCGACCACCAACGCCTGGGTTTCACCGCGAGTAAACAAGGCCGAGCCATGAACACGAGGCAGAACGCCAGTGCGTATGGTAATGGGGCGAACGGAACGAGTATCGCGGCCATCAATGCGGGGCTCGCCATCGAGAATCTGGCTACGTACGATTTTGGCTTCCAGATTTTCGAAGATGCCTTTGATCTGGTTAACACGAGCGGTATCCATGTCTTCGGTAATCAACTCGTCCAGAACACGGTTGCGAATCTCGTCGATGCACTGATAGCGTTCCTGCTTCTGGCGGATTTTATATGCCTTGTTCAGGTCTGCCTGTGCCAGTTGAGCGATTTTCTCGATCAGATCCTGATCCTTCTCAGGCGCCTTCCAGTCCCAAGGGGTTGGCGCCACTTCATCGGCAAGATCGTTGATCATGTTGATCACCGCCTGCATTTCATCGTGTCCGAACACCACCGCGCCCAGCATTACATCTTCAGGCAGTTCCATGGCCTCGGATTCGACCATCAGCACGGCTTCTTCCGTGCCCGCAACAACCAGGTTCAGCTTGGAAGAAATCAGTTCGGTCGCTGTCGGATTCAGCACATATTCGCCGTTGACATAGCCAACACGGGCTGCGCCAATCGGGCCATTAAAGGGAATGCCTGAGATTGCCAAAGCGGCAGAAGCACCAATCAATGCCGGGATGTCAGAATCAATCTCATTCTCGGAGGACATGACTGTGGCAACAATTTGCACGTCATTGTAGAAGCTATCCGGGAAAAGCGGACGCAACGGGCGGTCGATCAGGCGAGAGGTCAGAATTTCCTTCTCGGAAGGCCGTCCTTCACGCTTGAAGAAGCCGCCAGGAATCCTGCCAGCAGCATAGGTTCGCTCCTGATAATCGACTGTCAGCGGGAAGAAATCCTGGCCAGGCTTGATGCTCCCGGCGCCAACCACCGTAACCAGCACCACCGTATCGTCCAGGCTGACCATCACAGCGCCGGACGCCTGGCGGGCTATTTCTCCGGTTTCCAGCGTCAGCGTATGACGCCCGTACGTAATACTTTTCTTGATATGGCTCAAAACGTTATCCTCTCAAACGCAATCTTCTTTATTGGGTCGCGGGGCTTTTTACTCTGCCCCACAAACCCGGACCCAGGCTACTGCATAACCATCATTCGGAACATTAGCTCCCGACCATGGCATGAGCGGTAATCCGAAATTATTTACGCAAGCCGAGGCGTTCGATCAGAGTACGGTAGCGGTCTACGTTGCTGTTGCGCAAGTAATCCAGCAGCTTGCGGCGCTTGCTGACCAGTTTCAATAGACCACGACGGGAATGGTGATCCTTGGCATGAGTTTTAAAGTGACCGGTAAGATCGTTGATCCGCGCGGTCATCAGAGCGACCTGCACCTCGGTCGAACCAGTGTCGCCGGCTGTTTTTTGATAATCCTGCACAATTTGTGCTTTTTGCGTGCTGTTAATTGACATTATTTTCTCCAAAAATAAAACGCGTTATTTTACCTTGTATTATGAGATATTCTCAAGTAATTCTCGCAGGTTAGCTCCCGCAAAAATGGGTTACACCGTACTCTCGACAACGAGTCTTTTCGGCGCGATCTTGCCGTCATCCGTAATTTCGCCGATACCGACAAGGCAGTGCTTTTCATCGTATACAACCACTACGCCACTGTGCGCCTGCTTCGGTAGCCAGATCGCCTGCCCTTGTCGGAAATAATAGGCACTTTCCTGATCCAGCAGTATCCTGGGTAATCTATTGAGCAAGCAATCCGGCGGCAAAAGCCGTGCATCCCTGGCCTCCTGACTCAACGCTTCAAGCTGCTCCAATGTCGCTGCTTGTCCAATCTCAAAATCACCGATACGGGTACGCCGCAACGCCAGCATGTAGGCACCGCACCCCAACACCCGGCCAAAATCCTCCGCCAGCACCCGGATATAAGTACCCTTGCTGCATTCCACCGTAACAGTCAACTCATGGCCGGCAAAGGCGTCGAGAGTCAGACTGTAAATCGTCACCTGGCGTGCCGCCCGCTCGATTTCAATTCCGGCACGCGCGTAAGTGTAGAGCGCCTTGCCTTGAAACTTGAGGGCTGAATGCATCGGCGGCACCTGAAAAATAGTCCCGATGAATTGTTGTAATGCCTTCTCTATCTGCCCACGCGATACATCAACGGGGCTACTGCTGGTTATTTCACCCTCGGAATCTCCGGTGGTGGTGGTCTGCCCCAGTTTGAAAACAGCCTGGTAAGTTTTATTGGCATCCAGCAGAAACTGCGAAAACTTGGTGGCTTCGCCGAAACAGATCGGCAGCAAGCCGGTCGCAATCGGATCCAGATTGCCGGTATGTCCCGCCTTGGCGGCCTGATACAATCCTTTTGCGCGCTGCAAGGCGCCATTCGATGATATTCCGTGAGGCTTGTCCAACAGCAGCACCCCGCTGATGGGGCGCTTGACCCGTTTGAACTGCACGGTTAGTCTTCCCGATGATGCGCTTTATCCGCAGAAACCGCCTCATCGATCAATTGCGACAAGCGTACCCCATGCTCGACTGACGTATCGTGGATAAAATGCAACTGGGGCGTGACGCGCAATTTCATTCGGTGCGCCAATTGAGAACGCAAAAAACCGGCAGCATGTTCAAGACCAGCCTGAGCCTTGGGCACATCCTCGGCAGACTTCATCGAGGTGAAATACACTTTGGCGTGCGCATAGTCCTGAGTCACTTCGACACCAGTCAAGGTTACCAGGCCGACTCGGGGATCCTTTACTTCCAGCTGGATCAATTCCGCCAGTTCACGCTGGATCTGTTCGGCAATCCGGCCTGCACGTAAAGAAGTCTTACCCATGGCATTTCCGATAAATCTGCCACATTGACTTGAAAATAGGTTGGTTAAAGGCTGCGCGCAATTTCAACCATCTCATAAACCTCAATGTGGTCGCCAACATTGAGTTCGTTGAAACCCTTCAGCGATAATCCACATTCAAAGCCGGCCTTAACTTCCTTCACGTCATCCTTGAAGCGTTTGAGAGAATCCAGTTCTCCGGTGTGAATCACCACGTTGTCACGCAGCACGCGCACCATGGAGCCGCGTTTGACCATGCCGTCGAGAACGTAGCAGCCCGCCACCGTGCCGACCTTGGAAATGCGATATACCTCGCGCACCTCAACCAGGCCAATCACGCTTTCTTTCCGCTCCGGCGCCAACATCCCGGACAACGCTGCCTTCACCTGATCAACCGCATCGTAAATGATATTGTAGTACCGCACGTCCACACCGGAAGAATCAATCAGCCTACGGGCCGTCGCATCCGCGCGGGTGTTAAAGCCGATAACCACGGCTTTCGACGCCAACGCAAGGTTGATGTCCGATTCGGTAATTGCCCCCACCCCGCTGTGGATGATGTTGACCTTGACCTCGTTGGTGGAAAGCTTCTGCAGCGCGTGCGCCAGCGCCTCGTAGGAGCCCTGCACGTCGGTCTTGATGACCAGCGGCAGAACCCTGACCTCGCCCTCGCCCATCTGCTCGAACATGTTTTCCAGCTTCGCCGCCTGCTGCTTGGCCAGTTTCACGTCACGGAACTTGCCCTGACGGAACAGCGCGATTTCACGCGCCTTGCGCTCATCGTTCAGTACTATGACGTCTTCGCCGGCCCTCGGCACCTCAGACAAGCCCTGTATCTCCACAGGAATGGAAGGCCCAGCTTCCTTAACCATTGCGCCGTTCTCGTTCAACATGGCACGCACGCGACCATAGGCACCGCCCGCCAACAACATGTCGCCCGCCTTGAGCGTCCCGGATTGCACCAGAACGGTTGCCACAGGACCACGGCCTTTGTCCAGGCGCGCCTCGATCACCAAGCCCTTGGCTGGAGCTTCCTTCTGCGCCTTCAGTTCCAACACTTCAGCCTGCAGCAAAACACCTTCCAGCAAATCATCAATACCTTCTCCTGATTTGGCAGATACCCCTACAAACATGGTATCTCCACCCCAGTCCTCCGGCACGACGCCTTGGGCCACCAACTCCTGCTTGATGCGCTCCACGTTCGCTTCGGGTTTGTCGATCTTGGTCATCGCCACCACAACCGGCACGTTCGCCGCCTTGGCGTGGTGAACAGCTTCGATTGTCTGCGGCATTACACCGTCATCTGCAGCCACCACCAGAATTACCACGTCGGTAGCCTTGGCACCGCGCGCGCGCATCGCCGTAAAGGCCTCGTGACCCGGCGTATCCAGGAAGGTCACCATGCCGCGCGGCGTTTCCACATGATAGGCGCCGATATGTTGGGTAATCCCCCCCGCTTCGCCGTGGGCTACTCGGGTGCGACGAATATAGTCGAGCAATGATGTTTTGCCATGATCGACGTGGCCCATCACCGTCACCACCGGCGCGCGAGATTCCATGAGCACTTCATGCGACTCGGTCTCGGCGAGGTAGGATTCCGGACTGTCCAGCGCCGCCGGCTTGGCGATATGACCCATCTCTTCGACCAGGATCATCGCGGTCTCCTGATCCAGCACCTGGTTGATCGTCGCCATGGAGCCCATTTTCATCATGGTCTTGATGACCGCAGCCGCCTTGACCGCCATTTTCTGCGCAAGTTGCCCGACAGTAATGGTTTCCGGGATCAGCACCTCATGCACAATAGGTTCGGTCGGCATGGCAAAACCATGCGGCCCCTGATCCTCCGTCTTGTGGTGAGCCCCCCTGTCCTTACGGTTGCGCCAGCCAGCCGCGCCGCCAGTATCGCCGCGCACCTTGATGCCGCGCCGCTTACCGGCCGTATCGGCCCAAGTGGTTTCTTTTTTCTTGGCAGCTTTTTTCTCGATTTTTTCGCCAGGTTTTACCGCAGGCTTATGCAGCGTGCCTGCCGATAGCACGGGTTCTGGTACCTTGGCAAGGACTTGCGGCTCGGCCATCTTGGCTTGAGCTTCTGCTTCGACAGCTTGCCGGCGCTGCGCCTTCTCCTGCTTTTCGCGGATATCCGCGCTTTGGCGTGCGATCAGTGCGGCTTGCTTGCGCGCTTCTTCCTCTCGCTTGGCAACCTCGGTTTCGTGCAACTTCGATTTGGCTTTTTTCTTTACCGGAGCCGCTTCGACCGGAGCCGCTTCGACCGGAGCCGCTTCGACCGGAGCCGCTTCGACCGGAGCCACTTCGACCGGAGCCACTTCGACCGGAGCCGCTTCGACCGGAGCCGCTTCGACCGGAGCCACTTCGACCGGAGCCGCTTCGACCGGAGCCGCTTCGACCGGAGCCGCTTCGACCGCATCGCGCTTAACAAAAACCCGCTTCTTGCGTACCTCCACCTGGATAGTACGTGCCTTGCCGGTACTGTCCGCTTTCTTGATTTCGGTTGTCTCCTTACGCGTCAGGGTAATCTTGTTCTTGGATTCCTTGGCACCATGCGCACGGCGCAAATAGTCCAGCAATTGCGTCTTGTCCTGCTCGGTCAGCGAATCCTCGGCTGCCGCTTTATTCACGCCCGCAGCCCGCAACTGCTCAAGCAGCAGCGTTGCGGGCAAGCCCAGCTCGCCGGCAAATTGAGCTACGTTCATTTGTCCCATTTCAATCTCCAGTCCATTCTGCTCGCTATCGTCACGCAAACCACGGAGCGCGTGCCGTCATAATCAATTCCTTGGCACGTTCATTGTCCATATCGGTCATTTCGACCAGATCGTCAACCGCCAAATCGGCCAGATCATCCATCGTTACGACACCCTTGGATGCCAAGGTGCGCGCTGTTTGACCGTCCATCCCCTCCATTGCCAGTAGCTCGGCCGAGGGAGCCTCCATTTTTTCCTCGTTGGCGATTGCATCTGTCAGCAGTGCATTGCGCGCACGACTACGCAGTTCGTTGATTGTGCCATCGTCAAGAGACTCGATTTCAAGCATTTCAGCAAGCGGCACATAAGCCACTTCCTCCAGCGTACTGAAGCCTTCCTGCACCAGGATTTGCGCCACCTCTTCATCGACATCCAGTTTCTGCATGAATTGAGAAATGATCGTCGCGCTCTCTTCCTGATTTTTCTGCTCCGCTTCTTCCTCTGTCATGATATTCAGGGTCCAGCCGGTCAGTTCACTGGCCAGGCGCACATTCTGTCCAAGGCGGCCAATAGCCTGTGCCAACTGCTCTTCCTCAACCACGACATCCATGCTGTGCTTTTCTTCATCCACCACGATGCTGCTTATTTCAGCAGGCGCCAGCGCATTTATTACAAATTGGGCTGGCTCCGGCGACCACAATATGATGTCCACTCGCTCACCCGCGAGTTCAGAAGTCACGGCTTGGACACGTGAGCCACGCATGCCCACACAAGTACCGATCGGGTCGACACGCGGATCGTTGGATTTGACCGCAATTTTTGCTCGCGCACCGGGATCTCTTGCCGCCGCCTTGATTTCTAGCATGCCATCCTCAATTTCAGGCACTTCCAACTCAAAAAGCTTGACCAGAAATTCTGGCGCGATTCGTGACAAGATCAACTGCGGACCGCGGCCAGCTCTATCGACTCGCGAGAGATAAGCGCGAATACGGTCACCCACGCGCAAATTTTCCTTGGGGATCATCTGCTCACGCGGCAACATCGCCTCGATCCGTCCCGACTCGATAATGGCATTGCCCCGCTCCATACGCTTGATTGTGCCGGAAACGAGATATTCCTCGCGTGCCAGGAAATCATTCAATATCTGCTCGCGCTCAGCCTCCCGGATTTTCTGCATGATCACTTGCTTGGCAGCCTGCGCGCCGATACGGCCAAATTCGATCGGTTCAAGCGATTCCTCGATATAACCATCCAGCTCAATTTCAGAATTGCGCTTTTGAGCCTCGGTCAAGCCAATCTGCCGCTCAGGAAACTCCACGACATCATCGGGTACCACATGCCAGCGGCGGAAAGAGGAATATTCGCCGCTATCACGGTCGACTTCGACGCGCACATCCACATCCTCATGAAAACGCTTCTTGGTTGCGGAGGCCAGCGCCAATTCCAGCGCGTCAAAAATCACATCCTTGGAGACGTTCTTCTCCCGCGACATTACTTCCACGACCAGCAAAATTTCACGACTCATGCTACCCTCCAGCTATATCTTCGGTATCAAACGTGCCTTGTCCATATCGGCAATATTTAGCGACAACAGCGTGCCATCGACTTCCAACTGCAACACGCCATCCTTAGCACCACGCAGAACACCCGCATAATTCTTCCTGCCGGCAAGCGGCATCCGCAACTTAATCTGCGCACGCTCGCCATTGAAGCGCACAAAGTCCGCTTCCTTCTTCAAAACCCTGTCCAGCCCCGGAGAAGACACCTCCAGACGGTCATAGTCATAATCCAGCTCGACCGCCAGCAATCGCGACAGATGATTGCTCACAAAAGCGCAATCATCAACGCTGATTCCATCCGGCTTATCGATAAACAAACGAAGGGATTTCCCCCGCTTCGACACCTCGAGGTCTACAAATTCATACCCCAAACCGGTTACCGTAGCTTCCAGCAAACCGTATAAATCCATATCCCCACCACAAATAAAAAATGGGCTGACAGCCCATAAACAATCTTCGCATTATATCAAATATTCCATATGAAAGGAACATCAACCGGCAAGCAGTTCCCGGATAAAACCACAAGCATTGCCTCATCCGGTCGAGACTTCTGGCATAGCCAGATTAAAAATCACAGCTTTGGAAGCTGCCTTAAAAAATATCATGAATGTGACTATGGCATTTGGCTCTCTAGCCCGATACGAAGCCGCCTTATAAATGACAAAGCCCTCACGAAGAGGGCTTTGTCATTTATAAGGAGCCTGGCGGTGACCTACTTTCACATGGGTAATCCACACTATCATCGGCGCGGGCTCGTTTCACTTCTGAGTTCGGGATGGGATCAGGTGGGTCCAAGCTGCTATGGCCGCCAAGCATAACTGGCTGCTGAAG
>DATKUY010000022.1:0-18642 GCA_035530375.1 Sulfuricella sp. | reverse complement strand
TGCCGCGCGGCGCGCTGGTGGAAATGGACGCGGTTCTCTTCGCCGGGGAATGACCTCGCCGCAGTCTATCGCCGGCGTTTCCAAGGCGGTGCAGGGCAAGCTCGACAAGCTCGGCCTCCGTACCGTCGCCGATCTGTTGCTGCACTTGCCGCTGCGCTACCAGGACGAAACCCGCCTCTATCCCATCGCCCACGCACCGCTCGGACAGGCGGTGCTGGTCGAGGGGGAGATCAGCGACGCCAATGTGCAGTACCGCCCGCGCCGCACGCTGGTGTGCCGGGTGGAAGATGGCAGCGGCGAGATGACGCTACGTTTTCTGAATTTCTACCCCAGCCAGATCAAGCAACTCTCCCCGGGCAAGCGAATACGCCTGTTCGGCGAGATGCGCCACGGTTTTCTCGGCATGGAAATGGTGCACCCGCAATACCGTATGGTGCGCGAGGGCGACCCGGTAGCGGAAGCGCTAACTCCGATCTATCCCACCACCGCCGGCCTGTCGCAAGCGGCCCTGCGCAAGCTGGTACTGGCGGCGCTCGCCGACTGCGACCTGGCCGACACGCTGCCCGACGACGTGTTACAGCCGCTCAATCTGCCCGGCTTTGCCGAGAGCATCGCCTACTTGCACCAGCCGCCGCCGGATGCGCCGCTCGAACTGCTGGCCGAGCGTACCCACCCGGCCTGGCAGCGGCTCAAGTTCGACGAGTTGCTGGCGCAGCAGCTTTCCATGTCGTTGCACTACCGGCGTCGGCGAGCGCAGTCCGCCGCGGCCATGCCGGCGCAGCACACGCTGACCGGGGCATTGCTGGAGTCCCTGCCGTTTCCGCTGACGCGCGCCCAGCAGCGGGCCAGCCGGGAACTTGCCGGCGATCTGGCCAACCCCCACCCGATGCAGCGCCTGCTGCAGGGCGACGTGGGCAGCGGCAAGACCGTGGTCGCGGCGCTGGCCGCCCTGCAAGCGATAGAAAACGGCTTTCAGGCAGCCATCATGGCGCCCACCGAAATCCTTGCTGAGCAGCATTTTCTGAAACTTTCCGGCTGGCTGGCGCCGCTCGGCCTCAACGTCGTCTGGCTGGCCGCAGGCCTGCCGAAAAAGGACAAACTGGCGGCGCTGGAAGCCGTTGCGGCGGGCACGGCGCAGCTCGCGATCGGCACCCATGCCTTGTTCCAGGACCAGGTCGAATTCCACAATCTCGGTCTGGCGATCATCGACGAGCAGCACCGCTTCGGCGTCCATCAGCGTCTGGCGCTGAGACAAAAAGGCACTCAGCCGCATCAACTGATGATGAGCGCCACGCCCATCCCGCGCACCCTGTCGATGAGCTATTACGCCGACCTCGACGTTTCGGTGATTGACGAATTGCCGCCGGGGCGCGCGCCGATCGTCACCAAGCTGGTCGGCGACAGCCGCCGCGACGAGGTGGTCGCACGGGTGCGCGAGGCCTGCCTCAAGGGCCGGCAGGCTTACTGGGTGTGCCCGCTGATCGAGGAATCGGAAACGCTCCAGCTCAAGACCGCGACGGAAACCTTCGAGACCATTTCCGCCACTTTCCCCGAGTTAAAAGTGGGACTAGTGCATGGCCGCCTGCATGCGCGCGACAAGGCGGCAACCATGGCAGCCTTCAAGGCCGGTGAAATCCAGTTGCTGGTCGCCACCACGGTGATCGAGGTCGGGGTGGACGTGCCCAATGCCTCGCTGATGGTGATCGAACATGCCGAGCGCTTCGGGCTGTCCCAGCTCCACCAGTTGCGCGGACGGGTCGGGCGCGGCACGGCGCAAAGCGCGTGCATTCTGCTTTACCAGATGCCGCTTTCGGAAACGGCGCGGGCGCGGCTGAAGATCATCTATGAGAACAGCGACGGTTTCGAAATTGCGCGCCACGATCTGCTGCTGCGCGGCCCCGGCGAATTTCTGGGGGCGCGCCAGAGCGGCGTGCCGCTGCTCAAAATCGCCGACATCGAACACGACCTTGATCTGCTGGAAGCGGCGCGGCACGCCGCCAGCAGGCTTATCGCCGAACGGCCGGGCGTGGCAGAACGGCATTTGCAGCGCTGGCTGGCGGGTGCAGAACAATATCTGAAGGTGTAGCATTGCAAATACAACCGGCGAACAAATGACGAAATGCTATATTGTAATTTTCACGGTTCCTGACCCACATGAATCTCCAGCCCATAGCGATTGAAGATATACCCATCGGCAAGCCGCTGCTCTGGCAGCTCTATGACCGCGACGGATATACGCTGTTTGCCCGGGGAGAAAAGATCGCCGACAGGGAGCAACTGGAAGCCCTGATTGCCAACGGCCTGCTCCGGGATGTAGACGCACTGCCGCAGAACGAGAAAACGGCGATCTGGGAAGAACATGAAGGCGCCCCGCTAAACACGCCGTTTCCGCCACCGGGCATCAAGCCGCAGGCGGAGGAACGGGTGCAGTTGCGGATACTCGGCCGCGACATTCAAACCTTTTACTATGCCCAGTTGATCGGATACATCAGGAATCAGAGCATTCTGCTAACGATTCCTCTTGATGGCGGCCAGCGGGTCATCATGGCGGACGGAGAGCGAGTGGAAGTCAGGATGCTGACAGGCAGCAACATCCACATCTTCCAATCCATAATCCAGCGGGTGTGCATAAGCCCCTCCCACTACATGCATCTGGAATATCCGGTCAAAATCCGGACGCAACTCCTGCGCAAATCGCCCTGGGCCAAGGTGGCGCTGACCGCTTCCGTTACCGACGCGCAGGGTAGCCAGGAAACCGCCTATATCATCAACCTCAGCCCGAACGGCGCACAAGTCCACATTCCCCGTTCCGTGGGCGGAAAAAACGATCCCTTGCACCTCACTTTACCGATCAACATAGACGAGCTGAAAACCACTCTTACTCTGGAAGCGCTGATCGAGCACGTACACCCGGCCAAGCCGGACATGCTGGAATACGGCATCTCATTCAACAATATCTCCACCGAAGACGCGCTTTGGCTAAAATGCCTGATCTATAAGCGCATAGCCGAGGGGCATCTGATTTAGGAACCGATTGGACTTAAAGGAAATCAGCTGCAAATCCGACCGGTCAGTCGATTCTTCAAGTCCGACAGGCTCTTGGCAGGTTTTCCATTCTTCCGGTTACGGGCATAATCCGTTATTTGCCGATTAACCAGATGAAGTCCGACTCCCAAACCACGTGCTGGCCGCTGCGGCTGACCGAATCCCCAGGCCGCTACCACCCCTGGCTGCTTGACCGTGGCTCGCTCACCCGGCGCCTCCAGATGCGCTGTGCCGCCTTCAGCGTGCGCCATGTGCGCCAGCGCAACGGCATGGCGATGCCGTCCGAGCGGCGCATGGTTGCTCTGAAACACCACTCGCGCGCCCTGCTGCGAGACGTATTCCTGTATTGCGGAGAAACGCCGATGGTTTTCGCCCACAGCGTACTGCCCGCCGCCAGTTTGCACGGATCCTGGCAAGCCCTCGGCGGACTCGGCGACAAGCCGCTGGGCGCGGCGCTGTTTTCCAATCCCAAGGTGCGGCGCACGCCGCTGCGCTTCAAGAAGCTCAATCCACGCAACGCGCTCTACCGGCTTGCCAGCGCTGTCCTGTCAAACCCACCTGCCAGCCTGTGGGCTCGGCGTTCAGTGTTTACCCTGCAAGGAAAACCGATCCTGGTCACCGAAGTATTCCTGCCGGGCATTCTGGAGTTGAGCCAATGACCCTGGCCGAGCGGCTTACCCAATACGAAAAGCTGATGCGGCTCGACAAGCCGATCGGCATCCTGCTCCTGTTGTGGCCGACGCTGTGGGCGCTGTGGATTTCCTCGAACGGGCATCCCAACTGGATCGTGGTCTGGATATTCTTCCTCGGCACGGTGCTGATGCGCTCTGCCGGTTGCGTCATCAACGATTTCGCCGACCGTAATTTCGATCCGCATGTGGAGCGCACCAAAAACCGGCCGCTTGCCGCCGGCCTGGTGAGCAAAAGGGAAACATTGGCGCTGTTCGCGGCGCTCACGCTATCGGCTTTCCTGCTGATCCTGCGCCTCAACCCGCTGACCCTTCAGCTTTCGTTCGCGGCGCTGTTCCTCGCCGCCAGCTACCCTTTCACCAAGCGTTTTTTTGCCATCCCGCAAGCCTACCTCGGCATCGCTTTCGGCTTCGGCATCCCGATGGGTTTCGCCGCCCAAACCGGCACCGTACCTGCCGTGGCCTGGGCCATGCTCGCCGCCAACATTTTCTGGGCGGTTGCCTACGACACCGAATATGCCATGGTGGATCGCGAGGACGACCTCAGGATCGGCATCAAAACATCGGCCATCACCTTCGGCAAATACGACATCCTGGCGATAATGCTATGCTACGCTACGATGTTGGGCATCCTTGCCGGAATCGGCATCAGACTCGGGCTGGGCTGGGCCTATTATGGCGGCCTGCTCGTCGCCGCAGGCATCGCCGCCTACCATTACACCCTGATCGAGAGCCGTGAGCGAACCAGATGCTTCAAGGCATTTCTGCACAATAACTGGCTGGGTGCTGCGGTGTTTGCCGGTATTGCGCTGAACTTCCTGCTTCATTGAAAGGTTGCGACATGAAATACCACGACCTCCGCGATTTTATGGCGCAACTGGAAAAACAGGGCGAGCTCAAGCGCATCACGGCCGAAGTCGATCCCCGCCTGGAAATGACCGAAATCTGCGACCGTGTTTTGCGCGCGGGCGGCCCGGCGATCCTGTTCGAAAACCCCAAGGGACAGGCCATGCCGGTGCTGGCCAACCTGTTTGGTACGCCCCGGCGCGTCGCCATGGGCATGGGCGAAGACTCGGTCGAAGCCCTGCGCGAGGTGGGCAAACTGCTGGCTTTCCTCAAGGAGCCGGAACCGCCGAAAGGCCTGAAGGATGCCTGGAACAAGCTCCCCTTGTTCAAGCAGGTGCTCAACATGGCGCCGAAAGAGCTGTCCAGCGCCCCCTGCCAGGAAATCGTGTGGGAGGGCAAGGATGTCGATCTGGCCAGACTGCCGATCCAGACCTGCTGGCCGGAGGATGTGGCGCCGCTGATTACCTGGGGACTGGTGATCACACGCGGTCCCCACAAGACCCGCCAGAACCTCGGCATCTACCGCCAGCAGGTAATCGCCCCGAACAAGGTGATCATGCGCTGGCTGGCTCACCGCGGCGGCGCGCTGGATTTTCGCGATTTCCAGCAGGCCAATCCGGGCCAGCCGTTTCCCGTCGCCGTGGCCTTGGGCGCCGACCCGGCCACCATTCTCGGCGCGGTAACGCCGGTGCCGGACTCGTTAAGCGAATACCAGTTCGCCGGCCTGTTGCGCGGTTCGAAAACCGAAGTGGTCAAAGCCCTGGGCAGCGATTTGCAGGTTCCGGCCAGCGCCGAGATCGTGCTGGAAGGCGTGATCCATCCCGGCGAAACCGCGCTGGAAGGCCCCTATGGCGACCACACCGGCTACTACAACGAGCAGGCCGAATTTCCGGTATTCACCATCGAGCGCATCACGATGCGCAAAAACCCGATCTACCACAGCACCTACACCGGCAAGCCGCCGGACGAGCCGGCGATTCTCGGCGTGGCGCTCAACGAAGTGTTCGTGCCGCTGCTGCAGAAACAGTTTCCCGAGATCACCGACTTCTACCTGCCGCCGGAGGGCTGCTCCTATCGCCTTGCCGTGGTCAGCATCAAGAAGCAGTACGCCGGCCATGCCAAGCGCGTGATGTTCGGCGTGTGGTCGTTCCTGCGCCAGTTCATGTACACCAAGTTCATTATCGTCACCGACGACGACGTCAACATCCGCGACTGGCAGGAAGTGGTCTGGGCCATGACGACGCGCATGGACCCGGCACGCGACACGTTGCTGGTGGAGAATACGCCGATCGATTACCTCGACTTCGCCAGCCCGATCAGCGGGCTGGGATCGAAAATGGGCATGGACGCCACCAACAAGTGGCCGGGCGAAACCACCCGCGAATGGGGCCGGCCTATCGTCATGGATGAGGAGGTAAAGGCGCGTGTCGATGCCATGTGGAAAGATCTAGGGTTGTGAATAAAAAAACTTTCGTCCACGGATTAACGCGGATGTACGCTGATTGAGAACCTTCCATGAATTTATCCATGCATATCCGTGTTAATCCGCGACGAGCTTGTTGAAAAAACACATGAACAAACCGCAAGGCAAACGCACCTGTCTTTACAATACCGCCGACCTTGGCGCGATCCTTGACGACATGGCGCGCCAGGTTGCCGGCCTGCTCACCGGACGGGATGAGGTTATCATCGTCGGCCTGCTGCGCCGCGGCGCGCCCCTGGCGGAAATACTGCGCGACCGGCTGGCGCGCGATTACGGACTCACCGACCTGCCCCTGCATAAACTCCACATCAAGCGCTACGCCGACGATCTCACTCTGCTGCACCCCGAAACGGAACTGACCGAAAGCGCCGAGCAGGCGGCTCTGGATCTGTCTGACACCACCGTGCTGGTGGTGGATGACGTGCTCTATCGCGGCCACTCGCTGCTGAGGGCGGTGGAATATCTGGCGAGGAAAAGTCCGGCGGAGATTCGCACTGTGGTGCTGGTGGATCGCGGCGTCACGCTGTTGCCGATCCGCGCCGACATCACCGGCATGCGCATGGATGTCGCGCCGCAGGATATTATCGAATGCAATGTCCCGCCCTACGAGGCAGAATTCAAGATCGACCTGCTTCAGCCGGGTAAACCCTGAGACTTGGCCATTCCGCTTTCTGCGCTCTGGCCGCTCCCGCCCCACGAGCGCTCGCTGCATTTTTATCGCAGTTTCTGAAAGCGCTTTACATCAATGCCAAACATCATTACATTAACCTGGATACAGCAGTTGGACGGGGTGGAATGTACAGTTTCCGGGGTGCAAGGCGAAACCGTAAAATCCGTATCTTCTCGTCAAATTAAACGTAATATGCACTTCAACAAGCAATCAGCAGCCGTTTCCAGGTTCAAGCCAAACAACATTCCAAAGAGAAAGGCGCAACATGAAATTTGAGTCCACGCAGTTCGGCACGCAGGAAATCGATCCGGAAAATATCGTGACCTTCCCCAACGGGATACCGGGATTCGAGGGCTCCACCCACTTCAAATTGTTCCACGAAGATCGGGAAGCCCCCGTAGTCCACTGGCTGCAATCCATCGACGAGCCGGATGTCGCGTTCTCATTGGTCGATCCTGCAACATTCGGCCTGAATTACGAATTTGCCCTGACCGATGAAGAAGAAAAACTGCTGCAAATGGGCAATGTCGCCGACATCGCGGTTTTGCTCATCACCTACAAACCACAACCGGGTGCAGCTTCCAGCGCCAGTTCCAACATCAATGCCAACATCAACGGCCCGATCGTTCTCAACATGGCCACCCGCCTCGGCATGCAGAAGATACTGGTCGGGCTGGAAGCCGACATTACCCTGAAGCCCAGAAACCCCACCGTTTAATTCCGGTTGTATACCCACTCAAGCAGCGCATCCTGAGCTGCCTGGCCAGCGGATGCGCCGGGGTGGTTGATGATGCACACCACCACCATACTGCGCCCTTTGCGATCGCGCACATAGCCTGCAATCGCTTTCACCCCTTGCAGCGAGCCGGTCTTTATGTGGGCGTGTCCGGCTACTCCATGGTCGTGCAGACGTTTTTTCATGGTACCGTCCACCGCCGCGATCGGCAGGGAAGACACGAACTCCGCCATCAGCGGACCACGCCAGGCGGCTAGCAGCAATGCCCCCAGATGAGCCGGGGCGATGCGCTCGATGCGCGACAGGCCGCAGCCGTTCTCGATCTCCATCTCGGGGAAATGCAGGCCGTTCTCTCCCAGCCACTGGTCGATGACCTGCGCCGCGGATTGCACCGAACCCTCGTTGCCAACTTCGCGGCCAATGGTCAGAAGCAATTGCCGCGCCATCACATTATTGCTGAACTTGTTGATGTCGCGCACCACATCGGCCAGCGCCCTGGATTCGTGGCGCGCCAGCAGCCTTGCGTCGGGCGGCGCACTCCCCTTGTGCACGCCGCCGCTGATCGTGCCGCCCAACTCCTGCCACAACTGCCGGAACAGCGCATCGACATGGTGGGTGTTGTCGAACAGGCCGAGATATAACGATTTTTCACCGCAAGCGCGGGGATACCCTCCGCTGACCAGCACCGAAACGGCGCCCCCCCCATTCCTGACGATCTCCGTGGCGACGCCCTCGCTCCAGTCGCCGCACGGCCCGTCCAGCATCTGTAACTGGCTGAGCACGTGCACCATGGAAGGCTCCGCATCTGCGATGACGCGCACGCCGCCCGCCGCTTCCGGCAGAAAACGGAAACGAACAGTCTTGAAATTCACCAGCAGCGCGTCGGGCAGCACGTTGTAGGGACGGCTCGGCTCGCCGTCGAAAGCGCCCGGATCGCCGCCTGCCGCCTGAAAATAGCTGTCGTCCAGCACCAGATCGCCGCGGATGTGCCGAATGCCCAGACTGCGCACATCGCGCAGCAGGCTCCAGAAGCTCTCCAGCGTCAGTGCCGGATCGCCATAGCCCTTGATGATCAGGTCGCCGGTCAGGGTATCGCCAGACTCCGTTCCGCTGGTCAGCGCCTCGGTTTTCCAGGTGTAAGCCAGGCCGAGCAGATCCAGCCCGGCATAAGTGGTCACCAGCTTCATGGTGGAGGCAGGGCTCATCGGCTGGTTTGCCCGGTGGGCGATCAACGGCTTTCTGGCTGAAACGTCCTGAACGAACACCCCGACGCTGGCAGCTGGGATGCCGGCTTCGCGCAGGGCTTTGACGACGGAAACGGGCAAAGGCGCAGCGTGGGCGACGGAAACGAGAAAAAAACAAAGTGCTATTTTCAGCCACGGATTTACACGAATAAACATGGATAAAAAACCGACAAGGTTTAACGCTCTCATCCGTGTAAATCCATGTAAATCCGTGGCTGGAGTTTTTCAAGAATTTCCAGCGTACCGGAAATCAGCATCCGTATCTCCTCTTCGTTAATCACATAGGGCGGCATGAAGTACACCGTGTCGCCCATCGGACGCAGCAACAGCCCGCGCTTCAACCCTTCCTCGAAGCAGCGGCGGGCGAAGCCGGGGGCAGCGTTTGCCGCTTCAAACGCCCAGATCATACCGGTATTACGGAAGTTTTTTACTCGCGGGTGCGCTTTCAGCGGCGCAACGATCCGATTGAATAATGCCGCTTTGACATGGTTGGCAGCGATCACGTCATCCTGCTCGAAAATATCCAGCACCGCCAGCGCCGCCCGGCAAGCCAGCGCATTGCCAGTGTAGGAATGGGAATGGAGAAAACCGCGCGCCACCTCGTCATGGTAAAACGCCTGATAAACGGTGTCGGTGGTCAGCACCACCGACAACGGCAGGTAACCGCCGGTGATGCCCTTCGACAGGCACAGGAAATCGGGCCTGATTCCAGCCTGCTGATGCGCGAAGAAAGTACCGGTGCGGCCAAAGCCAACCGCAATCTCGTCGGCGATCAGGTGCACGTTGAATTCGTCGCAGATTGCCCGCGCCTGGCGCAAATATTCTGCATCGTACATGCCCATGCCGGCGGCCCCCTGCACCAGCGGCTCCAGAATCAGAGCGGCCGTTTCCGCATGGTGCCGTTCCATGTGAGCGCGCAGAGTCCCGGCGCAGCGCAGTGCGAAATCCCGCGCCGATTCTCCCGGTTCGGCATGGCGCCAGTCGGGTGTCGGCACTTGCGCGCTTTCGCGCAGCAGCGGCGCATAGGTGTCCTTGAACAGTGCCACGTCGGTGACCGACAACGCGCCCACGGTTTCGCCGTGGTAGCCGTTTTGCAGGCTGACGAAGCGGGTTTTTTCCGGGCGTCCCGAATTGCGCCAGTAGTGGAAGCTCATCTTCAGCGCGATCTCGGTGGCGGAGGCGCCGTCCGAACCATAGAAACAATGCCCCAGGCCGCTGAGGCGGGACAGCCGCTCCGACAACTCCACCACCGGCTGGTGGGTGAATCCCGCCAGCATCACGTGCTCCAGCTTGTCCAACTGGTCCTTGATCGCCGCGTTGATGCGCGGGTTGCAGTGGCCGAACAGGTTGACCCACCACGAACTCACCGCATCGAGGTAGCGCTTGCCGTCGAAATCGGTCAGCCACACCCCCTCGCCGCGCGCCATCGGCACCAGCGGCAGGGTTTCGTGCTGCTTCATCTGGGTGCAGGGGTGCCAGACGGCAGAACGGCTACGTGACAGGAGTTCCTGGTTGGTGTCCATGGCGGGTCGAGTTTTGCCTGATCGCAATGCGCGTAATTTTACCAGTTACTCATGGCAATCAGATGCGATATTTGCTTGCGTGTATTCATGACTGAGGAAGAGGCTGAGCTTATTTGGTCATTAATCTGCCAAGGCGATAACTGTTTAATTGTATGGGTTCGCCAGTTCTGGTATTTTGCTCCGATACACATCGTTATCAGATGGGCGCCAAGATTAAAATAGGGTAGCCGGAAAAGGGATGTTAACCAAGTATTTAAAATACGCTTTGGCATTGTTGCTCATTCTGACGGCCGTCACGAACGTTCAGGCGGAGGAACGCATCGTCGTGAGTGTGCCCGGCCCACGCAATATTTCCTATTTGCCGATTGACCTGATTTCGAAAATCGGGGCCGACAAGGAAGTAGGTGTCAAAATGGATTTGCTCCACACCGGGGGCGGCGCGGTTGCGCTCAACAACATGGTGACGCGCAATGCCGATTTCTCGGTTGCCGGGATGCCTGCTGCCATGTCCCTACGGGCGAATGGCGGTGATGTGGTAGCGGTGGCGGCGGTGGATGATGCGCCCTTGTTCGTTCTGATGGTGCGCGCCCAACTGAAGGGGAAGGTGAAAAAGATCGCCGATCTCAAAGGCAAGGTCATTGGCGTCAACACCAGTACCAAAAACAGCAAGACCACCTCGCAACAACTGGCAGAATTGCTGCTCAAGTCCGGCGGTGTGCCGCTCGATGCAATCCGGATCGTACCGGCAGGCCAAAGCTGGGTGGAGCAGTCCTCGCTGATGATCACCGGCGCGGCGGATGCCGTCATGGGCGACGAACCTTTCGCAAGCCGCCTGCTGGCCGACGGCAAGGTGTTCTTTCTGGCCAACCTGGCGGAACCCGAAACCGTGAAGAACATCCCCGGCTCGAACTTCCTGCATGCCGCCGTGGAAACGCGCAGCGAACTGATCAGAAACTCGCCGCAAAAAGTTGAAAAAATGGTTGCCATGCTGCGCAAGACCCTGCAATGGATGGCGAGCCATAAACCCGAAGAGATCGTCGACAGGCTTGGCGTGACCAGTCCGGAGGAGCGTGAGTCGCTGCTTGTTTCGTTGAGGAAATATCCGCGGACTTTCACCCATGATGGCAAGTTTTCCACCAGCCAGCTCAAAGAGACCGAGCATTTTTTTCGCACCACCAGCGAGGGCAATCCACCTGCCCAGGCGCTTAAGATAGAAAGCATGGTTGACGACCGATGGGCCGGGCGCAGCAAGTAACGCCGCGACGGCGGTCCATTACCCGGCAGGCGGCAGCCAGGCTGATCTTCAGCCTTGGGCTTTTCGTCGTGCTGGTCGGCGTTTCGACCGCCATGATCTACCGGGCCGCGCTCAACAAGGCGACCGAGGAACGCGCCAATGATCTGGCCAGTTTTTACACCTCTCGCATAAGCCAACTGGAACGCGATTGGGAATTACAAAGCCGGGATTTCCGGGTGCGCATCGAATATACCCGGATTCTCGAAGAACCCCATACGGCGCTCGAAAACCTGCAAGCCTTCATGACGATACAGGGCGGCAATCGTCGTTTCGCCTATTTGATCATCCAGGATAAGCAGGGAACCCCGGTCTTTTCCTTCGGCAAAGATCTCGGCCTTACTCGAATTCCGCTGAATGGCGGGTCAAGGAGCGGCTGGTATCGCGAAACATCCACCGGCAATCTTTACCGGATTTTCGAGGAGCCGATCTGGTTGGGCAAAAAGGGAATGGGAAGGATGGCGCTGTTCTTTCCGGTCGACAATGCCTTGCTCTATCTGCTCTCGTCGCCAGGCGTGACGCTGACCACGCTGTATCAAGGCAAGCCGACATCCAGTTCCCTTGGCGTCAGTGGCGTCAAGCCGGCATCCCGCGGCGAACCCAGTTCGGAGTTCAGAATGCTTTCCTGGACCGGCGGAGAGAAGGGGCCCGTCAGCCTGCTGATCCAGGCGCCGGTCAAGCTGCTCTTTTCCACCGCCGAGATGGCTGTCGGAGTCAGCGTAATCCCGATTTTCGATGGCCTGATTCTGTGGTTTACCTTGGGAACCTGGCTGATGAAGCAGGCACGCCGGGTCAATGCGCTGGGCGATGCCGTGAACGAATTTTCCACCGACCATGCCATGACCCAATCGCTGCGGCAGAGGATTCAAGACGCCGAAAGCAATCAGGCCGATGAAATCCAGGAAGTCGCCGCCGCTCTTGAATCGCTGGCGGAGCAAACGGTGCTGCGGGAACAGGAACGTGCCGCGGATGAGGCCCACTTGCGCCTGTGGTCAGAAGTTTTTCATAATAGCGGCGAAGCCATTCTGATTTCCGACCACGAAAATCATATCGTAGCCGTCAACCACACCTTCGAGCTGACCACGGGCTACAGCCAGAAAGAGGTGCAGGGCAAGAACCCTCGCATTCTTTCTGCAGGACGCGAGAAACCCGATCTCTACAAGGATATGTGGGGCAAGTTGCTGGAAACAGGGGTCTGGCGGGGAGAGGTGTGGGACCGGCGCAAGGATGGCACCGAATTTCCAAAATGGCTCACCATTACACTTGTCCGCAACGTTCAAGGTGGGATCAGCCATTATATCGGCAGTTTCACGGATATCTCGGAACGCAAGGCCGAGGAGCAGTACATCCATTTCATCGCCCATCATGACGCGTTGACCTCGCTGCCCAACAGATTGATGTTGAACAACTTTCTCGGTTATGCCATTGAGGAAGCGAAGCGGGATGACTCGCAGGTTGGGATTCTGTTCCTGGATATGGATGATTTCAAGAAAATCAACGATTCACTTGGCCATGAGGTGGGCGACAAGCTGTTGATCGAGGTGGCGCATCGCCTTACCAGGATCGTTCGCGGTGTCGATACCGTATCGCGCGTGGGAGGGGACGAGTTTGTGGTGGTCTGCCCCGGGATTACGCAAACGCTGGATATCGCCCACCTTGCAACGCGCATTGTTGAATGCCTGTCCCAGGTGTATTTAATCGATAATCACAAGCTCCATTCCTCACCCAGCATCGGTATCAGCCTGTTTCCCGGGGATGGCGAGGATATCCCGACTCTGCTCAAGAACGCCGATGCTGCGATGTATCACGCTAAAGCAGAGGGACGGGGCAATTTCCAGTTTTTCACCGAAGCCATGAACCTGGCGGCTCTTGAGCGGTTGACACTGGAAAACGATTTGCGTAGCGCACTGGAAGAAGATGAGTTCGAGCTTTACTACCAGCCCCAGATTGAGGTTTCTTCTGGTCGCGTAACGGGGGTTGAGGCTTTATTGCGGTGGAATCATCCTGAGCATGGCCTGATTCCTCCCGCTAAATTCATCCCTGTGGCGGAGGGAACCGGCCTCATCGTTCCACTGGGCGAGTGGGTATTGCGGACAGCTTGCCGACAGGCTGTTTCCTGGCAGCAAGCCGGGCTTCCGCCCATTTGCATGGCGATCAATATTTCAGCGCGGCAGTTCAAACAAGAAAATCTGTTTGAGACCATTCAAAAGGCCTTGGCAGAAAGCCACTTGGAACCGTGCTGGCTGGAGCTGGAAATAACTGAAACGGCAGCCATGTCGTCGCCGGATACTACTGTAAAGTTACTGAATCTACTCAAAGAGATGGGCGTCAAGATTGCCATCGACGATTTTGGCACGGGCTATTCATCGTTGGCCTACCTCAAACTGTTTGCCATCGACAAGCTGAAGATTGACCAGAGTTTCATACGTGACATCGAACACGATGTCAGCGATGCCACGCTGACATCGGCAACGATCGTATTCGCAAAAAAACTGGGGCTCACGGTCATTGCGGAAGGCGTGGAAACCGTCGGGCAGTTCCGGTTTGTTGCCGAGAATGGTTGCGACGAAGTGCAGGGCTACTATTTTTCCCGTCCTCTTCCCGTCGCCGAAATCACTGCATATCTGCGTTCGCCAATCATTTTCTGAAGGTGCCATGAACGCCGGCAAAACACTTTTCGCCCGGATGATGGATTTCCTGCCGTGGGCGAATCCTGGATTGGTCAAACGCCGCAGTTACTGCGCTTCGGTGACCCATGGGTTTTCGTCCATGTAGGCGTCAATTCACGAAAAGGAGAATTTTGTACGTCAGGCCATCGGCATGTTGCTGGAATCCATGCAGCGCCTGGCTTTTCAGTTCCAATATCCAGTTGAAGCACACTTAAATCTGGCGTCAGGCATGATGTGATAATTGTCTCAGGATAAGGCCGTATTCGGCCTTTCCAGGCGCCTTCGGACAAGCCCTCTCTGGCTTCGGCCAGAGATAAGGTCTTGGGGTACGTTTTTTCCGTTTCGTGATCCGCCCCCTTATTTTGCCGCCTTCACCGGCATCGGGTTGTGCCAGCTTCCATCTGCCGCAACGAGCGCGTCAGCTTGTTTAGGCCCCCAAGTGCCGGGCTTGTAGAGGTGGGCCCGATGGTGCGTATCAAGGACTGGATCGACCGTCGCCCAAGCGGCCTCGACCGCGTCCTCGCGTGTGAAGAGCGCGCCATCGCCGGCCATGGCGTCACCCAACAGCCGCTCGTAGGGCGTTTCCTCTCCCGGCTGTTCATCCAGCAAATAGAGCTCGCGCTGGTCGCCGACGAACTCCTTGCCGGCGCGCTTGACGCGCGCCGCGAGGGCGACGGCGGAGTTGGGGGAGAGCCGGAAGCGCAGATAATTGGCCCGCCCGGCAACCGCTGTCGAATCGTCGAACAGCCTTTGCGGTGGCGGCTTTAATTCCACCAGCACTTCAGCCGCTGTCGTAGCCAGACATTTGCCGGAACGCAGATACCACGGCACCCCCTCCCAGCGCCACGAGTCGATGAACAGCCGCAGGGCGCAGAACGTCTCGACATCCGACCCCTTCGCTACACCAGGCTCTTTCCGGTAGCCAGCGTACTGGCCGCGCACCACGTCGTCCGGATTCAGGGGGCGCATGGCCTGGAACACCTTGGCTTTCTCGTTGCGGACGGCGCCAAAGCCCTGATAAGCCGGCGGCTCCATAGCCAGCAGTGCGACGACCTGGAACAGGTGGTTCTGGATGACGTCACGCAGGCAACCGGTGTTTTCGTAAAATGCGCCGCGACCCTTCACGCCGAAATCCTCTGACAGCGTGATCTGCACGCTGGCCACGAAGTTGCGGTTCCAGATCGGCTCGAGAAACGAATTGGCGAAACGGAAATAGAGGATATTCATGATCGCTTCCTTCCCGAGATAGTGATCGATACGGAAGATCGAGTCTTCAGCGAACACCGACAGCACGGTGCGGTTAAGCTCCCGCGCCGAAGCCAGGTCGCGTCCGAAGGGCTTTTCGACGATGACGCGCGCCTGATCGGCCAGACCCGCAGCACCGAGCCCTTTGATAACAGTGGCGAACAGCGCGGGTGGAATGGCGAGATAGTGCGCCGGGCGCCGGGCAACGCCCAGCGCCCGCTTGAGCGCTTTGAACGTACCCAGGTCGTTGTAATCGCCGCCCACATACTGGAGCAGGGAAAGAAGATGGTCGAGGGTATTTCGGTCATCGATCCTGCCGGCTTGCTTGATGCTGTCCGTCGCCTGTTCCCGCAGTTGCGCCAGGCTCCACTTCGGAGCGGCGACGCCAACTACCGGCACGTTGAGAAGGCCGCGCTTGGCCATCGCGTAGAGCGCCGGAAAAATCATCTTGTGGGCGAGATCGCCGGTCACGCCGAAGATCACCAGCGCATCAGACGGCGTCGTGCGGTTATGGGTATTACTCATCTCGGCGCTCCTGTTTTCTCTCGTCATGCCTGCCAAGTTGTTAACTTGGCAGGATTAATCAACGCGATGCCGCCTGTCGGTAAAACAGCGTTAGTTGCTTGTGGACACTGGGACAGCCGTTTTTTAAAATATCCGGCGCAGTAAAAAAATACTCGCTCAATACCGCGAAAAACTCTGCCGGGCTGGTGGCAGCATATGGATTGATAAAGGCTGATTCTCCTGCTGCCACTTGCAAGCACAGCGCATCGTAGGCGCCACTCAAGGCCTCGGCCCATTTTTTCCGGCTCATGCCACGACGCAATGGCGGCATGCCATTCATTACTCCATTGAGGCCATCCAGCTTGTGCGCAAACTCGTGCAACACAACATTGTGGCCGGTCTGGCAATGATAGGTGTCCCGCTCCACGTCATCCCAGGACAAAATTACCGGGCCGCGCAACCATGACTCGCCGTTTAAAACGCTTGCTTCGTTATGTACCAGGCCATCGGCATCCATCTGCGCATGATTAACGCGAAACGCGCCCGGATAGAGGATGACCTCGACCCAACCGTCGAAATACGCCACGCCCAGATCAAGAATTAGTAAACAGGCCTGGGCAGCCACCGCCACCTTCATTGACAGCGTCACCACCAAACCCTGAGCGCCGGTGATGGATTTCCGATCCAGAAACCACGTCGTCATCTCGCGCAGGTGCGCCAGTTGTACCGCGTCCAGCCCTCTCAACACCGACGCGCGCCTGGTCACACTCTGCCAGATGTGGTGAGGTATTGGATGACGCTTAAGAACCCTGCGCATGCGCCAGCGCTGTAGCGCGATGCCTAGTGGACGCATTTCATTTTCTCTGTGGCCAGCGGCATGACGTGGCAAGCGCTCCAGGGATTTGCCCACCTCAAGAACAGGGCAAGCAGTCCCGATCTCCTTGTCGGGATCGTGACCTGGAAATTGCGCTCGAAATCATTCAAAACCCTGACGATGGAATCGCGTACTGTTGCACTTGGGACAAGGAGGAATGTGGCCCGGTTTATGGAAATGCAATTTTTCACCGCACTGATCGCAAACCAGCATCCCCAGCCCCGTGAGCTCGCCGCTATGATATTCGGCGCTTGCCGCCTGTTGCTTTAATTGATATAGCGCTGTTGTGGTCTGGTCTGCCGCTTCGGAAAAACGCTCCCAGAAATCCTGCTTCATCAACGCCACGTCGAAACCCACCCAATCCTTCAATTCTTTGCCGGTCTTGTCCAGATATCGCGCGGCATCGATCAGGTCCCGTTTCACATATTCTTCCAGCTTGACGACTTCATCATCACTAAACTTAGTCAAGGCCGCGATATCGCCCCGAATTGCATCAAGCATCTGATGGACGGCGGTACCGCTTTGATGCGCTTTCTGCAGCGCTTTCTCCAGCAACAATTCATAAGCTTCACCCATTGTCTCGATGGGATCGTGTGGCGGAAGTGATTTCTTCATTTTCGATGCTCCTTTCAATTGCGTTATTTCACTCATTCTTCAGGAACAATCCGGTGACTGGGCCGATTACATTGGCCCAAGGCACTGTTCCATTTAGCCCGGCAATTCCTTTTCGATATCATCCAAAACCTTGTGCATTTCCACCAGGATCAGTTTGTCCGCAAGGTTTTGATCGATCTCGGGTATGTCCCAATCGAATATTGCACGATATTTTTCGACCAAACTTTCCACGTCAGCGATGATTTCGTCGCGATGGCCCTCCAATTCCAACTGTTCTATTTTTGCCATTTCATTCTCTCCTTGATGTTCAGGTGACGAGACCCGGTTGCGTTTTTTACCTGATGCCGAAAGATCAGTTGCCGCCTGGGCCTTCCTTCATCAGTTGTTGGCGGATCGATAGCAATTCCTGCTGGCGTTTAGCGTCCACTTCCGGATAGCTCATTTTGAGGGACTTGAAAGTATCGAGAATAATCCTTGAAATAATCAGCCGGGCGTTTTCCTTGTCGTCTGCGGGCACAACATACCAGGGTGCATTTTTTGTACTCGTTGCGCTCAGGCACGACTCATAGGCCTGCATGTACTGTTTCCAGAATTTCCTCTCTTCAATGTCGGCAAGACTGAATTTCCAGTTTTTTTCGGGCTCGTCGATGCGATCGAGAAAGCGCTTGCGCTGCTCTTCCTCCGAAAGATGCAGGAAAAACTTGATGATCCGGGTGCCGTTACGATAAAGATGGTCCTCCAGGTCCACGATGGAACGATAGCGCTCCTGCCAGATGGTTTTCTCATCGAGCAGCCCATCCGGAAGTCCCTGGCTGCGGAGAACCTCCGGGTGCACACGAACGATCAACACCTCCTCATAATAGGATCGGTTAAAGATACCTATCCTCCCGCGTTCCGGCAGATCACGAGTGGTGCGCCACAAAAAATCGTGCTCCAGTTCCGTGGCACTCGGATGTTTGAAGCTGAACACCTGGCAACCCTGGGGATTGACGCCGGACATCACATGCCTGATGGCGCCATCCTTGCCGGCTGCGTCCATCGCCTGAAAAATCAGCAACACCGCATAGCGGTTGGATGCGTAGTGAAGGCGCTGCAGCGCGCTCAGCTCCGCCACCTGTTCTTCGAGGAGTTCCTGATACTGCTCCTTCGACTGGTAAACGGGCTTCACCAGCGTCGGCCACTTCTTGAGTTTGACATTTTCACCTTCC
>DATKUY010000021.1:0-72921 GCA_035530375.1 Sulfuricella sp. | reverse complement strand
AGCGCGAGTTTCCGTAGCCGCCCGGTCTTTGCGGAAAATCGGGGGAAGCCCGCAGGGCCGGTGCGGGTGGGTGTCTTTTTGTTTGGTTACTTCTATTTTGGACAAGCAAAATAAAGTTGCCTGCTGCCGGGCAGCCCCCGGCATCTAAGCATCTGCGCAGAGCGCACACAAACTCAGGTAGTACTTTAGTTTGAAAAACGAGGCCGGTGAGTCTTATTATAACCAATAGATGGATCGTTAGATTTGAGAGATAAGATGAATTCGCCCTCTTTTTTGCTCACTTCATTTTTATCCTTTGACTCGAATAAAATTTCCTTGCGAATTGTAAAATCTCGCAATTGGTTTTCGGCAAAATCTCTTTGTACAAGATCGTTATCCCACGATCCAAAATAACGTAAAGAATGACCGCTACCACCCACATCTTTGCCAACATAGATTTTCCCATTTGGGAAAGTTAGTTTATAAACAACGTAATCTAAAGGCATATCAGTAGTGTCCGGTGAAAACGAGGGGAGATTCGATTGGTTGTTGTCTCTATGGTTTTGTGGCCATCGCCCGCAAAGCCTAAGAGTTGGGGGCTGGCCATGATTCTTGAGCCTAATTGACCATCCGCCTAAGCGGGCAACTTCCCTCACACCTACATCAACACAATATCGTACTGCTCCTGACTATACTGCGTCTCCACCTGCAGATAAATCGGCTTGCCGATGAAGTCGCCAAGTTGCGCCAGACTTTGCGATTCCTCGTCAAGAAACAGGTCGATCACTTTCTGCGAACCTAAAATTCTGAACTCCCGCGCATCGAACTGGCGCGCCTCGCGCAGCAGTTCGCGCAGGATGTCGTAGCACACGGTCTGCGGCGTTTTCAGGACTCCCCGTCCCTGGCAGGTGCAGCATGGCTCGCACAGGATGTGGGCAAGGCTTTCGCGGGTGCGCTTGCGCGTCATCTCCACCAGGCCGAGGGCGGAGAAGCCGTTCACCGTCATGCGGGTGCGGTCTTTCGCCAGTGTTTTCTTGAATTCGGCGAGCACGGCGGTTTTGTGCTCCTCGTTGTCCATGTCGATAAAATCCACGATGATAATGCCGCCGAGGTTGCGTAGCCGCAACTGCCGGGCAATCACCTGCGCCGCTTCGAGGTTGGTCTTGAAGATGGTGTCGTCGAAGTTGCGTCCGCCGACGAAGCCGCCGGTATTGACGTCCACCGTGGTCAGCGCTTCGGTCTGGTCGATGATCAGGTAGCCGCCTGACTTGAGATCGACTCGCCGCGCCAGCGCTTTCTCGATCTCGGCTTCCACGCCGTGCAGGTCGAACAGCGGGCGTTCGCCGGAATAATGTTCGAGCAGGCCGACGACGTTGCTGGTGTATTCCAGGGCGAACCCCTGCATCCTCTGGAAGGTCTCGCGCGAATCCACCCGGATGCGGACGGTTTCCTCGTTGACGAAATCGCGCAGCACCCGCAGCGCAAGGTTCAGTTCGTGATAGAGCCGGGTCGCCGGTTTGGCGTCCTTGGCTTTTTCGCTGATGTCGTTCCACTGTTTGCGCAGGTAGTCGATATCGGCCTGCAGCTCGCTGTCGGAAGCGGTTTCCGCCATGGTGCGGATGATGAAGCCGCCGCTTGCGCCGGCCGGCAGCAGGTGCTGCAATTTGTCGCGCAGCAGCTCGCGCTCGGCTTCATCCTCGATGCGCTGCGAGATGCCGATATGGGTTTCCTGCGGCAGAAATACCAGGAAGCGTCCGGCGATGCTGATCTGGGTGGAAAGGCGGGCGCCCTTGGTGTTGATCGGGTCCTTGATCACCTGCACCAGCAGAGGCTGTCCTTCGTGCAGGATATGCTCGATAAGTCGGGTTTCCTCTTCCGGATGCGCCTGCCAGATGTCCGCTACATGAAGAAAAGCCGCCCGGTCCAGCCCGATCTCGACAAATGCCGACTGCATCCCCGGCAACACCCGGCACACCCGGCCGAGATAAATATTGCCGACCAGCCCGCGGCTGCTGATGCGCTCGATATGGATTTCCTGTGCCACACCCTGCTGCATGACCGCCACGCGGGTTTCCTGCGGGGTGACGTTGATTAGAATTTCTTCGCTCATGGCTTTTGTTTTTTATCCACGGATTGACACAGATTAAAAACGGAGCTGTCCGTGAGCATTCGTGTCAATCCGTGGCATAAGATTTATAAAACTTCTATGCCGAACTGGGCCAGCAGCTCTGCCGTTTCGTAAAGTGGTAGCCCCATCACGCCGGAATAGCTGCCTTCGATTTTTTCGATAAATATCGCCGCCTGTCCCTGGATCGCATAGGCGCCGGCCTTGTCGAGCGGCTCGCCGGTCATGGCGTAACGGCGAACGGCCTGATCCGTCAGCATGCCGAACTGCACCGTTGAAACAGACAGTTTTTGCTCGATTCTTCCCCCGTTTGCCATCGCCACGGCGGTGAGCACTTCATGCTTCCGCCCCGACAGGGCGGTCAGCATTTCCATCGCTTCTTCCCGATTGGCGGGTTTGCCCATGATCCGCTCGCCCAGCGCAACCACCGTATCCGCCGCCAGAACCGGGAGGTGCGGCAACCGGCGCTGTTGCACGCGCAGCCAGCCGGACTCGGCTTTGGCATGACTGATGCGCAGCGCGTAATCGCGCGGGTTCTCGCCGGGCAGGGGGGTTTCGTCGACGTCCGCAATGCGCGCCGGGTCTTCCCGAAGCAGCAGCAGTTCGAAGCCCACCCCGATCTGGGCGAGCAGTTCACGGCGGCGCGGCGAGCGTGAAGCCAGATAGATGCGCTTGTTGCCGATAGCCATATTCAAGCCTACTCTCGATGATAAGGATGGTTCTGGATCAGCGTCATCGCCCGGTATAACTGTTCCGCCAGCACCACCCTGACCATGCCGTGGGGCAGCGTGAGGCGCGACAGGGACCAGAGCCGGTCGGCGCGGTGCTTGATCTCCGGGTGCAACCCGTCCGCGCCGCCGATTACCAGCGCCACGTCGCGTCCGCCGCGCATCCAGTCTTTTACCTTGTCGGCCAGTTCCAGCGTGCTCCAGTCCTTGCCGCGCTCATCCAGCGCAATCAGTTCGCAATGGGCGGGCAGGGCGGCTTCGATACGGCTGCGCTCGGCCTCGTGAACCTGTTCCGTGGTCTTGCCGCCCGCCCGCTTTTCCGGTTTTATTTCGACCAGCTCGATACGCGCTTCGCGCGGCATGCGTTTGGCGTATTCGGCAAAGCCTTCGCTGACCCACGCCGGCATCTTGTGGCCGACCGCGACGATCAGCAGCTTCACGGATGAAGCGTGGGCTCCGCCAATTTTGGTTTGATGCTCATTGGCGGGCCGCCCCATAATTGTTCGAGGTTGTAATATTCCCGTATCCTGGGCTGCATGATGTGGACGACCACCGCGCCCAGATCCACCAGCACCCACTCGCCGGATTCCTCGCCTTCCACGCCCAGCACCTGCGCACCCAGTCCCTTGAGCTTTTTCTGCACGTTATCGGATAAGGCTCTGGTCTGGCGGTTGGAATCGGCGCTGGCGACGATCATGTAATCGGTCATGCTGGTGAGTTTCCTCACGTCCATCACCGCGATGTCGCGTGCCTTGATGTCTTCCAGGGCGGCGATCACCGCCTGCTTCATTGCTTCAAGTTCCATTGGTGTCCCTAATAAAGTCCGTTTGTCTGAATATAATCGAGAACCGCGTCGGGGAGCAAATAGCGCGGGCTCTGCCCGGCCATGAGCTCTTCGCGGATTTGCGTTGCGGAGATGTCGAGAGCGGTAATCGTCTGCACGAAAATGGCGCCGGCGGACGCGTCGTCCAGAGCCTCCGGCTCATTGACCAGGCGCCGGTTGAGCATGTCCCGTAATTCGGGCGACATCGCCGCCGCCGCGCGGCCCAAGCCGGAAAAGCCCGGCCGCTGCGCGACGACGATATGGGCAAGTTCGAACAGCTCGCGCCAGCGATGCCAGGAGGTCAAGCCGAGAAATGCGTCGGTTCCCATGAACAGGCACAGCGGCTGCGCCGCGCCTGTTTCGCGGCGCAAATCCAGCAGGGTTTCCACTGTATAGGACGGCGTCGGCTTGAAGATTTCCCGCTCGTCCAAGGCAAACAGGGGGTTGCCGGCAATACCCAGGCGTACCATTTCCAGCCGTTGTTGCGCCGGGGCAAACGGCTGCGTGCGGTGGGGCGGCAGCCCCGCCGGGACGAATCGCACTTCGCGCAAGCCCAGCCTCCCGGCCAGTTCCTGCGCCAGCCGCAGGTGGCCGAAATGAATGGGGTCGAATGTGCCGCCGAGGATGCCGATAGGGGAAGTCATCTGGTAATGAGTAATGGGCGATGGGTGAGGAGAATCTTTCCTACCGCTCATTGCTTACCCATTCCTCATCACCCATCACCCATTCCCCTCTATCAGTGGTCCTCGATATGGTGCATCGATTCCTCGGCCGGCAGGCCGGTGTCCGGGTCGCTCCAATCAGAGATACCCAGTTCCGCCTCCGCCTCCCCCAGCGACTCGCCCGGCTCGTAGTCGGAATCGGCGTTGTATTCCATGTCCTGCACGGCTTCCAATAGCGTCGCGAAGGGGCCGAACACCGCTTCGGTCTCCTTGTCCTGCCAGAAAAAACCGTCCGGGCGTTCGATGACACGGGTTTTGTCATATTCTGGTGAGGTTTCCGGAATGTTGATAGTCATGCGCCCTCCTTAACAATAACGTGGCCTGATTTAGCCACGGATGTGGCCGTCTCCCAGCACGATGAATTTCTGGCTGGTCAGTCCCTCGAGTCCGACCGGGCCGCGCGCGTGAATTTTGTCGGTGGAAATGCCGATCTCCGCACCCAGGCCGTATTCAAACCCGTCGGCGAAGCGGGTGGAGGCATTCACCATCACCGAACTGGAGTCTACCTCGCGCAGAAAGCGGCGCGCCCGACTGTAATTCTCGGTGACGATGGACTCGGTGTGCTGCGAGCCGTAGATGTTGATGTGCTCGATGGCCGCATCGATGTCCTTCACCACCCGAACGCTCAGGATCGGTGCCAGGTATTCGGTGTGCCAGTCTTCTTCGGTGGCTTCCTTCATCTGCGGGACGATCGCACGTGAGGCGGCGCAGCCGCGCAGCTCAACGCCCTTGTCCAGATAAATCCGGCACAGCGGCGGCAGCACCTGCGCCGCGATACCTTCCGCCACCAGCAAGGTTTCCATGGTGTTGCAGGTGCCATAGCGCTGGGTTTTGGCGTTATCGGCAATCCTGACCGCCTTGTCGATGTCGGCCTTGTCGTCGATATAGACGTGGCAGACGCCATGCAGATGCTTGATGACCGGGATGCGCGCCTCCTTGATAAGGCGCTCGATCAGGCCCTTGCCGCCGCGCGGCACGATCACGTCGACAAATTCCCGCATGGTGATCAGTTCGCCCACCGCCGCGCGGTCGGTGGTCTCGATCACCTGCACCGCCGTCGCCGGCAGGCCGGCGGCTGCCAGCCCCTCGCGCACGCAAGCGGCAATCGCCTGGTTGGAATGAATCGCCTCGGAACCGCCGCGCAGGATCGCCGCGTTGCCCGCTTTCAGGCACAGCCCCGCCGCATCGGCGGTGACGTTGGGGCGCGCTTCGTAGATGATACCGATCACGCCCAGCGGCACGCGCATCTTGCCCACCTGGATGCCGGAGGGGCGGAAATTGAGGCCGCTGATTTCACCGACCGGATCGGGCAGGGCGGCGATTTGCATCAAGCCTTCGGCCATGCCGGTCACGCCTTTTTCGGTCAGGGTGAGGCGGTCGAGCAACGCCTCTTCGAGGCCGGCTTCCCTGGCCTCGGCCAGATCCCTGGCATTGGCCGCCAGCAGATTGGCGGCATCGCGCAGAATGGCCTGCGCCATCGCGGTCAGCGCCTTGTTCTTGGCATTGGTGTCGGCTTTCGCCATCAGGCGCGAAGCGGCGCGCGCCTGCTGGCCGACTTTGTGCATGTAAGCTTTGATGTCCATGTTGAATTCCTTATTCTTGCTTAGCCACGGATGAACACAGATTAACACGGATGAAACAGCCCGTTTCGCGATCAGGTCGGACAGAATTATCTGCCACTAAATAATCCGTGAAAATCCGTGTTTATCCGGGGAAAAAACTATTTCGAGCTTGCCACTCCCAGCCCCAATTGTAGCAACTCGTCCCATACGTCGCCTTGCGCCAGCCCCTTGATCATCCGGTCCAACGTGGCGGCCTGCTTCAGTCCGGCGATCAGGCAGGTTTCGCTCAGTCGGCCCAGGGCGCGTTGCACCAGCCCCTGGCGCGATTCCCACACCCGCATCTCGCGCAGCAACTGCGACAGGGCGGCGCCTTTACGCTGGCCTTGCTTGAGCCGCGCCAGGGTGCGGATTTCCTGGGTCAGCGCCCACAGCGCCAGCGTCGGCGCCACGCCCTCGCCCTTCAGCCCGTCCAGAATCCGCGCCATGCGCCCGGCATCGCCGGCCAGCATGGCATCGGAAAGATTGAACACATCATAACGCGAGACGTCCAGCACCGCCTCGCGAATTTGCTCGAAGTTCAGCGGGCCGGCCGGGAACAGCAGGCCGAGTTTCTGGATTTCCTGATGCGCCGCCAGCAGGTTGCCTTCGACGCGGTCGGCCAGAAACTGGGTGGTCGCCGAATCGGCGCGCTGGTTCTGCGCCGCCAGCCGTTGCCCGATCCATTGCGGCAGCTTCGCCCGCTCGACCGGGTAAACCGGCACCAGCGTGCCCGCCTGTTCCAGTGCCTTGAACCATTTGGTCGCCTGGGCCTGCTTGTCGAGCTTGGGACAGCTGACCAGAGTCACGGTGTCGTCCGGCAGTCTTGCGCAATATTCCTGCAGCGCCTGGCCGCCTTCCGTGCCTGGTTTGCCGGCAGGGATGCGGATTTCGATAATGCGCCTGGCGGAAAACAGCGACAGGCTGTTGCCGCTTGCCAGCAGGGTCTGCCAGTTGAATCCGGCCTCGACCGTGAACACCTCGCGCTCGTCGTAACCGTTGTGCCGGGCTTGGGCGCGGATGGCATCGGCGGCTTCCATCGCCAGCAGCGGTTCGTCGCCGTAAATCAGGTACAGCGCGGCCAGCCCGCGCTGCAAATGCGCGGCCAACTGATCAGCGTTGATCTTTGGCATCGGCAGGCGGCAGCTTGACGGCAGCCAGGCGCCGCATCAACTGCATGGTCGCGTCGTTCTGCATATCATGGTAAAGCAGCGCCTCTTCCTGTTCCTTCGCCAGCACCTGGGTGTCGTCATAGGACATGTCGCGCCGCAATTCTAGAGATTGAACGGGGATCAGGTCGCGACCGCTCTTGTCGATCAGCTGGAAACTGATGCGGTAAATCAGCTGGTATTCCCGTACCCGCCCCGCCCCGGTCAGGGACAGAATGCGCTTTTCCCGCGAGGCGCCAAACACCTGCAGCACCGCCTGGGCATCGGCAGGTTTGTCAACCAGCCGGGTTTCCGTGCCGGAGGAGATCGCTCGGCCGATCTCCTCCGCCAAAACAGGGTTGCCGCCGCCATTCACGTACAGCGACTCGAACGGTAGCGTGACAAAACCGCGCAGCTGGAAGCCGCAGGCGGCAAGAAGCAGGGTTAGAATGATTCCGGTCAGCAGATTCCGCATCGGTTTTCCTCGTCTCATATCACTACGTTGACCAGCCTGCCCGGCACCACCACGATCTTCTTCGCCGGCTTGCCTTCCATGAATTTTTGCACATTCGGGTTGGCCAGGGCCAGTTGTTCGATGGTTTCTTTTGTCGCATCCTTGGCCACCGTAATGCTGCCCCGGAGTTTGCCGTTGACCTGCAGCATCATTTCAACTTCATTCTGCACCAGCGCTGCCTGATCCACCGTCGGCCAAGGCGCGTCGAGCAGATTGGCGCCCGGCTTGATCTCCGCCCACAAGGACTGGCAGGCATGCGGCACGATCGGCGCCAGCAATACCACCACTGCTTCCAGCGCTTCCTGCATCACGGCGCGACCATCGGAACTGTCGTCGTCCATTTTGGCCAGGGCGTTCATCAGCTCCATCACCGCCGCAATGGCGGTGTTGAATTGCTGGCGCCGGCCATAATCGTCGCCGACTTTCTGGATGGTCGAATGGAGCTGGAAGCGCAGCGCCTTGAGTTCGGCAGGCAATTCGCCGCCCTTGCAAGCCGCCACCAGCCCTTTTTCGACGTGGTCGTGAACCGCTTTCCACAGCCTCTTGAGGAAGCGGTGCGCGCCTTCCACGCCGGCGTCAGACCACTCCAGGCTTTGCTCCGGCGGCGCGGCGAACATCATGAACAGCCGCGCGGTGTCGGCGCCGTACTGGTCGATCAAGGCCTGCGGATCGACCGTGTTGCCCTTGGACTTGGACATCTTGGTGCCGTCCTTGAGCACCATGCCCTGGGTCAGCAGATTGGTGAACGGCTCGCTGTTTTTCACCAGCCCGACGTCGCGCATCAGCTTGTTGAAGAAGCGCGCATACAGCAGGTGCAGAATGGCGTGTTCGATGCCGCCGATGTACTGGTCGACCGGCAGCCAGTAGTTGGCGCGCTCGTCGAGCATCGCCCGGTCGTTGTCCGGGCAGGCATAGCGGGCGTAATACCAGGACGACTCGACGAAGGTGTCCATGGTGTCGGTTTCGCGCTCGGCCTTGCCGCCACACTTGGGGCAGGTGGTTTCGTAGAAGGACGGCATCTTCTTGATCGGCGAGCCGATGTCGATCGTCACGTCCTCCGGCAGCTTCACCGGCAGGTCTTTTTCCGGCACCGTCACGTCGCCGCAAGTCGGGCAGTGAATGATCGGGATCGGGCAGCCCCAGTAGCGCTGGCGCGAGATGCCCCAGTCGCGCAGGCGGTATTGCACCTGCTTGTCGCCCAAACCTTTGGCATTGAGATCGGCGGCGATGGCGTCCACTGCCTCGGACGAGGCCAAGCCATCATATTTTCCAGAATTGACGAGTATGCCAGCTTCGATAAAAGCCTCAGTCAGTAATGGGTGATGAGTGATGGGTGATGGCGCGCGCTCCCCATTACCCATTACCCATTCCTCATTGCCAGGACGGATCACCTGTTTGATCGGCAGGCCGTAGACTTTGGCAAAATGAAAATCGCGCTCGTCATGGGCGGGCACCGCCATCACTGCGCCTTCGCCGTAGCTCATCAGCACGTAGTTGCCGACCCACACCGGGATCGCTTCGCCGGTAAGCGGATGAGTGACGGAAATGCCGGTGGCCATGCCCTTCTTTTCCATGGTCGCCATGTCGGCCTCGGCCACGCCGCCCTGCTTGCATTCCTCGATGAAGGCGGCAAGCGCGGGATTGTTCTGCGCCGCATGGGTCGCCAGAGGGTGCTCGGCGGCCACGGCGCAGAAGGTCACGCCCATGATGGTGTCGGCGCGGGTGGTGTAGACCCAGAGTTTTTCCTGCTTGCCGTCGAGTTCGTAAGGGAAGGCGAAGCGCACACCGTAGCTCTTGCCGATCCAGTTCTTCTGCATGGTGCGCACCTGCTCGGGCCAGCCCGTCAGGTTGTCGAGTTCGGCGAGCAGTTCGTCGGCGTAGGCGGTGATCTTCATGAAGTACATCGGGATCTCGCGCTTTTCCACCGGCGCGCCGGAGCGCCAGCCGCAGCCGTCGATCACCTGCTCGTTGGCGAGCACGGTCATGTCCACCGGGTCCCAGTTCACCGTGGCGAGCTTCTTGTAGATCAGGCCTTTTTCAAAAAGTCGGGTGAACAGCCACTGTTCCCAGCGGTAATAATCCGGCTTGCAGGTCGCCAGTTCCCGGCTCCAGTCGATGGCCAGGCCGAGGCTCTTGAGCTGGCCGCGCATGGTGTCGATGTTGGAGTAGGTCCATGCCGCCGGTGCGACCTTGTTGGCGATCGCCGCGTTTTCGGCGGGCAGGCCGAAGGCGTCCCATCCCATCGGCTGCAACACGTTGAATCCGAGGAAGCGGTGGTAGCGCGCCAGCACGTCGCCGATGGTGTAATTGCGCACGTGCCCCATGTGCAGCTTGCCGGAAGGATAGGGGAACATCGACAGACAATAGTATTTGGGCTTGCCGGAAATTTCGGCCGCCTTGAAGGCGTTGCTTTGTTCCCAGAATATCTGGGCCTGGCGCTCGATTTCGGTGGGGTGGTATTGCGCTTGCATGAACGGGTGCGTCCTCTTTAACGATATGCAATTATACCCGCGAACGGCGATCCCGGCTTACGCCTTTTACCGGGATAGTGCGATGAAAAACAAAATAACTTTATGCTTCCATTCAAGAATCGAATGCCCGAATAGTGACAAATGCGGCGGGGCAAGATTATACTCAGCGATTATTTAATGATTTAAAAATCGCAGGAGGTTTAAAGATGTCCAAGAAGCATCCAGTTATCGCTGTTACCGGTTCGTCCGGCGCCGGCACGACCACGGTCAAGGTCGCATTCGAGCATATATTCCTGCGGGAAAAAATCAATGCCACCGTGGTAGAAGGCGACAGCTTCCATGCGCTGGATCGGGCGCAATTCAAGGAGGCCGTAAAAAAAGCCGAGGCCAAGGGCAACGCCAATTTCAGCCATTTCGGCCCGGAGGCCAACCACTTCGACAAAATCGAAGCCCTGTTCAAGAGCTACGGCGAAACCGGCACCGGCAAGAAGCGCTACTACCTACACAACGATGACGAAGCCGCAGCGCATTGCGCCCGCCTCAAGTTGAAAACCAAGCTGGGCGCAGGCGAATTCACGCCCTGGGAGGACATTCCCGGCGGCTCCGACATCCTGTTCTATGAAGGCCTGCACGGCTTGGCGGCGCACGGCAAGACCGATGTATCCAAATATGTCGATCTGGGCGTCGGCGTGGTGCCTATCGTCAACCTGGAGTGGATCCAGAAAATCCACCGCGACGGCAAGGAACGCGGTTACTCAGCCGAGGCCACGGTAGAAACCATTCTGCGCCGCATGCCAGACTACGTTAACTACATTACGCCGCAGTTTTCGCGCACCGACATCAACTTCCAGCGCGTGCCGACAGTGGATACGTCCGATCCCTTCATCGCCCGCGACATCCCGACGCCGGACGAAAGCTTCGTGGTGATTCGCTTCAAGGACCCCAAGGGTATCGACTTCCACTACCTGCAAAGCATGATCCATAATTCGTTCATGTCGCGCCGCAACACCCTGGTGGTGCCCGGCGGCAAGATGGGCTTCGCGATGGAAGTGGTTCTCGCCCCGATGATCCATGACATGATGGAAGCGAAAAAGAAGGCAAAAAAATAACAAGCCGGAATTGCCGCCAATCGACCCGGATGCCGGCGCGAACCGGCATCCGGGTTTTTTATTTCTGCCTTTCGGGGACGAAAGCCACTTCATCGCCGTCGGCGACAGCCGTTTCCAGCGTTGCAGGCGCTCTGTTCACCATCACCGTCAACCCCTTGCCCTCCGCCAGGGCCTTTTTGTAAGCCTCGTCGCGGCGCCCCAGCCAGTCGATCAGCGCTTTCACGTCGCCCGTCGAAGCCGGCAGCGCCACCTGCTCCGACGTTTTGCCCAGCGTGTCCGCCAGTTGCGCGAAATACATCAATTTTGCCATTACGTTTTCTCCATTGCCGTGCCTTATAATAGGCTTTCTGTCGCCCTGAATCTTACCACGCCAATGTCCCAGCCTTTTCTTTCCGGTCTCAACCCCGAACAGCTCGAAGCCGCCACGCTGCCGCACCAGTCGGCGCTGATCCTGGCCGGCGCCGGCAGCGGCAAGACGCGGGTGCTGACCACCCGCATCGCCCACCTGATCCAGACCGGCCAAGCCAGCCCGGCGGGGATACTCGCCGTCACCTTCACCAACAAGGCCGCCAAGGAAATGCTGACGCGGCTTTCGGCGATGCTGCCGATCAATACGCGAGGCATGTGGATCGGTACTTTCCATGGCCTGTGCAACCGTCTGCTGCGCGCCCATCACCGCGAGGCCGGACTGCCCGCGCTGTTCCAGATACTGGACTCCGCCGACCAGCTTTCCGCCATCAAGCGCCTGCTGAAAGCGCTGAACGTCGACGACGAGAAGTTTCCGCCCAAGCAGTTGCAGCACTTCATCAATGGTTCCAAGGATCAAGGGCTACGCGCCAAGGACGTGGAAGCCTACGACCCCTACACGCGCAAGCAGCAGGAGCTGTTCGCCGCCTACGACGAGCAGTGCCAGCGCGAAGGCGTGGTGGATTTTGCCGAACTGCTGCTCAGGAGCTACGAACTGCTGGCACGCGATGCAGCCTTGCGCGGCCATTACCAGAGCCGCTTTCGCCATATCCTGGTGGACGAGTTCCAGGACACCAACCGGCTGCAATATCTCTGGCTCAAGCAACTGGCCGGGCCGGATACCGCCGTGTTCGCGGTCGGCGACGACGACCAGTCGATCTACGCCTTTCGCGGTGCGCGGGTGGGCAACATGCTCGATTTCGAGCGCGATTTCGGCGTGGCGAAAGTCATCAAGCTGGAACAGAATTACCGCTCCCACGGCAACATCCTCGACGCCGCCAACGCCCTGATCGCCCACAATCGCGGCCGCCTCGGCAAGAACCTGTGGACCGCCGAAAGTACCGGCGAGCCGATCCGCCTGTATGAGGCCGGCACCGACCAGGAGGAGGCGCAGTTCATCGTCGACGAGGCGCGCGCGCTGAAACGCGAGGGCGTCGATTTCGCGAATATCGCCGTGCTGTACCGCTCCAACGCGCAATCGCGGGTGCTGGAGCACGCTTTGTTCAATGCCGGCGTGCCTTACCGCGTCCATGGCGGCCTGCGCTTCTTCGAACGCCAGGAGATCAAACACGCACTGGCCTACCTGCGGCTGATCGGCAACGCCGACGACGACGGCGCGCTGTTGCGGGTAATCAACTTTCCGGCGCGCGGCATCGGCGCACGCAGCCTGGAGCAATTACAGGAAATCGCGACGCGCAACCAGACCAGCCTGTGGCAGGCGGCGCAAAGCGGACAGCTCGGCGGCAAGGCCGGGTCGAGCATCGGCGCCTTCATCGCGCTGATCGAATCGATGCGGGAAACGAGCCAAGGCTTGCCGCTGCCGGAGCAGATCGAACACATGTTGGCCCATAGCGGGCTGGTCGCGCATTACCAAGGGGAGAAGGAGGGCGCCGACCGGGTCGAGAACCTCAACGAACTGGTCAGTGCGGCTACAGGCTTCGTGGCGGAAAGCGAGGACGGCAGCCTGGTCGCCTTCCTGACCCACGCCGCGCTCGAGGCGGGCGAGCACCAAGCCGAAGCGGGCAGCGACGCGCTGCAGATGATGACCGTGCACGCCGCCAAGGGGCTGGAATTCCATGCGGTGTTTCTGAGTGGGCTGGAGGAAGGGCTGTTTCCCCACGACAATGCGCGCAACGAAAGCGACGGCCTCGAGGAGGAACGCCGCCTGATGTACGTCGCCATCACCCGCGCCCGGCGCCGGCTTTACCTCAGCCTGGCGCAAAGCCGGATGTTGCACGGCCAGTTCCGCTACGGGCTGGCTTCGCGCTTCCTGAATGAAATTCCGGAAGGGCTGCTGAAGCGTATCAACCCCGCGCCCAAGGCTTATTACGCGCCCCAGGGGGACTCCGGTAGCCGCGAAAGATCGTATGCCTCGGCAAAGAAAGACTGGGCGGCGCAGCCCGAACCCGTCAACCCTGCTGCCGGCGTCTACAAGAACACCGGCTCGCCCTGGCATGTCGGCCAGAGCGTGACGCATGCCAAGTTCGGCGCGGGCGTGATCGTCAATTGCGAAGGCGGCGGCGCGGATGCGCGGGTGCAGGTGAAGTTCCGCGACGTCGGGGTGAAGTGGCTGGCGCTGGAATATGCCAAGCTGACACCGGCTTAATCGGGCTGCACGGGTTGCTCGATTTCGGGCGCAGCCTCAGCCGGAAAAATATCCTTGTAACCGGCATAAATCGAGGCGCTCAGCACCGGCACCAGCACCAGCATGCCGAGGCCGAAGGGAATCATGGCGAGCATCATCAGGATGAAGGCGATTACGCCGTAAACCAGGAAAGGCAGCCAGTTGCGCAGGCAGCCGAAGAAGCTCTGCTTCATCGCCTCCGTTGCGGTGAGGCCGCGCAGCGCCACCAGCGCAGGCGCGAACCAGTAAGCCATCAGCAGCGGAGTCAGCAATGCTGCGGCAATCAGCAGTCCGATCAGCATGCCTCCCATCGCCCCGACCATCATCTCGTTCGGCTCCATGCCTTGCATATGGCCGAGCGCCGCCGAGCCCAATATGGCGCCGCCGCCGCCCATCATCATCAGCCCGAGGATGGTGATCGAACCCACCAGATACAGGCCGCCCACGGTAATAAGCTGGCCGGCGTTCTGCTTGAAACCCGCAATCAGGTAGTCAAGCTTGAGCTCTTCGCCTTTTTCCAGGTCGCGGCAGGCCAGCATGAATCCGGCGGTGAACGCCGGCGCCAGCAATGTCATCATCAGCGGCCCGACTACCGGAATGATCGAAACCACGATAGCCGCCAGAAAATAGATCACGAACAAGGTGATCCAGGTCGGCGGGTTTTTTCTGAACAGGCCGAAGCCCTCCACTATCCACTGCCAGCCCCGGCCGGCATCTACTTTGCGCATTTCCATCATGTCTCCTTAGAATAATTGACGCAGGCCAGACGGCATCGCGATGTGGCGTTGCAATATGTCGCGGAAATGACCGGGGTCCTTGGCGTGAGTCAACTCGCCCGGCCGTGGGAAATAAAAATCGCAAAGACGCGACAGCCAGAAACGCAGCGCTCCCGCCCGTAGCATCACCGGCCATGCCGCCAGCTCACTTTCGGTGAATGGCCGGGTACGATGGTAGGCCCGCACCATGGCCGCCATCCGCTCCCGATCAAACGCGCCGTCTTTGGTGATGCACCAGTCGTTCACCGTGATTGCCAGATCGTAGAGCAAGGCGTCGCAGCAGGCATAGTAAAAGTCGATCACCCCGCTCAGGGCGTCGCCCTTGAACAGCACGTTGTCACGAAACAAGTCGCCATGGATTATGCCGTGCGGCAAATCCTCGAAGCGAAAGCCCGACTGGTAGGCGATTTCCTGGCGGAGCAGTTCTGCCTCGGCGGGCGGCATCCCCGGCAGTACCTGGGGCGCGGTTTCCTTCCACCAGGCCGGTCCGCGCGGATTGTCCATTCGAGCCGGATAGCTCCGGCCGGCAAGATGCAGGTCGGCAAGCATTTCGCCCACTTGGGCGCAATGGGCGGGATCCGGTTGATCCAGCGGTTGGCCCTCAAGGCAACTGACGATGCAGGCCGGTTTGCCGTTCAACTCGCCGAGAAAGTTGTTTTCCAGGCTGGCAATCGGCCGCGGGCAGGGTGTTCCGTGAGAGGCCAGGTGATCGAGCAGGTTGAGAAAAAACGGCAGCTCGTCGCGGGTCAATTTTTCGAACAGGGTCAGCACATAGCGCGCATGGCTGGTAGTGACGAAATAATTGGTGTTTTCGATGCCGGCAGAAATTCCCTGCAAGTCGACCAGACGCCCGAGGGAATAATTTTTCAGCCAGGCGGCAAGTTCATCCCAGGAAACGCGGGTAAAAACCGACATGCCGCAACGATCTGGAGCGGCGTTAGAAACGCTTCAGCACCCATTGCGGCACGCGTACGCCGGAGTCCAGACTATCCATCTGGCGGGAGAACTGCCCATCTCCCTTGGAGTCGACCAAATAATAAGGCACGCCGTGGGGTGGCGTGATTTTCAGCATATACAGCCTGCCGCCGATGCGGTATTCCTCAACCTTATCCTCGCCGCGCTTTACGATGGTGACCTGCGGTTCGAAGGCAGGGTCGAGCTCCATGCCTGCGGGCGCCGGTGGTGGTTCGGGTATCGGTTGCAGGTCCTTGGGCAGCGGTTTGGCACCTTCCGCATAAACCGGGAGCGTCAGGGCAATCAGCAGGAAGGCGATCAGGGCGCGCATATTTATTCCTCAAGACAGAAAGTCGTTATACATTGATACCAATGGACTACAGGCTGAGCAGCATTTCCCGTTCGGCGGCGGATGGCTCGAAGCCGCGGGTTTCATAATACTTGAAGATCGCATCCACCACACCCTCGGGCTCGTCGATGACCTGGATCAGATCCATGTCGTCTGCATCGATCGTTCCCTCGCTGACCAGGGTGTCCCTGAACCAGCCGATCAGGCCGCGCCAGTAGGGTTCGCACATCAGGATGATCGGGATCTTGCGGGTCTTGCCGGTCTGCACCAGGGTCAGCGCTTCCATCAGTTCGTCCAGCGTGCCGAATCCGCCCGGCATTACGACATAAGCGGTGGCGAACTTGACGAACATGACCTTGCGCGCGAAAAAATGGCGGAAAGTCTGGCTGATGTTCTGGTAGAGGTTGGTGTGCTGTTCATGCGGCAACTGGATGTTCAGTCCGACGCTGGGGGATTTGCCGAAAAAAGCGCCCTTGTTTGCGGCTTCCATGATGCCCGGGCCGCCGCCGGAAATCACGCTGAAGCCGGCATCGGACAGCAGTCGGGAAATTTCCTCGGTCAGCTTGTAATAAGGGCTGTCCGGGGAAGTGCGGGCGCTGCCGAAAATGCTTACCGCAGGACGAATGCTGTTCAAGCGCTCCGTTGCTTCGACGAATTCTGCCATAATCTCGAACACGCGCCAGGATTCCCTGGCGGAATAGGCGTGCGTGGCGATATCCGTGCCCTGCATTTTAGGAATTTTTTCTGAGGCGTTCATAAGTTAACCGCAAATGGAAACAAAAACCCTGCTCCTGGTGGATGGCTCATCTTACCTGTACCGCGCCTTTCATGCCCTGCCTGATTTGCGCAACCGCCACAACGAGCCGACCGGTGCAATTTACGGCGTGCTCAACATGCTGCGCCGCCTGCACAAGGATTATAGCGCCGATTATAGCGCCTGTGTGTTCGACGCCAAGGGCAAGACTTTCCGCGATGAACTCTACCCGCAATACAAGGCCCACCGCCCGCCGATGCCGGACGACCTGGTGCGGCAGATCGAGCCGCTGCACCAGGCGATCCGCGCCATGGGCTGGCCGTTGCTGATGGTGGACGGGGTGGAGGCCGACGACGTGATCGGCACCCTGTCCGAACGAGCTTGGCGCCAGGGCATCCGCACCGTGATTTCGACCGGCGACAAGGACATGGCGCAGTTGGTCAATCCGCATGTTACGCTGGTCAACACCATGAGCAACGAAAAGCTCGATGAGGCCGGCGTGGCCGCCAAGTTCGGCGTTCCCGCGACGCGCATCGTCGACTACCTCGCCCTGGTCGGCGACGCCTCCGACGGCGTACCCGGTGTCGAAAAATGCGGCCCCAAGACCGCCGTCAAATGGCTCTCTCAGTACGGCTCGCTCGACAACCTGATCGCCCATGCCGGAGAAATCGGCGGGGTGGTCGGGGAAAATCTGCGCAATACCCTGGACTGGCTGCCCAAGGGTCGCGAGCTCATTACCATCAAGTGCGACGTGGCGCTGCCGGTCGGTCTGGAACAACTCGGGCCCAATCCGCAGGATACGCCCAAGCTCATCGAACTGTTCGATCGCTGCGAATTCAAGACCTGGCTGCGCGAGATTCAGGCAGCGGGGAGCGTGGCATCGGAAAGCGACCGCCCGGTGCCGGAGCAGAACGCGCAGTCAAACCTGTCATTCGAGGCCTCGCGGAATTACGAAACCGTGCTCACCGAAGCCGTGCTTGACCGCTGGCTGGAAAAAATCGCTGGGGCGGAACTGGTTTCGGTCGACACCGAAACCACCAGCCTCGATCCGCTGGCGGCGCAGATCGTCGGCATCTCGCTCGCCACCGAAGCCCGCCACGCCGCCTACATCCCGCTCGCCCACCGTTACGCCGGCGTGCCGCAGCAGCTTGACCGGGAAGCGGTGCTGGCCCGGCTCAAGCCCTTGCTGGAAGACCCGGCGCGCCCCAAGGTCGGGCAGAATCTCAAGTACGACAAGCACGTGTTCGCCAACCACGGTATTGCCCTTAACGGCATCGTCCACGACACCCTGCTGCAATCCTATGTGCTCGAAAGCCACAGATCGCACGACATGGATTCGCTGGCACTGCGCCATCTCGGCGTCAAGACCATCACCTACGCCGAGGTCGCCGGCAAGGGCGCGAAACAGATCGGCTTCGACCAGGTGGATATCGATACCGCCACCCGCTATGCCGCCGAGGACGCCGACATTACGCTGCAACTGCATCAGAACCTGTATCCGCAGATCGAGCCAGACGCCAAGCTGGATTACGTTTACCGTCAGATCGAAATGCCGCTGCTCGACGTGCTGTTCACCGTGGAGCGCAACGGCGTGCTGCTGGACGTCAAGCTGCTCGCCAGGCAAAGCCAGGAACTCGGCCAGAGCATGATGCGGCTGGAAGGGGACGCCCATCTGCTGGCCGGCCAGCCATTCAACCTCAACAGTCCGAAGCAGATACAGGAAATTCTGTTCAATCAGCTCGGCCTGCCGGTGAAAAAGAAAACGCCGGGCGGCACCCCCTCCACCGACGAGGACGTGCTGCAGGAACTGGCGCTGGACTACCCCCTGCCCAAGGTTCTGCTGGAATACCGCGGCCTGACCAAGCTCAAGTCCACCTACACCGACAAGCTGCCGCGCATGGTTGATCCGCAAACCGGCCGCGTCCACACCAGCTACAACCAGGCGGTGGCGGTGACGGGGCGGCTCGCCAGTTCCGACCCGAACCTGCAGAACATCCCGGTGCGCACCCAGGAAGGACGGCGCATCCGCGAAGCCTTCATCGCGCCGCCGGGCAGCCACATCATCGCCGCCGATTATTCCCAGGTCGAATTGCGCATCATGGCGCACCTGTCGGGCGACCAGAGCCTGCTCAAGGCTTTCGCGGCGGGCGAGGACATCCACCGCGCCACGGCCGCCGAAGTGTTCGGCACAACGCCGGAAGAAGTCAGCAGCGAGCAGCGCCGCTACGCCAAGGTGATCAACTTCGGCCTGATCTACGGCATGTCTTCCTACGGCCTGGCCTCGCAGCTCGGCATCGAGCGCAGCGCCGCCCAGTCCTATATGGAGCGCTATTTCGCCCGCTATCCCGGTGTCGCCCGCTACATGGAGCGCACCCGCGAAGCCGCGCGCGCCCATGGCCATGTCGAGACCGTGTTTGGCCGTCGCCTGTGGCTGCCGGAAATCAGCGGCGCCAACGGCATGCGCCGCCAAGCCGCCGAACGCGCCGCGATCAACGCGCCGATGCAGGGCACCGCCGCCGACCTGATCAAGCTCGCCATGATCGCGGTGCAGTCCTGGCTGGAGAAAAACCGGATGCAGAGCATGATCATCATGCAGGTGCATGACGAACTGGTGCTGGAGGTGCCCGAGGCCGAACTGGAAACCGTCAAGCGCGAACTGCCCGGACTGATGTGCGGCGTGGCACAACTGGCAGTGCCGCTGGTGGTGGACTTGGGGGTGGGGCCGAACTGGGAGCAGGCGCATTAGTTCTTTCTGCGCCATAGCCAAAAAATAGTCCGGGTAACATTGTTTCTTGCCATGTCTTGCCGCGGAATTTTGGGCGTGCGCTGATTCAAATGTCGCAAACCCAGGCCGGCTGTGGCAAACTGACCGCCTAACAATGTAAACGTCATGGTGAAATCATGGATGAACAAGCGCAGGATACGTCGAACACAGCCGAAACCGGTTATACCGAACTCGGTCATCTGGTGCGCCAGCTCCACGGAACCCTTCGCGAACTGGGATGCGACGAAGCCATGCAGAGCATGGTGGGCGAGCTGCCCGATACCCAGGAACGCCTCAGCTACATCGCCCAGCTTACCGAGCAGGCTGCACAGCGCGTTCTTGGCGCGGTGGAGAAAGCGCTGCCATTGCAGGAAAGAATGGGGACCGATGCGCTTGCCCTGGCCGATGAATGGCGAGGCGCAAAAGGGGACGGCGAATTTCGGCGGGTAGGCGAGAAAATGCTGGCCTTTCTCGAAGGTATCCCCAGCCATACCCAGGAGACTTCATCTCAGCTCACCGATATCATGATGGCACAGGACTTTCAGGATCTCACCGGGCAGGTGATCAAAAAAATTGCGCACCTGACACAGAATCTGGAGCATCAACTGGTGCACATCCTGCTTCTCAGCAAACCGGCCAGCGCGAAAGGGGGCGACACCAGCCTGCTCAACGGGCCGGTTGTGAAAAAAGAAGGCCGCGCCGATGTCGTGAACAATCAGGAAGAAGTGGACGACCTGCTCAGCAGTCTTGGTTTCTGATTTATACGGCAGCCTCTAAAATTTTTGCCCACTAGAGCGTGAACACATTGAAACCGGGCTGAAATCCGCTTTCATGACCCGCGTCAGTTTATGTGGCTTTCCTTGATCTGATCCCTTCCTCGACACCGGGTTTGGGATTACAATACCGCCCTTTCCGCTCAAAATTTAAGCAATGCAAATCGGCCCCTATTTTCTGAAAAGCAACCTGATCGTCGCCCCCATGGCGGGCGTGACGGACCGGCCTTTCCGCAAGCTGTGCCGCGCTTTCGGCGCAGGGCTGGCGGTTTCGGAAATGGTGGCGTCCAATTCCCTGCTTTACGGCAGCGAGAAAACCAAACGCCGGGCCGATAACGCAGGCGAAACCGAGCCGGTGTCGGTGCAGATCGTCGGCGCCGATCCCGCGATGCTGGCGGAAGCGGCGAAATACAATACCGACCGCGGCGCCCAGATCATCGACATCAATATGGGCTGTCCGGCAAAGAAAATCTGCAATGTGATGGCGGGCTCGGCACTGTTGCAGAACGAGCCCCTGGTGGCGCGCATTCTCGAAGCCGTGGTCAAGGCGGTGGACGTACCGGTTACCCTGAAAATCCGCACCGGCTGGGACAAGAACAGCCGCAACGCCATCAGCGTGGCGCGCATCGCCGAAGCCGCCGGCATCCAGGCGCTGGCCATCCATGGCCGCACCCGTGCATGCGGTTATAGCGGCGAAGCCGAATATGACACCATCGCCGCGGTCAAGGCCGAAATCCGCATTCCGGTGATCGCCAACGGCGACATCACCACCCCGCAAAAAGCCCGGTTCGTGCTCGACTATACGAAAGCCGATGCCGTCATGATCGGCCGCGCGGCACAGGGCCGGCCGTGGATTTTTCGCGACATCGCGCACTATCTGAAAACCGGCGAGCTGCTGCCGCACCCCGGCGTGACGGAAACCCGCGACATGCTGACCGGCCACCTGCACGACCTTTACGATTTCTACGGCGAGTACACCGGCGTGCGCATGGCGCGCAAGCACATCGCCTGGTACACCAAGGGGCTGCCCGATTCCGCCGGGTTCCGCCACGCCATGAACCAGTTGCAAACCACCCGCGGGCAGCTCGACGCCGTCGAGCGCTTCTTTGCCGAATCGACCGGACATACCTATATTATGGAAAACGAGATGGCGGCATGATCAACGAAAACGAAATCGCAGTCTGCGTGCGCAAGGCAATGGACCAGTATTTCAAGAATCTGGATGGGGAGAAGCCCAGCGCCGTTTATGAAATGGTGGTGGGATGCGTGGAAAAGCCGCTGTTGCAGGTAATCCTCGACCAGGCCCAAGGCAACCAGACCCGGGCCGCCGAAATTCTCGGGCTGAACCGCAACACCCTGCGCAAGAAAATGAAAACCCACGGCCTCAAGTAAGAAGCCAGCCACGGATTAACACAGATTTACACGGATTAAGGCACCCAAAGCAGGTGAAACTCTCAGGGCGAATTTCAGGGAAATCTGTGTACATCCGTGTTAATCCGTGGCTAAAACCGCTTTTAGGAAAAAACAGAAATGATCAAAATCAGTCGAGCCCTCATCAGCGTTTCCGATAAAACCGGCGTTCTCGAATTCGCCAAGACCCTGCGGCAGTTCGGCATCGAGATCCTTTCCACCGGCGGCACCGCCAAGCTGCTCGCGGATGCGGGCGTGGCAGTCACGGAAGTGGGCGATTACACCAGCTTTCCGGAAATGCTCGATGGCCGGGTCAAGACCCTGCACCCGAAAATTCATGGCGGCATCCTGTTCCGGCGCGACCTTCCCGCCCATGTGGCGGCGGTGGAGGGTTCCGGTATTCCCGCCATCGATCTGGTGGTGGTAAACCTCTATCCGTTCCGCGAGACCATCGCCAAGCCGGACTGTTCGCTGGAAGACGCGATCGAGAACATCGACATCGGCGGGCCGACCATGGTACGCGCCGCCGCCAAGAACCACACCGGTGTCGCGGTGGTGACCGACCCGGCCGACTATGTCGTGCTTGGTGCCGAATTGCAGGCCAACGGCGGCGCATTGAGCGCCGAAACCCGGTTCAAGCTGGCGGTGAAGGCCTTTTCCCATACCGCCGAGTACGACGGCGCGATCAGCAACTACCTCACGGCCATCGGCCCGGACGGCAGCAAGCAGCAGTTCCCGGAACGGCTGAATTTCCAGTTCGCCAAGGTCCAGGGCATGCGCTACGGCGAGAACCCGCACCAGCAGGCGGCTTTCTACGTTGCCGCCGGCGAAAAGGGAGTGAGCATTTCCTCCGCGCGCCAGCTGCAGGGCAAGGAGCTTTCCTACAACAACATCGCCGATGCCGATGCCGCGCTGGAGTGCGTCAAGCAGTTCGACGAGGCGCCGTCCTGCGTCATCGTCAAGCACGCCAATCCGTGCGGCGTAGCTTATGGCGCCAACCTGCTCGAGGCCTACGACCGGGCTTACAAGACCGACCCGGAATCCGCTTTCGGCGGCATCATCGCCGTCAACGGCGAGCTGGATGCCGCCACCGCGCAAGCCATCGTCGATCGTCAGTTCGTCGAAGTAATCATTGCGCCCAAGGTATCCGCGGCAGCCAGCGAAATCGTCGCCGCGAAGAAAAACGTGCGCTTGTTGGAGTGCGGGCAATGGCCGAAGGAACCCGGCAAGCGGCTGGATTTCAAGCGCGTCACCGGCGGCCTGCTGGTGCAGGATGCCGACCTGGCTCTTTATAACGAACTCAAGGTGGTCACCAAGCGAGCCCCGACCGAGGCCGAAATGGCCGACCTGCTATTCGCCTGGCGCGTGGCCAAATATGTTAAATCCAACGCGATCGTTTATGTCAGCGGTAAAATGACCGTCGGCGTCGGCGCCGGCCAGATGAGCCGGGTAAACTCGGCGCGCATCGCCGCCATCAAGGCCGAGCATGCCGGCCTGCAGGTGCGTGGTTCGGTGATGGCCTCGGATGCCTTTTTCCCGTTCCGCGACGGCATCGATTCGGCCGGCCAGGCCGGCATCGCCGCCGTGATCCAGCCCGGCGGCTCGATGCGCGACGAGGAGGTGATCGCCGCTGCCGACGAGCACGGCATGGCGATGGTATTCACCGGCATGCGGCATTTCCGGCATTGATTTTTTCACCGCAGAGGCGCTGAGAATTCAAAGCTTTTTTCTCCGTGCCTCTGCGTCTCTGCGGTTTAGTCATTAGGATGTGAAGCCATGAAAATTCTGGTTATCGGCAGCGGAGGACGGGAACATGCACTGGCATGGAAACTGGCGCAGAGCGCGCGTTCGACCCGAATCTTCGTCGCGCCCGGCAATGCGGGCACGGCGCTTGAGCCGGACCTGACCAATGTTGCCCTCCACACCATCCCCGAGCTGCTCGAATTCGCCAGGCAGGAAAAGGTCGCGTTTACCGTGGTCGGCCCGGAGGCGCCGCTGGCTGCCGGCATCGTCGATGTCTTCCGCGCCGAGGGCCTGAAAATCTTCGGCCCGACCCAATTCGCGGCGCAGCTCGAAAGCTCCAAGGATTTCGCCAAGGCTTTCATGGTGCGCCACGGCATTCCCACTGCCGCCTACGCCACTTTCACCGATGCCGCACCGGCCCACGTTTATATCGACCAGCAGGGCGCGCCCATCGTCGTCAAGGCCGACGGCCTGGCGGCGGGCAAGGGCGTAGTGGTCGCGCAAACCCTCGAAGAAGCCCATGCCGCCGTCGACATGATGCTGGCCGGCAACAAGCTGGGGGCAGCCGGCGCCCGCGTGGTGATCGAGGAATGCCTGCTGGGCGAGGAAGCCAGCTTCATCGTCATGGCCGACGGTGCGCACGTTCTGCCGCTTGCCACCAGCCAGGATCACAAGCGGCTGCTGGATGGCGACCAGGGTCCCAACACCGGCGGTATGGGCGCTTATTCGCCGGCCCCGGTGATTACTCCCGAGATGCATGCGCTGGTGATGCGCGAGGTGATCGACCCGGTGATGCAGGGCATGGCACAGGAGGGCGAGCTGTTCACCGGTTTCCTCTATGCCGGCCTGATGATCGATGCCAAGGGCAACATCAAGGTGCTGGAGTTCAACTGCCGCATGGGCGATCCGGAAACCCAGCCGATCATGCTGCGCCTCAAGAGCGACCTGCTCACCCTGCTGGAACATGCTGTCAACGGCACGCTCGACCAGGTGGACGCGGAATGGGATCGTCGCGCTGCCCTGGGCGTCGTGATGGCCGCCGCCGGCTATCCGGACGACCCGCGCAAGGGCGACGTCATCACCGGCCTGCCGCCATTCACCGATTTGCTGGAAACAGTGCCGCGCGACTACCATGTGTTCCATGCCGGCACTGCGCTCAAGGACGGCAAGGTGGTCACCAGCGGCGGCCGCGTGCTGTGCGTTACCGCATTGGGCGACAAGGTGCAGCTGGCACAACGGCGCGCCTACGAAATCGCCGATTCGATCAAGTTCGACGGTTGCCAGATGCGGCATGACATCGGCTACCGGGCAATCAAGAAATAATATTCAGCCACGGATTTACACGGATGTTCACGGATAAACCCTCGTAGCAGAGGGTTCTCTTATAATCTGTGTAAACCCGTGGCTGATAATTTTAGGAGAACAATTATGTTGCCGTTCGTCGCCGTCCTGATGGGCTCGGATTCCGATCTGCCCGTGATGAAGTCCACGCTCGACACCCTTACCCAGCTGGGCGTGGCATGGGAGGTGAAAATCACTTCCGCCCACCGTACTCCGGAGGCGACCATGGCCTTCGTCCGGGATGCCGAACGTCGCGGTTGCGCGGTGTTCATCGCCGCCGCCGGATTGGCGGCGCACCTGGCCGGCGCAGTGGCTGCTCACACCACTCGCCCGGTAATCGGCGTGCCGATGGAGGGCGGTCCGCTGAACGGTTTCGACGCGCTGCTTTCCACGGTGCAAATGCCGGGCGGCGTACCGGTAGCCTCCGTCGCTATCGGCAAGGCCGGAGCCAGGAATGCCGCTTACCTGGCCGCCCAGATCCTCGCGTTGGGGGATGAAGCCCTGAGCCGGCGTCTCAAGGATGACCGTGCCCGCACCGCGGAACAGATCACCGCCAAGAACCAGGAGCTGCAAGCCTCTCTCAAGTAATGCCCTATTCCGCCGCCCTGATCCGGAAAGTGCGCGCCCACCTCGCACGTGGCGGGGTGATCGCCTACCCCACCGAATCCTGTTACGGCCTGGGCTGCGACCCGCGCAGTTATCGCGCAGTCAGGCAAATTCTTCAGATCAAGAACCGACCCCGATCCAGGGGATTGATCCTGGTCGCCGACCGTTTCAGCCGTCTGCAGCGCTATGTGCAGTCTCCTACCTCGGAGCAACGCAAGTTGCTCGACCAGACTTGGCCGGGGCCGCATACCTGGCTGATGCCCGCTTCCCGCCATGCGCCGCGCTGGTTGCGCGGCAGGCACGACGACATCGCCGTAAGAGTGACCGCCCACCCTGATACGGCGGCCTTGTGCCGGGCGCTACGTTCGTCCCTGGTTTCCACCAGCGCCAACCGCGCCGGTTTGAAACCGCTAAAAACCTACGCCGCCTGCATCAAGGCCTTTGGCCAGAACGCCCTGGTCATGCCGGGCAGGGTCGGCACCCGTAAGACCCCCTCTACCATCCAGTATCTGATCAGCGGCCGGATTCTTCGAAAATAGCATGCACAGCGACAAGGTAAAAACCGTTTTGCTGGATTTGCAGGAGCGCATCGTCATCCTGCTGGAACAGGTCGACGGCGGCAACTTCCTGCGCGATGCCTGGCAGCGCCCGGAGGGCGGGGAAGGCTTGAGCTGCGTGATCGAGGACGGCAAGGTATTCGAGCGCGGCGGGGTGAATTTCTCCCACGCGCGCGGCCAGAAGCTGCCCGCCGCCGCATCCGTCCAGCGCCCCGACCTGGCCGGATGCGCTTTCGAGGCGATGGGGCTGTCGCTGGTGCTGCATCCGCGCAATCCTTATGTGCCGACTACTCACCTGAATGTCCGCTTCTTCAGCGTACAGCCGGCCACGGGCGAACCGGTGTGGTGGTTCGGCGGCGGCATGGATCTGACGCCTTATTATGGCTTCGTCGAGGATGCGGTGCATTTCCACCGTATTTGCCGCGAGGCGCTGGAACCGTTTGGCGCCGACTATCACCCCCGTTTCAAGCGGCGCTGCGACGAGTATTTTTATCTTCCGCACCGCAACGAGCCGCGCGGCATCGGCGGGATATTTTTCGACGACTTCAACGAGTGCGACTTCGCCTTCAGCTTCGGCCTGATGCAAAGCGTCGGCGAACACTTCATCGCCGCCTACCTGCCCCTGCTCCAGCGTCGCAAGGACACGCCCTATGGCGAACGCGAACGGGATTTCCAGGCTTACCGCCGCGGACGCTATGTCGAGTTCAATCTGGTGTGGGATCGCGGCACCCTGTTCGGCCTGCAATCGGGCGGACGCACCGAGTCCATCCTGATGTCGCTGCCGCCCAGCGTAAAATGGCGCTATGGCTGGCAGCCGGAAATGGGCAGCGAAGAGGCGCGCCTGTACAGGGAATTTCTGGTTGTCAGGGATTGGCTGGTTTAACCGGTATTCGCGGGCCGGGAAATATTCTGGTTATAATCCACGCTAACAGCCAACCGCCGGCGGCTACGTGATAAACAAGAAGAATTTTACTTAGGCTTCCGGCTCTGCCGGTTCAAGGGGAAAACAGATGCAAACCATCGAAGCGCTGATCGCGACGCTGTCCGGCTGGGTGTGGGGGCCACCTATGCTGACCCTGCTGGTGGGCACCGGCCTTTACCTGACGGTACTGCTCAAAGGTCTGCAATTCCGCGCCCTGCCGCTGGCTTTGCGCATGATTTTCCACAAGGATCACGGCCACGCCGGCGACATCAGCCATTTCGCTGCGCTGATGACAGCGCTGGCGGCCACGGTCGGCATCGGCAACATCGTCGGCGTCGCCACCGCGATCACGCTGGGCGGTCCCGGCGCGGTGTTCTGGATGTGGATGACCGGCCTGGTCGGGATGGTAACCAAGTATTCCGAAGCGGTACTGGCGGTCAAATACCGTGAGAAGGGCGAGCACGGCATGCGTGGCGGGCCGATGTATTACCTCGCCAAGGGCGCCGGACTGCCGAAATTGGGTTGGCTGTTCGCGTTGTTCACCGCCCTTGCCACCTTCGGCATCGGCAACATGACGCAGGCCAACGCCGCCGCCAAGATCTTCGAGGCGACCTTTCACGTTGCGCCGTGGGTCACCGGCATCGTGTTGATGACGTTGACGGCGCTGGTGATTCTGGGCGGCATCCGCTCGATCGGCAAATTCACTTCCCTGCTCGTGCCGTTCATGATCATCGGTTACGTCGGCTCGGCACTGGTGGTGCTCGCGCTCAATATCACCGAAATTCCCCATGCCTTCTATCTGATCTTCAGCTCTGCCTTTTCGCCATCCGCTGCCACTGGCGGCTTTGCCGGCGCCACCCTCGCCGCCGCCATGCGTTTCGGCATTGCGCGCGGCGTATTCTCCAATGAATCCGGCTTGGGCTCGGCGCCGATTGCTGCCGCTGCTGCGCGCACCCATGATCCGGTCAAGCAGGCTCTGGTCAGCATGACCCAGACTTTCATCGACACCCTGGTGGTCTGTACCATGACCGCCCTGGTGATTCTTACCGCAACTTCCTGGACCAAGGGCATCAGCGCCGGGCAACTGACCAGCGCCAGTTTTGGCGAAACCCTGGGCAGCACCGGCGAGATCATCGTCGCTCTGGCCACTGCCCTGTTTGCCTATTCCACCCTGATCGGCTGGAATTACTACGGCGAGAAGGCAATCGAATACCTGTTCGGTTCGCGTTCGATCCGCATCTATCGCATCGTCTTCATCGCCGTGGTGGTCGTCGGCGCGATGATGAACCTGGAATTCGTCTGGAATTTCTCCGACCTGATGAACGGGATGATGGCTCTGCCCAACCTGATCGGCCTGCTGTGGCTGTCCAAGGTGGTCAAGGCCGAGACCGACCGCTATTTCAACTCATGACCGCGGCCCACGCCACCCATCGCAGCCATTGGACCAGCCGCTGGACCTTCGTTCTGGCTACCGCCGGCTCGGCGATAGGTCTGGGCAACATCTGGAAGTTTCCCTACATGACCGGGGTCAACGGCGGCAGCGCCTTTGTCCTGGTGTTTCTCGTCTGCATTGCCGTGGTCGGCATCCCGCTGATGATGTGCGAGATCATGCTCGGTCGGCGCGCCCAGCGCAATCCGGTAGACGGCATGGCCGCCTTGGCGAAAGAGGCGGGTGCTTCGGCGCTGTGGAGATGGGTGGGCATCATGGGCCTGATCGCGGGGCTGCTGATTTTGGCTTTTTACAGCGTCATCGCCGGCTGGGTGCTGGATTACGTGGTGCGTGCGGCCAGCGGCAGTTTCAAGGGTATCGATGGGGCCATGGCGCAGAGCCAGTTCGCCGCGTTTCTCGCGGCACCGCTGGAACTGGGCTTGTGGCATAGCCTGTTCATCGTGATGACGATGAGCGTGGTGGCGCGCGGCGTGAATTCGGGTCTGGAAAAGGCTAATAACATCCTGATGCCCGCGCTGTTCGCCATCCTGCTGGTGCTGCTCGGCTACAGCCTGGCCGAGGGCGATGTCGCTCGCTCCGCCAGCTTCATGTTTACCCCGGATTTCTCTAAAGTCACGCCGGTGGTCGTGCTCTCGGCATTGGGCCATGCGTTCTTTTCCCTGAGCCTGGGCATGGGCGCGGTGATGGTGTACGGCTCCTACCTCCAGCGCCACGTCTCCATCGCCCGCACCACTCTGTTCGTGGCCCTTGTCGACACCGGTGTCGGGCTCCTGGTGGGACTGGCCATTTTCTCGCTGGTGTTCGCCAATGGGCTGGAGCCGGCCGCCGGGCCGGGGCTGATCTTCCAGACCCTGCCGATCGCCTTCGGCCGAATGCCGGGAGGCGCTTTCATCGGCACGCTGTTCTTTCTGCTGGTCGCCTTTGCCGCCTGGACCTCGGCCATTTCCCTGGTGGAGCCGGCGATTTCCTGGCTGATCGAGAACACGCGGTTGACCCGCCGTCGAGCAGCGTGGCTGATCGGTTTGACCGACTGGGTGCTCGGCATTGCCGTGCTGCTCTCGTTCAACGCCTGGAAAGACGTGCACCTGCTGTTCGGCCTCAACATTTTCGACACCTTCGACAAGCTGACCACCACCATCCTGCTGCCCCTGGGCGGTCTGCTCATGGCGCTGTTCGCCGGATGGGTAATGAAGACCCTTCACGTTCAGGAAGAACTCAATGTAACCACACGGCCTTACCGGCTGTGGCGCTTTACCATCCGCTTCGTGTCGCCGCTGGCGATCATCGCCATCTTCCTGTATCTGTTCGGACTGGTGAAATAAACAGAAGCCCCATGAATTCCGTGATTGATTCGGCCTTTATGAGGGCAAGCCGGACAATCCGTCCAGAACGCTCAAATGGCAAAAAGGCGCCCGCCGGCGCCTTTTTGCCTGATATGAAGGAAGGTTATTTCTTCGGCGCGGCGACCCAAGCGGCACAGTAGCCCTTAGGCGAAATTTCCGTGTCGCCGAGGAAAAGCTTGCACCCCCCCAGATCCTTCGGCGTCTTGCCTGGAACGAACTGCACACAGTTGGAACAGTCCTTGTCGCCAAGCGGCGTGTCCTGATACTTCATCGAAGTCCGCATTCCTGCATTGGTGGCGGCGAACGCGTTGCCGGCAAGGGCCACTACCGGGATCATGGCGATTGCGGCGCCCCCGGTTTTGAGGAATTGGCGGCGGGCTGGCTTGAACTGGTCTTCCATTATCGTCTCCCTTTTTCATTTTGGCTGAAAATCCGGATTAAGAGCCTATTTCAGTCGGTTTCATACTCCGCGTTGCGGCCAGAAAACGATGGCTGTTAGGCGCAAGGCGCAGCTAATGGTGTTCCCTTGTTCCCTTGGCAAGCCTTGCAACAACGCAGACACGCTTTCTGACCACAACCCGGAGGGCCGTTGCATCGTGGGGCACATTGCGTTGTTGCGATCCACTTGCTTGGAATAACCAAGCGGCGCGTCTCGCGTCTAGCACTGCGCCCCACGATGCAACGGCGCGGAGTATGAAACCGACTGAAATAGGCTCTAGCCGGTTCGGATATCTTGGCAAGTTTCGATGCGCTTGTAAACTCTTGTGTAAAATAAAAAAAGCCGGCCAATGGCCGGCTTTTTTCGTGGCAAAACCAAATTACTTCAATTTGAGAATCCACTCGACGATTTTTTTGGCATCTTCAGGCTTGACTGCGTTAGCCGGCATGAAGGGCATGCTGGCCTTGCCTTCTTTCATCCAACCCACGCCGTTAGGACCGGTTCCCTTGAGGACTTGCTCGACCAGCTTGGCTTCGGCGCCCTTGTCGCCGGCAAATTTCTTGGCCACATCCTTGTAAGCCGGGCCGATTTTCTTGACATCGACATCGTGGCAAGCCAGGCAAGTCGCTGCCTCTTTCGGTGCAGGCGCGTTGGCGGCCATGGATTGTCCAGCAACCAGCAGGGCCGCAGCAGCGGCAATACCCAGAACGACTTTCATTTAATGCTCCTTGTTTAATTTGAGAAAAATAGGGAACCGCCATCTTATCCAACTTTTAAATTTTTGCAAATGATCTTTAACAAACTTTATAAAGTCGGCATTCCTTAGCGTAATGCGATCTTTACATGAGCTTTGGGGCCTTGTTGCCCGATGCGAAAATCTGCCGCAATGCACCGATATCATCGATTGCGGGTAAGCAAGTAACGCCCTGGCACACCCAGGCGTTGACAGCGGGCGAGGACGGCTTGTCAAGACGGCCGGGCAATTTCCCCAACTCGTTCGGCAGCGCCAGCGTCATTGTCGCCGGCTTGAATTCACTAGCCAGTTCCTGCTGCCAGGACATGACCGGCCGTTCCGGGCCGCGCAGGATGACGATCTGCGGCGGTTCCAGATATTCCTCCAACACGGAAATAAAGGCAATGAAACCCGTTGGCTGGGCGGCGATGTGCGGGTAAAAAAGCTTGAGCGCCCGTTCGGCGGCCGTCAGATAACGTGGCTCGCCCAGCAGGTGTCCCAGCCGCTGCAAGGCGAACGCCGCCACCGCGTTGCCCGAGGGCGTGGCGTTGTCGGAACCCGATTTCTGTCGATGAATCAGGGTTTCATGGTCGTGCGCGGTGAAAAAGAAGCCGCCACGGTCGCGATCCTCGAACTGCGCCAGCAGGGATTCCGCCAGGTCGCGCGCGAATGCCAGATCGGTGGCGCGAAAACGGGTTTGCATCAGTGCGATCAAGGCATCGAGCAGGAAGGCGTAATCGTCGAGATAGGCGCCGAGATGAGCTTTCCCGTCCTTCCACGAAGCCAGCAAGCGTCCGTTCCGCCACAGTTCGGCACGAATGAAGTCCGTCGCCTGTCGGGCCAGGACGATCCAGTCATCCCGTCCGAAGGCGCTACCGGCCTGGGCCAGGCCCTTGATCATCAATGCGTTCCAGCTGGCCAGTATTTTTTCGTCCCGGCCTGGCCGTACACGCAGCCCACGCTGAGCCATCAGTTTGGCGCGCGCGCTGCCGAGCAGACTGTGCGTCTCCGCCAGCCCTATGCCCAGATCCTGCGCAATTCGGTCGAGTGGTTGGGCAACATGGAATTGCCAGTATCGCCCTTCGAAGTTGGCGGACCCATCCAGGCCATAGTGCCGGGCCAGTACGGCGTATTCGTCGGCGGCGAGCGCAACGGAAACCTGCGGCGGCGTCCAGACGTAGAATTTACCCTCTTCATGTTCGGAGTCGGCGTCCAGCGCGGAGTAAAAGCCGCCCGTCGGCGAGCGCATTTCACGCGCCAGCCATGCAACGGTTTCCTCCGCCACCTCACGGAAGCGCTCGTCACCGCTACAGCACCAGGCCTCGGCATAGAGCCCAAGCAATGGGCCGTTGTCATAGAGCATTTTCTCGAAATGCGGGATCAGCCAGCGTTCGTCCACGCTGTAGCGGCAGAAGCCGCCGCCGAGCTGGTCATAAATTCCGCCGTCGGCGATTTTCTTCAATGTGTGGATCGCCATATCGCGCGCCTGCCCGTTTCCTTCGGCGGCGTAACGGCGGAGGCAGAAGGCGATATCGCCTGGCCGGGGAAATTTGGGTGCGCCGCCGAAGCCGCCATGCTCCGGATCGAAGCTTTGCCCGAGCTGGAACAGCGCGTCCGCCAAAGGCGCCGGGCCAGGTTCGGCGCCTTCCGTCGGCATGGGCGATGTCGACGCCAGGCTCTGGCGCAACGAGGCATTTTGCAGGTCGATATCCTGCCGGCGATCCTGATAGGCTTGCGCCACCCGCAGCAGCAAATCCCCGAACCCCGGCAGATTGTAGCGCGCTTGCGGAGGGAAATAAGTGCCCCCGAAGAACGGCGTCTGGTCCGGGGTCAGGAACAAGGTCAACGGCCAGCCGCCGTTGCGGCCGGTAAGCAGATGGTGGGCATTCTGGTATATCTGGTCGAGATCCGGCCGCTCTTCCCGATCCACTTTGATGCAGACGAAATTGCGGTTCATCAGCATGGCGGTGGCTTCGTCCTCGAACGATTCGTGCGCCATGACGTGGCACCAGTGGCAGGTGGAATAACCGATGGATAGCAGGATGGGCTTGTTCTGCTCGCGCGCGAGCGCGAGCGATTGCTCGCACCAAGGGTGCCAGTCCACCGGGTTGTCGGCGTGCTGCTGCAGGTAGGGGCTGGATTCTGAAGCCAGATGGTTGGGCATGGCGCTCTCCTGAAAACAGGATTTCAGGATACCACAAAACCCGAGTGTTTTTGTCGGCTTTAGCTGCCGGGCGGCGGGGCGACCTTCAGGACTTCCTCGATTGTGGTCAGGCCGGCGGCAACCTTCTGCGCGCCGCTGATGCGCAGGGGCTTCATGCCCTCCTTGTGGGCCTGTTCGCGCAGGGCTGCCACATCACAGGCCGGCTTGATCAGCTTGCGCAAACCCGGCGACATCACCAGCATTTCGTACAGACCGATGCGGCCGAGATAGCCGGTCATGCGGCATTCCAGGCAGCCCTTCGGCGCACTCGCAATCGCCGGGGCGGCGGCCTTCCACGGCTTGACCAGCGCCTCCCAGGCCTCGCCGTCGAGCGCCTCGCGCTCCTTGCAGTGCGGGCACAGGGTGCGCACCAGGCGTTGCGCCATCACCCCGAGCAGGGTGGCATTGATCAGGTAGGGCGGCACGCCCAGGTCGAGCAGGCGGGAAATCGCCGAGGGCGCGTCGTTGGTGTGCAGGGTGGACAGCACCAGATGGCCGGTCAACGCCGCCTGGATCGCCATTTCCGCGGTTTCCAGGTCGCGGATTTCGCCCACCATGATGATGTCCGGATCCTGGCGCATCAGGGTGCGCACGCCGCTCGCAAAATCCAGGCCGATGTTGTGCTGCACCTGCATCTGGTTGAACTGGGGCGAGATCATCTCGATCGGGTCTTCGATGGTGCAGACGTTTACTTCCGGCACCGCCAGCTGGCGCAGGGCGGAATACAGCGTGGTGGTCTTGCCCGAGCCGGTCGGGCCGGTGACCAGGATGATGCCGTTGGGCTGGCCGGTCATCTGGTTCCAGTGCGCCACGTCCTCGTCGGAGAAACCCATCTCCTTGAAGCCCTGCACGATCACGTCCGGGTTGAAGATGCGCATCACCATCTTCTCGCCGAAGGCGGTGGGCATGGTGGACAGGCGCAGTTCGATCTCGTCGCCGTCCGGCGAACGGGTCTTGATCCGGCCATCCAGCGGGCGGCGCTTCTCGACGATATCCATCCGGCCGAGGCCTTTGAGGCGGCTGGTCACCGCGCCCATCACCGCGATCGGAATCTGGTAGACGTGGTGCATCACGCCGTCGATGCGAAAGCGCACATCGCCGTGCTCGCGCCGCGGTTCGAGATGGATGTCCGAGGCGCGCTGGTCGAAGGCGTACTGCAGCAGCCAGTCGACGATGTGGACCACATGCTGGTCGTTGGCGTCGAGATTGCCCGCACGACCCATGTCCACCAGCTGCTCGAAGTTGGAAAGGCCGCCAGCGAAGGAGGAACTCTGCGATTGGGCGGCCCGCTTGACCGATCGCGCCAGGCTGTAGAATTCCGCAAGGTAGCGCTGGATATCCAGCGGATTGGCCACCACGCGTCTGATGTCGAGGCGCAGGATCGGGGCCAGTTCCTTCTCCCACTCGGTGAGAAAAGGTTCGGCGGTAGCCACCACCACCTCGCGCGCATTCACCTCCACCGGCAGGATGCGAAAGCGCGCCGCATAAGCGTCCGACATGGTGTTGGTGATGGCGGTAACGTTAATCTTCAGCGGGTCGATATGGTAGTAGGGCAGGCCGACCCATCGCGCCATCCACTCGGTCAGGGTTTCGAGATTGAGCAGCTTGTGCGGCGGCTTGGCCGATTGCCATTTCTGCTCGGCGATCTGCACCAAGGGATGAACATCGCTGCGAGCGCTGCGCGCCGGCAGCAGCAGATTCTCCGCGTCCGCCTTCTCTACCAGGCCGTCGGCGACCAGGGCATCGAGCAGCTCACGCAACGACAGCTTGTGGTCGGTCGACTTGGCCGCGCCTTTGTGGACCATTTTTTAGCGCCGTTCTACTTGGCTGACGTCGCGCACGGCGCCTCTGGATGCCGAGGTGGTCATCGCGGCATAGGCGCGCAATGCCGATGAAATAGGGCGGACGCGGCTTGCCGGCTGCCATGCCTTGGCGCCTTTGGTTTCCATCGCCTGACGGCGTTTGGCCAGCTCGGCGGTGGCAATCATGAGGTTGATGGTGCGGCCCGGAATGTCGATCTCGATGCTGTCGCCTTCCTCGATCAGGCCGATGGCGCCGCCTTCTTCCGCCTCCGGCGAAACGTGGCCGATGCTCAGGCCCGAGGTGCCGCCGGAGAAGCGGCCGTCGGTGAGCAGCGCGCACTGCTTGCCCAGCCCCTTGGACTTTAGATAGCTGGTGGGATAAAGCATCTCCTGCATTCCCGGCCCGCCGCGCGGCCCTTCGTAGCGGATCACCACCACATCGCCGGCGACGATCCGGTCAGCCAGGATCGCCGCCACGGAATCTTCCTGGCTTTCGAACACGCGCGCCCGGCCGGTGAATTTGAGGATGCTTTCATCCACCCCGGCGGTCTTGACGATGCAGCCGTCCTCGGCAATGTTGCCGTAAAGCACGGCCAGTCCGCCGTCCTGCGAGTAGGCGTGGGCCTTGTCGCGGATGCAGCCGTGGCTGCGGTCGGCGTCCAGATCGGGATAACGCTTGTCCTGGCTGAAAGCGGTCTGGCTCGGCACGCCGCCGGGCGCGGCGCGGTAAAAGGTTTTCACCTTGTCGTCAGCGGTGCGCATCACGTCCCACTGTTCCAGCGCGGCGCCCATGCTGGTGCTGTGCACCGTCGGCAAGTCGCGGTGCAGCAGCCCGGCGCGGTCGATCTCGCCGAGTATGCCCATGATGCCGCCGGCGCGGTGCACGTCTTCCATATGGTAAGTCTGGATCGAGGGCGCCACCTTGCACAAATGCGGCACCTTGCGCGAGAGGCGGTCGATGTCCTTCATGGTGAAGGCGACTTCGCCTTCATGCGCCACGGCGAGGAGATGGAGTACGGTATTGGTGGAGCCGCCCATGGCGATGTCGAGCGTGATGGCATTTTCGAAGGCCTCGAAAGTGGCGATGCTGCGCGGCAGCACCGAGGCGTCGTCCCGCTCGTAATGGCGCTTGGCGATCTCCACGATCTTGCGTCCGGCTTCGAGGAACAGTTCCTTGCGGTCGGCATGGGTGGCCAGCAGCGAACCGTTGCCGGGCAGCGCCAGACCGAGCGCCTCGGTCAGGCAGTTCATCGAGTTGGCGGTGAACATGCCGGAACAGGAACCGCAGGTGGGGCAGGCGGAGCGCTCCATGGTCAGGGTTTCGGCGTCGGTGTAATGCGGGTCTACCGCCGCCACCATCGCATCCACCAGATCGAGGTGGAGCGTGTTGCCCTGAATCACCGCCTTGCCCGCTTCCATCGGCCCGCCGGAAACGAAAATGGTCGGGATGTTGAGGCGCAGCGACGCCATCAGCATGCCGGGAGTGATCTTGTCGCAGTTGGAAATGCACACCAGTGCGTCGGCGCAGTGCGCATTGACCATGTATTCGACGCTGTCGGCGATCAGATCGCGCGACGGCAGGGAATACAGCATACCGCTGTGGCCCATGGCGATGCCGTCGTCGATGGCGATGGTGTTGAATTCCTTGGCTACGCCGCCAGCCGCTTCGATCTCGCGCGCCACCAGTTGCCCCATGTCCTTGAGGTGGACGTGGCCCGGCACGAACTGGGTGAACGAATTGGCGATGGCGATGATCGGCTTGCCGAAGTCGCCGTCGGTCATGCCGGTGGCGCGCCACAGGGCGCGAGCTCCGGCCATGTTGCGGCCGTGGGTGGAAGTCTTGGAACGGTAGGCGGGCATATTCAATCCTTGCAAAAACGGGTAAAACAGAAAGTTATAGTGCTTTTCTGCATGGCGCATCCATAATGTTTTTAAACAACATTACCGCAAGGGACGCGAAGGAACGCAAGGTACTGCCAATGCCTGTTTCCCTTTGCGCGCCCTCGCGTCCTTTGCGGTGAAAAAGGGTTGCCTGAATAGATTACAGATTAACGTATAATCCGCATTTTAACCGAAATTCTTCCCGCCTCAATGCTGATCCATCCTCAGTTCGACCCTGTTGCCATCCACCTCGGACCGCTTGCCGTTCACTGGTATGGCCTGATGTATTTGACCGCCTTCGGCCTGTTTCTGCTGCTCGGCAGACGGCGCATCAAGAACGGGCCGAAGTCGGACCTGAATGCCGGGCATCTCGACGATCTGCTGTTTTACGGCGTGCTGGGCGTGGTGCTGGGAGGTAGGCTGGGCGAGGTGCTGTTCTACGAACCGGGCTTTTATTTCTCCCATCCGCTGGAGATATTCGCCGTATGGAAAGGCGGCATGTCCTTCCACGGCGGCTTTCTCGGCGTGCTGGTGGCGATGTGGCTGTTCGCCAGAAAGACCGGGATAAAATGGCTTGCCATCACCGATTTCATCGCCCCGCTGGTGCCGCTCGGCTTGGGCGCCGGGCGCATCGGCAACTTCATCAACGGCGAACTGTGGGGGCGCCCGACCGACATGCCCTGGGGCATGGTATTTCCGCAACACGATTTAGTGCCGCGCCACCCGTCGCAATTATACGAGTTCGGCCTTGAAGGCCTGACCTTGTTCGCCATACTGTGGCTGTTCTCGCGGCAGCAGCGCCCGCGCGGCGCGGTTTCCGGCCTGTTTCTGGTGGGCTACGGCACGTTCCGCTTCATCGGCGAATTTTTCCGCCACCCGGATAATGGCATCTTCGGCCTGATGTCACTGGGGGTCAGCATGGGCCAGTGGCTTTCCCTGCCGATGGTCGTGGCGGGCCTCTTCATGCTCGGCTGGGCTTACCGCACACGATAGACCGTGGCTGTAAAGACGCTAAAGCGTTAACAGCCACGTTCCCGCACGAGCCGGTTCGATCTCCCGGCCCTGCTGTACCTGTTGAGCTGCAACCCGAGTCCGGGCACCGTCGAGGTCGACATAGGCCAGACGCAGGGTCAATTCTTCTCGCGGGCGGCCAAACTCGACGCCCGGCAAAGTCCCATTCCCGTTTCTTTCGGCAGCCTCTCGCACAGAGTGACACTGTCACGAATCCCATGCGCCGCCAGCGTTTCGCGCAAGGGGTTAAAGTTCGGAAACAGCTAGAGCCCGCCCAATTGTTTTGCGAAAAAACAATCACTTACACCTGAAATTCGATGTTTGCCCGCCTTGTGTGATACTATTGTGCAATATTGTTTTGTGCAAAACATGTTTTTACGGTGCAGCCCATGGGCGCATCAGGCAACAGGGGGTAAAACCATGCAGGCACGCAACTTGAGTTTTTCGGCACACCGTCTCCAGAAATCTCAGTACAAATCCTATCTGCTCCACAACTTCCGCGAGATCCCGCAAATGCAGGGTCTCACGGAACAGCAGAAATTCGACATCGAGGTGGTCGGTCATGTTCTGCCATTCAAGGCGAACAACTTTGTCGTCGAGCAGCTGATCGACTGGGACGACATTCCCAACGACCCGATTTTCATACTCACCTTTCCCCAGCGCGACATGCTGTTGCCGGAGCACTATGATGAAATCGCCGCCTTGCTCAAACAAGGCGCCGACAAGACCGTCATCCGCGAGGCGGCCAACCGCATCCGCATGCAGCTCAATCCCCATCCGGCCGGGCAGCTCGACCACAACGTGCCTTTGCTCAACGGCGAGCGGCTGCACGGGATGCAGCACAAATACCGGCAGACCGTGCTGTTCTTCCCGAGCCAGGGCCAGACCTGCCATGCATACTGCACGTTCTGCTTCCGCTGGCCGCAGTTCGTCGGGATGTCGGATTTCAAGTTCGCCAGCCGGGAGATCGAGCTGCTGATCGGGTACCTCAGGGAACACCCCGAAGTGACGGACGTGCTGTTCACCGGCGGCGACCCGCTGATCATGTCCGCAAATAACCTGGCTTCTTACCTGGAGCCGCTGATTCAGGCGGATCTGCCGAATCTGCGCCGCATCCGCATCGGCACCAAGGCATTCGCCTACTGGCCTTACAAGTTTGTCAGCGATGACGATGCCGAAGATCTGCTCGCCCTGTTCCGAAAAGTGTCAGACGCCGGCAAGCACCTGGCGGTCATGGCCCATTTCAACCATCCGCGCGAGCTGGAGCCGCAGGTGGTGAAGGACGCCATCCGGCGGGTAAGGAAAACCGGCGCGGAGATTCGCACCCAGTCGCCGGTGCTGCGCCACATCAACGACGATCCGGCGGTATGGGCCAGGATGTGGAACAGCCAGGTCGATCTCGGCTGCATCCCATATTACATGTTCGTGGCGCGGGATACCGGCGCGCAGCATTATTTCTCGGTGCCGCTGGAGCGGGCCTGGCAGGTTTTCCGCGAGGCCTATCAGCAGGTGAGCGGACTGTGCCGCACGGTACGCGGCCCCAGCATGTCCGCCAACCCGGGCAAGATTCAACTGCTCGGCGTGGCCGAGGCGAGCGGAGAGAAGATTTTTGTCATGCGCTTTTTGCAGGGGCGCAACCCGGACTGGGTGCAGCGGCCCTTCTTTGCCGCCTACGACGATAAAGCGACCTGGCTGGAAGATCTCAAGCCGGCTTTCGGCGAGGAAAAGTTCTTTTTCGATGAAGAGATGGCGCAGCTCTATCACGAGGAAAAGGGCACCAGCACCGCGGACGACTTCGAATAACGAGGGCGCGTCCGTCGCCGGCGGGTGCCGTCAGCGATCCTTGGCCGCGCCCCCCGATTGGCTGTTTTCTGCATTGTTGCCAAGCTGGCGTGAGATTTGTTCCAGGCGTTGTTTCGTCGTGTCCATTTCGGCCTCAATCCGGGGTTGTTCGGTTTCCGCCGCCGCTTCCTTCAGCTTTTTGAGTTCTTCGAGCCGCTGATTGAGGCGCGCGAGTTCTTCGCGCTCCCGATCCAGCTTTTCCGCCTCTTCGGCCTTGTCGAAGATCAGCGTCTCCGGCTCTTCCTCCGCCGCTTTTTGCGTTTTTTTCTCCCCATAGGGCTCTTTGGGGATCATTTTGCTTCCCACCGGCAGCTGGCGCTGGTTCATGAATGCAGGGGAAACGATTTCGATACCATCGCCGTGCAGGGCATCCAGTATGTTTTTTTGCAGATTAGATCTCACCGTCAGCAGTTGTTTGACCTCCGCGAGAAATCCTGCGATCCGGTACGAAACGGAGAAATCCCCCAGATTCCTGACCTGGACGAAAGACTCTTCCAGGCCCGTATTTTCCGCCGCCTTTTTCAGCAATGCCTCGATGCGGGTTCGAGATATGTCGTATCCCAGCGAGAGAGTGGCTGAGACGATGGTCCCGGAGGTACGCACGACGGTGACCGGGTTATTCACCAGCAAAAGATTCGGCAGCGTAGTCAGATCACGCTCTTCGGTCTGGATTTCGGTGTGGAACAGCCCTCTTTCCGTCACTCGGCCAAACTGTTCGCCGACGCGGATGAAGTCCCCAGGGCGGAAACTTTTTACCGCCCGCAGCATGAAGCCTGCCATGGCATTCGCAACGAAGGTGGTGGACGAAAGCGCGACCACGCCGGTCAGTACCAACCCGAGCAGACTCAGCACCTGCCCGCGCGTGGTGTCCGACATCGGGATGAGCAGGATAACTACCACCAGTCCCGTCAGGGACAATGCCAGCATGATGAGCTGGCGCGGCAGCCGCGACTCCGCGCCGACATCCTGTCGGCGGCGCTGCATCAGCCAGTTCACCCCCCACAGCAGCAGAACGACAGCCGCAGAGGCCGCCAGGGCGGGAATATAGGAATGCAATACTGAATACAGTTCTGACCATGCGTCCATGTGCCTCCTCATCAGTGGAAATCATGCCCCATTTTATCCTCCTGCCACGGCCTCGTCTTGAGGGCTCAGCAACATCGCCGCACTCCGGCCCACTTTCTTTCCTGCTCCTGCCGGAAAAACGCCTTGCGCGACAGCGGCGGCTCTCCGGGGTGGGCGGCGGCGTGGTGGGCGAGATAGCGCTCGTAGGCGTCGTCGCCGGAAAGGCGGCGAATAAAGCGCCAGAGCCGGTTCGGCATGGTCAGTCCCGCACCCAGTCTTCCACCAGCCGGCTCGGCTCGTGGGGCGATTCCGACAGCGCGGCAACCTGTTTGCCCTGCAGGTGCCGTGCGCACACCCGCAGCATGTCGAAAATAATCAGCCACAGCACCGCCACGAAAAACAGCGTCAGCCAGGCATCGAGATGCAGGTTGAAAATCAGTTGCGGCGCAACCGCCGCCTTCTCCGGCGGCAGCGCACCGCTGGCGAGTTTGGCGGCCATGTTGTCGGCGGCGGCAAAGAAGCCGACGCGCACGTCCGCGCTCATGATCTTCTCCCACGATGCCGAGGTGGTGATGATCGCCAGCCAGGCCAGCGGCACGCCGGTCACCCATGAGAATTTCAGCCTGCCGGATTTGACCAGGATGCCGGTCGCGACCGACAGGGCGATTGCCGCCAGCATCTGGTTGGAAATGCCGAACAGCGGCCACAGGATGTTGACCCCGCCCTGCGGGTCGATTACGCCGATATAGAGGAAATAGCCCCAGGCCGCGACGATGATCCCGCTGGTGAGCAGTACCGACGGGTACCAGGATGTCCGGCCCAACCGGGGCGAAAAGTTGCCGAGAAAATCCTGCAGCATGAAGCGCCCGACGCGGGTGCCGGCATCCAGCGTGGTGAGGATGAACACCGCCTCGAACATGATCGCGAAGTGGTACCAGATCGACAACCAGCCCTGGCCGAAGGCGTTGCCGAAAATGCTCGCCATGCCGACCGCCAGCGAGGGCGCGCCGCCGGTGCGGGCGAACAAGGTGGTTTCGCCCATCTGCTGGGCGAGGAATGCCATCTGCTCGACCGTCACCGGAAAGCCCCAGGATGAGATTTTCGCCACCGCCTCGACCGCTTCCTTGCCGACCACGCCAGCCGGGCTGTTGATCGCGAAAAACACGCCGGGGTCGAGCACCGTGGCGGCGATCATCGCCATGATCGCGACGAACGATTCCAGTACCATGCCGCCGTAGCCGATCATGCGGATGTCGCGCTCATTGGCCAGCAGCTTGGGCGTGGTGCCGGACGAAATCAGCGCATGGAAGCCGGACACCGCGCCGCAGGCGATGGTGATGAAAACGAAGGGGAACAGCGTGCCGCCGAAGATCGGCCCGCTGCCGTCGATGAACCGGGTCAGCGCCGGCATCCTGATTTCCGGGCGCAGCAGCACGATGGCGATGGCGAGCAGCAGGATGGTGCCGAGTTTCATGAAGGTGGAAAGGTAATCGCGCGGCGCCAGCAGCAGCCAGACCGGCAGGATCGCGGCGAAAAAACCGTAACCGATGACCAGCCAGGCCAGCGTCAGCCCTTCGTGATCGAACAGCGGGCGCAGGGTTTCGTTGTGGTCGATCCAGCCGCCGCCCGCCACCGCCAGCAGCAACAGCGCAAGCCCGAGCAGCGAAGCCTCCAGCACCCGGCCGGGGCGGATGTTGCGCATGTAAAGCCCGACCAGCACCGCGATCGGAATGGTGGCCGCCACCGTCGAGGTCGCCCACGGACTGTGTTTCATGGCGTTGACCACCACCAGTCCGAGCACCGCGATCAGGATCACCATGATCATCAGCGTGCCGACCAGCGCCGCCATGCCGCCGACCGGGCCCAGTTCGTCGCGCGCCATCTGCCCCAGGCTGCGCCCGTCGCGGCGAGTGGAGAAGAACAGGATGGTCATGTCCTGCACGCAGCCGCCCAGCACTGCGCCGGTCAGAATCCACAGCGTGCCCGGCAGATAGCCGAACTGCGCCGCCAGGGTTGGGCCGATCAGCGGCCCCGGCCCGGCGATGGCGGCAAAATGGTGGCCGAACACGATCCACTTGTTGGTCGGCACAAAATCGCGCCCGTTATCGAGCCGTTCGGCAGGCGTGGCGCGGGTCTCGTCCAGCATCAGCACTTTGGCCGCAATCCAGGCGCTGTAAAAGCGGTAGGCGAGGGCGTAAACACAGACGGCGGCGGCAACGAACCAGAGCGCATTGATGCTCTCGCCACGGTTGAGGGCGATGCCGCCAACCGCCGCCGCACCGAAACCGGCAACCATAAACCAGCCAAGCCGCTGAAAAATCGTCATCTGCATCCTCACCTTTCCAGGCAACACTTTTAAGTTATAGAGATTATAAGTTAAAATGAAAATTCCACATGGGGGTGTAGCTCAGTTGGGAGAGCGTGTCGTTCGCAATGACAAGGCCGTCGGTTCGATCCCGTCCACCTCCACCAGCCATACAAGGCCAGAATTCTCTCTGTGCCGGGAAGCATAACTTTGCCGCCGGGCAAGATTATGACTTCCAAGTCAGGGTCGGGTCAGTTGATGCTGATCCGGCCTTTCTTTTTTTCTCGGCAGGGGCTGTATATGTCCGCCTCGACTCAGAGCAGACCGTCAACCGTTTGAGGTAATCGGCGGTCGGAGCGCGCCGCTTGTGGACGATCCGATTGACCGAGAGCTTGGGCGAACTACAGGGATAAAAGAAGAGCGGCCTTGCCGTCACGGCGCCGTTCAGCGCCCCGTCGTACCGGGCGGTGCTGCACGCTGGTATTGCAGCGGCCAAGGGATGGGCTGCCCCAAAGCTTGGGCGGCATGCAGCGGCCAATAGGGGTCGCGCAGCAGTTCGCGGCCGAGAAGCACCATGTCCGCCTGGGCGGTGCGGATGATATGGTCGGCCTGTGCCGGCGAGGTAATAAACCCGACAGCAGCGCTGGCGATTCCAGATTCGCGGCGGATGCGCGCGGCAAATTCGGTCTGGAAACCCGTTCCGGCTGGAACTTTTGCCGATGGAGTGAGACCGGCGGAGGAAACGTCCACTAAGTCCACCCCCAGTTTCTTGAGGTCGCGGCACAGTTCCACCGACCCCTCCACGTCCCAGCCGCCTTCCTGCCAGTCGGTAGCGGAAAGACGTACGATCAGAGGCAGGTTATCCGGCCACTCGGCGCGTACCGCCGACACCACTTCACGCACTAAACGGGTACGGTTGTCGAAGCTGCCGCCATATGAATCGGTGCGGCGGTTGGAAAGCGGGGAAAGAAACTGGTGCAGCAAATAGCCATGGGCGGCGTGCACTTCCACAATCTGGAAACCGGCTTCGCATGCTCGTCTGGCAGCTGCGGCGAATTGCCCGATTACCCGACGTATCCCCGCTTCGTCCAATTCCTCGGGCATGTCGTAGCCATCCCCGAAGGGGATTGCAGAAGGTGCCACAGTCGACCATCCGCCTTCATCCTTCGACAGGGTGCGCTGGGCCTGCCAACCCAGACCAACGCTGGCCTTGCGCCCGGCGTGGGCAAGCTGAATGGCGGGCACGGAACCGCGCGCCGCCATGAAATGCGCAATCCGGGAAAGAGGCTCGATTTGCTGATTTTGCCAGAGCCCCAGGTCGCCTGGGCTGATTCTGCCTTCCGGTGCAACAGCAGTCGCTTCGACTATGATCAACCCCGCACCTCCCGCAGCCCGGCTGCCGTAGTGCACGAAATGCCAGTCTGTGGCCATGCCGTCTTGCGCGGAGTACTGACACATGGGCGGAATGCCGATGCGGTTTGGCAAGGTTAATCCGCGGAGGGTCAAGGGTTCGAAGAGATGTGGCATGGTTTTGCTCTTGAGATTATGAACATCGCCGGGATGGTGACGTTTATTATCGCGCTATCTCAAGGCGTTTTTCCCTTGGGCGGCTTCCTGTGGAACTTTTTGAACGGTTTCTTGCCTTGTGTGTCACCGCTGGATTTGGGGTGATTAGCGGGTGCAGTGGCGTTCCGCCGAACACCTTGCTCAGGCGTCTCCGCGCGATTCACGGAAGCCAGAGTAATTTCAAGCTCGCTGAGTTCATCCCACTGAGCATCGGTTCGCTGTCTTTCCGGGATTGCCAGGAGCTCTTGCAGGCGACGACGAGGGGAAATCGGTTGTTGGTCATTCATAGTGGTGTTATACCGCCATCGCCTTAATGTTCGGGATGATTTAGTGGGTCAAGCAAAGAGGGCTGACAGTTGCGATACAATTCCCTCATCAGCGCTAATACCTGCATGCTGAAACAAAGCAATGTGATTTGTTCAAAATTTCCGGCTTCTCGGGTAAGTCCGACAGGCCGCTAGCTTAAGTTTTTACCGGTTGACAGCACGTCAAATCTTCGATGGTTTTGGCCCCGAACATGCGTATGAACTCGCCGGCATCCTGAATATTATATTCGCGCAACACTTCCTCGGGAATGGGCTCGCCTCGTTTTATCGCGCATAGTAGCGTTTGCAAGTGCGCCACGGTGTGCGCCAACAGGCCGGCGGGTGAATAGCCCTGGGTATCGAAGTCAGGAGGCAAGACGCTACCGCCCCTTAGCTTGGCGGCGGACAGGATCAGCGGGATGGCCAGTCCGAGCCGGCGATGGTCAGGACGAACCCACAGGTTGGGGCCTTCATAAAACCCCACGATGTCGCTGCCGTGGAAAATCCCGACATTCCCGCCTTCGGTCCAGGCACTATGCTGGCGGATAGCGTATTCGCCGAACAGGCAAATCGGCTCGGACCAGTCGACCCCTTCAAGGATTTCCAGCATGAACTCTGCTTCATCGTCATCCAGAGCGAATTCGGGCGAGGCGTCGCTGAGAGAAAATTTTGCGCCGATAAACTTGCTCAGAGGGAGAAGGGTTTCTTGGGCCATGGGAAATGACGGCTCCTAAAGATTGGCACGTTCATCCGCTAAATTAGCTTCTGCGGCATCGCCTTGCATATTGTAGCCTACATCGACGCTTATCGGCAGCGTAGAGGCCAGGGGCCAGGGATCGGCTGGATAAGCGGCCTGCGTCACGAAAAAACAAAACGCCCAGAAAGGCGCGATGGCGTCAGTCTAATCGTCCATCACCCGTCGTATTAAACCGGGACTTTTATCCCCAAATAGATCCCCAGACGCATTGCGCTTGAAAGGTTATTTGCCTGTGGGTTTTGGTTGTGGCTTCTTACCCTTTGATTCTTTTTTCTTGTCTTTGCTTCCCATGATGCTCTCTCCTTGATTGCCAATTACCACTCACACTCTCATCCGTGCCATTGTTACTACTATCGCATGATTTCGACGCCGTTCGCAATCGATTATTCCAGCCCGCAAACGCTGGCAAGTTACGCTTGGGTTTCTGCAAACCGTCAATTCATTTAACCTCTAACTTCCGTTGTTTGATCCATGCCCTATCATTGCATAGCCACGTTGCGAAGCATAAGAACAGCGTCCGCACGTTAGCACGCCATCGAATATCGCCTGCTATGCTAGTTGCGTGGCGACATGGCGCCAGACGTGTCCATGCGTCTGGAATTCAAGCCTGCCGAGACCACCCGGATAAGATACAATTTGTATCAGGTTGCCTTTTCCACCATAGACTATTTACTCGTCTCCCGGCGCTTACTTCATAAGGACGTGACATGGCCCAAAAACCAGACCCCGGCAAACTGGACCGGATCATTGCCGAAGCCCGGCGCAACGCGGAGCAACGCGAAAAGGGGTATCGGGAACAGGCGCTCAAGATTTACCCGTGGATTTGCGGGAAATGCACGCGGACTTTCACCCGAACCAACCTGCAGCAACTAACCGTTCATCACAAGGATCACAACCACGACAACAATCCGCCGGATGGCAGCAACTGGGAGCTGTTGTGTATCTATTGCCACGACAACGAGCACTCAAGATATGCGGATTCTGCCGGGCGAACCGGATCGGCTTCGACGAGTGAATCGCTGGCTACTCATAATCCCTTCGCCGATCTCAAGGCTTTGTTGAAGGCGAAAGAGTAGCCGGCGTATTAACGACCCGGCACGCCGATGTGACGGGCACCAGGTACTACCAGGATGGTGAACCTGTGCACCCCGGCGAGCCCATCGCAATAGTAACCTTCCCGCAGCCGCACCCATACTGCCGCATTTTCCTCAGGCCAAAAAGCCGTAAAATGCCCTTTTCAGCCCTTTGTGGGTTGTGCCGTGTCTGGGGGCGTCGTGGTTGCCGGTTCCAGCATGCGTGACCGGAAATCATCCAATTTCTTTTGGACCAAGTCGTAGGTCTTGTCGATGTTGCTCGCGATATCGCCTTTCAGCACACCCAGCCCCTCCAGGATATTCCGCGCCTCCTTGAAGCCCTGATCGATGCCTTTCTTGATGACCGTCAGAAAATTATCGACGGCAGTCGCCTGGTCTTGTTCCGGATGCTGTGTCTTGAAGGCGCCGAACAGGCCTGTGGCCAGATCGACAATACGGCCGGAGGTACCCTCGGGGGTGTTGTCCTGATTGACCGCATTCTGAATTGCGTTGTCACCAAACTCGGGCTTTAACACCTCGTTGAGATTGGCGATGACGCTTGTCAACAGCAACTGCAAGGTGTTGTTCTTGACGCTGATGGAAACTTCCATGGAAGCTTTGAGAATGGAAGCGTTCGCCTGAGCCTTTGCCTCTTTCTCGCCGGGATTTTGAACTTTTCCCGTCTCGACCTGCTGATAACCGGGCCGTTCGACGGCGGGCGTCCGTATCGACATAGGCATGACCATCTCCTTATAAACCAGTAACATACTTATGTATAGATGCCTGGAATAGCCTTGTCAATAATGACCGGATGAATGATTGAAATAAGTTCGTTCAGCTCCGGAGGCAAGATGCTACCAACATCGCTGTCAGGTTTCGAGGTTGCCAAGGCAAGTCGAGCTGTTCTCCAGTGCAGTCGGGTATGCAAAAGATATATCCGGCGCGCTTTCCATTTCTGGGCCGTTATCGATGCCTTATAATGCGTGACCTAACTTTATTTGAGCGGAATTATGTCTACTATTATCCCAGCCTGCCCCCAATGCACCATGGAGAACACCTATCAGGACGGCGACAATTATGTTTGCGCCGACTGCGGCCATGAATGGCCGATGAATGCGGCCACAGACGCTGATGACGCCGCAGATGCGGTGATAAAGGATGCCAGCGGCAATGTGCTGGCCGATGGCGATGCCGTGGTGCTGATCAAGGACCTGAAAGTCAAGGGCTCGTCCATCACGCTTAAAATGGGCACCAAGGTCAAGAGCATCCGCTTGGTCGGCGGCGATCACGAGGTGGATTGCAAGATGGATGCCGGCAATTTCATGCTGAAGGCCTGCTACCTGAGGAAGGTTTGAAAGACCGTTTTCTGGCACGTTTGGACTTAAACCGAATATGATTGCCGAACTGATTGGCTATTTCGCCGCGTTTTTGACTACGACCGCTTTTGTGCCGCAGGCCTGGAAGTCCTGGCGCACGCGTGATCTGTCCGGAATTTCACTGCCCATGTATGCCCTTTTTACCCTGGGGGTGGCATTGTGGATGGCCTATGGCCTGGTGATCGGCAGCATCCCGATCGTTATCGGCAATGCCATTACCTTGCTGCTGGCTTCGGTAGTTTTGGGGTTGAAAGTGATGGATACCCGATCCGGGGCGGCCTGAGGGCACAAAAAAGCGCGTTAATTCGCCGGGGGTCTCGCCGGGGGTTGGCTTGCCGGGTTTATATCCACTACAATGTCATTGCTTTATTTAATCATCAATTATTCGGGAGGCGATAACATGAACAAAGGCGAATTGATTACTGCAGTTTCCAAACTCACTCAGCACTCAAAGGCTCAGACTGTGGAAATGTTTGATGCTTTCATGGCGGTTGTCCAGAACGCGCTGACCAGCGGCGACAACGTCCAAATGATCGGTTTCGGCACTTTTGCTGTTGAGAAGCGCGCTGAACGCATCGGCCGCAACCCCGCCACAGGCAAGGAAATGAAGATACCTGCCAAAAAGGTCGTCAAGTTCAAGGTGGGCGCCAAGCTGAAAGATGCTGTTTCCGGCGTTTCGGCCAAGAAGAAATAATCGCGCATCGATTGCTAAAACGGTGTTTCACCGCAGAGGGCGCGGAGGACTCATAGAGTTCTGCGCGCCCTCTGCGGTTTGATGGTTTTTTCCGGGATTATCGGGGCCAGTCCAATTCCACCCAACCGCAGTTGGCGATATGGCAGCGGACCGCCTCCTCGGGGTCTTTGCCTGACAAGGCCATTGCAGCAAGTATTGGGTTCTCGTGCGATACTGCCAGAATCACCCCTGCCGGGTGTTTTTTGGCGATTTCGTCAAGGAAACCGCGCACCCTTTCCATCTGCTCAAGAAACGACTCCCCTTTGCCGGGCTTGGTGTGCAAAGGGTCGGCGCTCACCCTGTCGTTGAATTCCGCTACAGGCAGCCCATCCATTCCGGACCTGCGTTCGTTCAGGCGGGAATCGATGATCAGCCGGCAATCGTGCCACCGGAAATCATGGTGGCCAAGCAGGATTTCGGCTGTTTCCCGTGCACGCGGAAACTCTGAGGCATAAGCCTGCATGAACGGTACCGACCGGAGGCGACAGGCCGCCGATCCGGCCTGTGCTTTTCCTTGTTCCGTCAAATGGATGGGCTGCGCAGGATCGTCGTTAATGACCCCGGCAATATTGGCTTCACTTTCGCCGTGACGAACAAATGTGATTTTCATTGCGCGCCATCAACCGGGAAAAGTGATTCAGCCACGAATTTGCACGAATACCCCAGTGGCACAAGTAAACACATAAGAAGGGCTTCTTAAATGCAGTCTTACGAGCCCCAAGCCGGCTAGCCAAGCCCTTTGGCAGTCAGAAATCCGCCGAGTGCCTTGTCGGTTCGAATGATGTGCTGTTCTGCCCAATCGGAGAGATAAGCAGATACCAGCGCCGCTTTGTCTTGTCTGGTCGCGTGCAGGACCGTCTTGACGAGGTTGCTCAGCTGCTGATACATCCTGAGGTGTTCCTGAATATGGCTTTCCATGTCGGGGTAGCCGTGTTCCGCCATCAGCCGCTCCTCTACCGCGAAATGCGCGCACATAAAAAGAAGCATGTCCTCCAGCATTTCTTTCAGGGCGTCGCTTTTCGCCCCTGTTGCAGCCACATGGGCAATCTGGTTGACCTTGTCGATAATTTGCCTGTGCTGGTCATCAATCAAGGCAATGCCCACGCCATGCCGACTTTCATCCCAGGCGAGTTCATGTTTTTTCATGAAAGATATTGTATGGGAGATAACTGCAAGATGACAGCCCCGTCATTTCGCGAATAAACAATTTCCCGTTTTGCCGTCTATGCCCCAGCCTGTCCGGTAATCGTCCGAGGGAGGCTGCTTTACTGGCCAGACGCTTCATGCTCGGCGCGCAGAGTCTGGCCCAAATCGTACACCGCCATCGCGTAAAAACTGCTGTGGTTGTAGCGCGTCAGCACATAGAAATTACGGTAACCCAGGCGGTACTCCATCGGCTGCTGCGGCGTGACGAGGTCGATCAGCGCCGCCGGTTGGTCCGGCGCATTGTCGGCGACGACGCCCCAGGCCTGCAATTCGCTGGCCTTGTGCTGCGGTTTGATGCCTTCGTCGAGCAGCGCGGCGAACTGTTCGCCATCGACATGGGCTTCTGCGGCTACCGGTCCGTCCGGCACCCAGCCATGTTCCTTGAGGAAATTCGCTACGCTGGCGATAGCATCTGCCGGGCTGGCGCTGAGGTCAATGTGGTCGTTGCCGCTGCCATTTATGGCGTAACGGCGCACGCTGCTCGGCAGAAACTGCGGCAGGCCGATGGCGCCAGCGTAGGAACCCTTGAAGCTGAGCGGGTCGCGTCCGGTTTCGCGCGCCAGCAGCAGCAATTCCTCCAGTTCACGGCGGAACAATGGAGCGCGCGGCGGGTAGTCGAAGGCCAGCGTCGCCAGCGCAGCGAAGGTGGAGTAATGGCCGGTGAGGTGGCCATAAATGGTCTCGACGCCGATGATGGCGACGATGATTTCTTCCGGCACGCCGCTGCGTGCCCGCGCTTCCATCAGCGCCGTCCGGTGTTCGTCCCAGAAGCGCAGGCCAAGGGCGATGCGGTGCGGTTCGACATAACGTGCGCGGTAGTTTTGCCAGGAGCGGATTGAGGGGTCACTCGGCGGCTGGATTGTCCGGATCACCGCCGGAATCGGTTTGATGCGGGCGAAGGCCCGCGTCAGCACTTCGGAGTCGAAGCCGTGTTTTTCCCGCATCTCGGCGATGAAGGCTTGCACCTCGGGGCGGTCGGCGAAGCCGGCAATATCCGCAGCGGCGGCAGGACAGGCCGCAGTGACGGCCAGCAGGGCAAGGAAGAAACGAAACGTGAAAATCTTCATGGATTGCGACGAGTCATTGTTGTTTTTGCAAAAATCAGGGCTGCGGAAACGCCGCATGATTTACTTGCCGACATTCTAGCAATACTGCCGCCCGGCAGATAGGCTAACTGAGCAGGAGGCAGGTAAATGTAAAGGTCGTGTGAGCGATACCCAGCCGCCCATTACGCTGGATTTTTTATCAGTGGCGCAAAATCCGACGGGTGCGGTGGCCGACCGTAATCACCTCGTTCAGTGGGTCCAGCACGGCGTACATGTCTGCCCAGCGGTCGATCTGCCCGGCTGGCAGCAGCCTGGCGAGCATGGCTCTTCCTGCGTTGTTCAAGTAGACCACCTTGCCCCCGTGGCGGTCATACTCGACCCGGCCATATTCGAGCAGGGTCTCCAGTGCCTGGAGCGGAAGCCCCCGTTGCGACATGCGGATTCTTGCGTGGCTGCTGATTTTTCCCAGTTTCATAAATATCCCCAATCGTTAAATATCCTGATGCGTCCCGCCGGGCGGACTACATGCCAAAAAGATTTCCGTGGCTTGAAGCGTCGATGCTTTTGCGCAGATGTTTTATCTGTTTGTCCATCTGGCGCAGCGTGGCCGGCCTGACGCGGGTCTTGCCCTCGGCTGCCGCGCGGCTGCATATCCTGCGTATCGCCAGCATCAGCTTCAATCCGTTCTGGTTTTTCATCTTCATCTCCTTTCGAGTGGTTCTGTCGGTTGTCCGGGCAAGCGGCCCAAACTGGATCGCTCGTCTTGTGGCTATTCTGCGGTATAGTGGGGCTCACCAGATGAGCCACCAGAATCAGAATTTCGGGAAATTGATATGGATCGCACCGAACGCTTCTACCGCATCGACCAGTTGCTGAACGAGCACAAAGTGGTCACGCTAGAGACCTTTCTCGCCGACCTCGGAATTTCCCGCGCGACCTTCAAGCGCGACCTGGAATATCTGAGGGACCGGCTCAACGCGCCGATCGAGTGGGATCGGGGGGCGGGCGGCTACCGTTTCGGCAAGGCCGATCCGATTTTCCCCAGATACGAATTGCCGGGGCTCTGGTTCAGCGCATCGGAAATCCACGCGCTGCTGACCATGCAGCATCTGCTGAAAAATCTCGGACCGGGGCTGCTGTCGCCCCATGTCGATCCGCTGCTTGCCCGGCTTAACCTGTTGCTGGAATCCGCCGACATCCCGATGGGTTCGGTCGAGACGCGCATTCGCATCCTGCGGGTCAATGCCCGCCCCTGCGAACCTGAACATTTCGCCCCCGTCGCCACTGCGGTGTTGCAGCGCAAGCGGCTGGAAATCAGTTACTACACGCGCGGCAGGGACGAAACCCGGGACCGGATCGTTTCTCCGCAGCGCCTGACGCACTACCGCGATAACTGGTACCTGGACGGTTGGTGTCATTTGCGTAAAGGCATCCGCAGTTTTTCCATCGACGCTATCCGTCGGGTTCGGCTGATCGATGAGCCCGCGCTGGATGTCAGCGAACGGGAACTGGATGAAACCCTGGGTACCGGCTACGGCATTTTTTCCGGCAAAAATGTGAAGTGGGCGGAGCTGAAATTCACGCCGGAACGGGCGCGCTGGGTAAGCCGGGAAGCCTGGCACCCGCAGCAGGAATCTTCTTTCGACCGGCAGGGATGCTATTGCCTGAAAGTCCCCTACAGCGATGACCGGGAACTGGTGATGGACATCCTGAAACATGGCGCCAATGTCGAAGTAATTGGCCCCGCTTCGCTGAGAAAGCGGGTCGTTGCCGAGCTTGTGCAGATGCGAGGGGTTTATTGCGGGTAGTCGGTTCAATTTTCGAGTTGGTGTAGAATCCCCCTCTTTTTTGAGTGCAAGCCATGTGGTTCAGAAACCTTCAGATTTACCGTCTCCGCGACTGCAGCATCACTTCCGGCCAACTGGAAAAGGCCTTGGCGGGCCACGCCTTTCAGGGATGCGGAAATTCCGACATGTTGAGCCGGGGCTGGTCTGCGCCGAGGGGCAAAGGCGATGCGCTGGTGCATTCCTGCCAGGGGCAGATGCTGATTGCGCTTTGCGTTGAGCAGAAGCTGCTGCCGGCTTCGGTGATTAACCAGTTTGCGCAGGACAAAGCCGCCGCGATCGAGGAGCAGCAGGGATACCGCCCCGGCCGCAAGCAGTTGCGCGAGATCAAGGAACTGGTCGCAGAGGAGTTGATGCCGCGCGCTTTTGCCCGGCGCCGGACCAGCTTCGCCTGGATCGACCCGGCCGGCGGCTGGCTGGTTGTCGATGCGGCGAACCCGGCCAGGGCGGACGAACTGCTGGAAACCCTGCGCAAGTCCGACGTGGATCTGTCGCTCGCCTTGATCAAGACCCGGATGTCCCCGGCCGCCGCCATGACAGGATGGCTTGCCGCCAACGAAGCGCCGGCGGGATTCACCATCGACCGCGATTGCGAGTTGCTCGCCCCCGGCGAGGAGAAAGCGACCATCCGCTACGTGCGCCACCCCTTGGAAGCGGAAGAAATCCGTGGCCACATTGCCGCCGGCAAGCAGGCTACCCGGCTGGCCATGACCTGGAACGACAAGATTTCATTCGTGCTGCACGAAAACCTCCAGGTAAAGCGCCTGGCATTTCTGGATATCCTGAAAGAAGAAGCCGAGCAGCAGGCCGAGACGGCGGACGAGCAGTTCGATGCCGACTTCGCGATCATGGCGGGGGAGCTGTCGCGGTTTCTGCCGTGCCTCATCGAAGTGCTGGGCGGCGAGGGCGAAACCGCCTAGCGAACCCCTGAACAAAGACCGGCGCGACAAAAAGCAGCGGGGGACAACAGGGCGCCGGCCAAGCCGGCTTGCGTGCTTCGGACCGGTTATTTGCCTGCCGGCTTGCACCCGGAGAAAGAGATTGCCGGACCGTCCGCAAGCATCGATTCATCGCCATTGATGTCGAGCACGGCAATGCCGTTGCTGTATCGCGTTCCGGTGGCGGAGTCGACCTTGTCGAGACGAATATCCCGATCGGGATAAATCAACCACGCCGCACGGCCATTATCCAGATAGCGCACATAGAAGCGCTTGCCACCATTGCACTGGTATTCGGTGGAATTGGCCGGGGTGAGGTCCCGCACTTTTTCCCCGCCGAACGGCCAGACGTTGACGCTTCCGCAACCGGACAGCAGCAAGGACAGGCAGACGGGCGCCAACATTGCGGCATGGATAGTTTTGTTTTTCATGAATGTGCTCATGTTTCCGAAAATGGGCATGTTGCCACAGTTCAGTGAAACTTCACAGCCGGCACGCTCGCGCCCGGATCAGGCCGCGCCCTGGTCTGACGTGATGCCGGTCCAGAAGTCATGGTCTTTCCGCAGAAACTCGTCATACGGGATGTAATGGGAGCCGTCGCAAGAGAAGGTGAGGCCGACCAGGCCGTTGAAAATGTTCAGCGTGCCGGAGCGCAGATAGAACATTTCGTCCATGAAACGCAGCGTGCGGAAGGCTTCCAGCACGGTGCGGACTTGCTCTGACGGCACCTGCGCGCCTGCCGGATAAGGGACTCTGGGATAGGCGAGACAAATATCGGGATCGATCAGTTCATTGAAATCCAGCAGGCGATAGCGGTAGGGGTCCTGCATCACCCAGATAATCGCGCGGCTGCTGGAGAAATGCAGGATCACATGGTATACCCCGTGATAAAGCATCAATTCCGTCACCACGCCCAGCACCGTATCGATGTGCTGGTCCATCTCACTGTCTGCCCGGGTCTGGTGGAATACCGTACCGCGAATCGAGGGGTCGCCCTTGATCTGGCGCCAGTATCTCGGCTCTTCATACAGTTCTCCTGTCAGCGGCAGGTCGCGGAGGCCGAAATAGGCGCCAACGAACCCCAGGGCAACGCCTGCCGCATCGCGCACAATCTGGGTTGCGGTCAGGGATGGCCGCCGTCCCTGCAGGCTGATGTAGGCATCTGAAAGAAAGAAGTCGGTGCTGGCCGTGATTTCGCGCATATAGGGCCGCTTCGACCGATCCCGGCCAAAACCTTCCAGCAACTCCTCATGACTGACGTTGTCGCTGATCTGGACCGCGTTGGCGTCCAGCACATAAAGATGTTTGCAGTAAGGCAGTTCCTTCAGCGCCTCGCGCAACAACGCATTGAGTTTTTCGCGGTCGCCCCATGCCGGGACGCACTGCGCCGCCAGCCGCCGCAACGGTTTCTGCAGCAAGCCGGTCAGCGCTTCACGCTGATGCGCGATGCTTTCTTGCAAAGTGTCCTTGGAGAGGTTCATGTATCGGCTGCCAACGGTTTATGTCTTTGTCTCGATCAGGATTCCCATTTTAGGTGAATCCAGCCGGCATGTTCGTGAAATATTTGTTAGCTCCAGTGCTATCATCACAATGTACATCACTGCAGGAACCGATCATGGCCACCCCCTCTCAAAATATCCGCAGCATGGCGCTGTTCTGCGATTTCGAAAATATCGCCTTGGGCGTGCGCGATGCCAAGTACGAGAAATTCGATATCGGCAAGGTGCTGGAGCGCCTTCTGCTCAAGGGCAGCATCGTGGTGAAAAAAGCTTATTGCGATTGGGATCGCTACAAGGAATTCAAGGCGCCGATGCACGAGGCCTCGTTCGAACTGATCGAAATCCCCCACGTCCGCCAGTCCGGCAAGAACTCCGCCGACATCCGCATGGTGGTGGACGCGCTCGATCTTTGCTACACCAAATCGCACGTCGACACCTTCGTCATCATCAGCGGCGATTCGGATTTTTCGCCGCTGGTGAGCAAGCTGCGCGAGAACAACAAGACCGTGATCGGCGTCGGGGTCAAAAATTCGACTTCCGACCTGCTGATCGCCAACTGCGACGAATTCATCTATTACGATGACCTGGCGCGGGAAAAAGCGGAAAAGGCCAAGAAGCGCACCGTCAAGAAGAAGCCCGCCGCCAAGGATCATGCGGAAGCCGCGCCCAAAGCCGCGCAGGAAGGCGACAAAGCCCAGGAAGCGCTGGAGCTGGTGATGGAAACCGTGGAGGCGCTGTTCGCCGAGCGGGGCGAAGAAGAAAAAATCTGGGGCTCGATGGTGAAGCAGGCGCTGAAGCGGCAAAAGCCGGGGTTCAACGAAAGCTATTACGGCTTTCGCTCGTTCAGCAAGCTGCTGGAGGAGGCCGCCGCGCGCAAGCTGCTGGAGGTGGAGCACGATGAAAAATCGGGCCAGATTATCATCAAGAACTTCAACCCCGAGTACTAGACTCGTGTAAATCTGCGGCCGGATAATCCGGCAGGCAAGGCTGGCCGCGCCGCATTTCGTTTCCGCCCCAAGTCGGTTATGATTCCACCTTTATCTATTTGATCCGGCAGCATGGAAAAGACCACTCATTTCGGTTATCAAACCGTCAACGAATCCGAAAAGGCAAAAAAGGTCGCGGAAGTATTTCATTCCGTGGCGCAACGCTACGACCTGATGAACGACCTGATGTCGGCCGGCATGCACCGCCTGTGGAAGCACTTCACCATCGAGCAGAGCGGTATCCGCGAAGGCGGTCGGGTGCTCGACATCGCCGGCGGTAGCGGCGATCTGTCGCGCGCCTTCGCCAGGCGGGTCGGCAAGACCGGCGAGGTGGTTCTTACCGATATCAACAGCTCGATGCTCCAGGTTGGCCGCGACCGGCTGCTGGACGATGGTATCGTGCCGCTGGCGGCGCAGTGCGACGGCGAAAAGCTGCCCTTTCCCAGTAGTCATTTCGATTGCGTGACCGTGGCTTTCGGCCTGCGCAACATGACCCACAAGGATGCGGCGCTGAAGGAGATGTACCGCGTCCTGCGCCCCGGCGGGCGGCTGCTGGTGCTGGAGTTTTCCAGGATATGGAAACCGCTGCAACCCCTATATGACGCCTACTCGTTCAAGGCGCTGCCCTTGATGGGCAAGCTGGTGACGGACGACGAGGAAAGTTACCGCTACCTCGCCGAATCCATCCGCATGCACCCGGGCCAGGAAGAGCTCAAGCAGATGATGGAACAGGCGGGCTTCGAGCGCGTCGAATACTTCAACCTGACGGCGGGTGTCGTCGCCCTGCACAAGGGATTCAAACTCTAAAAATACCGCGGTCTTCGTGACCGGCATTTTTTGTTTTATTACCGGATGATTTTTTGGCGGTCTGACATATATGTATATGAAAAATTTTTTGACTATTTTTGTCGTGGCAATTCTCGGTTTCGGCCTGGCGATTCAGGATGCCGATGCCCGGCGCATGGGTGGCGGACGCAGCTTCGGCAAGCAGCGCCAGATGGCGCCCGCGCCACAGAGGGCAGCGCCAGCCGCTGCGCCGGCACCGGCCCCCGCTGCGCCGGGGCGTTCCGGCGCCGGGAAATGGCTCGGCCCGCTAGCCGGCCTGGCCGCTGGCGGCCTGCTCGCTTCCATGTTCATGGGCGGCGGCCTTGGTGGCGGCATCGGCAACATCCTGATGATCCTGGCGCTGGTTGCGGGCGTGTTCCTAATTGTCCGCTTGCTGCGCAAGCCTCAGCCGCAGCCGGTGCAGTACGCCGGTTATGGGGAAAACACCGTGCAGCGCATGATGGGCACGGAGGCCGGCTTGTCCCCCGGTACAACTCCGATCGCCCCAGTAGTCGCCGGCAGCCGTCCCGCCTGGTTTGAGGACGAGCCTTTCCTGCGCGAGGCGAAAAAGCAGTTCATCCGCCTGCAGGACGCTAATGACCGCGGCGACATCAACGACATCCGCGAGTACGTCACGCCGGAAATGTATGCCGAACTCAGCATGCAAATCCAGGAGCGCGGCGGCAAGCCGAACAAAACCGAGGTGGTTACGCTCAATGCCGAGATCGCCGACGTGGTCACCGAGGGCGACATGGCCATCGCCAGCGTGCGTTTCTCCGGCATGATCCGCGAGGAGGAAAATGCACCGGCGGAAGCCTTCAATGAAATCTGGCACATCCAGAAATCCTTGTCACAAGCCAATGCCACCTGGTTCATCTCGGGCATTCAACAGGTCTGAACGATTGATTTCCGATACGCCGAGCAAACAGCCCGGCAGCGTACTTTCGTCTCTGCCCGAAACCGCGCTGACCGGGTTTTTCAATCATCTCCTCAGTCAGCAATCCTGGGCGATGGCCCGTTTGCGGCGTCATGCCGGCAAAACCGTGCAGATGCGTCTGCTGCCTGCCAGCATTGCCCTGGTTATTCGGGATGACGGCAGCGTCGCCACGGCCGGGCGCGGCGTGCAGGCAGATGCAATTCTGACTCCCAACCCGCCGGCCTGGCTGATTCCGAATGATCCCGCCGGGCGTTTTATCGGTGCGGGGCAGGACGCCACGCTGGCACGGGAGCTGGCGGAAATTTTCGGCGCCCTGCACTGGGATGTAGAAGAAGACCTGAGTCGTATCGTTGGCGACATCGCCGCGCACAAGCTGGTTTCCGCCGCATCCGGCGCGCTCGGCTGGCACAGGAATGCTGCCGAAACCATCGCCAGATCCTGGGTCGAACACTGGCAGCAAGAAAGCCCTGTGCTGGCGCAACCGGAAGCGGTGCGCGCTTTCTTCGGCGAAGTGGAACAACTGCATGGCCGGGTGGAGCGGCTGGAACAAAAAATCGAACAACTCTTGTCCAAACAATGAAAATTCTACGTCTCGCCAAAATCTTTTATGTCACCCTGCGCTTCGGCCTGGAAGAGTTCATCCTCGGTCACGAGCGCTTCCGCTGGCTGCGTCCGCTGGTCATGGTCGCGCTGTTCTGGCGACCACTCGAAGAGCCGCGCGCGGTCCGGCTGCGCCGGGCGCTTGAGGCTCTCGGCCCGATCTTCGTCAAGTTCGGCCAGGTGCTATCCACCCGGCGCGACCTGATTCCGACCGATATTGCCGATGAACTCGCCAGGTTGCAGGACCGGGTGCCGCCATTCGCACCGGAAATCGCCCTGGCGGCAATCCAGCACGCCTATGGCAAGCCGGCCAGTGAAGTGTTCGCCGAATTCGACCCGGTGCCGGTAGCCTCCGCTTCCGTCGCCCAGGTGCACTTCGCCCGATTGCCGGATGGCCGCGAGGCGGCGGTGAAGATACTGCGTCCCGACATCGGCAAAGTCATCGCCCACGACGTGGAGTTGCTCTATGCCGGCGCCGGGCTGGTGGAATCCCTGTGGCAGGACGGCAAACGCCTGCGCCCGTGCGAGGTGGTGGCGGAGTTCGAGAAGCATCTGGAGGACGAACTCGACCTGATGCGCGAAGCCGCCAACGGCAGCCAGTTAAGGCGCAACTTCCAGGACTCCGAGCTATTGCTGGTGCCGGAAATCTACTGGGACTGGTGCCACAAGAGCGTGATGGTGATGGAGCGCATGGCCGGCACGCCGATCAGCCAGGTCGACCGGCTGCGCGGGCAAGGCATCGACATCCCCAGGCTGGCCAAAGAGGGCGTGACGATCTTCTTCACCCAGGTATTCCGTGACGGATTTTTTCATGCCGACATGCATCCCGGCAACATCCTGGTCAGTCCGGACGGGCGTTATATCGCGCTCGATTTCGGCATCATGAGCACCCTCACCGACCGCGACAAGAGCTATCTGGCGCAGAACTTCCTGGCCTTCTTCAAACGCGATTACAAGCGCGTCGCCCAAGCCCACATCGAGGCCGGTTGGGCGCCCGCCGATACCCGCGAGGACGAGTTCGAGGCGGCGATCCGTTCGGTGTGCGAACCGATCTTCGACCGCCCGCTCAAGGAAATTTCCTTTGGCCGCTTCCTGCTGCGCCTGTTCCAGACCTCGCGCCGTTTCGGCGTGGTGATCCAGCCGCAACTGGTGATGCTGCAAAAAACCCTGCTCAATATCGAAGGCCTGGGCCGGCAGCTCGACCCCGAACTCGACCTGTGGCAAACCGCCAAGCCTTTTCTCGAGCAATGGATGAGCGAGCAGCTCGGGTGGCGCGGCTTGGCCAGGACCCTCAAGACCGAGGCGCCGCATTGGGGAACCTTGCTGCCGCAACTACCGCGATTGGTGCACCGCGCCCTGAGCCGCGACGAGAGCGGCGAACTCCAGCTCCTGCGCGAGGAGCTGCGTGCGCGGCATGCAAGGGAGCGACGCTGGATGATGGTGATTGCCGTTCTGCTGGGATTGGTGCTGCTGGGCCAGTTGCTGCCGTGGCTCAGCCTGCTGTTGCCGGAATCACCGTAAATTTAACTTCTGTTTGATACGGTTGCGCTCCTGTATCGCATTATCGGAAGCGGCACGTTATTTTGCGGGTATGCGCTGGAGTGCTGTAAACAGCTTGTTGATTTCAACGGGTTTTGCGACATAGTCATCCATGCCCGCCTGGACGCAGAGTTCCTGATCCTGTGGCAGGGTGTTGGCGGTTATTGCAATAATCGGGACATGCCCGCCGCTTTGCTTCTCTTTCTCCCGTATCTGGCGTGTCGCCTCCAAGCCATCCATTACGGGCATTTGTATATCCATCAGGATGGCGTCGAACTCATGGCGTTCAAGGATATCAAGGGCTTCCTTGCCGTTTTGCGCAACTACCACCCGATGCCGCCTCCTTTTGAGCAAGGCGATCATGAGTTCCTGATTAACCTGGTTATCTTCCACCAGCAGGATATGCAGCGTTGGGACGTCAGTCATTGCTATGGGTGAGTTCGAGTTCGGTGTCATGGATTTTTCTGGTCATGATCGGATGATGGTTGATTGATGACTTCCTTCCGCCATGGGGGCATCCGGAGTTTCACGGGTCGCTGTCCACCATTTCCGGAGACTTCCTCCTGCATATTAACGGCGCTTCTCAAATTGGCTGTGAGACAGGGGGCGATCCCTGCCGCAAAGCCAATTATATACCGGCCTGTTTTTTTCAGGCGCCATTATAATGCGGCATTCAACCGGCGTATTTTGGAAGCTGCTGGGCAGGCAGGATATCTGGTAAAATTCGAAGATCGACCGCAGTTCGGCTTGAGCTTATTCGACAGGCCCACGGCCGAAACGGAAGCATCGCCATCCGTATCCGCAAACTTTTGGGTTGCGCTCGCAACCTGCTTTGGAGAGACTTATTCATACCGAACCGCTAATCCTCAGCAAGCCCGTGCCGGGCATCAACGAGCTTCCCGCACTGGGCATGGATGCCGCCAGCATCGTCGAGGACTTTCGCCGCTACTTCAGCCACACGCTGGGGCAGGACCAGATGTGCCTGGCCGCCTACCATGTCTACACTTCGCTCTCGATGTCGCTGCGCGACCGTCTGGTGGAGCGCTGGAAGAATACCCAGTACGCCTATGAGGCGCAGGACTGCAAGCGTACTTATTACCTGTCGCTGGAATTCCTGATGGGGCGGGCGCTGGGCAATGCCATGCTGAACCTGGAAGTGGATAAATCCACGGAAGATGCATTGCGCAATTGGGGTCTGGTGCTGGAAGAAATCGCCGATCAGGAACACGATGCGGGTTTGGGTAACGGCGGCCTGGGCCGTCTCGCGGCCTGTTTCCTCGATAGCTGCGCCACGCTGCAATTGCCGGTGATGGGCTACGGCATCCGCTACGAGTACGGCATGTTCCGCCAGAAAATCGACAACGGATTCCAGTTGGAAGAACCCGACCACTGGCTGCGCGACGGCAACCCGTGGGAGATCGAGCGGCCCGAATTCACGCTGCGGGTCAAGTTCGGCGGCCATTCCGAGCTTCATCCCAACCCTGACGGCAGCCTGCATGCCCGCTGGGTATATTCGCAGGATGTCATGGCCGTACCTTACGATGTGCCGGTTCCCGGTTACCGCAACGGCACGGTCAACACCCTGCGCCTGTGGAAGGCGGCAGCGACCGACGAGTTCGATCTGGGCGAATTCAACGCCGGCAGCTACACCGAAGCAGTGGGTGCGAAGAACGCCGCCGAGCACATCACCATGGTGCTCTACCCCAACGACGCCAGCGAAAACGGCAAGGAACTGCGTCTGCGCCAGCAATATTTCCTGGCCTCGGCCAGCCTGCAGGACGTATTGCGCCGCTGGGTGCTGATTCACGGCGAGGACTTCAGCCGGTTTGCCGAAAAGAACTGCTTCCAGCTCAACGATACCCATCCTACCTGCGCGGTGCCGGAGCTGATGCGTCTCCTGATGGATGAGCATGGCCTGGAATGGGATGCCGCCTGGGATGTTACCCGACGCACCGTCGCCTACACCAATCACACCCTGCTGCCGGAAGCGCTGGAAAGATGGCCGCTGAGCATGTTCGGACGGCTGCTGCCACGGCTGCTGGACATCGTCCGCGAAATCAACGCCCGCTTCCTGGTCGATGTGGCGCAGCGCTGGCCGGGCGATAGCGAGCGGCAGCGGCGCATGTCGATCATCGAGGAAGGCGGCGAACCGCAGATTCGCATGGCCTACCTCGCCGTGGTGTCCGGCATGTCGGTAAACGGCGTCGCGGAGCTGCATTCGCAACTGTTGCAGCAGCACCTGTTCCGCGATTTTTACGAGCTCTGGCCGGAGAAATTCAACAACAAGACCAACGGCGTCACGCCGCGCCGCTGGATAGCCTGGGCCAACCCCGGCCTGAAGGATCTGATCAGCCGCACCATCGGCGCAGGCTGGATTGCCGACCTGCCCAAGTTGAGGCAGCTTGCTCCGCGCGCCGAAGATGCCGCGTTCCGTGCCGAATGGCGCACCATCAAGCAGGCCAACAAGACGCGCTTGGCAGAGATGGTGCGGCGCGACTGCGGCGTGGAATTCGGCATCGACGCCCTGTTCGACGTTCAGGTTAAGCGCATCCACGAATACAAACGGCAACTGCTCAACGTGCTGCACGTGATCCATCTCTACGACCGCATCAAGCGGGGCGACACCGCCGACTGGACGCCGCGCTGCGTGCTGATCGGCGGCAAGGCCGCGCCGGGCTACATGATCGCCAAGCGCATCATCAAGCTGGTGAATTCGGTGGCTGCGGTTGTCAATGCCGACCCGGCGACCAGCGGTCTGCTGCGGCTGGCCTTCCTGCCCAACTACCGGGTGTCGGCGATGGAAATCATCTGCCCCGGCACCGATCTGTCGGAGCAGATTTCCACTGCCGGCAAGGAGGCTTCCGGCACCGGCAACATGAAGTTCATGATGAACGGGGCGCTCACCATCGGCACCCTGGACGGCGCCAACATCGAAATCCGCGAGGAGGCGGGGGAAGAAAACTTCTTCCTGTTCGGCCTCTCCGCAGAGGAAGTGGACGCCACGCGCGGCCATTACGATCCTGCCGCGATCATCGATGCGGACGAGGACCTGAAACGCGTCATGCAGTTGCTGGAAAGCGGCCACTTCAACCTGTTCGAACCGGGCATTTTCGATCCGATCATCCATACAGTGACCAATCCCCACGACCCATGGCTGACCGCGGCAGACTTCCGCGCCTACGTCGATGCACAACGGCGGGCTGCCCACGCCTATCGCGACACCGAGCAGTGGACGCGCATGAGCATCCTCAACACGGCGGCCAGCGGCAAGTTCTCCAGCGACCGCGCCATCCTCGATTACAACCGCGACATCTGGCACCTGCCGCAAGTGCCGGCATGGACGGTCGAATAAGGCACGGAGACAGACATGGACCAGGAAGAAAAACAGGCGTTGGCCGAGCAGGCCTATGAAAAAGCGGTTAAATACGAGCTGGACTACGGCTGTTGCCCGCAATGCGTCCTTGCCACCGTCCAGGAAACCGTCGGCATCATCGACGACAGCACCATCAAGGCCAGCCACGGGCTTTCCGGCGGTGGCGGGCTGATGGCTCAAGGCGCCTGCGGCGCGCTGACCGGCGGACTGATGGCGCTCAGCGCGAAATACGGCCGCGACCGGGACAAGCTCGACAAGGGGCGCTGCATCAACAACTTCAAGAAGAACAAGGAACTGGTCGAACGCTTCCGCCAGGAATTCGGCGGCATCACCTGCGCGGAACTCCAGCAGCAGTTTACCGGCCGCACCTACGACATGTGGAACGCCGAGGAATACAAGGCCTTTGACCAAGCCCGCGGCAAGCAATGCGCGCACGCCACCGGAACGGTGACCAGGTGGGTGATCGAGATGCTTTAAAGCCGTCTCATGAAGAACGCCGTTGCGACCGGCGGCGAAGCAGCCAGAGAACCGCCCCCACCCCGGCCATCAGCGCCAGCAGTGCCCCTTCGTAGCGCCGCAGGTCCGCCAGAAAAAACGCCAGAACGCTGCCGAACAGGTAGCCCGCTCCACCTACCAGCGGCGCCCACAACAGCGCGCCCGCCAGATTGAGCACAAAAAACCTCAACCGGCCAAGACGGCTCACGCCAAAGGCGAAAGGCCCCACGGTACGCAGGCCATACATGAAGCGGACGGAAAGAATGAGCGGCAGGTGATAGTACCGCAGCAAGGCCTTCACCCGTGCCACGCGCCGCCGTAATTGCGGCATGCGTGCAAGAATCTGGCGGCCGTAGCGCCGGCCCAGGTAAAAATAAAACTGATCTCCCAGCGTGCCGCCGATGGCGGCAACCGCGATCACCCCGGGCAGTTGCAAATAGCCCCTGTGCGCGGCAAAACCCGCCATCACCAGGATGGTTTCCCCTTCCAGGAAAGTGCCCAGAAACACGGCAAAATAGCCGTACTCCCGTATCAGATCGGCAAGCAGCACGGCGAATTTCCGTCTCGTCGCCCGCGCTCAGCGAACCAGGAGCACCGGTACGGTGGCGCTGCGCATGACACCATCGGCCACGCTGCCCAGCAGCAGATCATGCAGGCCGCGCCGGCCATGGGAGCCGAGCACGATCAGGTCAGCGGGCCAGTTCTTCGCCTCTTCCACGATCAGGTCGGCAATCCGGTGGCCGACCGTCTGGATTTCGAGCAGTTTGCCCTCGGCCTCCAGCCCCGCATTGCGCGCCTGGATTTGAGCCTGTTCCAGCACCCTCTGACCGGCTCCGCGAAACGATTCAAGAACCTCGAATATCCCCCCGAACTCACCATCCCAGTTGAATATCACTTCGTCCACCACATGGACGATATGCAAGGTACCGTGAAGGTCTTTGGCAAGGTCGATCGCCTCGCGCAAGGCGAGATCAGAAATCTTGCTGCCATCAACAGCGACCAGGATATTCCGGTGCATGGGGTCCTCCTTTCATCCAGGGCGTGCTAACGCGCTCTAGCGCCTCGCCCGCCGTCACATGGGTGACAACTTGCATTCACGTTTACAGCCTAGTCCAAAATTGCGTCTTGCTCCAGGAATGGCACGGAGATGGTTGGCTTAATGCCATCTCCTGGATGGCATTGGCGTTACAGGCGGGGGAGAATCGATGGGGAGGCAAAAATGCCGGCAACGAGAGGGCGCGGCTTATTCGGGATCGGCGCTTTTTACTCCACGCCACCGTTGCATACACGGTTTCTTCCCTGTGCCTTGGCTCGGTAGAGCGCATGGTCAGCCGCGGCAACCAGCACCGCCGGAATGGCTTCCCGCACATCGGGAATCATCGCCGCCACCCCCAGGCTCACGGTCACATATTTGGAGGTGGCTGATTCCGCGTGGAGAATATGCAAATCCTCCACCGTACTCCGCAGGCTTTCGGCAATATGCAGGGCGCCTTCCAGCGGGGTATCGGGCAGCACCACCGCAAATTCCTCACCGCCATAGCGCGCCAGCAGGTCATGCGGACGGCCCAGCGCAAAGCTCAAGGCTCCGGCCACCTCCTTCAGGCAATCGTCGCCGCCCTGATGGCCGTAGTGGTCGTTGTATGCCTTGAAATGGTCGATATCGATCATGACGAGCGACAACGGCCGACCGGCACGGGCCGCACTGCGCCATTCCTTTTCAAGATAGGCGTCGAGGTGGCGGCGGTTGGCCACGCCGGTCAGCCCGTCCGACTGGGAGATGCGCTCCAGTTCGGAATTGGCCGCCCTGAGCTGGGCATTGATGCGCTCGGTTTCCTGGCTGGAATGCTCGAGCTCGGACATCGCCTGCTCGAGCATTTGCTGAGCCAGTTTACGCCCGGTAATATCGTGGAAAGCCACGACCGATCCGGCAACCCGGCCATCCCGCATGATCGGAGAAGAACTGACTGCAACCGGCAGCAAGACGCCTTTCTTGCTCCAGAAGGTTTCTTCCGCAGCTCGATAGATTTGGCCGGAAAGCGCCACCCGGCCTATCTCGCACGCCTCCTCCGGGTAGGGGGTTCCATCCGGCCACTGGTAGTGGAACAGCTCGTGCGCATTCTGGCCGAGCAGTTCGGCCTCGGAATATCCAAGCTCTCTTTGTGCCGCCGGGTTGGTGAAGACGATTCGCCCGCTTTCATCGATCACGTAAACGCCTTCGGCAAGGGTCACGCTGATCTCGCGCAGGCGATTTTCGCTTTCAGCCAGCGTTGCCTGCCAGCGCTTGCGGCCTGCCCGGAAAACCGCAATATATCCGCTGAGCAGCGCCCACAGCAGCAAACTGCCGGGCAGGATTGCCTGGACAACCGGATGACCACCCAGCCCCCAAAATGGGGAAGAAGCGGGCGAACGGTACGACACGATCTTCCAGTAGTATTCGTTCTGGTTCAGGGCGCGCGCGCTCGGCTCTGCCGGCAGCGGAGAGCCGGTGGCCGAGGACTGGCCCGACAGCAGCGGATAGACGGTCGCAAAGGTGAAGACCCCGTTCGAGGTTCGGATGCTGCCATGGTCGGCGGTCAAAATCCTCTTCCATTCTTCCGGCAGGTCTTTGCCGAAGGTCCGCTGCCTGCCCAGCATGAAGCCCCACTCGTCACCGGGATCCGGGCTGCTCAACCAGTATCCTTCCCGGTTCAGCAGCATCGCACGCTGCCCGCTGCCGGTGAAAACGGTCTTGAAATTGTTCAGCAGCACGCTGCCGAAATAATTGAGCAGGACGACTCCTTTCTTCTGCCCGTTCCTGTCAAAAACCGGGGCGCCGAAGCGGATCATCGGCTTGTACGGCAATTCAAGCTGGTTGCGTTCGACATTCAAGTCCAGGGGCGAAACATAAATCTGACCCGCCGCAAGCTTGAACGCATCGCGAAAGAAATACCGTCCTGATTTGTCCTGTAGCCGGTCATCCGGCACGATCACTGCCGAATGATTGCCGTAGTTGATCCGCACCGCCTCCATGCCCCTGGCGTCGACAAAGCGCACCTGGTCGTAAAGTTTGCTCTCGCTCGCGAAAACCCGGAAGAGCTCGGCCAGCCGGCCTCGATCGGAGTTCTTCCCGCTATTGATGAAAGCGAGCGTATCCGGCATCTTGCTCAACATTCGGAGATCGGATGTGACCGTCTCGAAATCATGCCCGATCAGCTTGCTCGCCAGTTCGACCTGCATCGCGTCGCGCGCTTCAATCCTTGCGGTTTGGGCTTGGTTGTCGAGCCGGATGGCGCCCAGCGCTACCGCAACGATCAGCAGCGCGCCCGCCGAAAAGATTAAAACAAATTCCCGCACAGCGGCACGATAAAACACCGCGGTTTTGATCGTAGAAGGAGGGAACAATGTTTCCGACATTTGGTCATAATACACCTGAAAATATCGGGAAATCCATGTCTGGCGGGACGCCCCGCCAGGCTCAAACCGAGCTAAAAAATGGCCGAATTTTTTGTTCGTTTAGGTATAATTTCCCAATTTAACCAACCGGCTGGCATTCATTCATGTTGATCTGGTTCGTCGTTCTCTATTTGATGGTGTCGATCGGCATCGGCCTGTATGCCGCCACCCGCGTCCACAACACCAGGGATTATGCCGTCGCGGGCCGCAGCCTGCCGTTGTACATCGTCACCGCCACGGTGTTCGCCACCTGGTTCGGTTCCGAAACGGTGCTGGGCATCTCCTCCACTTTCCTGCAGGAGGGCCTGGGCGGGGTCGTGTCCGATCCGTTCGGCTCCAGCCTGTGCCTGATCCTGGTGGGCCTGTTCTTCGCCCGCAAGCTCTACCGCATGAACCTGCTCACCATCGGCGACTACTACCGGGCGCGCTACAACCGCACGGTGGAAGTGCTGACCAGCCTGTGCATCGTGATTTCCTACCTGGGTTGGGTTTCCGCCCAGATCACCGCGCTCGGGCTGGTCTTCTCCATCCTGAGCCAGGGTGCGATCTCTCCCACCGAAGGCATGCTCATCGGCGCGGCCATCGTGCTGGTCTATACGCTGTTCGGCGGCATGTGGTCGGTCGCCTTCACCGATTTTTTCCAGATGATCCTGATCGTCCTCGGCATGCTCTATATCGGCTATGTGATCTCCGGCCTTACCGGCGGCGTGGGCACGGTGGTGAAGCATGCGGCCGCCGCCGGCAAGTTCGAGTTCTGGCCCAGGCTCGACGCGCGCGACGTGCTGGCCTTCATTGGCGCCTGGGTGACCATGATGTTCGGCTCCATTCCCCAGCAGGACGTGTTCCAGCGCGTCATGTCTGCCCGCAGCGAAGACACCGCCGTGCGCGGCGCGGTGGGCGGGGGCAGCCTGTATTTCGTGTTCGCCTTCATTCCCATGTTCCTGGCCTACTCGGCGACCCTGGTGGACCCCGCGATGGTGAAGAATCTGATCGACACCGACCCGCAGCATATCCTGCCCACCCTGATCCTCAACCACACCCCGCTGTTCGCCCAGGTGATGTTCTTCGGCGCGCTGCTTTCCGCCATCATGAGCACGGCCAGCGGCACGCTGCTGGCGCCCTCCGTCACCTTCACCGAAAACGTGCTGAAGGGGATGTTCAATGAGATGTCCGACCGCCGCTTCCTGCTGATGATCCGCATCGTGGTGGTGTGTTTTGCCGCCATCGTCACCCTGTTCGCCCTCAACTCCAGGGCCAGCATCTACGCCATGGTGGAGAATGCCTACAAGGTCACGCTGGTGGCCGCCTTCATCCCGCTCGTTGCTGGTCTATACTGGAAACGTGCCAATACTCAGGGCGCGCTGTTTTCCATCGCGTTCGGCTTGGCTTCGTGGTTGCTGCTCGAGTTCTTCCAGCCCGACACCGTCTGGCCGGCGCAACTGGTCGGCCTGTTGATGAGCGGTGCCGGCATGGTGATCGGCTCGCTGACGCCGCACATCATCGGTCGGCCGACCCCGCTCGAACCCGCCCACGCCGTCTTGCACCACCATGCGGCAGCGCAGACCGAGCATGTGGCGGAGCCGCCGCACCATCACCCGCCGGCGCATAGCGAGCACTGACCATTTCCCCGAGGGGGGCATTAAACGATGGCGCTCCTGGAAATCCGCAACGTCATCCGCCGCTACGGTGCGCTCGCTGCGGTGGAGGACGTCAGCTTCAGCGTCGAGGCGGGCGAATTTTTTACGCTGCTCGGCCCCTCGGGCTGCGGCAAAACCACCCTGCTGCGCATGATCGCCGGCTTCGAGTCGCCCGACGCCGGCCAGATCCTGCTCGACGGCATCGATCTCGCCGACATCCCGGCGGAAAAACGGCCGGTTCATACCGTGTTCCAGAGCTACGCCCTGTTCCCGCACATGACGGTGGCGGAGAACATCGCCTTCCCTCTTAAGATGGCGGGCACGGATGCTCAGACCATCAAGATCCGGGTGAAGCAGTCCCTGGCCGAGGTGCGTCTGGAAGACAAAGCCGACCACTATCCCCACGAGATTTCCGGTGGCCAGAAGCAGCGCGTGGCGCTGGCGCGCGGCCTGATCAACCGGCCACGCCTGCTGCTGCTGGACGAGGCGCTCGGCGCGCTCGATGCCAAGCTGCGCGAGAAAATGCAGATCGAACTGATCAACCTGCAGAAAAACGTCGGTATTTCCTTCATTTTCGTCACCCATGCCCAGGACGAAGCGCTGGCCCTGTCGCATCGCATCGCGGTGATGCGCGAGGGGCGCATCGAACAACTGGATGAACCGTCGAAGCTCTACGGGTTCCCCCGCAACCGCTTCGTCGCCGACTTCATCGGCAACATCAACCTGTTCGAGGTGGAAGTGAAGGAAGCGGCGGCGAGCTATCTCCGGCTCGCCGCAGCAGGGATCGGCGAATTCACCGCGCCGCCGCGTTCCGGGGCAAAAGCCGGCGAGCAGGGCTGGTTCGCCATTCGCCCCGAGCAGGTGCGCATCGCCCGGCATCACGACATCGAGCTGAAGAACCGTTTTTCCGGCAAGGTGAGAGACTTCCTGTATATCGGCGACGTCACCACCTATAAAGTGGAACTGGAAAATGGCACCCTGATCGAGGCACTGATGGCGAATTTCGAGCCGGGTCGGACGATGTTCTTTCAAGTCGGTGATGCCGTCACGCTGGCATGGCGGCATGATGCGGGGAGATTCCTGAATGAGTAAGCGCGATCGTTTGCTGAAATGGCTGACCGGCGGGCCGCCTTTTCTGTTCCTGCTGGTGTTCTTCGTCGCCCCCAGCCTGATCGTGATCGTGGCCTCATTCCGTTTTCCCGGTGAGTATGGCGGCCTGGCGCCGCTGATTGTCGACGGAAAGGCCAACCTGACGCTGGAAACCTACCGTTTCTTTTTCAGCGATTTCATCTACGCACGGGTCTTCATCAAGTCGTTCGGCATGGCGCTGGCCACCACGCTGATCTGCCTGGGCTTGGCCTATCCGGTGGCGCTGCTGATCGCGCGCGGCAACAAGAAATTCCGCGACCTGCTGGTGCTGTTGGTGGTACTGCCGTTTGCCAGCAATTTCCTCATCCGCACCTATGCCTGGATGATCATCCTCGGGCCGCAGTCGGCTTTTTCGCGGGCGATCAACGGGGTGCTCGGCTGGTGCGGCTTCGCGCCGGTGACGCTGCTGTTTTCGTCTTTTGCCGTGCTGGTCGGCATGGTCTACGTTCACCTGCCGTTCATGCTGCTGCCGCTTTATGCCAACCTGGAAAAACACGACCCGGCGCTGCTCGACGCCGCCCAGGATCTCGGCGCCAGCGCCTGGCAGCGTTTCTGGCGCGTGACCTGGCCGCTTTCCCTGCCCGGCGTGTACTCCGGCGCGGCGCTGGTGTTCATCCCGGTGCTCGGCATGTTCGCGATCCCGGAAATTCTCGGCGGCACCGGCGACATCCTGATCGGCAATCTGATCAAGGACCAGTTCCTCGGCACCCGCGACTGGCCGTTCGGCAGCACGCTGTCGATTCTGCTCACGCTGGTGGTGCTGGCCTGCGCCGGGCTGGCGGCGTGGTTTTCACGGCAGGGGGTGCGCCATGCGTAAGCGCTGGTTATGGACTGCATCGGCATTGGTCTATGCCTTTCTCTACCTGCCGCTGGTGATCGTGGTCGCCTATTCCTTCAACGATTCCCGCCTCAACGCCGAATGGGTCGGCTTCACCCTGCACTGGTACCGGGTGCTGCTCGACGACGAGCAGATGCTGCGCGCCGCGGTCAATTCGCTGCTGATCGCCTGCACCGCCAGCGGCGTGGCAACGGTGCTCGGCACCATGGCCGGTATCGCGCTCCACCGTTATAAAATGAAATTTCTGCTGTTCCTGGTTCTTACCCCGGTGGCCATGCCAGAGATCCTGCTCGGCGTTTCCCTGCTGCTGTTTTTCATTCAGGTGCTCAACCTCACCCTCGGCCTGTTTTCGGTGATGATCGCCCACATCACCTTCTGCATCGGTTTCGTCGCCATTGTCGTGCGCGTCCGCCTGGCCGGCATGGACGAAAGCATCTTCGAGGCGGCGCGCGATCTTGGCGCAACGCCCTGGCAGACCTTCCGCCTGGTCACACTGCCGCTGATCATGCCGGGCGTCATCGCCGGCGCGCTGATGGCTTTCACCCTCTCCATCGATGATTTCGTCATCACCTTCTTCACCGCCGGTGTCGGTGTCGCCACCCTGCCGCTGCAGATCTACTCGATGATCAAGATTGCCGTCACACCCGAGGTCAACGCCGTCTCCACCCTGCTGATGCTGGTCACCCTGGGGCTGATCGTGGCCGCATCGCGCATCGCGCCGGAAGTGCTCAAGGGGAAAGCATGAACGGCTTTTTCACCGCAAAGGACGCAAAGGAAAAACAAAAATTCAGGGTTTCCCTTGCGAACCTTTGCGTCCTTTGCGGTAAATCGCTTTTAATCTTCTGGTTTTCCCAGATCGCGTTCGCCGCCGACGTCCTCCACCTCTACAACTGGAACAACTACATCTCGGCGCAGACAGTAGCGCGGTTCGAAGCGGAATGTCACTGCACGGTGGTGCAGGACTACTATTCCGACAATGAGGAAATGCTCGCCAAGCTGGCGGCGGGGGCGAGCGGCTATGACATTCTGGTGCCGACCGGCAACGCGGTCGATGCGCTGATTCGCCAGGGCGCGCTGCGTCCGATCGACAAGAGGCAGTTGCCGAATTTCAAGAACCTCAACCCGGCCTACCTCAATACCGCTTTCGACCCAGGCAACCGCTATTCCGTACCCTACGCCTATACCCTCACCCTGATCGGCTACAACGTCGAGAAAATGCGGGCGCTCGGCGTTCCCACCGACACTTGGGCGGCGATTTTCGAGCCGAAATACCTGGCGAAAATGAAAGGGCGGGTGACCGTGCTGGATTCGCAGCGCGAGCTGATGGCCGCAGCGATGAAATACCTCGGCTACTCCGCCAACGACACCGACGAGGCCAAATGGCGCCAGGCGCGCGACCTGATCATCCGCGCCAAGCCTTACTGGGCCGCGTTCAACGCCTCCAGCTACATCAAGGAACTGACCGTCGGCAACATCTGGCTCGCCCACGGCTATTCCAGCGACATGTTCCAGGCCGCGCAGGACGCGAAAAGAGCCGGTCGCCCTTTCACCATCGGCTATTCCGCGCCGAAGGAAGGCGCGATTCTGGCGCTCGACAGCATGGTGCTGCACAAAAGCGGTCCGCGCCCCGACCTCGCCCATCGCTTCATCAACTTCATGCTCGACGGCAAAAATTCCGCCGAACTCACCAACCTGATCGGTTCCGGCAATCCCAACCTCGCCGCCATGCCCTACATCAGGCCGGAAATTGCCGGCAACGCCGCAATCTTCCCCGGCCGTGAGCAGTTGGCCAGGCTGGAAATGCTGAAGGATATCGACCGCAACCACCGGCGGGTGCTGTCAAGGATGTGGACGGAGATTAAGCTGCACTAGCAGTGCTCTGAAATTCGATACCTGTTGCTATGAGAATGGGCAAACTAAACGACGGCTTTGTGCCA
>DATKUY010000020.1:0-24599 GCA_035530375.1 Sulfuricella sp. | reverse complement strand
ACCACTTCTTCTATCTTGCGCAACACCCGCATTACGTTGGCGAGATGCACGCGGTTTTCCACTTGCAGGGTAAACAGCATGGTGGTGTAGGCGCTGCCATCGACTTCTTCCATGCTGACGTTGTCGATGTTCGAGCCGGCGTCGGCGATGGCGGCGGCGACCTTGGCGAGCACGCCGCGCTGGTTGGCAACCACCAGTTTAATGCTGACGTCGTAGGGCTTGCGGGGGGCGTCGGGGTCCCATTCCACATCCAGCCATTTGTCGGAGTCGGCGCGGCTCTTGGTGAAAGCCGTGCAGTCATGGGTATGGATGACCAGCCCCTGGCCTTTTTTGATGAAGGCGATGATCGGATCGCCCGGAATCGGCTGGCAGCATGAGGCGAACTGGATTGCCATGCCTTCGGTGCCGCGGATGGTGATGGGGGCCATCATAACGTTTTTGCGTTCTTCCGCGCTCTCGGTTACGGCGAGAAGATGGCGCGCGACAACGATGTTGAGGCGCTTTCCCAGACCGATGTCGGCGAGGATTTCCTGCTTGTTCTTGCCGCTGCATTCATTCAGCAGTCTGTCCCATTGGGCTTCGCTGATTTCGGACGGGTTGGCTCCCAGCGCGTGCAGCGCCTGGTTGAGCATGCGCTCGCCCAGAATCGCGGATTCATCGTACTGCATGGTCTTGAGGAAATGCCGGATGTGTGAGCGCGCCTTGCCGGTGACGACGTAATTGAGCCAGGCCGGGTTGGGCTTGGCGAGAGGGGCGGTGACGATTTCCACCTGATCCCCGTTCTTCAGTTCGGTGCGGAGCGGCCTCAGTTCGTGGTTGATCTTTACCGCCATGCAGCGGTTGCCGACATCGGTGTGCACTGCGTAGGCGAAATCCACCGCGGTGGCGCCGCGCGGCATGGCCATGATCTTGCCCTTGGGGGTAAAGACGTAGACTTCGTCGGGAAACAGGTCGACCTTGATGTGTTCCAGAAACTCGGTGGCGTCCCCGCTTTCGGACTGGATTTCAAGCAGGCTTTGCAGCCACTGATGGGTTTTCTGCTGCATTTCGTTGATGCTGCTGTCGCTGCTTTTGTACAGCCAGTGGGAGGCGACCCCGGCTTCGGCGATCTTGTGCATGTCCTGGCTGCGGATCTGGACCTCGACCGGTGTGCCGAAAGGCCCGAATAGCGTGGTGTGCAGGGACTGATAGCCGTTCGCCTTGGGGATGGCGATGTAATCCTTGAATTTGCCGGGTATCGGTTTGTAGAGCTGGTGCAGGGAGCCTAATGTGAGGTAGCAGGTGGGGACATCCTTGACGATGACGCGAAAGCCGTAAATATCGAAAACCTCTGAAAATGTCAGGGATTTCTCCTGCATTTTTTTGTAAATGCTGTAAAGATGTTTCTCCCTGCCGCTGATGGTCGCATCAATATTGCAGCTTTTTAGCTTTCCCTTGATCGCCTCCAGCACCTTCCCGACCACTTCGCGGCGATTGCCGCGCGCAGCCCTGACTGCCTTTGCCAGCACCTCGTAGCGGTTGGGGTAGAGATGGTAAAAGCTCAGGTCTTCGAGTTCGTCGTAAACGTTGTTCAGCCCCAACCGGTTGGTGATCGGGGCGTAGATTTCCAGGGTTTCACGCGAGATGCGCTGGCGTTTTTCAGGTGCCATTGCGGTGAGGGTGCGCATGTTGTGCAGGCGGTCGGCAATCTTGATCAGGATGACGCGTACATCGCGCGCCATCGCCAGCAGCATTTTGCGGAAGTTTTCGGCCTGGGCGTGAACTTCGGTCTGGAACTCGATTTTGTCGAGCTTGGAAACGCCGTCTACCAGTTCGGCTACTGCCTTGCCGAATTTTTCGCCGATTTCTTCCTTGGTGATGGCGGTGTCTTCCATCACATCGTGCAACAGGGCGGCCATCAGCGCCTGGGCGTCAAGGTGCCATTCTGCCAGAATGCCGGCGACTGCCAGCGGGTGTGAAATGTAAGGCTCGCCGCTTACCCGGAACTGGCCGGCGTGGGCGGACTCGCTTAAACGGTAGGCGGCCTCGATTGAGGGAATGTCTTCCGGTTTAAGGTAATTAAGATGGGATGTGAGCTCCGAGATGTCGGGCATTTGCTCAATCCCGGGTACTGAGACCTGAGTTCCAGGTTTCAGTACCCGGAACCTGACTAGGCCAATCCGCGGGCCAGGATTTCCAGCCCGACCTTGCCTTGGGCAATTTCGCGCAGGGCAATGACGGTTGGCTTGTCGCGGTCGGGGTCTACCATCGGCGTGCCGCCCTGGGCGATCTGGCGGGAACGGATAGTGGCGACCAGGGCCAGCTCAAAGCGGTTGGGAACGTATTTCATGCAGTCGTCTACGGTAATGCGAGCCATGGCTTTTCCTCTGTAATGGTTTTGGGTTACTTCATTTTGCCGATCATTTCGGCATGGGCGTCGATCTGCCGACGGGCCGTCAGCCTCCGTGCGCGGATGACGGCGAGCAAATCCTGCAGCGCCGTTTCGAATATGTCGTTAATGATAACATAATCAAATTCTTCCACGTGGCTGATGTCTTCGCGCGCGGCGGCGAGGCGGCGTGCGATCACCTCGTCGGCATCCTGCCCGCGCCCTTTGAGCCGGGCAAGCAGGGATTCCAGCGAGGGCGGCAAAATGAAAATTCCGATTGCCTGGGGAAAGATTTTCCTGACCTGGGCCGCGCCCTGCCAATCGATTTCCAGCAGGATGTCGGTGCCTGAGCGCATGGCATCCTCGATCCAGGGTTGCGAAGTGCCGTAACGGTTGCCGTAGACTTGGGCGCTTTCGAGGAAATCGCCGCGTTCCAGCATTTCCAGAAATTTCTGCTCCGTGACGAAATGGTAGTCCTTGCCGTCCGTTTCGCCGGGCCGTGGGGGGCGGGTAGTGTAGGACACGGACAGCTTCACCTTGCTGTCGTTTTCCAGCAGTGCCCGCACCAGACTGGTTTTACCCGCGCCGGAGGGGGCGGTGACGATGAAAAGATTTCCCTGGCTCATAATTCGATCATTCGATATTGGATATATTGTCACGCGAACCGCTCAAATGGCGGTAAAGCCATTCTGCGGCTGTAAAAAACCGGTTGCCCATGATGATAGGGCGCATAAATATCAGCCCGTAGATTTGTCTCGGGGTGCTATATATAAAATCATATCCTGGATAAATTAAATTCAAGTTAATTCCGGATGTGCCGATAGGATAAAAGGATAAACTTAAATAATCCAGCCAAATTCAAAGGGAGTAAAGAATAATGAAAAAACTTGCCTTAGTTGTCTTGATGGGATCCCTGTTTTTAGCGGGTTGCGCAATCAACCAGCCAGAGAAGCCGGCCACTCAGGCAGTAGCAGTAGAGGCCAAGCCGCAACCCACGATCAGGTTGACTGCAGTGGGCTATGGCGCATCCAGTTCCTTTGATGGCTACACCCAGGGCCAGCGGCGTTTGATGGCAATGCGGGCATCGAAGCTGGATGCCTATCGCGCATTGGCCGAGCAGATTTACGGCGTAAGAGTGGTCGGCAATAGCACCGTTTCCGCTTTGGCCACACAGAATGACGGTTTCAGGGTTTATGTGAATGCCTTCGTGCGTGGGTCCAGGGTGATCAGCGTGACACCAATGGCGGACGGCAATTATGAAACTGAGCTCGAGATCGATGTGAGCCAGAATTTTTATGATTATTTCCGCTCGGGCACGGAGGTTCCTGCGGGGAACTCGGCACCTCCAGCCGTGGCCAGGGGGAGCGTCGGCCCCGGCAGCTCTTATGGAACCAATTTCTACTATTCGGAATAATAGCTTCGGCCCGCCCGTTATATGAAAAAATGGCTTATATGCGCCATCCTCAGCCTTGCATGCTTGACAAGTCTTGGCGCAGCCGAGGTTGAGGGTTTCGCTGTCTATGAGGATGGCGGTATCGATAAGGCGCGCCTTTTGGCCGTGAGAGATGCATTACGCCAGGCAGCGCTAAATTCAGGCGCGCTTGTCGAGGCAAAGGAAGGGCTGAACCGCCGGGGCGAACTGGAACGGGAAATTCATCTCAGCCCAACAGCCGGCCCAGCAAATAGTGCGAAGAATTACACGGTATTGCGGGAGTGGACGGAGGGCGGGTTATTCCATGTCAGGTTGGATGTAAAACCGGCTGAAACCAGCCAGGATGTCGATAGCAGCGGTGTCGGCAATGAAGAAAAAACGCGCCTTAAAAGAAAAATTGCCGCATCAAAATTCAAGGTCAATTACCGCCCGGTAGACCTGATTCCGAATATTCGGTCCGGCTTCCCGGAAGAATTGTTGCGAAGGTTGGAGGCGAGCGGCGAGTTCCTCGCGAGTAACGTATCGACAGGAATTGGACATCCACCATTGAAAGCCCATCCGGACGCACTTTCAAGCAAGGATGACGCTCGTGAAATCGCGTTTGAAACGGGCAGCCAGTTTGTGCTGTCAGGTGTCATCGATGCCGGTGTCGGACGTGCCGATTTTGGCCGGTGGATTGAGGTCGAAATAGATGTATATGACGGACTTACCGGGGTGCTCATAGCGCAAAGACGCCGCGGCATGGCCATCAGCGGAGCGAATGAAATTGAAACCAGATCGCTCTTTGGCAGTGCCCGATTTTTTGGTACGCCTTTTGGACAGCGGTTCGATGCCTTTATGAAGTCGCTTGTTGAAGATACCAGGAAAGATCTTCGCAGCCTGCCTTTCATGGCAAAAATCACGGATATCGACAACCGGAAAGTGTATGTGGACGCTGGCGCTGTTTCCCGCATGGAGCCGGGCGATAAATTCATGGTTTATCATTCGGGAAATCGCCCGCAGTCAGGGCTCGCGTCCAATAAAATATTGGGATATCCAACAGTTCCCGTCGCATCCTTGACGATCAAACAAGTGTTTCCGTTGTTCTCAATAGGGGATTTATCCGTTGACCCCAAGAAAATAAACCTTCGAGTGGGGGATTTCGTTAATGCGGAAAGTGCGAATCAAAGAGCGAGCAGCGTGGCCGCCAAATAAGGCGAGATAAATCTTGTTTGCAATAATTGACGCTAAGTGGGCGAAACAATGAAAACAATTTTAGTGGCGGTGTTTTCCGGCATCTTCTTTCTGGTGGGTGCAACCTGCAGTGTGGCGGAGGCGGGAGTCGAACGGGCTCCCGTGGTGAAGTCTGTCAAGCCGAAACGCAGCTCGTACAATCGCTGGTCCAAGAGTAAGCGGAGGGTTGTGGCGCCAATCAGCCCCGCGCCCGCCATAACGATTCCTGTTCCCCAGAACAACGACAAGATTTCAGGAGATGTAACCCAGTCCTGGCAACCCTACTCTTATCCTTAATTAACCTGTCATTGAATCGAAAGAATTGATGTGAGTTCTTCATTTGCGTGAGCCGCCCCATTTATACGGCTCCCGTTCGAGAAATTCGCGATAACTGAAAGCGCCCATCATGAATTGGATACATGAAAATCTGCTGGCTATTTTTTCGTTGCTTCTGAACCTGGCTGCACTGGCGTTGATCGGACTCATTTTGATAAATCAAAATAATACGATGTCCAGCATTCACGATGCTTCTGCGCAGATGAAGGCGATGGGGGCGGGAGCCATCAATAAACCGGAGGATCTTGGGCCACGAATTAATCTATTGGATACATCGTTAAATAAAATCGACTCGAAACTGGGTCAACTGGGTACAAAATTGAATGAAATTGGCGTGAAATCAACTCTCCCGGATTCGACGAAACCTTCCAGCACTGATGCAAAACTGATAAAAAGGATTAACTCAAAACTGGATAAGATTGATTCGCGTCTGACCGATATTCAAGCGGAATCTCGCAAGCTTGACTCCAAAGCCACTCGGGTCGAGGATGCGATCAAGGAATTGAAGAAGCAGGCTCGCAATAACCGGGGATATGTATTCCCCTGAACCCATTTGGCCGATTCCCGTTCCGCCGGATGTAATAAAAAAGCCGCTGGTCAGCGGCTTTTTTTGTGTTCTGCGAGGCTTCGCGAACCGGGGCGCTATTCAATATTCTGTATCTGTTCCCGCATCTGTTCGATCAGAACCTTGAGTTCCATTGCCGTCTGCGATATTTCAGTCGCAACTGATTTGGAACCCAGCGTATTGGCTTCGCGGTTGAATTCCTGCATCAGGAAATCCAGCCGCTTGCCCACTGTGCCGCCTTTTTCGAGAGTGCGTTTCATCTCGGAAAGATGGGTTTGCAGGCGTGACAGCTCTTCGTCCACGTCGATTTTCTGGGCGAACATGGCGATTTCCTGGCGAATGCGGTCATCATCGCCCGCTACCATAGCCTCCTTGAGTCGGGTGGAAAGCTTTTCCTGATAGGCTGCAACCAGCCGTGGAATGTTGGGCTGCACGCTTGCCACCAGCTTATCCATTTGGCCGGCACGTTGCAGCAAAAAGGCTTTCAGTTTCTCGCCCTCGCGCTGACGCGAAGCAGAAAACTCGTCAAGGCCCTGGCGCAACAGGCTCAGGCAGGCTTCCTGCCAGTCTTCAGCGTTGATGCTTTCGCTTTCGATTACGCCGGGCCAGCGCAGCAAATCCGCCACACCGAGAGGGGGGCTGTCGGGTAGCAGTCCATGCAGTGAACGGCCCAGATATGCGAGCTGTTCGGCCAGTGCGGTGTTGAGCCGTAGAGGTGTTTGCCCCGCGTGGCGTGCGGTGAAATTCAGCCGGCACTCCACCTTGCCGCGGCTTAAGGCCGCGCCGATTTGCTCGCGCAAGGCGGGTTCCAGTGCCCTGAACGGTTCATCCAGGCGGAAGTGGACTTCCAGGTAGCGCGAATTGACCGAACGCAGTTCCAGGCTCAGGGAGCCCTGTTCTACTTCCTGCGTCACTGCGGCAAAGCCGGTCATGCTGTGGATCATGGGGGACCTGCTCTTTCTTGGGCGCCAGGGCCCTTTACTTTGCCGGGCCAAATCAGAATAATGGCTGGAATCGACAATCATACAGATGGTGCAATGGCCCCACAACCTAATCAGGCTCTTCCCGGCGGCTATCAACTACTTAATTACCGCATTGAAAAGCAGATCAGCGCTGGCGGCTTCAGCCTGGTTTACCTGGCCTCCGACGAAAACGACAAGCCGGTAGCGATCAAGGAATACCTGCCCAGCGCTCTGGCGTTGCGTGAAGAGGGCGTCATGGTGCAGGCCACCTCGGCGGAAAATCTCAATATATTCCGCTATGGCATGAAATGTTTTTTCGAGGAGGGGTTGGCGCTCGCCAAGATTGCCCATCCCAACGTGGTGCGGGTGACCAATTTCTTCCGCGCCAACGAAACCGTCTATATGGTGATGCAGTATGAGCGCGGCCGTACGCTCCAGGACTACATCCTGCATCGCAAGAATGAAATCAAGGAAAATTTCATCCGGCGCATTTTCGCCGAACTGCTCGGCGGCTTGCGCGAGGTGCACGCCCACAAGATTCTGCATCTCGACATCAAGCCTTCCAACATTTACATCCGCCTCGATGGCTCGCCGCTGCTGCTCGACTTTGGCGCGGCGCGGCAGACCCTGACTCTGGAAAAGACCAGCCTCAACCCGATGTACACGCCCGGCTTCGCCGCGCCGGAACAATACGGCCATGATCGCGATGCACTCGGCCCCTGGACCGATATTTACGGCGTTGGCGCCAGCATGTTCGCCTGCCTTGCGGGGTTCGCTCCGCAGGCCGCCAATATGCGCGTGGAGGAAGATAAGCAGGAATCGGCGAAAAAGCTGTGGGGCGGCCACTATTCCGAGCATTTTCTCGAGCTCGTCGACTGGTGCCTGAAGCTGGACCCGCTGGAACGGCCGCAGAGCGTATTCGTAGTGCAAAAGGCGCTGCTGGAGAAGGGCAAGGTGCCTGAAATGCGGAAAAAACGCTCGCTGTTGCATCGTATCCGCAATAAATTCAGAAAGGCGGGTGGCTGATGAAATTCTCGATTTTCCAGTCCAGCCGTCAGGGCGGGCGCAAATACAATCAGGATCGACTGGCCTATTCTTACAGCCGCGACGCGTTGCTGATGGTGGTGGCTGATGGCATGGGCGGCCATTTTCATGGTGAGATCGCATCCCAGATCGCCGTGCAGTTTCTGGTGGAAAGTTTTCAGAAACAGGCAAAACCCGCATTGAAAGACCCGGTTCGTTTTCTAATCAACACCATCAACCACGCTCACGAGGCCATCGGCGATTATGTCCTGGCGCACGGCCTGAGCGAGCCCCCCCGCACTACCTGCGTGGCCTGCGTGGTACAGGGCGAGCATGCCTACTGGGCCCATGTAGGGGATACGCGGCTGTACTATTTCCATGACGGCAAGCTGGCATCCCGCACCCGCGATCATTCCCTGGTGCAGCAACTGTTCGAACAGGGCAAGATCACCGAGGCGCAGATGACCACGCATCCCGAACGCAACAAGGTCTACAGTTGCCTGGGCGGCACCATCCCCCCCGATATCGAGTTGTCGCGCAGGACACTGCTGCATGAGGGGGATACTCTGCTGCTTTGCTCCGACGGCTTGTGGGGCCTGCTTTCGATTGAAGAAATCGCTTCGATTCTTGATGCTTATCCGGTTGCCACTGCGGTTCCCGAGTTGCTCGATCATGCCGAATTACGCGGCGGCGAGGAGGGCGATAATCTCAGCGCGATTGGCATGAGGTGGGGCGACGAAAGCCGCCTGCGCGACTCGCGCTCCGTTTCATCCGCCACCATGCCGCTGGACAGCTACACGGTGCAGCTCAATACGTTTAGTGTGGAGCGGGGAACGGCGGAGGGCGATCTGGATGTCACCGAGGCGGATATCGAGAAGGCGATTGCCGAAATCCATGCGGCGATCCGGAAATATTCCAAATAGAATTGGCGTTATAATGGCGCTATTTCGTCGAATCAGAGGCATTTCATGCGCCCCAGCAAACGCAATCCGGACCAGCTCCGCAATATTTCCATCACCCGCAACTACACCAAGCACGCCGAAGGCTCGGTGCTGATCGAATGCGGCGATACCAAGGTGATCTGCACCGCCAGCATCGATGAAAAAGTGCCGCCCTTCCTGCGCGGCAAGGCTCAGGGATGGACCACCGCCGAATATGGCATGCTGCCGCGCTCTACCGGCTCGCGCATCGACCGCGAGGCGGCCCGTGGCAAGCAAACCGGCCGCACCCAGGAAATTCAGCGCTTGATCGGGCGCTCGCTGCGTTCCGTGGTGGACCTCAAGGCACTGGGCGAGCGCACCATCCAGATCGACTGCGACGTGATCCAGGCCGACGGCGGCACCCGCACCGCCAGCATCACCGGCGCCTACGTCGCGCTGCACGATGCCATTTCCTATCTGCTGAAAGAAGGCAAAATCAAGGAATCTCCGTTGCGCAATCTTGTCGCGGCCGTCTCGGTCGGTATCTATCAGGGCGTGCCGGTGCTGGATCTGGATTATGTCGAGGACTCCAACTGCGACACCGACATGAACGTGGTGATGACCGGCAGTGGCGGTTTCGTCGAAGTGCAGGGCACGGCTGAAGGCGTGACGTTCTCCCGCATCGAAATGGAAGCCATGCTCAATCTCGCCGAGAGCGGCATCGCCCAGCTCATCGCCAAGCAGAAAGTGGCGCTGGGAGTGAATTGATTCGCTGTTTTTAAATATGGAGGCGCCGTATGAAAGGAAGTATCAGTCTGGGCGAATTCATCGAGGAAGTGAAAAAGGAGCTGCGGCAAGCCCAGGAAACGAGCAAGGAGCCGATGTTCCAGCTTTCCGAGGTGAACCTGGAGGTGTCGTTTGGCGTGGATGCTTCCGCCAAGGCGGAGGGCAAGATGTTCTTCGTCGACCTCAGCGGTGAAGCCAAGGCGTCCCAACTGCACAAGGTCAGCCTCAAGCTGACCCCATTGGAGACCGAGATGCCAATGTATTTGGACAAGAATCCTGGCCGTTACATTATTCAGAAAGGCGGTATCGCCCTGGATAATCCCCTGTCGCCTTCACCTTCTACGCCAACCGACCTCGGCGATTTCAATCCCGACAAGTGACCCTCTGCTTGCCGGAAACGGCGTTCAAATGAATGCGGTAGGCTCAGCGGCCAACGGGCTTTGACGGCGGCTCCTGCTTCTTCTCCTCTTTCGGCATGAAGCCGGCGACGGCCTCCCTGATCGGGGTGACCTGGTCGTCCGCCTTCTTCAGCAGATCGATCAGCGCCACGCGCAGGGGGCGGAAGCGCTTGTTGCGATCCAATTTGGTGTCGATCACCTCGAGTTTGAAGGCATCCACCATTTCGGCAATCACCTGGTGGTGGGTGTGGGTCAGGGCGATGAACAGGATTGGGGCTTGGGGTTCGGCAATTTTCATCTGTCCGCCTTCGGTCTTGACGATGCTGCCCAGCGGCCGCAGGGTGGCGATCAGGAAAGGTCCTGCATCGCCGACCAGGCGTGGCAGAATGGCTTTGTCACCGGCAAGCAGGAAGCGGAAATCGGCGAGATATTGCTGGGCCATCGGAAAGTCGTAGGTTTCCCGGTCGGGTTTGGGCCTTGAGACGAAGCGCTGGTTTGCCGGCAGACAGAACAGATTGGTGGCGCCCCGTGTTTGCGCTGAGGAGGGATAGCTGGATTCTGGCAAGGACTGGCGCAGCACGGCTTCCAGCGTGGCGTCGTAGCGGGCGCGAATCGCGCTATCCAGGCCGGGGTCTGCCGGGTCGCTGCCGAACAGCACGTAGGTGTACATGCCGAAACCAGCAAAACCCGTCGTTTCATCCCCTTTATGCAGGATCGGAATCCAGTGGTGTTCATGGATGCTGGTCACCATCAGCAGTCCCTTTGATGGGGCTGGTGTGGCGGCGTAAGGAACCAGCAGTTCGGCCAGTCCGTAGCTGCCGTTTTTTTTTGCCGCTTTCTTCCCGACGTTTTTGGCCTTGCTGCTGGGCGGCAAGGCAGGTCCTGCCCTCGGCGCCGGCATGGGGGCTTCCATGCGCGGTGCGGGCTTGGGTGCAGGGCGTGGCTGCTCGACCACAGGGGCAGGGCGTGCTGCGGGAGCTCCTTTCCTGATCAGGTCGGGGTCGCATTCGGCAATCGCCTGAGCCGGCGTCCAGGAACCAGTGCGCCAGCATTCGCCATAGCTGTTGCGCACCACTGCGCCGCTCGAATCGACCAGGTAGCCGCCGCTGGCGGGAATGGCGGCCAAGGTGCCGGCCAGCAAGGCCAGCATGAAGAAGCGGCGGGTTTTCATTTTTCCTTCCCCTTGCGCTTGCCGCGTTCCAGCCAGTAGTCCACCGCCCATGCGATGCCCACCGCCACCAGCGCGATCAGCAGATAGGGCGGACCAATTTCGGTATGGGTCATGGCATTGAACAGCAGCGTCAGGAGCACTCCTGCCGCCACGGCGATCAACATCCCTCTGCCGGCTCTGTTCAATATCGTACCTCCCCGATTCACCTGTCGATTGTCTTGGCCACCTGGCGATCGCCCAGATGGCCGTTATGCCTTTTCGGCCAATCCGGAAGCCATGAACCACCTACTCTGTCTGGAAGCGCATGGCAAACGCCTCCCTGGTTTCGCACGGTGCCTGCCCGCATACGAGGCTGCCAATCCGGTAGCCCAGTTCCCGATAGGCTTCAAACTGCGCTTCGTCGAAAAACTGGTCGGCAGTCGACTCGTCCGGGAATTTGCGGTGCTCACGGCGGTAACCGTAAATGTCTTCGGGTAGCCCGTCCACGACTAGTGTGGTGACATAAATCATCTGGGCCTGGCTGCCGTCGGCATAAGTAACCTTGCCGCGGACAAAGGCACAGGGCGAACGTCTATCCTCGCCTTGAGGCATGAGGGGTGACACATCCAGCTCGATCGCAGCGCCGAAATCCACCCGCACCAGCCGGATGACCCTGGCTAAATCCTCGAAGCTCCAGTTCGGGTCGGCACCGGCGTCGGCAATGATGATGTAGCGGCAGCGCCGCCTGATCAGTTCGTATAACCCCAGGTTTTCGAAATGCCCGCCATCGGAAAGATGGATGTATCTGTGGTTCTCGTTCATGCCGTTGCCCAGCATTTCGGTGAACATGTACCAGTACCAGGAAGGACGGAACCATGAACCCAGGCTGCCCGACGGCCGTTTCGGATTGCGTGCCCAGTAACCCAGCCGGACATTGAACAGGGTCATGAGAAAGTTGAGCGGCCTGGAACGGGTGGCGTAGGTGTTCGGGTCAACCGCTGCCCCGGAAATGGCAAAGGCGGTGGCGAGATTCATGCGCCCACCCGCGTAGGTGGCAGTGCGGACATAGCCTGTGCTGGCGGCACCGCAAAACAAGGGCGACAGGATGAAATTGTCGCCTCCCCGTCCTTTCAGCTTGGGGTTTTTTGATCCCACCATGTTGGCGTTGGCATTGATGATGTGATAAGGCGCGCTGGTTTGCTCAATGCGGCTGAGGGGGCAACTGTCCGCCGCTTCCACGCCGACATCGGAACCCAGGCCGAGATTTTCCAGATTGTGGGGCAGGTAAGCTTCCATCAGCCGGTCACGGTAATAGCGATGCATCGAAACGTGGTTGACGTTGGCGAACGCGGCGAGCAGCAGCGATAGCGCGGTGCCCCAGTAAAGCCATGCAGGCAGCGTGTCACATTCGGAAAGCAGCTGATAGCCCCACATGACCAGGCCGTAGATCAATATCCCCAGGCTCACGGACAAAAATACCGGGCGCATTCCCTGTATCTCGTTGCCCTCTTTGCGTCCGCGCCAGGCGCCAATCAAGGCGGCCAGTCCGGTCATCGAGATCGCCGGCCGGATGGCCTTGTCCAGCCACTGCAGCAGGTTGTGGTGCAGATAGACGGAGACATGCGGAATGCTGCCAGCCACGATCAGGAAAACGCCGAACATGAGCAGCTTCCCGATCCATTCGTTTTTCCCCCGCTGCGCTCGGTAGCTGCGTACGCTGGGCAAATCGCTGGTCAGGGCGGAGATCGTGACAAAAACCAGGAATACCGCCAGCAGCCCGGCGCCAAGGTAGCGGAGACAATCGAAACCGGTTCCGCCCCATCCGACATTGCGTGAAAGCAGATAGATCGCCAGCAGGAAAACCGGGACCAGAACCAGCAGGTTGATCACGATGCCGGACAAGGTGGCGGCAACCAGGCTCCAGATGGTGAGCCCGCCGCCTGGCGTCAGATAGTTGCCATGCACGCGCAGCCAGTGCAGCACGTTGCCTGCCTGGCAATAGTCTTTACGCTGGACCCCGAACGGAAAGGCGAGTTTCAACCTCGACATGAACCAGGTCAGCGATGAACCGATATATCCGCCGCCGGAAACCGTGGATAGGTAATCCACGTGTTCGAGGAATTGAAAACGCTGGAATGCCTGGAGCAAGCCGAGATTGAAGGTGGCGGAACGAACTCCGCCGCCGGATAGTCCCAATCCGACTGTATCGCGGCCATCCTGCAGTTCAGGGGTGTCGGGATAGGCTTGTTTGCGCCGCGCGACGACACGCTCGCTTAATTCGTGTTCGAGTACGGCATCGAATGCTTCCGTGCACCGCTCGATTTGTGCCTGGTCTGGCGTCACGATTTTCTCCATCGCTTGGGTCATCGGGGGCTAGGATTTCTTGGCCAGTTCAAGGCATCTGACATAATTGATTATGGCATGGTCCTTGATGCCGTCCAACCCCGGTTTGGAGTTGAGGATTTCCTTGATGTTGCCTTTCATCCGGTCGACCACCTTGTCCCACCAGTCCATCTGGTCGTCCTGGTTGCCATTTTTGTCGAAATACCGGAATGAGCCGACATGGCTATATCCGGAAGAACGGGGAGGGACTCTTGCGACGATGTCATTATTGTTGACGTAGCGAAAGGTCTGGCCGCCGAAATCCGCGTCGAAATCGCTGGCGAAATCGCGGTTACCGGTGCGCGGCTGGCCGAACGTGTAGAGCCCATTGACCGGCTCGTCACGCTCGAAGCGCAGCTTGGCCACCGCCAGGGTTGCCAGCGCAGCTCCCAGGCTATGCCCTGTCACCCAAAGCGCGCGGCCGCGACGCTGTGTGGCAAGATATTGCCAGATGTCGCGCCAGATACTGTTCAACGCAATCATAAAGCCCTCATGCACCATTCCTCGCGGACCATTGACGAAGGCGGCGTCGAAGTCGGTGAGCCAGTCCTTTGGGTCCTTTTCCGTACCGCGGAAGGAGAGCAGGAGCATGGCCCCATTCCCGGCGGCAAAAGCCTGGGTTCCGGTATCCATGCTTTCAAAGGACTGTAATTCGGTGAATCCCCATTTTTCCGTTTCCTGCCGGGCAGCATCAAAGGATCCATAGGCAATCTGCGCCGCCCTCCCCAACCAATAGGCATTAGCCCTGGAATAGTCCCGTGTTCTGGCATCAAAATCAAAATTGCTCATTGATCCCGCCCCCATATGGTTGTTATTGGTCTGTATGCCTGTACTGAATTACGCTATCTAACTATAGAGCGCTTCTTCCCGGAGTCAAATCACCGGGCAAGATTGCGCTGGCTGCGGCGAAGACGGATAATCCGGGCCTGAAAAGAATTGAGGTCAGCCATGAAAAAACTCGTTATCGCCTCCAACAACGCCGGCAAGCTGCGCGAGATCGGCGCTATCCTGGCGCCGCTCGAATTCGAGGTGTTTCCGCAATCCGCCTTCAACATTCCCGAGGCGGAGGAGCCCTACTGCACTTTCATCGAAAACTGCCTGACCAAGGCGCGCCACGCCTCGGCGCATTCCGGCCTGCCCGCCCTGGCGGACGATTCCGGGATCTGCGTCGATGCGCTGAACGGCGCGCCCGGCGTGTATTCCGCCCGTTTCGCCGGCGAGCCGAAATCGGACGAGCGCAACAACCAGAAACTGATCGAGTCGCTGCAAGGCCACGTCAACCGCAAGGCGCACTACTACTGCGTGATCGTACTGGTGCGTTGGCCGGAAGATCCGCAGCCGGTCATCGCCGAAGGCGCGATGCATGGCGAAATCATCGACTTGCCGCGCGGCAGCGGCGGCTTCGGCTACGACCCCTATTTCCTCATCCCCGAGCTGGGCATGACCGGTGCGGAAATCCCGCTCGAGCAGAAGAACAGGATCAGCCACCGCGGCAAGGCGCTGGCCGAGCTGGTGACGAAGCTGAGGGTAACGGGGAATGAGTGATGGGTAAGGGAAAACCATCGGACGTAGACATTCCCAGCCCCCCATTCCCCGTTACTCATCACCCATTACCGCTTTCCCTCTACATCCACCTGCCCTGGTGCGTCAGGAAATGCCCCTACTGCGACTTCAGCTCGTTCGAGTCGCGCGAGGGAGTGCCGGAGCAGGAATACGTCGCGGCCCTGCTGAAAGACCTGGAAGCCGCGCTGCCTCTGGTGTGGGGGCGCAAGATCATCAGCATCTTCATCGGCGGCGGCACGCCCAGCCTGTTTTCGGCGCGATCGATCGATACGCTGCTGACCCAGGTGCGCACCCTGCTGCCGGTCGAAGCCGCTGCCGAAATCACGCTGGAGGCCAATCCCGGCACGGCGGAGGCGCAGAAGTTCGCCGACTTTCGCGCTGCCGGGGTGAACCGGCTGTCGCTCGGCATCCAGAGCTTCAATCCGCGCCATCTGCAGGCGCTGGGCCGCATCCACGACGACCGCGAGGCACGCGCCGCAGTGGAGATGGCGCTGCACCATTTCGACAACGTCAATCTCGACCTGATGTACGGCCTGCCGGGGCAGAGCGTGGACGAAGCGCTGGCGGACATCCGCGCCGCCATCGCTTTCGATCCCCAGCACCTCTCCGCCTACCATCTCACGCTGGAACCGAACACGGTGTTTTACAGCAGGCCGCCGGTGTTGCCGGACGACGATGTCGCAGCGGCGATGCAGGAAGGTATCGAAGCGGAACTGGCCGCCGCCGGCTACGAGCACTACGAAACCTCCGCCTTTGCCAAAAAGCGCTCTCCTCTCCCCAACCCTCTCCCGCGCGCGGGAGAGGGGGCAAACGAATCGCTGCGCGATTTTCGCGTTAATCGCTGCCGCCACAATCTCAACTACTGGCTGTTCGGCGATTACCTCGGCATCGGCGCGGCGGCCCATGGCAAGCTCACGCTTCCCGACCGCATCCTGCGCCAGGTTCGAAACCGCCAGCCCAAGGCCTACATGGAACGGGCCCTGGCCGGCAATGCCGTGGAAGAAGAATATGAAGTCGCGCAACGGGAACTGCCGTTCGAGTTCATGATGAATGCCTTGCGGCTCACCGAGGGTTTTCCGTTCGAGCTGCTGGCCGCCCGCACCGGCCTGTCCCAGGCCGCCACACTGGCCGCGCTGGAAGAGGCGCAGCGGCGCGGCTTGATCGAGCGCGACGCATTGCATATCCGCCCGACATTGTTGGGGCGGCGCTTTCTCAATGACCTGTTGCAACTGTTCCTGCCGGAGGAAGGTTAGGGAAGCAGCAGTAAAGGCTGTGTGGCTTTCTGCACCAAGGTCTTGGCGAGAGATTTGAGGCTGGGGCGACCGCTTACCTGGAATACTTGCCGGCTGACGATGATCAGGTCGGTTGCAGGTTCCTTTGACAGCCGGACGAGTTCCCCGGTCGGATCCCCGCCCAGTAGTTCGAACTTCGCGTCCCCCAGGTCTTTAGTGGCGGCTTCAAACTGGCTGTGTGCGGCCCGCGCCTGTTCTTCCTGTTCCTCGCGGATGTGATCGAGAAAGCCTTGTCTGGCGCCTTTGGAGGATTGCCAGTCGTTACCGATAAAATCTGCCCAGTTCCCATCCAGCACAAAAACGCCCGTCAGGGCGGAGCCGCTCTGACGGGCGAGTTGGACTGCCTGATTGAGTGCTGCTTCCGTGGCGCTAGATCCATCCACGGCGACGACGATCTTCTTGTACACCTTATTTCATCGTCATCACAACGGCTGCTGCTATTACCAGGATGCTGAGGATAATTGCACCGATATCCTCAGCGCGATCATCCTTGAATAGCGTCATTTTGCTTTTTTCGCCGGCGGCGCCGATGGTTTCGCTTCCTGCTTTGATTTCCGAATTCATAATGATTCTCCTCGTGGCTTTAGATTGCTACCAGATAGTCTTTGATTAACAGCACGACGATCAGTGCCAGTACATATTTGGTAATGCCGACGATCAGTCCCAGCTTGAGCGGTGTGCCGCCGGCCTTCGCCAGTTCCTTGAAGTCGATATAGCCGCCCAGACCGACCAGGCCGAAGCCGAAAATCCAGGTCATCCAGAGACGCAGCAGTTTGATGGTTTCGGAAGCGGGTGGGCCACCTTTGATACCAACGTCACCGAACGCACCCATGCTGGTAATGATCACCATGACCATAAAGCCGATGACGAACACGGGAAATTTTTCTACCAGTAGCGTGCCCAGCCCTTTTTTCTTGCCGCCCTCAACCTCGGTTTTTCCTGCCCAATACCAGATGGTCACGGCAAACACGGCGAAGGGAATGGAGATGACGCGCATGATGTTCCAGATTTCCGCCACCGAAACCGCTGTGCCCGGTGCAACATTGGGGTTGAATGCAAGCGCGGCTGCCAGTACCTGGCCGGAGTTGAGAATGCCGGTGCCGATCCATGCGCCATACTGCATGTCGGTAAGCTCCAGTGCATGGCCAATGAAAGGGCTGATGAACATGGTGAGTATGCCGAATCCAAGGATGGTGGCGATAGCATAGGCCACATGGCTTGCCTTGGCTTCCACTGCGGGCGAGGTGGCAACGGCCGCCGATACGCCGCAAACGCTCAGCGCGTTGGCCAGCACTCCGGTCATCGAACGATCCAGGCCGAAAAGTTTGCCTAGCCATAACACCATGATGATGGTCAGGATCACGAAGCCGCCGATTAGGAAGATCGCCATGGCACCTAGTTTGACGATCGCTGACACGGTGTAGAGCGAACCAAGCATGATAATCCCGGTCTTTATCATCAGGCGGGACAGCTTGAAACCATCGCTGAAAATTTCCGGTATTTTGCCGCCGAAGAGAATATTACGGTAGAGCATCCCACAGATAATGCCAAGCAGGATGTAATTAAGGTGGGTGACTTTAACCAGCCAGCCCTTCAAGCCAAAAACTACGGCGTTTGTCATCCACGGTTCAATCCAGTTTCGGATCACTACCATGGTGATGATGATCAACGCGAGTCCCGGCAGGGCGCTGGGAAGTTTGCGAAAGAAACCGACGTCTCCATCCATGTTGCCTCCTTTTTTAACCTGTTTATATTATTTATACTTGGATTAATTATTATTATGGATCTGTTTATAACACAATATTTTTGGTACTAAAAGAATTTTTATATTCAGAATTTGCGGGGGCGTACAGCGCCGCAATCTTCCGGTGATATACCCCGGCCATTTTGTTTCCGCTACCCGGGCCGTTCCTCTTGGCGAGGGAAGGAATTCCTCGCTTTTCATGGGCGGCCTGAATTAATCAGGTACGATTATGCTTGCACATTCCATTACCGGGACAACCCTCCGATGAACTATCGTCACGGCTATCATGCCGGCAATTTTTGCGACGTATTCAAGCACCTCATCCTGATGCTGATGATCGAGCATTTCAAGCAGAAGGAAAAAGGTTTTACGGTGCTCGATGCGCACGCCGGAGACGGTACTTATAGCCTGCACGGCGAGCTGGCCACCAAGACCGGCGAGGCCGAGGCCGGCATCCTGCGCGCACTGGCGCTGCCCCAGCCGTCGCCGGCGCTGGCGGCCTTTTTCAGCCTGGTGCGCCGCCTCGGCCTGCCGGATGCCGACGGCAAGCTGACCTGCTATCCCGGTTCACCGCGTCTGGCGCGTGCTCTGTTGCGTCCGCAGGACGCGCTGCTGCTCTCCGACATCCATCCGGATGCGCTGGATTCCCTGAACAGGCTGTTCCGCGACGACCGCCAGGTACGCATTCAACCGCTGGACGCCGAACTTGCGCTGAAATCGCAGTTGCCGCCGCCAAGCCGGCGCGCGCTGGTGCTGCTCGACCCGCCGTTTGAAGTGCCGGACGAGTTCCGCCGCCTGCTGGCGGGTTTGAAAGAAGCGCACAAGCGTTTTCCCACCGGCACTTACGCGATCTGGTATCCGATCAAGAGCCCGGAGCCGGTGCGCCATTTCCACCGCCAACTGGCCGCCAGCGGCATCAAGCCGATACTCACCGCAGAAATCCAGCTCGCGCCGCTGACCAACTTCAAACTCAATGGCTGCGGCATGACGATCGTCAACCCGCCATGGAAGCTCGAACCGCAATTGCGCGATTTGCTGCCGGAACTGCTGATTGCACTGGGGGCTGAAAAAAGCGGAGAAACCCGCCTGGTATGGACAGTGCCGGAATAGGGCGCCTGTTATTTGTCGCATCAGGGGAATTTGTTACCCTTCCTGGAGTCGTACCCCGCTTGCGGTGAATTTCATCTGGTTACGCTTGATCCTGATCGCGCGGGCGGAATTTTTGTGTCAACTCGTCGGTCAGCCCACAAGCATTGCCAAAAAATGTGGGTAAACTATGTCCACAGTCCCCGAATCGCTGTTGCGTGCCCCTTGCTTGATCGCACAGGGGGCACTGGAGAATAGAAAATGAAACTCACCCTGTTGAAAGAATTCTTCGCCGGCTTCCTTCGCTCTCGCCATATCGCCCGTCACTTCCGGCGGCTTGCCTTGCTGGACATGCTGGCCCAGACCGGCGTCAGCCGCGAGGTGCCTGCCACGCTCGCGCAATCGCTCGTCGCCGCCGCCAAGAGCGATACGAATTCTCTGTTGATAGCACTCGACACCCATGCTGATGGCCTGAGCGAAAGCCAAGCCGAAGTCGTGCGTGCGCGCGTTGGCCTCAATGAGATCGAACACGAAAAGCCGTTGCCATGGTGGCTGCACCTGTGGCATTGCTACAAGAACCCTTTCAATCTGCTTTTGACCCTGCTGGTTGCCATTTCCTATTTCACGGAGGACATGAAGGCCACTACTGTCATCGGCACAATGGTGGTGCTATCCACCTTGATGCGTTTTTGGCAGGAAGCCAAGTCGAACAAGGCGGCCGATGCTCTTAAGGCGATGGTGAGCAATACGGCAACCGTCATGCGGCGCGATCCATCCGAAGATGCCGCCGAGGATGCTCAAAAATATTTTGATGTGGCTTTGCGCCCCAAAGCGGCCCATCGCGTTGAGTTGCCGATCAAGCAACTGGTGCCGGGCGATGTGATTGTGCTGTCGGCGGGTGACATGATCCCGGCCGACTGCCGCCTGCTCTTGGCCAAGGATTTGTTCGTCGCGCAAGCAGCGATGACGGGTGAGTCGATGCCCGTGGAGAAGTTCGTCCAATTGCGCGACGCCAAGGCCGTCAGCCCGCTTGAATTCGACAACATCCTGTTCATGGGAACCAATGTGGTATCCGGTTCGGCCACGGCAGTGGTGGTCTTGACCGGCAATGACACCTATTTTGGCGCGTTGGCGACTCGTGTCACCGCCACAGACCGCGCTCCGACCGCGTTCCAGTCAGGCGTGAACAAGGTGAGCTGGCTGCTGATTCGTTTCATGTTCGTGATGGCGCCTCTGGTGCTTTTCATCAACGGTTTTACCAAGGGCGACTGGATGGAGGCGCTGCTGTTTGCGCTATCTATCGCCGTCGGTCTTACGCCCGAAATGCTGCCGATGATCGTTACCTCGACGCTGGCCAAGGGTGCGGTGATCCTGTCGCGCAAGAAGGTCATCGTGAAAAGGCTGGATGCAATCCAGAACTTCGGTGCAATGGACGTGCTGTGTACTGACAAGACCGGCACGCTGACTCAGGACAGGATTTTTTTGTCGCGCCATACCGATGTCTGGGGCGAAGAGTCGGACGATGTGCTGGAGATGGCCTACCTCAACAGCTACTATCAGACCGGCTTGAAAAACCTGCTCGACGTGGCGGTGCTGGAACATGTCGATGTACATCAGGAACTGAACCCGGTTCGAAACTATCGCAAGGTCGATGAAATTCCATTTGACTTCACCCGCCGCCGCATGTCGGTAGTGGTCAGCGAGCGCGAGGATCATCACGAGCTGATCTGCAAAGGCGCGGTCGAGGAAATACTGTCTGTTTGCACCCAGGTGCGCCACGGGGAGTCGATCGAGCCGCTGACGCCGGAATTGCTGGAACGTATCCGAACCGTCACTGCCGACCTGAATGAAGAGGGTTTGCGGGTAGTGGCAGTGGCGGCGAAGGAGCTGCCGCCGAGGAAAGAGGTCTATGGCCTGGCTGACGAGCGTGAACTGACCTTGATCGGTTATGTTGCCTTCCTCGATCCGCCGAAGGAATCCACCGCGCCGGCGCTACAAGCATTGGCCGAGCATGGCGTGACGGTGAAGGTGCTGACTGGCGACAACGAACTGGTCACGGCCAAGATTTGCCGCGAAGTGGGGCTGGAACAGCAAGGAATTTTGCTGGGTAACGATATTGAACGTATGAGTGACGCCGAATTGGCTACGGTAGTGGAAACGCACAACGTGTTCGCGAAACTCACGCCGGCTCACAAGGAACGCATCGTGCGGCTATTAAAGGGCAACGGCCATGTGGTCGGTTTCATGGGCGACGGCATCAACGATGCCCCGGCGCTACGTGCGGCCGACATTGGCATCTCGGTGGATACGGCGGTGGATATTGCCAAGGAAGCCGCCGACATCATCCTGCTGGAAAAGAGCCTGATGGTGCTGGAGGAAGGTGTTCTGGAAGGTCGGCGTACCTTCGTCAACATGCTCAAGTACATCAAGATGACAGCCAGTTCCAACTTCGGCAATGTGTTTTCGGTGTTGGTGGCAAGCGCCTTCATCCCCTTCCTGCCTATGCTGCCGTTGCAACTGCTGACGCAGAACCTGCTGTATGACATCTCGCAGATTACCATTCCGTTCGATAACGTGGACGAGGAACTGCTGAAGAAACCGCAGCGCTGGCAGCCAGGTGATGTGGGTCGCTTCATGATGTTCTTTGGTCCGATCAGTTCGATTTTTGACATCACGACCTTCGTCTTGATGTGGTTCGTATTTAGCGCCAACACGGTGGCAAAGCAGGCTTTGTTTCAGTCAGGTTGGTTCGTCGTTGGGCTGCTGACGCAGACTTTGATCGTGCATATGATTCGCACGCCAAAGATTCCGTTCATCCAGAGCCGCGCTGCAACGCCGCTCATGGTGATGACCGGTATCATCATGGCGACAGGTATTTTTCTGCCAATGGGTCCACTGGCGCACTATTTCAAGCTGCAAGCCTTGCCGCCGCTCTACTTTGTATTCCTGCCCATGATCCTGCTGGTCTACATGGGGTTAACGCAGGTCATGAAGGGCTTCTACACTCGCCGCTTCGGTTGGCAATAAGGCGGTGTATGGATGTTTTCAGAACGCCAAGTTTGTCCCTCTGTTCGACGCGCTGATGAGGGTTGAATCGCGGTTTCGTGCCGGGACTGACCTCTCTCGGTAATGGCGCTACCGTTGGCGCGCTTTATTTGCCGTTTTTTGAGGTACCTGAAAGGGCGCTGGCGAACAGCGCGGCGATCTTTTCCCGGTCGGGCTGGGTGATCACGCCCTTTTCCGTGATCAGGCCCGTCACCAGTTCGGCGGGCGTCACGTCGAACGCCGGGTTGCGGATGCTGACGCCTTGCGCCGCCCAATGGTTTTCGCGGAAGCCCATGACTTCCTCGACAGCCCGTTCTTCGATCGGGATATCCGCGCCGCTGGCAATATTCAGATCAATGGTGGAAAGCGGGCAGGCGACATAGAACGGGATGTTGTGGCGCCGCGCCAGCACCGCCACCATGTAGGTGCCGATCTTGTTGGCGACATCGCCGTTGGCGGCGACGCGGTCGGTGCCGACCACCACGGCGTCCACTTCGCCGTGCGCCATCAGGTGTCCGGCCATGTTGTCGGTGATCAGGGTGACCGGGATGTTTTCCTGCACCATTTCCCAGGCGGTGAGCCGCGCCCCTTGCAGGAATGGGCGGGTTTCATCGGCGATCACCGAGATTTTCTTGCCGGCTTCCACCGCCGAGCGGATCACCCCCAATGCAGTGCCCCAGCCCGCCGTCGCCAATGCGCCGGCGTTGCAGTGGGTCAGCACACGCGCGCCGTCGGTCAGCAGCGCCGCACCGGCGGCGCCCATGTCGCGGTTGATGCGGATGTCCTCGGCGAGAATTTCATGCGCTTCTTCCAGCAGCCGCGCCGATACGGCAACGTTGGCGGCATTGCCGGCGGCTTCCCACACCCGCCGCATCCGGGCCAACGCCCAGAACAGGTTGATCGCCGTGGGGCGGCTGTTTGCCAGCATCTCGAAGCCTTTTTCCATGCCGCTGCGAAACGCTTCGGGCGATGATTTTTCCAGTCGCAATGCTTCCAGCGCCACGCCATAAGCGGCGGCGCAGCCGATAGCGGGCGCGCCGCGCACCACCATGCTGCGGATGCCTTCCGCCATGGTTGCGGCGGAATCGTAGGCGAGGTATTCGAAGCGCGCCGGCAGTACGCGTTGGTCAATCATTTCGAGCGCGCCGTCGCACCAGCGCATGGTGGTCACATTTGAAGAGGGTTGAGTAGTCATGGCGTTAAATCACCCGTTCGTTGCCGCCATCGACGGGCACCTGGGATGCCGTCGTCTTGGCGAATAAGGGGCCGCACATCTCGGCGGCAAGCTCTGCGACATCGCGGCTGCGGACTTCGACCTTGAGCACGTTGTTGGTTTTGTACTCCTCGACGGTCAGGCCGTAGTGCCTGGCGCGGGAAGCGAGCACTTCCTCGGTCCAGATCGCGGTATCGAATACCGCGTTGGGATGCAGCGAGTTGATGCGGATGCCGTCGGCGCCCCATTCCAGCGCAGCGACCCGCGCCAGCTGGTTGAGGCCGGCCTTGGCGGCGGAATAGGAAGCTGCGCCGGGGCCGGGAGCGGGTACGTTCTTGGAGCCGATGATGACCACGCGGCCATTATTCGGGGCGGCCTTGAGCAGGGGGTGGCATTCGCGCATCAGCACCAGGTTGGCGTCGAGGTTCACGTTCATCACCTTGCGCCATTCCGCTGTAGCCAAGGATTCGATGCGGCAGCCGCCGGGGAAGATGCCGGCGTTCAGGATCAGCATGTCCAAGCCGCCGAATGTGCTGACGCCGGTTTCCAGCGCGGCGACGATGGCCGCTTCGTCGGTGATGTCGCAGCAGATGCCGAGGAAGTCGGGGCGCGAGTAAAGCGTCGTGATCTGCGGGTCGACGTCCAGGCCGATGACTGCCGCGCCGCGCGCCAGCAGGGAATCGACGCAGGCTTTGCCGATGCCGGAACCGGCGCCGGTCACCAGTGCCACCTCGCCGGCGAAGGCGGGTGCCTTGCCGCCCTTGCGCAGCTTGGCCTGTTCCAGATCCCAGTATTCCACGTCAAAGATGTCTTTTGCCGGCAGGGCGCGGAAGCCGCCCAGTGTGGTGGCGCGCGTGATGATGTCGATGGTGTGGTCGTAGATTTCGCTGATGATCGCCGCATCCTTGACGCTGCGGCCCACCGAGCACAGTCCCAGTTGCGGGTCGATGATCAGTCGTGGCGCCGGATCGAGCATGGTCAGCGGCGTCTTGGCGTGAGGTGCGTGCGCTTCGAAATAATGTTTATAGCTGGCGACATAGCCTGCCACGTCGCGCCCGAGTTGCGGCAGGCGCTTGGTGCGGATGACATGATCAGGCGTGGCCGGGCCTTGCTGCGAGACGA
>DATKUY010000019.1:0-26270 GCA_035530375.1 Sulfuricella sp. | reverse complement strand
CAGGTCGACGATGCTGTTGCTGAACAGTTCCCGGCCCGAGTCGATGCTGCCGTTGAGGTTGCGGTCGAGGAACAAAAAGCCGTCGTTGTTGTTGAGCCAGGCGGTGTTTTTGAGGTAGCCCGAGTCGTCCACGTCGAAGGCCACGGTTTTGTTGGCACCGGTGGTCTGGACGCCGTCGCCGTTGAGGTCGAGGGCTACCGGGCGGAAGGTCTGGCTCCCTCCCCCGGCACCCGCAAGGAGTGTCCCCGCCGAGAGCGGCAGCAAAGCTGCTCGCACTGGCGAGACGGGGGAGGGTTGGGGAGAGGGGGCGAGCAAGCCGTTGCGCCCGGCGCGCTCTTCCTCGGTCAATCCCGCCTGGGGGTCGCCGTATTGGGTCTGGATGGCGGCGGTCTCGACTTCCCACATCGGGGCGACGGCGCCTCTTGCGAGGGCGACGCGGATGAAGCGCTCGGACAGGGATTGGCTGGCCTGCTCCGATCCCGCCGGGGCGTTGTAAGGCGAAATGGCAATCAAATGGGTCAGCTTCGCTTTGTTTTTTCTCTTTAACACCATATTCATCTTCTCCTGCTTAAAACCGAAGACCCCGAGGGGTGAGCGTTGACCCGTCTTTCAGTTTCCATTCCATCACCCGCCTTCTTTCAAACCCGGATTTAGATTGTTTTTTCTCAAAAACATATTTTTTCGCCATTCACTTCACAGGCTAAAACTTCATTCCACGGTACCTGCCGTAACCGCTCCCAACACCTGCGCTGAGTCCTGAGGTTCAGGACACCCAGCAAGGGCCATCGAGAAATTCGACCCGCAACAATTAAAGCCAAGGTGCATCATGAATTTGTTGAACCGTGTCATATCGATTCCCACGCTCATATTGATGGAAAACTCATTTGCCTTGCGGTTCTCTGCCCAGCGCCTGAAAGCCAATAACAACTTTACCGCTGCAGAACTACCGCGATATTCCGGCTTGACATAAAACCATCTGTCTTGCGCGACGATGGCGTCGCAAAAAAAATAGTCGGTTACATAACCAGCCAGCATGCCGGCGATTTCCCCATTCGCACGCTCCGCCAAGAATAGACTTGCATTCCCGCTATTGCCAACCATGGAGGAGATGACGGACACAAGTTTTGTTTCGTTAACCCCATAGCGTTGAAAACGCGACTCGGCAGCCATCTTCTTGCACATTGCCAATATGATTGAAATGTCTTCTTTTTGCGCAAATCGAATTTTCATAGCCATTTCCTAAGTAGATGCATAGCGCATTTCATTCCACTCCCCCCAGAGGCATTGCATAATTCCCGCCCGTTAGCCGAAACCCTATTTTTTTGAGGAAGCGGTCTGTCCGTTCGATGTCTTCACCGCTTGTCACCCCTACCACAAGCTCTGCCGCCTTGCGGTTTTCAGCCCACTTCCTAAAGGCCATCATGAGTTTGATCGCCATAGAACCCGATCGATGGCCAGGGTGCACCCAATACAAGATCAGTTGTGCAACCGGTTGGCTGGAGAAATAGTAGTAATCAATTTTTCCAGCTAGAACTCCGCATGGACAATGCTCTTGGTCATCGGAGACGAAAAGGCAGTGCGATTCTTTGGCTTCAATTAACCTTTTCATGGTTGCGGAGAACCGTGCCTCATCGAATGGCAAATGTCCAAACCGCCCTTGCTCATGCTCGCGCCAGTAATTTGCCAATTTTGGAATGTCTTCTGTCGTTGCGAACCGTATAGTCATATCAGATACTCTTTTCCAAATACTCTCGATTTATCCAATGAATAGATACGAGCAGCGTCATTTAACTTTCCTTGTAAAAATCATCTTCACAGATTCTCCCAGGTATCGATTCAAACCCACGTAATTTCAATATTTCCCTATTTTTCCGAATGTTCGCTCTTATCCTTGTCTCCATTCAGGACGGACAATTTCTCGCCGATCCTCACCGTTTTATCCACTTGCAGGCTTTTGGGCAGGGCGTGGGTGATGAACAGCATGGTCACTTTGCCTTTGAGCTGGTTGATGGTGCGGGCGAAGTGTTCTGCGGTGTGCGGGTCGAGGTTGCTGGTGGATTCGTCGAAGATCAGGATTTTCGGCCGCTTGAGCAGGGCGCGGGCGATGGCGAGGCGCTGCTTTTGCCCGCCCGAGAGGCCGACGCCGCGTTCGCCGATTTCGGTCTGGTAGCCTTGGGGGAGTTTTTCGATGGTGTCGTGGATTTCCGCCATGCGGCAGGCCTGCACGATTTGGTCGAAGGTGGCATGGGGGTTGGCCATCAGCAGGTTGTCGTAGATCGTCCCTGAGAACAGCACGGTTTCCTGCGGTACGACGCCGAAGTAGCTGCGCAGTTCGTTGGCGGAAAAATGGCGGATGTCGGTGCCGTCGATCTTGATCTGCCCGTCCGCCGGGGCGTAGAAGCCCAGCAGCAGCTTGGCGAGGGTGCTTTTACCTGAGCCGGACGGCCCCATGATGACGACGGTTTCGCCGGGGTTTACCTCCAGGCCGAAATCACGGTAGAGGTAGGGCAGGTCTTCGTTGTAGCGGAAACTCAGTCCTTCGACTTCGATCTTGCCCTGGTTGCCGCCGACACGGGCCGGGATCAGGGAATAAGGTTCGGTCGGGGCGTTCATGATGTCGCCCAGGCGCTTGACCGACATGCTTGCCTGCTGGAACTGCTGCCACAGCCCAACCAGGCGCAGCATGGGCTGGGAGAGTTTGCCGGAGAACATCTGGAACGCAACCAGCATGCCGATGGTGAAGTCGGTGCCGTTCATCACGATGTAGGCGCCGACCACCAGGATCAGCAGGGTCATCAGTTGTTCCAGGGTGTTTGCCGCGACGTTGTAGGTGTTGCCGATCTGCTTCATGCGGAAGCCGGCGTGCAGGTAGTCAGCCAGGTAGTCGCCGTATTTTTTCTTGAGCTGCGGCTCCATCTGCAGGCTCTTGACCGTTTCCAAACCGGAGACGTATTCGGTGACGAAAGCCTGGTTGCGCGCACCCAGCAGGAATTGCTCGCTCATTCGCGCCTGGAACAGCGGCGCCATCATCAGGCTCATGCCGATGATCACGCCCAGTATGGACAGGGCGATCAGCGTCAGCATCACGCTGTAGTAGAACATGATGGCGACGAAAATGAACAGGAACGGCAGGTCGAGGATCAGCGTGACGGCGGCGCTCGCCACGAATTCGCGGATGCTTTCCACGCCATGCAAACGGGCGGAGATGACGCCGGTTGGGCGGTGCTCGAAGTAACGCGTCGGCAGGGCGAAGAGGTGTTCGAACACGGCGCTGCCCAGCACCGCATCGACACGGTTGCCGGTATGCAATACGAGGTACTGGCGTACCCAGGTGAGCAAGGCGGAAAAGATCATGAATACCGCCAGGCCGATGGCGATGACGATCAGCGTGCTTTCAGTGCGATGCACCACAACCTTGTCGATAATGACCTGGGTAAAAAGCGGCGTGGCAAGCGCCACCAGTTGAATAATCAGGGAAGCGGTCAACACGTCGCGCCAGATCGGCTTGTGCTTGAGCAGCTCGGGCACGAACCAGCGGAAGCCGAAGGCGGTCTGCCCCGTTGCCGCGTCGGGATCCTTTACAGCCTTGGGATTGGGCTTCAGAAGAAAAATCGTGCCCGCAAACAGGGGGGCGAACTCGCCCGTGCTCAGAACCTGCGGCGTGTTGGAACCGGCCATGAAGAGCGTAACCTGCTCGGCGGCAGCTTCCGAAATCAGCGCCAGGGTGGTGGCAAGACGGTCATCCGCCGGCTTTTGTTCCCCGGTATCGTCCTCCGCCATGGGTACGTCGGCACTTTCGGCGGGCGCATGGATAACTGCCAGGCATGGAAGCGGATGTTGACCTATTTCCTCAGGAGAGCACGCTTTGTTTCGAATGCTGAACCCCAAAGCACGGGCGGCCTGAATCAGCGTTTCGAGGGTATACGGCGGCGGAAACCGCTGAAAGAGAAGTTCCGGGTCGAAGGGAATGCGATTGAGGGCGCAGAAGCTGCCGAGCGCCCAGACCCAGCCGTTATGGCTGACCGCGTTGCGGAGGATGCCGCCACTTGGGGCCTCCGCCTGGCGCAATTTTAACGAATGCGCGAGCGACCATAACCGTCCGAAAAACCACCCGTACAACGTGATAAACCAGGCAGGTTCCAGCCGCTCTTCAGCCACAGATTCCCCAGGGTTTTGTCTAATGTTATATTTTTGTGTTTGCTCCATAGAGAGCAAAAGCTATCAGTCAGGCTCCGCTATGCGCTTAACTTCCGCGCTGCGGATCAAGGCTGCTTTTCACGATCTCATCAATAATTCCCGCTCACATTGACCGAACCGCCATAATTTAGAATCGTGCAGCGTACACTTTTATCCCGTCCTTACCACCTGTCAAAACTGACAGGTAACCCTATTGAATCAGTCTGGCAGCGATTCTGCTGACGAATCGCTGCCTTCCGTAACATCTTGAAAAACCAGCGTATGGATACGCTCTGGATCGCATCTGTTGACTGCGCCCATCTCCCGCACCTTGGCCGCAGCAATACGCCCACACTGGAATTTCAGACCGCTTGCAGGATTGTGTCGAAGGGTGCAAGGATGACTCTCCTCGCGGGCTATAACTGCAGAAACCTCCATGTTGCTCATGCGACTCAACAGCTTCTGAAGTTTCCTGCGGTCGCTATTCAAAAGACCGGCATCCAGCAGGAAACCATCACAAGAAACCGATATACCACTCAAAATCTCACCTGGCGTGAAATGAAGTCGCGTATGCGAAGGCAACAGCGCTTCGTAGAATCGGTGTTGCTCATTCGAGGCTGAAACAATACCGATTATCATGCCGCTTCCTTATGCAGGGTTTTGGGCAACTCGGATAAATCGTTCCTGATGTCCGTGCATGTGGCGTTAATTGTCTGCTCATCGATATGCATCCAGAGTGCGACGCTCTTTTCAATGCCGATCTGTCGCGGTTCGCTGAATCGTCCGCAATTTACGCCCATGCGGCGCAGCATTCGCTCGAGCGCCACCGTGGTGACAAAAACGTAATGCCTGATGCCTTTGACCAGGGCATAGTGGACGATTTCGCCGATCATGCTCGCTGGCAAGGAAGAAAAACCGAAACCACCACGGGCATCCTTGCCCACTGCGAAGCGTCTTATCTCCCAGATGTCTGGAGCAATAGGAATGGATTGTTTGCCAAGCAACATCGGGAAGGTATCCTTGAGCATGTAGGGTCCCGTGGTGGGTAACAGCCGACAACAACCGATTACGTCGCCCCCATCATCGCGAACCATAATGAACACCGGATTGCAGTTGTCGTACTCGTCACGCTCCTGCTCGCCGAGGGTCGGGATATCCCACTGCAGGCGCTCGCGAAAAACCCGAAATCGCAGGCGATGCATGCCCCTGATATCTTGTGGACGAAAAATTCCTTGCTGGGTGTGTCCAACCAGAATATGCATAGTGATCTCCTTGGAAAGAAGTGAAGATCACCAATGAAAATGCTTTTACAGTTTGTTAACTAGCTGGTAAAACTGACAGGCCGCCACATAACAGACTGTTTTTAATTAAGTATATTTATGGGACGTGCTTTGTGGAATAGGGCGTTCGAGTATCTCAGGAATGGACGAGGTGCAATTTGACGGCCCGCGCTATGGCCTGGCTCTTATTGCTTGCGCCAAGTTTTATTTTGAGGTTGTTGAGGTGAAAACGAGCGGTTCTTTCGCTCAGGTTGAGGATATGGGCAATTTCCCAAGCCGTTTTTCCGCTCACCCACCAGGCAAGACACTCAATTTCTCTTGGGGTGAGCTGGGGCGGAGCGACCTGGATGAGTTCTGGAGCATAGACAAGTTGACGTATTGCCTCATGCAGGTAGTTGGACAGGACACACATCATGCCGGCCACATGAACTTGGTGAACTAACGCATCATGCCCCCGTTCCGGATTGGCGGCGCTGAATAGCGCCACTTCGCCTTGGGCGCCGCGAACCGGAACGCTCAATCCGTTGGCGATCCGGGGTGTTGAAAAGCTTGCGGTCCCAAATGACTGGTCTGGTCGTATTGCGGAAGAAACAATGCTCGACGATAGGGGCGATATCGATGTAGCGGGCGGATTGGTAAGTTTGCATCCATTGTTCCGGGTAACCGCTGAAAATATATTGCAGCGTTTCGCCGCTCTTGGTCTGGATATGTGCCCCGTAGAGGTAGTGCTGAAACCCGATATGCCGGGTGATTTTGCGTACTTCCCGCGCCAGTTCGGTCAGACTGGAAGCGTTCAGGATGGATTCGAAATGGAGCAGCGACGTATAGCTTCCCGAATCTTCCGCAGCATTTGTGGCGGAAAACAGCAGCTCTCGCATTGCTCATTCCCCTTGGAATTCGCCTTTATTTTGTGGCACTGTTTTTTAAACTTATGCCGATGTTATACAGTAAATTTATTTGCAGCGATATGTTAAATATCTTATGACTATTTTGGTTGGCGAGTGGATTCCAGAAGGCACCCTGCCGGAATTGACAGGTTACCAAGGAGAGATCGGACGTGAAGCAATGATGAGTTGATTTATTTGGAGACAACTCACCGGGCGAGACTAAAAAAATCCCAAATTCAATCCCTCATATCCCGGTCTTAGCCTTAGGCCGGGTGGGCAAGCCCACTCCAGCGAACAGTACCAAACCTGCGGAGTGCGCATTTCGCTTACACCAGCCTACCGTATGAATCAATGTATGGGCGGGTTGCGGCCCGACGGCCTCTTGTGCCCTTTAGGGTAAACACCCTGCATCAATTCAAAGCCAGACCATCAGCCCCATTTCCAGCGGGTGGGTCAGCAGTTCCCGCCAAGGATATGCGCGGATTTTGTAATCCAGCCGGCCGCATAGTTCGGGGGACAGGTCGAGGGCGAACAGGTGCTCGCCGGTCGCCGCGATGATGCTCTGGAAAGCGAAGCTGAAGCGCATGAAATCCTTCATGTCCTTGCGGGCCGGACGCCGCATCATCATTTCGACCACCACGTCATCCGGCGCCAGGCCGCCCAGCTTCAGGGCGACTTCGAAACGCACCTTGTCGCCGAACAGGATGTGTTTTTTCGGTGTATCAAGACGGCGGATTTCGACGCCCTGCCAAGCCCCGTGGATTCTGGCTTTCCAGGCCGAAATGTCCTTCGCGTTTTCATAGCCGTTCTGGGCATACAGCGCTCCCTGGCGGCTGGCAGGCAGGTAAAAATTGCTCGAGTATTCGCCCACCATCCGGCTGGAATTGAAACGCGGCAGCAGGCTGGCGATGGAAGACTTGGAGCGCTTGACCCACTCCGCCGAGTAGCCCAGCTTGCCGCGGTCATAGTATTGGGGAACGACTTGATCCTGCAGGATTTCATACAGGGTCTGGCTGTCTTCCTTGTTGCTGCGGTAATCGTCCATGTAGGCGGGTGCCGGCTTGATCGCCCAGCCGTTGGTGCCATCGTAGCCTTCTCCCCACCAGCCGTCGAGCACCGAGAGGTTGATCGCCCCGTTGATGCCTGCCTTCATGCCTGAGGTGCCGCTCGCTTCGAGCGGGTACACCGGGTTGTTCAGCCATACGTCCACGCCCGCTACCATCCTGCGTGCCAGACCCATGTCATAGCCTTCCACCACCAGCACCTTGCCCTCGAATTCCGGCATATGGGAGATGTGGTGAATCTGCCGGATCAGATCCTGGCCGGGATGGTCGGCAGGATGGGCCTTGCCGGCGAAGATAAACAGTACCGGGCGGTCGGCTTCGGAAATGATCTGGCTCAGCCAGGCGGGGTCTTCGAACAGCAGCGCGGCGCGCTTGTAGGTGGCAAAGCGGCGGGCAAAGCCGATGGTGAGGACGTTCGGGTTAAAGTGGTCGACGTGCTTCAGCAGACGATCCAGGTGGGCCTCGGAACCATGGTTGCGGAAGTGCTGCTGGCTGACGCGGAAACGCACCAGTTGCAGCATTTGCGACTTGAGCGACTGGCGGACACTCCAGAATACATGGTCGGGAATCTCGTTGATGCGCGACCAGTAGCTCTGATCGGAAAGGCGGTGGCGCCATTCGTAGCCAAACACATTGTCGAACAGGTCGATCCATTCCTGCGCCATGAAGGTGGGGACGTGCACACCGTTGGTGACGTAGCTCATCGGGTTTTCTTCGGGCATCACCTGCGGCCAGTGACTGGCACAGATGCGCGAGGATACTCCGCCATGAATGCGGCTGACGCCATTATGGAAGCGGGAACCGTGCAGCGCCAGAGCCGTCATGTTGAAATCCGGCCCGTCCGGCGTGCGGCCCAGGGCAATGAAAGTTTCCCGGCTGATTTTCAATTCCCGGCACATCTGCTGGAAATAATCGAAAGCCATATTTTCGGCGAAATGATCGTGCCCCGCCGGCACCGGGGTATGGGTGGTGAACACGGTATTGCTGGCAGCGGCCTCCAGCGCGCTGGCGAAATCCAGCCCCTCGGCAACCATATAGCGGGCACGCTCCAGCACCAGAAATGCGGCATGGCCCTCGTTGATGTGCCACACCGTGGGCTTCAGCCCCAAAGCCTTGAGGGCGCGCACGCCGCCGACGCCGAGAATGATCTCCTGCTTGATGCGCATGCTGCTGTCGCCGCCGTAAAGCTGGTGGGCGATGTCACGGTCCTCGGGGGCGTTTTCCTCGATATCGGTATCGAGCAGATAAAGGGTGATATGGCCGACACGGGCTTGCCATACCCGAACCATCACCTGCCGCCCCGGCATGTCGATGGCGACATGCATCTCTTTGCCGTCCTCTCCCAGTGCGGGGGTTATCGGCAGATCATCGAAATCCGAATCGCTATAGGTGGCGATCTGATTGCCTTCGCCATCGATCATCTGGGAAAAATAACCCTGGCGGTAAAGCAGGCCGACCGCGACGAAGGGCAGGCGCAGGTCGCTCGCCGACTTGCAGTGGTCGCCGGCGAGAATGCCGAGGCCGCCGGAATAGATCGGGAAGCTTTCGTGGAAACCGAATTCGGCGCAGAAATAGGCGATCAGCTCGCCTTCCTTGAACTGCTCGTGACCGGCGTTTCGCCGCAACGGCTCGTTGTGGTAGGTGTCGTAGGCCGACAGCACGCGATTGACGGTAGCCAGGAACACCTGATCCTCCGCCGCATCCACCAGCCGCTTCTCGTCCACCCGGCGCAGGAACACCTTGGGGTTATGGCCGACAGCATCCCACAGGCCGGGATGAAGACGTGCAAACAGCGTCCGCGTCGGCTTGTCCCAGCCGTACCAAAGATTGTTGGCCAGTTCGTCCAGGCGCAACAGTTTGCGCGGGATTTTCGGGTTGACCTCGAGAATGAAAGTGGTGCCCTGCTTCATGCTGACCCCTTATTCATAAATTCAACAGCTACCGCTCAACCACGAATTACACGAATAAAACACAAATGTTCACGAATGACCATGACGTTGTGATTTCATCTGGGTTAATCATCTCACTGAAACCGCAAAGGTTCCTACCCGTATATTTTTATTCATGCGGATTCGTGAACATTCGTGTCATTCGTGGTGCGCCTTGTTTTCAACATTAATCCAGCCGCAGGAAATTCTCCCGGTAATACTTCATCTCGCCGATGGATTCATACACATCGGCCAGTGCGGTATGGTTGTTCTCTTTCTTGAAACCGCCGTAAATCTGCGGCCTCCAGCGCTTTGCCAGCTCTTTCAGGGTGCTTACGTCGAGGTTGCGATAATGAAAATAATCCTCGAGTTTAGGCATGTAGTTCGCCATGAAACGCCGATCCTGGCAGATCGAATTGCCGCACATCGGCGATTTTTTTGGCGGGATATATTCCTTCAGGAAGTCGAGCAATTGCGCCTCGACGACGGCATCGTCCAGGCTCGACGCCTTGACCTTGTCGATCAGGCCGGATTTGCCATGGGTCGCCTTGTTCCAGTCATCCATGCCGTTCAGCACCTCGTCGGACTGGTGCACCACCAGCACCGGCGCTTCGGCAATGGTCTCAAGATTCGAATCGGTGATAACCAGGGCGATCTCGATGATCCGGTCGCGCTCCGGGAACAACCCGGTCATTTCCATGTCCAGCCAGATGAGGCGATTGCTGTCTTGTGCCATAATGTGAGCCTAAATGATCTAAAGAGGATCATTTTAGACTGAAACCACCCCCACTCCCAACTCCATGACATTCACCCTGATCTTCCTCACCGCCCTGATGCTCTCCGTGCTGTTGCGCTACTGGCTCGCGCTGCGCCATATCCGCCACATCCAGGCACACCGGGAAAGCGTGCCGCCGGATTTTGCCGAGCGCATCAACCTCGAATCTCACCGCAAGGCGGCAGACTACAATACCGCCAAAACCCGGCTGGGCAACCTGCATATCGCAGTGGAAACAGTCCTGCTGCTCGCCTTCACTCTGGGCGGCGGGATCGAGGCGTTGAACAGCCTGTGGCGAGGCCTGCTCGGTGCGGGGTTATGGCAGGGAACGGCGCTGATCCTGAGCGTTTTCGCCATCTCCACTCTAGTCGAAATCCCGCTGGGCTTCTACCGCGCCTTCGGCATCGATGCCCGCTTCGGCTTCAACAAGATGACCGTCGCCCTGTTCTTCGCCGACCTCGCCAAACAGGCGCTGCTCGGCATGGCGCTCGGCATCCCGCTGATACTCGGCGTGCTGTGGCTGATGGAACGGATGGGCGAGCTCTGGTGGCTCTACGTGTGGTGCGCCTGGATGGGTTTCAACCTGCTGGTGCTGGCGGTTTACCCCACCTTCATCGCGCCGCTGTTCAACAAGTTCACGCCGCTGGAAGATTCCACGCTGAAAGGCCGGATCGAACAACTGCTGAAGAAATGCGGCTTCCACGCCCAGGGCTTCTACGTCATGGACGGCTCCCGGCGCAGTACCCACGGCAACGCCTATTTCAGCGGTTTCGGCAAATCCAGGCGGATCGTATTTTTCGACACCTTGCTGGAACGCCTCGGCCATGACGAAATCATTGCGGTGCTGGCCCACGAACTCGGGCACTTCAAGCATCGCCACATCATCAAGCGCATCGCCCTGATGGCTGCCATGAGCCTTGCCGGGCTGTGGCTGCTCGGCTGGCTGATGGGCAATTCGTGGTTCTATACCGGCCTCGGCGTCTCCACGCCGGACACTGCCACAGGGCTCCTGCTGTTTTTACTGGCGATGCCGGCATTCACTTTCCTGCTGCAACCGCTGATGAGTTTCTACTCGCGCCGCAACGAATTCGAGGCCGACCGCTACGCCGCGCAAAACGCCCGCGCCGAGGACCTGGTGCGGGCACTGGTCAAGCTCTACAACGACAACGCCGCAACGCTCACGCCCGATCCGCTGCACTCGGCATTCTATGATTCGCACCCGCCGGCGGCGATCCGTATTGCACAGTTGCAGAAATTTTCCACTGAAAACAAAACCACAGATCGATAATTTCTTTTGTTAAACCGGCACTTGTCTTTTATAATCTGCGTATTATGATAATGAAAGATTGGTGACAGCCAGCAGCAGCGCCCCTTGTCGCCTGCTGTTGCCCGAATTGACATGAATTTACTGCACGACATAACAGGGGATGAAGTCCAGGAAGTCGTTTCACAGCTTGAACGCGCTCTGGATAACCATACCGCGTGGCTATGCCGCCTCAACGAAGTTCTCATTTGCAACCTGCCGCCGCCCCCCGCCGACCTGTGCGAGGATGCCCATCACAACTGCGCATTCGGACAGTGGTACCACAGCTTTCACCATCCCCTGCTGGATCAGTTCAATGAATTCGCCATGATCGGCGAAATCCACCGTCAGGTGCATGCCGCAGCGCGCGAAATCCTGCTCAAGTTCGGCCAGAACGGAAATGTCGAGCGAGAAGACTACGATTACCTGCTCGACCAGGTGAAACTTATGCGCCAATTGATTCTCGATCTGGGAGTGGGATTCACGCGCGATCTCGGCATCATGTCGAGGCTGGCGGACAAGATCTTCGAATATGCCTCCGAAGGCGTGCTGATCACCTCTCCGGAAGGCGATATCCTCAACGTCAACAATGCGTTTACCACCGTTACCGGCTACAGCCGCGAAGAAGTCCTTGGGAAAAATCCGGGGCTGCTCAATTCCGGGCGTCATGATGCAGCCTTTTATCGGGAGATGTGGCAGACCTTGCTGGAAACGGGCCGTTGGCAGGGTGAAATCTGGAACCGCCGCAAAAATGGCGAGATTTATCCTGAATGGCTCTCCATAACGGCCGTCAAAGACGATGAAGACCGCCCCACCCATTATGTGGCGATTTTTTCCGACATTACCACCGTCAAGGAAAACGAGCAGCGCATTCACAATCTGGCCTATTTCGACGCCCTGACCGAACTCCCCAACCGCACCCTGTTCCAGGATCGCCTGCAGCAGGCGATGGCGCGGGCGGAGCGCGACGACAAACTGGTTGCGGTGATGCTGCTGGATCTCGACCGCTTCAAGCTCGTCAACGACACCCTCGGCCACACCGCGGGCGATGTGCTGCTGATGGCTGCGGCCGGGCGGATCGGCGAATGCGTGCGCGAAAGCGACACCGTGGCACGGCTCGGCGGCGACGAGTTCACCGTCATCCTGCCGGACATGGACAATGCCATCGACGCCTCGCTAGTGGCGCAAAAAATCATCGATGCACTGGCCATACCTTTCACCCTGGAAGGCCAGCAGGTATTCATCACCGCCAGCATCGGCATCAGTTTCTATCCGGCAAACGGCGATAGCGTCGAAGCGCTGACCAAAACCGCCGATATCGCCATGTACCATGCCAAGGAGCAGGGCAGGAACAACTACCAGTTCTTCCGCAGCAGCGCGAGCGACGAAACCAGCGCCCTGTTCACCCTGGAACACGGCCTGCGCCAGGCATTGGAACGAAACGAACTGTCGCTGCACTACCAGCCCCAGGTGGAAATCGAAACGGGCGCCATTACCGGCATGGAGGCGCTGTTGCGCTGGCAGCATCCGGAAAAAGGGAATATTCCGCCTGACGAATTCATTCCGCTGGCCGAAGAAACCGGCATGATCGTCGCCATCGGCGAATGGGTATTGCGAACCGCCTGCCGCCAGAACATGAAGTGGCAGGATGCAGGCTTACCGCCGCTACGCATGGCGGTCAACCTTTCGGCGCGTCAGCTCAGGCAAAATGACCTGGTGGACAAAATCGCGGAAATACTGGCAGAAACCGGCATGGATCCGCGCTGGCTGGAACTGGAATTGACCGAAAGCGTCCTGATGCATAACGCGGAGGAAACCATACGCCACCTGGATAGCCTGAAATCCCTGGGCGTCGGACTTTCCATCGACGATTTCGGCACCGGCTATTCCAGTTTGAGTTATCTCAAGCGCTTCCCCATCGACACCATAAAAATCGACAAATCCTTCATCGACGGGGTATGCAGCGACGGCGACGACACCGCCATATCCCTGGCCATCATCGCACTGGCCAACAGCATGAAGCTGAAGGTGATCGCGGAAGGTGTCGAGACCGAAGGCCAGCTTTTATTCCTGCGCGATCACCAGTGCTGCGACGCCCAGGGATTTCTGTTCAGCCGCCCCGTTCCGGCAAATGCCATGACGCAGTTGCTGCAAGAAATTCATTCCGGAAAACATCTGCTCGGGCCGTCGGGCCCTTGATCCCGGCATCCGTTTCACCGGAGCGGCCAGGCAATGCTAATATGCAAATATGAAATCATGTAACGCCAAGGAGAATCAAATGCGCATATTGCCCCTGCTTGCGGTTCTGCTACTTGCTGCCGCGCCCGCCTTTGCCAATCCCTTCGCCAAGGGCGACGTCAAAATCGGCAAAGCCCTGCACGATAAATCCTGCGTCAGCTGCCATGCTTCCATGACAGGCGGTAACGGCTCCGCCATTTACTCCCGTCTCGAACGCAAGGTAAAAAATTCGCAACAGCTCCAGACCCGCATCCACAACTGCAACGTGAATGTCGGCGCAAACTGGCTGCCGGATGAGGAGAACCACGCTGGCGCCTATCTCAACGACACCTACTACCATTTCAAATAACACCATGGGTGGCTTCGTCCTCTTTTCAGAACTTGAAAACGGCTTCACCTATATGGTGAAAATAGACGCCTTGTTCGTTTCCTGATGCACGGTCAGGTTGTCGCCGCTTTCGGCAGGCATTTCGATGTGGAAACAACGGATGGTGCCATCGTTTCCTGCGTCACCCGCGGCAAAAAGGGTGGCATCGCCTGTGGCGACCACCTCCGGATCGAACTGACCGGCCCCGCCCAGGGCGTGATCAAATCCATCGATCCGCGCACCTCGCTGCTGTTCCGCTCCGACCAGTTCAAGGAAAAGATCATCGCCGCCAACGTCAGCCAGATCGTTGTCGTCGTTGCCGCGTCGCCGGCCTTCTACGAGGATCTGGTCAACCGCTGCCTGATCGCGGCAGGGGCCGCCTCGCTCAAGGCGCTGATCGTGCTGAACAAGTGCGACATGGAACAGGAAACCCGCACGGCGCTGGCGCAATTGCAACTCTACCGCGACCTGGGCTACCCGCTCCTGACCTTGTCCGCCAGGCAGGACATCAGCCCGCTGCGCCCCTATCTCAAGGGCGAAACCAGCGTGCTGGTCGGACAATCAGGCATGGGCAAGTCGAGCATCATCAACGCGCTGCTGCCGGAAGCGCAGGCCCATACCCGCGAAATTTCCCAAGCGCTGAATTCCGGCAAGCACACCACCACCCATGCGCGCCTCTACCACCTCGACCGCGACAGCCACATCATCGACTCGCCCGGCTTGCAGGAATTCGGGCTGGCCCACGTCAACGAGATGGACATCGCCCACGCCTTCGTCGAATTCCGCCCCTACCTCGGCCACTGCCGCTTCAGCAATTGCCGTCATCTGGTCGAGCCGGGCTGCGCCGTGCTCGAAGCCGCAGCAGCCGGCAAGATCGACCCGCGCCGCCTGGAGAGCTACCGCAAGCTGGTTGGATGAATACTCTCTGCCCCTGCGGCCTGCCGCACCGCTATGCCGACTGCTGCGGTCGCTACACCAGTGGTCACACCCCCGCCCCCACTGCCGAAGCGCTGATGCGCTCGCGCTACACCGCCTACACCCTGCGCCTCGAACCCTACCTGCTCGCCACCTGGCATCCCGACACCCGGCCGGCCACACTGAGCCTAGAAGCCGAGCCGCAACCCAAATGGCTCGGCCTGCAAGTTAAACGCCACCGGCTGACCGATGAAACCCACGCCGAGATCGAATTCGTGGCGCGCTGCAAAATCGGCGGACGCGCCCACCGGCTGCACGAAACCAGCCGGTTCGTGCGCATGGAAGGACGCTGGTATTATGTGGATGGAGATGTAACAGAAAGTTGAAGCGGCAGGGACTTAACCGATTCGCATATTACGTTGTATGCCCGGCGCTTGCTCCTGTATCATTTGCGGAATGAAATTTCTCAAGACCAACCAAACATCCGGATGAGTACGACGAACGTTTTCCTCGAAAGAATTCATGAAATTTGCCAGAGCGTTGCCCAAACAACCTCGCTTGAAGAATTGTATGAGCATCTGATCCATTTCGTTTCGAAAGCCTGCGACGCCCCGACTTCCGCATTCATGACCGTCGCCGAATATGGCACGCTCAGCCATTCTTTCCGGGTTGGGCAGGGAACCGGGCGCTTTGCAAATGCAGCGGGGGAAACCTTGCGCGATGAGCCGGCCATCAAAGTCTTGAGCAATGCCATAAACCAGCGCTCAAACCATCATGACAAGAACGCCATCGCCTTTTATTTTCCCCACCCGGAAAATTTTGCCGTGCTCATCTATGTCGAGTTGCAGCAGAAAATTAGCGATGAAAACAGAAAACTGCTTACCTTCCTCAATGACAGCGTAACCAGTTCAATTCAGGCACACACCTCCGCCAAACTGGCAGAACGGTCCAACCGTGCCACGGTTATTGCCCTCGCCAGCCTTGCAGAACACAAGGACCATGACACTGGCGAACACATCATGCGCGTAGCCATCATGACGGATGAGATCGTGCAGGTGCTAGGCGAACTGGGATACTACAAGGAGTTAATCACTCCGGAATTTGAACGCCTCATCAGCACTGCCAGCATTCTTCACGATGTAGGCAAAGTGACCATTCCTGAAAGCATCCTGCAGAAGCCCGCGAAGCTGGATCCGGAAGAACGCAAAATCATCGAGAGCCACACAGTGAAAGGCCAAAGGGTACTGGAAAAAGCCAGCCGCATGCTCGACGGCAATAACTACCTGCTAAAACTCTCCAGCGAAATTGCCCTTTACCATCATGAACACTATAACGGCCAAGGATATCCGACCCGGATCGAGGGGCAGCAAATCCCCCTCGCCGCCCGCATCGTCGGGCTAACAGACGTGTTTGATGCCCTCGCATCCGTAAGGCCTTACAAAAAAGCGTGGCCGGAAGACGAAACGATCGGTTATATCAAAAATCAGTCAGGCCGGCAGTTCGACCCGTTGATCGTTGAAGCCTTTTTGAAGGTCATGGATTACCGCAGAGAAGCCGAACTGATTCAATGGACAGAAGAAATGTCCGTGAAAGTTCCCCATCTGGATAATGACCACCGCTTCCTTATTGCGCTTATCAATCAATTGGCTTCGGCAGAAAAGATCGGTAATCGGCGCATCGCCGAGTCTGTGCTGGATGAATTGATAAATTACACCCTGGATCACTTCCAGCGCGAAGAACAGTTCTTGCAGGAAATGGATTTCCCCGATTTTGCCAAGCATAAGCGGCTTCACACCTCTTTCGCTGAAACCATCCAGGATGTACGCTGGCAGTACCTGCACGGATTCCGCCCAAAAATCAACAATGAAATCCTGATTTTTCTGCGTAACTGGCTGAGCAAACATATCCTTATCGAAGACATGAAGTATACGTCGCCTGTCAGCGCATGAACCCCCTCAAAGCGCCGGATAGCAAAAGAACAAAAGGGATCCGATCTCTTTTTACCTTTTAACCACATGAAATTCTGATTTTTTTACCCGGATAATTGCATGGGAGGCCAAATGGGCGATGATCGACATACTCAGGCGCAGGAACTGAGTTTTGTTTTGGCCGAAGATGGGCGCAAATTGCTGGCGAATTTTGTCCCCGTCGAGAACAAGACTCCGATTGATAGCGCATGGCTCAAAAAGGAAATTGCCGCACAAGGATTCGGCCAACTGTTCCTGTTCGATGCGGCGCTGGCCCGCTTGATCAAGCAATGCGCCTCTGCCAGCGAATCGTTCGCCCTTGAAATTGGCGAGATACGCGATGCCGGCGTAACAGTGGAGCTGGCGCCGGACAAAATGACGGCCTATCTCACCATTACCCACCCTTGGGGCGGTGCGAAAGTGACGCGCGAGCAGATACTCACGGCATTGACGGAAAAACAGGTAGTTTCCGGCATTCTGGACGAGGAGATCGAGCGGCTTGTGGCAGCCGGCGAAGCGCTCAAGCAACCGATCGCCCAAGGACGCGAGGCGACCAATGGCGAGAATGGGCGCTTGCAATGCCTGATCGACATGGTCAAGGATCGCCACCCTCATCTCGACGAACACGATCGGGCCAATTACCGGGATTTTGGCGGCATTGCCACGGTACACCAAGGCGAGCACTTGATGCAGAAAATCCCCGCCACCCCAGGGGTGGCGGGCATCAATGTTCTGGGACAAGCGATCCCCGCCAAGCCCGGCAAGGAGGTCATGTTTTCGACACGCTTAAAAGGTGCCGGGATAGACCCGGAAAATCCCGATTTTCTGCGCGCAGAGATCTCCGGGCGGCCGGTGCTGGAAAATAACGGCATGACCGTCGAACCCACGATTACCATCGGCACGGTCGACCTCACCTCCGGCAATCTGGATTTCGAGGGATCGATCAACATTACCGGCGATGTGCACGCCGGCATGACGGTGCGTGCCAGTGGCGATATCCATGTAGGCGGAACGGTCGAAGCGGCGGATATGGATGCCGGCGGCGACATAGTGGTCAAGGGCGGCATCATCGGGCATGGCGGGGAGCATGAGCATCCGGGCGGCAATGAAAAAGCCATCGTCGCGCGGGTGCGCTGCGGTGTTTCGTGTTCAGCTCTTTTTATCGAGAACGCCCGCGTGGAAGCAGGCGACAGTATTCTGATAGATAAACAGGCGATGCAAAGCGAGCTGACCGCTGCCAACCGGATCATAGTGGGCAATCCGGGATCGGCGGGGCGTGGAAGCATTATCGGCGGACTGGCCGAAGCCACACTGCTAGTGCAGGCAAAAGAAATTGGATCGCAAGGCGGCGTCAAAACCCGCGTGCGCGTGGGCACAAATCCTTATATCCATGAAAAACTGAGGCACACCGCCAATCTGCTGGAAACCAAGGCCAAAGAGCTCGATGAAATCATCAAGTTGCTGAAGTATATCGAAGAGCACCCGGAGCGAATCAAAGCGGAAATTCAGAGCAAGGCGGAAAATACCCGCGTGGCGCTATTGCAGGAAATGGAGCAGGCGCAGCAGGAAAAAACCGAACTGGAACTGGCGCTTGAATTGGCCGATGATGCCAAGGTAGTGGTTGAAAAAGCCGTATTCGATAACGTTCAGATAGAAATTGGCGGTAAAATTCACCATGTCGAACTTCAACGCAGCGGGGGAACTTTCTCGCTCAAGGAAGGCGAAATCCAGTTCACCTAGTCAAATTCAAGGCCAGCTCTGGCCTCTTCCGTCAAGACGTTGTCGGCCTCGGCATGGCCGGCGGCAGCGGCGACGCTGTCGATGAAAGGCAAAAGGTGGCAAACCCCTTTTACGCGCAAACCGGGCTTGCACTCCGGACTACACAAATCGGATAATAACAGCCCTACTGTGCTGAATTCCCAACCCGTCAGCGGGCAGCTTAACCCACCTGATGAGGACACCCTGTCATGACAGAATCGCAAAACCTGCTCAGTTCGCTCAAGCTGGTCGGCACCGGCCATGCCTTCCGGGACGAATTCTGCGACATGATCGAATCCACGCAGATGTTCGGCGATTTCGAATGGCGCGACATCGAAACGCTTTCCGGCTATATGCAGGCTTACGAGGCAAGCAGCGGGACTACCCTGTTCCACGAGGGCGATAACGGCCACTATATGTGCCTGATCATCAAGGGTAAGGTGGATATTTACAAGGAAGACCACAACGATAAGGAAAAAATCGTTGCGACCGTTGGCGCCGGCAAAACACTGGGTGAAATGGCAATCGTCGACGGAGAGCCGCGCTCGGCCACGGCGATCGTTTCCGGCCCCGCCATCCTGGCTATTCTCACCAAGGACAATTTCCTCCGCATCGTCAGCGAGAAACCCGCACTGGCCGCGAAAATCCTGCTGAAACTGGCACGCCTTCTGAGCCAGCGCCTGCGCCATACGAGCGGGTTGCTGGTGGACTATCTGGAAAACTGACACGCCGGGCGGATACGCCCTTTGGCAGTCGAACTGCTAGAAACGGAACCTCGTCTCGCCACTCTTCGCTGCCGCCGCGACCAGAACCGCCAAAGCGCCGCGAACCGCCAGCACCACCAGCAAGCTGAGCGCAAAGCCGCCCAGCACGTCGGCGGGAAAATGCGCGCCCAGGCTGATGCGCGACAGACCGACCCAGAGCACGAAAAACACGCCACCGATACGCCACCGGCCGGCCAGCGGCCAAAGCGAGGCACACACCAGCATGGCAAAGGATGCATGGCCGCTGGGAAAACTGTGATGCAATTTCATTTCGCCGATGACATGCATGTTGGCCTCGCCCAATACCAGCAGTGGTCGCGGAAAGTCCAGCAGAGGCTTCAACCAGCCGAGCAATGCGCCATCCAGCCAGTAACCGATGGCAAACACGGCGAGCACGCCGAGCCAGAGGCCGGCGGTCTGCTCACCCTGTTCGGGCTGCAACGCGTAGGTTCGGGGAACGATGAACATTGCCGCCAGCATCAGCAGGCAGAGGATAGGTACGAAGCTGGTGTGATCGCCGACTGCCGTGCCGAGCAGCATGAACTGGTCGAGCCAGCCGGCGCGCAAATCGTTGACGAGGTGGAACAGCCAGACGTTGACGCCGCCCCAATCGTAAAAAATCCCTTTCATGCCAGCCAGGCCAGCGCCCACAATGCACATCCGCCCGTCGCCGCAACGGCGGCTACGGCAAACAGCCACTTCTTGCGCGTCAGCACGGTCATGGAAGCCAGCGCAATGGCAATCTGGATCAGGGTCATGGCCTGTGCCAGCCGGTGATGCGGGTGCATCATGAGTTCGCTTTTATGGTCGGCCTCTTCGGATTTTTTCTCGAGCTCCTCGGCCTTGGCCTTGATCTCTTTCTTTTCCTCGGTGTATTTCTCGATCTGTTTCCGGTAGTACCCCTGCTTGTCCGCCGGTGCGATAGCGGCGGCCAGTTCCATCAGGTGTCCCTTGGTGCTTTTCGCCTGATAGAAATTCCACTGGTCGGAGGCGTGCGACTTCTGCAGCACGGCTTCGTTCTTGTACAGCATCGCCTCGTTCTGGGTGTCTCCGCCCTGATAGCTGACGATTGCGCCGACGGTGGAAAGAATGGCAGTGAAAATGGCGACCGATTGCGCAAGGCCAGGCCCGTGCTGAGACTGATGCTCAACCTCGTGCTCATGTGCGCCGTGGACATGAAAATCGTGACCTGACATGGGTTAACCTCGAAATCTATGGATCAGCTTTTAGTGGCGTGCTTTACGCACATGACGCGCTTTACGCTTTGTGACTTTTTTGGCCTTCTTGGCCTTGTGAATCTTCTTGTGCTTGGGTGCGCTGTTAACCGACTTCTCGGCAGGAGGCGCGGGGTAAAGATCGGCAGGTTCTTCAGCAAAAGAGGGAACTGCTGCAAAGGTAAACAGGGCGACTGTCAGGATGCTCAAAAATCTCTTCATTTGTAACCTCGCATGTTGGTGGAAAGTCAGCGGCGAATTATGCCATAACAGTGCAGTCTGGGCACCCCCGGCCGGCCCGGAATAAAACGATTCATAGTCCGCTCAATACCTTGATGTGCGCCGCCACGCTCCGACCCAACGCATGCAACTCATAGCCGCCTTCCAGCGCCGACACGACCCGTCCCTGGGCATATTTTTCGGCAACATCCTTGATCTGCCGCGTCACCCAGGCATAGTCGGCTTCCTTCAACCGGAACATCGCCATGTCTTCTTCCCAATGTGCATCGAAACCGGCTGAGACGAACAGCATCTCGGGCCGGAAGCGTTCCAGCGCAGGCAGCCAGCGTTCGGTCACCGCCTTGCGAAAGGCTTCGCCATCGGTTCCCGCTGGCAGCGGCACGTTGATGATGTGGTCGTTGCCGCTGTTGGCTCCGCAGTGCGGATAGAACGGGTGCTGAAAGGTCGAACACAGCATCACGCGCGGGTCGTCGTGGAAAATTTCCTCGGTGCCGTTGCCGTGGTGCACGTCGAAATCGGCGATGGCGACACGCTGCAAGCCGAATTGAGCCATGGCGTGGGCCACCCCGACCGCCACGTTGTTGAACAGGCAGAAGCCCATGGCGCGACCCGATTCGGCATGGTGGCCGGGCGGGCGGATGGCGCAGAAGGCGTTTTCCACCTTGCGCTCCAGCACCAGTTCGGTCGCCAGCACCACCGCTCCGGCAGCGCGCAGCGCCGCATTCAGCGTGAACGGGTTCATCGCCGTGTCAGGATCGAGATAGACCAGCCCTTCTCTGGGCGCGGCGGCCTTGACGGCTTCGATGTAGCGCGGCGCATGCACTCGAGCCAGCTGTTCGAACGTGGCAAGCGGCGCATCATGGCGCTGAAGGAAATCCATCAAGCCGGAGGAGATCAACTGGTCGTCTATGGCGCGCAGCCGCGCCGGACATTCCGGATGATCCATTCCCATGTCATGTTTGAGGCAATCTGGATGGGTAATATAGGCTGTATGCAATTGTCACACCTAAAATTGAACTATCAACTTATAATGCAGAGGAGGGAAGCTAAAAGCGCCATATTCAGCCATCCGTTTCCCTTGCTGCTATATTTAACCTAATCAACAACGAGTGCAAGCCCATGGGACAACATTACCTCAGCACCCTTTTCTCCCCCAAATCGGTTGCCATCATCGGCGCCAGCGACCGCGCCGACTCGGTGGGGGCGATCGTATTCAGGAACATGCTGGATAGCGGTTTCAAGGGTGCACTTTACCCGATCAACCCGACCCACAAAAAGGTGCAGGGGAAAAAGGCCTATGCTTCGATCGAGGAAATCAACAAGCCGGTTGAACTGGCGGTGATCTGCACCCGTGCCGAGACTGTGCCAGACATCATCGAAGCCTGCGGCAAGCACGGCGTGCGCGCCGCAGTAGTGCTGTCCGCCGGATTCAGCGAGGTGGGCAGCCACGGCGCGGAGATCGAACGCACCATGCTGGCCAACGCCAGGACCTACGGCGTACGCATCATCGGCCCCAACTGCCTGGGCATCATGCGCACCGGCATCGGGCTCAACGCCACCTTTTTCAAGGGCAACGTCAAGACCGGCAACCTCGCTTTGGTCTCGCAGTCGGGCGCGCTCTGCACCGCCATCCTCGACTGGGCGCCGGGTAACGACATCGGTTTTTCCAGCGTGGTTTCGATGGGCACCTCGGCCGACATCGATTTCGGGGAAATCCTTGATTACCTGGCCTCCGACCCGCAAACCGAAAGCATCCTGATCTACGTCGAGGGCATCCACAAGGCGCGCGGCTTCATGAGCGCCCTGCGCGCCGCCGCCCGCGTCAAGCCGGTGTTCGTGGTCAAGGTCGGGCGCCATGCCGCCGGCTCGAAAGCGGTGATGTCGCACACCGGCGCGCTGGTCGGTTCGGATGACGTATTCGATGCTGCGCTGCGCCGCGCCGGTGTAGTACGTGTGATGTCGATCGGCGAGCTGTTTTCCGCCGCCAAGGCACTCGCCTCGCCCCACCGTTCCAGCGGCAACCGGCTGGCGATCATCACCAACGGCGGCGGGCCGGGCGTGATGGCGATCGACCACGCGGTCGACCTGGGCGTGACCGTTGCCAGCCTGTCCGACCAGACCATCGAGCAGCTCAACCAGGTGCTGCCCGCTACCTGGTCGCACAACAACCCGGTGGACATCATCGGCGACGCCACGCCGGAACGCTATCGCGACGCGGTCACCCTCTGCATGGAAGACCCCGGGGTGGACGGCGCGCTGGTGATTCTCACGCCACAGGCAATGACCAACCCGCTCGAAGTGGCGAAAACGCTGATCGAGATTGCCAGCCACTTCAAGAAACCACTGCTGACCTGCTGGATGGGCGACACCCAGATCAAGGCCGGAAGGACCGCATTCGCCCAGGCACGCATCCCCACCTTCAGCACGCCGGAATCGGCGGTCGAGGCCTTTTCCTACATTACCGCCTTCTACCGCAACCAGCGTCTGCTGGCGCAGACTCCCGGCCCGCTCTCGCACCACGACGAGCCGGACGTGGAAGGCGCGCGCATGCTGATCGAAACCGTACTGTCCGAACGCCGCAAAGTGCTGTCGGAAATGGAGTCCAAGGCGCTGCTGGCCGCATTCCGCATCCCGGTGGCAAGTACCGTCATCGCCCGCTCGCCGGGCGAAGCGCTGCTGCTCGCCCAGCAACTCGGCTTCCCGGTGGCGATGAAGGTCAACTCGCCCGATATCACGCACAAATCCGATGCCGGCGGCGTCAAGCTCAACCTGATGAATGCGGCTGCGGTGCGCGCCGCCTATCAGGATATCACCAGCGAGGTGAAGAGGAACCGCCCAACCGCGCATATCGACGGCATCGCGATCCAGCCGATGGTGGTCAAGCCCAATGGCCGCGAACTGATGCTGGGCGTGACCTCGGACCCGGTGTTCGGCCCGGTGATTACCTTCGGTGCCGGCGGCACCACGGTTGAGGTGCTCGGCGACCGCGCCGTTGCGCTGCCGCCCCTGAACAGCTTCCTGGTGCGCGAACTCATCAACGGCACGCGAGTGTCGAAACTGCTCGGCGCCTTCCGCCACATGCCGCCGATCCAGATGGAGGCACTGGAAAGCCTGCTGCTGCGGGTTTCCGAAATGGTCTGCGAACTGCCCTGGCTCAAGGAAATGGACATCAACCCGCTGATCGTGGACGAGCATGGTGCGCTGGCGGCGGATGCGCGGGTAATGGTGGACTTTGCCCCGGTCTCCGGCGACCGCTACGCCCACATGGCGATCTACCCCTACCCCGCCCATCTCGTCACCGACTGGCAACTGCCGGATGGCACCGAGATCACTATCCGCCCGATCCGTCCGGAAGATGCGGAAATCGAGCAGGAGTTCGTGCGCGGTCTATCGGACGAGGCCAAGTACTTCCGCTTCATGAACACCATACAAGAACTCTCCCAGGCCATGCTGGTGCGTTTCACCCAGATCGACTACGACCGCGAAATGGCGCTGATCGCCATCACCGAGGAGAAAGGCCGGGAAGTGGAAATCGGCGTGTGCCGCTACGCCATCAACCCCGATGGCGAATCCTGCGAATTCGCCCTGGTGGTGAGCGACCAGTGGCAGCACAAGGCGATCGGCCACAAGCTGATGGCCGGCCTGATGGACGCAGCGCGCGGCAAGGGCCTGAAGACCATGGAAGGCGAGGTGCTGGCGAGCAACAGCAACATGCTCAAGCTGGTTTCGACACTGGGTTTCAGCGCCACCACCAGCGAGGAAGACCCCGCCATCAAGCGGGTCAGCAAATCCCTGTAGCGGATTTGGAAGCCACCCTCGCCCAGCAGGAAACCCTGATCGCGGCGCTCCGGCATGGTCTGGAGCAGCCGGTCGAGGTGGTCGAAACCCACATCTCCTGGGTGCTGCTGACCAGCGGCTTCGCCTACAAGATCAAGAAAGCGGTCGACCTCGGTTTTCTCGATTTTTCCACTCTGGGAAAGCGCCACTACTGTTGCGAGGAAGAACTGCGCCTCAACCGGCGGCTGGCACCAGGCCTCTATCTGGCGGTTACACCCATCACTGGCAGTGCCGCGCAACCGATGTTGAACGGCCCCGGCCCGGCCATCGAATATGCCGTAAAAATGCGGCGGTTCCCGCAGTCCGGCATGCTCGACCAGATATTACTGCGCGGCGAACTGACGCCGGAAATAGTCGACGCCATCGCCTGCGGAATCGCCGGCTTTCACCAACGCACTGCCATCGCGGACAGCGCCAGCCGGTTCGGCACGCCGGAACAGGTGCACCAGCCAGTGGCACAAAATTTCGCGCAAATCCGCCCCCGGCTACTGGAGCAAAATGATCGCGGTCGCCTGGACGGGCTGGAACGATGGAGTGAAGAGGAATATCGGACACACTTCGACGCCTTCGCGGCGCGCAAGGCGCAAGGGTTCATCCGCGAATGCCACGGCGACCTGCATTTGGGCAACATGGTGCTGCTGGACGGAGAAGTCGTGCCGTTCGACTGTATCGAATTCAACGACGACCTGCGCTGGATCGACGTAATCAGCGAAGCCGCCTTCCTGTCCATGGACTTGCAGGATCGGGAGCGGCCCGAGTTGGCGCGGCGTCTCCTCAATGTCTACCTGGAGCAGACCGGGGATTACGCTGGCCTGGAGGTGTTGCGCTACTATCTGGTGTACCGTGCCATGGTGCGCGCCAAAGTGGCCAGCATCCGCGCCGGACAGGAAGGAAAAGCCGGGGCCGGACAGTGGCTGCAATACCGCCGCCATATCGAACTTGCGGAAGGCTTCACCCGGCCTTCTCCGCCGTTCCTCGCCATCACCCACGGGCTGTCCGGCTCCGGCAAAACCACGATCACTCAATCGTTGCTGGAAGCGATCAATTTGATCCGCATCCGCTCCGACGTGGAAAGAAAACGCTTGTATGGGCTGAAACCGGGGGCGCACAGCGGCGCGGGAGTGGCTGAAGGCATTTACTCGCCCACGGCCAATGAGCGCACCTACCGTCGTCTGGCCGAACTGGCGCGGAGCATCGTCCAGTCCGGCCACCCGGTCGTGGTCGATGCTGCTTTTCTCAGAAGGGGGGAACGGACATCATTTCGGGATCTGGCACAGGAACTCGACGTTCCCTTCGTAATCCTGGATTTCATGGCGCCCGAACACCTGCTGCGGGAACGGATCGAACAGCGCGGGCGGCATGGTCGCGATGCTTCCGAGGCGGACGTCACGGTGCTGGAAAGCCAACTCCGCAATAGCGAACCGCTGGACAGCAGCGAAGCCGCCGTAACGGTCAGCGTGAATACCGGACAGAATGCAAATATTCAGGCGCTGACACAACGCCTGGAAAAAGCTATTTCTGGCGCTTGAGAAGCGCAGCGATTTCGGCTTCCGCAGC
>DATKUY010000018.1:0-10276 GCA_035530375.1 Sulfuricella sp. | reverse complement strand
CTGGCCCTCTCGCTTCCTGTAATGACGATTTCATGCAGCAGATTTACACCGCGCTACGCGAAGTCATGGATATTCCCGATATTCCGACGTAGTGAAACCTTAGGGAATACTCTCCGCCCCGCCTTGTGGTTTCTATTGGATAACACTTTGAGCGAATTGATCACGGAATCGGGCCGCTGTGTCGCCTGCGGCCTGTGCTTGCCCCATTGCCCCACTTACCGAAAAACCCTGAGCGAGGCGGATTCGCCGCGCGGGCGCATTGCGCTGATGCAGGGGGTGCTGGAGGGCCGGCTTCCGGCGAATGAGCGTCTTCTGGCGCACCTCGATTTATGCCTGAGCTGCCGCGCCTGCGAAGCCGTTTGTCCGAACAATGTGCCTTATGGCCGGTTGATCGCCGGGATGCGCGGCGTGCTGGAGAAAACGCGGCGGCAAAGTCCGTGGCGGCGGCTGGCGCGCATGGTATTGGTGGACGGCGTCGTAACAAAACCGGCCATGTTGCGGTTGGCGTCAGGCATGGTGCGCGCCTGGCAGGCGTCGGGCCTGCAGGCGCTGACAGGCAAATTCAGCGGGTTGAGGCGCTTTGGCCTGGTGCGGATCGCGGTGCAATTGCCGCCGATGAAGCTGCAACCGCTCTGGAAAGCGGTTTATCCGCCAGTTGGCAAGGCGCGTGGCGAGGTGGGCCTGTTTCTCGGCTGCGTGGCGCGCGTGTCGGATGTCGAAACACTCTCGGCCTCGATTTTTGTGCTTAACAAGCTGGGCTACAGGGTGCATTTGCCGCCCGGCCAGTCTTGCTGCGGTGCCATGCACGAAAGTCTGGGCGAGCTCGAAAAAGCTTGCAGCTTTGAGCAGGGAAATATCGATGCATTTGCCGGCCTGGAACTGGATGCCGTGATTTCAACCGCCACCGGCTGTGGTGCGGCATTGAAAAGTTATCCACCGGTTTTCGCGGATAGGGTAATGGATATCAGCGAATTCCTGGCCGGGGTTCGGGGTTGGGAGGGGATAACAATTGCTCCGCTGGCGGAAAAGGTGGCGGTGCATGAGCCTTGCTCGATGCGGAATGTGCTGTATTGCCACAGTCAGCCCTACGATCTGTTGCGCCGAATTCCCGATGCGACCATTGAGCCCTTGGCGGGAAACAACCAGTGCTGCGGCGCGGCGGGAACCTATTTTTTGAGCCAGCCGAAAATGGCGGAAGCCCTGCTGGCGGATAAAACGGACGCGATAAAGGCCAGCGGAGCGCGTTTCCTGGTCACTTCGAATTTCGGTTGCGCCATGCATATGGCTGGCGGCTTGAGGGAGGCCGGAGTCGAGATCGAGGTGGTACATCCGATAACTTTGCTGGCCAGACAAATGGGGTTTGATGATGACAGGAATCGATAATTTTATTGCCCAGATCGACAAGGGGATGCGCACGCTGTTTGCTCCGGCGCGGACAAGCAGCCCATTGCCGGGAAAGAACCTGGCCGAGGCGGAGATGGGCGCGGATGAGAAGCGTCTGGCGGCAGCGCTGATGCGCGTGAACCACAGCGGCGAGGTCTGTGCGCAGGCACTGTATCATGGGCAGGCGTTGACGGCGCGCCGCACTGAGATACAGCAGGCTCTGGAACAGGCTGCCAGCGAGGAAGCCGGGCACATGAACTGGTGCGAAAGTCGCATCAATGAGCTTGGCGGGCGGAAGAGCCTGCTCAATCCGGTTTGGTATACAGGCGCACTGGCGATCGGTGCCCTCGCTGGCGCGCTCGGGGATAAATGGAATCTGGGTTTTCTGGCGGAAACCGAGCGCCAGGTAGTGCGCCACCTCGATGGTCACCTGCGGCGCCTGCCGGTTCAGGACGAGAAAAGCCGTGCGATCATTGGGCAGATGATGGAGGATGAGGCGCATCACGCCTCCGTCGCGCTGGAGCATGGCGGTGCGGAACTGCCCGCACCGGTGAAGGCGGCGATGAAACTTTCCGCCAGGGTGATGACGCGGACAGCGTACTGGGCTTAACGAAATTTACCGCAAAGGACGCAAAGGAGCGCAAGGTAAATCAATCACCGATTCAGTGAGTCAATCAGAAAAATTGAATTCCTTTGCGAAACCTCGCGTCCTTTGCGGTGAAAAGTTTTTTTACTCTTCCACGATTTCGAAATCATGCGTGATTTCGGCGGTTTTGCCGAGCATGATCGAGGCAGAGCAGTATTTTTCCGCGGACAGCTTGATTGCTTTTTCCACTTGCTCCGGCTTGACGTCCTTGCCGCGCACGGTGAAGTGGAAGTGCATCCTGGTGAATACCTTGGGCTCCTTGTCGGCACGTTCCGCTTCGATCGACACTTCGCAACCGCTGATGGCTTGGCGGCTTTTTTTCAGGATCGCCACGACGTCGAAGGCGGTGCAGCCGCCCGCGCCGAGCAGCAGCATTTCCATCGGGCGCGGCCCGAGGTTGCGCCCGCCGGCGTCGGGCGGCCCATCCATCAGGACGGCGTGGTTGCTATCCGTGATGCCGAGAAAGCTGGCGTCTTCCACCCATTTGACCCGTGTCCGCATGAGATTTCCTTTGCAAGATATTCGATGGGGCGGATTATAGCATTGAGGCAGCGAATTTACGTTTGACAGCGGCCGCGGTCTTGGCATAAAATGCGCGTCTTTCTCTGATACAGCAACCGGAATTACTGCATGAAAACCTTTTCTGCAAAGTCGCACGAAGTAAAACGTGACTGGTACGTGGTGGATGCCACCAATAAAGTTTTGGGTCGTCTGGCTAGCGAGATCGCATTGCGCCTGCGCGGCAAGCACAAGCCTGAATTTACCCCGCACGTGGATACCGGCGATTACATCGTGGTGATCAACGTGGACAAACTGCGCGTCACGGGCAACAAGGCTGAGGGCAAGGTGTATCACCGCCATACCGGTTATCCCGGCGGTCTTTACACCACCACTTTCGCCAAGATGCACGCCCGTTTTCCTGGCCGTCCGTTGGAAAAAGCGGTCAAGGGCATGTTGCCGAAAGGCCCACTGGGCTACGCCATGTTCCGCAAGCTGAAGGTGTACAAAGGCGCGCAACACATGCATAGCGCACAGCAACCCAAAGTACTGGAAATTTAAGGAATCACCATGATCGGCAACTACTACTACGGCACAGGCCGCCGCAAGAGCTCGGTAGCTCGGGTGTTTCTGAAACCCGGCAAGGGCGATATCATCGTCAACGACAAGCCCGTGGATATTTTCTTCTCGCGCGAAACCGGCCGCATGGTCGTGCGCCAGCCGCTGGAATTGACCAGCCATCAAGGTACGTTCGACATTATGGTCAACGTCCACGGTGGCGGTGAATCCGGCCAGGCCGGCGCGGTGCGCCACGGCATTACACGCGCCCTGATCGATTACGATGCGGCACTGAAAAGCACGCTGAGCAATGCCGGCCTGGTTACCCGCGATGCGCGCGAGGTTGAACGGAAGAAAGTCGGCCTGCGCAAGGCGCGTCGCGCCAAGCAGTTCTCCAAGCGTTAATCGCTGTTGCAATCGCAAAAAAGCCGCCTCTGGGCGGCTTTTTTGTTGCTTATCAGTCATTGTCGTCCGGCGGCAATGGGCTTATTATTATCAATGAATTCGATATTGGGGTTTGAGCACTATGGTTAAGGTCGGAATCGTAGGCGGTACGGGATATACCGGGGTGGAATTGCTGCGTTTGCTGGCGCAGCATCCGGAGGTCGATCTGGTGGCCATCACTTCGCGCAAGGAAGTCGGCATGGCGGTGAGCGACATGTTTCCCAATCTGCGCGGCAGGGTGGGGCTGAAGTTCGTAGACCCGGCCGATGCACCGCTCAAGTCCTGCGATGTGGTGTTCTTTGCCACGCCGAACGGTATCGCCATGCAGGATGCGCGCGAACTGCTCGATGCCGGTGTGCGTGTGATCGATCTGGCGGCGGATTTCCGCATCAAGGATGTGGCGCTGTGGGAGAAATGGTACGGCATGAAACACGCTTGCCCCGACCTGATCGCCGAGGCGGTTTACGGCTTGCCGGAACTCAACCGTGAAAAGATCAAAGGGGCGCGCCTGATCGCTAACCCCGGTTGCTACCCGACTGCTGCGCAGTTGGGTTTTATGCCATTGATTGAGGCGGGTGTGGCTGATCTCGGCCATCTTGTGGCGGATTGCAAATCCGGCGTTTCCGGTGCGGGCCGCAAGGCCGAGGTGGGCGCGTTGTTCAGCGAGGCATCGGATAACTTCAAGGCTTATGCGGTAGCCGGACATCGCCATTTACCGGAGATTCGCCAGGGTCTTTCACTCGCGGCAGGCAAACCGGTGCAACTCACCTTCGTGCCTCATCTGACGCCGCTGATCCGCGGTATCCACGCAACTTTGTATGTGCGTCTGACCGCCGATGCTGATTTGCAGGCGCTTTATGAGAAGCGCTACGCCAAAGAGTATTTTGTCGATGTGCTGCCTGCCGGCGCGCATCCCGAGACCCGTTCGGTACGCGGCGGCAACTTTTGCCGTATTGCAGTGCACCGGCCCCAGGGCGGCGATGTTGCCGTGGTACTATCGGTAATCGACAATCTGACCAAGGGCGCTGCGGGACAGGCGGTGCAGAACATGAATATTCTGTTTGGCATTTCCGAAACCATGGGACTGGAGCAAATTCCACTGTTGCCATGAAGTTACGCTGTGCTCTGAAACGCTATTTTGGTATTGCTGCTTCTCCTCTGACTGTGCGCAGGCATGTGGCGTGGTACTGGCGCTTGCCGTTGTTCGCGATTCTACTGGCGGGCATGGCGATTCTATCATGGTGGTTCTATGATGCCGGAATGCGTTTTGCCGGATTTGAGCGCGGTGTCACGGTGGAAGAGCTGCAGCGGTTGAGGGCAAAGGTCGGGGTACTGGAGCGAGAAAATGCCAGCTTGCGTTCGGATGGGGCGCAAAGCGAGCGCAAAATGCAGATCGAGCAGATAACGCAGAAAGACCTTGTCAAAAACGTCAAGACGTTGCAGGATGAGAATGCCCAGCTGAAGGAGGATCTGGTTTTCTTCCGCAAGCAGATGTCGCCCGACAAGAATGCCGGTGAACTTAGTATTTACCGGTTCAAGGTTGAAAACACCATGCCGGGCGAATACCGATACAGGCTACTGCTGTTGCAGGGTGGGCAGAGGGAGCGCGAATTCCAGGGCAGGGTGGAATTGCTGGTCAATTTTTCTCAAGAAGGTGAAAAGACGGTGATGACCATTCCCTCTTCGAAGGGAGCCGATGCCCGTGCATACAATTTGAGCTTCAAGTATTATCAGCGTCTGGAAGGCACTTTTCATATGGAACCCAAGGCGGTGGTGAAGAATGTTCAGATACGTGTGTTCGAAAATGGTTCGGCGCAGCCGAAACTGATGCAATCCGTCAACTTGACTTGAAGATTGGGGATAGGGGATGTTTTTTGGAAACGACAAAAAAAGCAAGCCACAAAACCGGATCGATTCCTTGATCGGAGCCGGTACGAAAATAGAAGGTAACATCATCTTCAGCGGCGGCTTGCGGGTAGACGGCTGTATCAAGGGAAATATCAGCGAGGTGAGCGACCAGCCCAGCACGCTGGTGTTGAGCGAGCAGGCGCGGATCGAGGGCGTGATCCGCGTATCGCATGTAGTCATCAACGGTACCGTGATGGGGCCGGTGCACGCCCATGAATATGTGGAGCTGCAATCGAAATCCCGCGTCACCGGCGATGTGTTCTACAAGACCCTGGAGATGCATGTCGGGGCGATTATCGAAGGCAAGCTGGTGCACCGGGAAGAGGTCGCCGAGCAACCGATTGAAATTGAGCCGGTTGTAAGTGGTTGACTAATTAACTCAACTATAGGATAATTGGCTATACCAGTTTTTTAAGGAGATGCAGAATGAATGCTGTGACTGATATGCCCAGCCCGCTGAACTTTACCGATAGTGCTGCGGCCAAGGTGAAACAGTTGATCGACGAGGAAGGCAATCCGGCGCTGAAGCTGCGCGTATTCGTGAGCGGTGGCGGTTGTTCCGGCTTCCAGTACGGCTTCACCTTCGATGAGACCGTCAATGAAGATGATACGACGGTGGAGAAGGGGGGCGTGTCCCTGTTGATCGATCCGATGAGCTTCCAGTATCTGGTGGGTTCGGAGATTGACTACCAGGAGGGTTTGCAGGGCTCGCAGTTCGTGATCAAGAACCCGAATGCCACCACAACTTGCGGTTGCGGTTCGTCCTTCTCGGCGTAAATCTCAAGTGGTTTGGTAAATAAAGAAAGGGGCGAAAGCCCCTTTCTTTATTTTAAGCCGGGTAGATTGCGCCGAGAATGCGTGTTCCTTTTGCGCCCGTCACCTCCGGCAAATTACCCGCATTTCCGTCAAGCGTCTGCCTGGCCAGCCAGGCGAAGGCAAATGCTTCCACCCAGTCTGCATTTACACCCAAATCATCGGTTAATGCAATGGCCCTATCCGACAGGCGCTGCTTCAGCCGGCGTACCAGCGCTCCGTTATGGGCGCCGCCGCCGCACAGGTAGATTTCGTCGGCCTCTTTGCAGTGTGTCTCGAGGGCTGTGGCTATCCCGTCTACAGTCAATTCCAACAGCGTAGCCTGAACGTCGGCCGGAGACAAACCAGACGCCAGGAAATGCTCCAGCCACGGTAGGTTGAACAGGTCGCGGCCGGTGCTTTTGGGCGGAGTGGCGGAAAAAAACGGTTCAGCGAGAAGTTTTTGCAGCAGTTCGGGGATGACTCCGCCACTTTCCGCCCAAGCCCCATCCCTGTCATAGGGTTGGCCGATGTGTCGCATGGCCCAGGCATCCATCAGGAGATTGCCAGGGCCGCAGTCGAAGCCGAGCACTTTGCCGTGGGGCGGCAGGTAGGTCAGGTTGCTGATGCCGCCGATGTTGACGATGGCACGGTGATGTTCAGGGTGGCGGAATAGTGCGGCGTGGAAGGCCGGCACCAGGGGCGCACCTTGTCCGCCAGCCGCAATGTCGCGGCTTCTGAAATCCGCAATCACGGAGATGCCGGTCAGTTCGGCGAGCAACGCCGGATTCGCCAGTTGGAGAGTGATGCCGAGATCGGGACGGTGGCGCACGGTCTGTCCGTGGCAGCCGATGGCTTTTATTTGCGCGGCTTTGATTCCGGATTGCTTCAGCAATGCCAGGACTGCTTCGGCATAGCTGCGCGACAGCTCGTTGGCTGCCAGCGCCGCGCGTTCCAGCTCGTTGGCTCCGGCACTGTTCAGCGCGAGCAGTTCGGCACGCAAGGCCTCATCAAACGGGAGGAATTGGCTGTGCAGCAGTTCGCCGGCGTTGCCCTCAAAAGCGGCCAGAACCGCATCAATACCATCGAGGCTGGTGCCGGACATGAGCCCGACATAGTATTGTGCGGTCAAAACTCAGTCGAGCGATGCCAGATTGGTGTTTTTCAGCAGGTTTAGCCGGGCTGCCAGATTTTCTGCAACTTTGCTGAAATCTGCCTTGTATTGCGAGGCGATGGGGAAGGCGGTCGGCATCGCGATGGTCAGCGGGTTGCGTTGCACGCCGGCAATGCGGAATTCGTAGTGGAGGTGAGGGCCGGTTGCAAGGCCGGTCATACCGACGCGGCCGATGATGTCGCCTTGGCTGACCTTGCTGCCTTTGTGCAGATTTTTGGCGAAGGCGGAAAGATGGCCGTAGGCGGTGCTGTACGCGCCTTGATGTTGCAGAACGATCAGATTGCCGTAGCCGTGCTGCTTGCCGACGAAGGCGACAGTGCCGTCAGATACTGCTTTCACGGGAGTGCCGATCGGCGCGCCATAGTCGACCCCTCTATGGGCGCGCCATTCTTTCAGAATCGGGTGGAAGCGGGCATTGGTGAAGCCTGAAGTGATCCGCGAAAATTCGAGAGGGGAGCGCAGGAACGCCTTGCGCAGATTCTTGCCTTCCGGCGTGTAGTAGCCGCCATGGTTCGCGTGATCCTGAAAGTAAATGGCGCGGTAGCTTTTGCCATTGTTGACGAATTCTGCCGCGAGCACGCGTCCGGTCTTGATCAGTTCGCCTTTGTTGTAGAATGATTCGTAAATCACGGTGAATTTGTCGCCTTTTTGCAGGTCACGGTGGAAATCGATGTCCGATGAAAAAATGTCGGCGATCTGCATGGCGATATTGTCAGGAATGTTGGCGGCATCGGTGGCGCCGAACAATGAGTTTCTGATTTCCGCCGATTTCATCTGGACGCGGGTTTCGAGTGGTACTGCCTGGTCGCTGGCCTTGAATCCGTCGCTCCGTTTTTCCACCTTCAGCATGGTTTCGCTGTTGCTGATATATTGCAGACCGAGGAGATTTCCTTCCGAATCGGTCTGGGCGCGGACAATCCGGCCGGGTATGAGTTGCCGTAGCGATTTTGAGTCTTTTGCGCTTTGCAGGAATCCGGTGATGTCTTCGTTATTTACGTTGAGACGGTCGAGAAGCGAGGAGATGGTGTCGCCACGCTGAATTTTTTCCTCGTGCCAGAAGTTGCCGGCAATGCTGGAAGTGGGCGTGATGCTGGTGGGAAGCTGCAGATTCTCAATGACGGTATGAACGGGGATCTGGCGCGTTTCTGTTTCCGGTGCAATACCGAAAGCCGTGACCATGCCGAATAATGGCACGCTGGATAAGGCCACCAGCCAGCGCAGGCTGAATTTTCGTTCTTGCGGGAACAGCTTTTGCGTTAAAATGCCGATCTTGTTGTTTTGCATGACTTCCCTGAGTTTTTTATGTAGACAGAAGCTTAACAGAAGATGGGCTGCCAGTGAAGTTTCAATTGATTACATTTTGTGAAGCAGGCGATATAGATGACCCAGATAAGTGAAGAATTACAGATAATTAAAAGAGGATGCGATGAGTTGCTGCTGGAGCAGGAGCTTGTTGAAAAGCTGTCCAGGGGCAAGCCGCTCAGGGTCAAGGCGGGGTTCGATCCCACCGCGCCGGATCTGCACCTTGGACACACGGTGCTGCTCAACAAGTTGCGCCAGTTCCAGGAGCTGGGCCATGAGGCAATGTTCCTGATCGGCGACTTTACCGGCATGATCGGCGACCCGACCGGAAAAAATATTACCCGCAAGCCACTGACCCGCGACGATGTGATCGAGAATGCGCGTACCTATGAGCAACAGATTTTCAAGATTCTCGACCCGGAAAAAACGCTGGTGATGTTCAACTCCAGCTGGATGGGGGAGATGACGGCAGCCGATCTGATTGGCTTGGCGGCCAAGCATACGGTTGCGCGCATGCTGGAGCGGGATGACTTCCAGAAACGCTATGGTTCCGGCCAGCCAATCTCAATTCATGAGTTCCTCTATCCGCTGATTCAGGGCTATGACTCGGTGGCGATGAAGGCCGATGTCGAACTGGGTGGCACCGACCAGAAATTCAATCTGCTGGTTGGGCGCGAATTGCAGAAGCATTTCGGACAACCCCCCCAAGTCGTGCTGACCATGCCGATTCTGGAAGGACTGGACGGCGTAAACAAGATGTCGAAGTCGCTCGGCAACTATATAGGTATACATGAACCGCCCAGCGAAATGTTCGGCAAGCTGATGTCCGTTTCGGACGATCTGATGTGGCGCTATATCGAGCTGCTTTCGTTTCAGCCATTGGCTCAGGTGGCGCAGTGGAAAAAAGAAACGAGCGAAGGCCGCAACCCGCGCGATGTCAAGGTGCTTTTCGCCCAGGAGATTGTGACCCGATTCCATAGTAAGGCGGATGCGGAGGCTGCGCTGGCCGATTTTGAAGCCCGCTTCAGGCAAGGCGCGATGCCGGATGAGATGCCGGAAGTCGCGCTCTCTGGCGGGGGGGCGGATGGGTTGCCAATCAGCCAGGCTCTCAAGCAGGCAGGACTGACCGCCAGCACTTCTGATGCGCTGCGCATGATCGACCAGGGTGGCGTGAAGCTCAATGGAGAGAAGCTGAGCGATAAGGCGCTCAAGCTGAAATCAGGCGAGACTGTCGTGGCGCAGGTGGGCAAACGCAAGTTTGCGCGCATCGCGGTAATTTGATGTGAGCGCAGTCTGATGATTTTTAACGGCTTGTAATTTTCTTGTAATAAATCTGTCAAAAAGCCTTGACCGGAAAGTCAGGGTCTATATAATGCGGCCTTCTCGACGAAGCGCAAACAGCGCGGCGATGAGAAAGGTGCAAAAGAGTAGTTGCAGTTTTTGTGGAACTCTGTAGAATGCGCACCTCGCTTCGGCAGTGCCGGAGCCGCTTCCGAGGAATTGGGGGCCTTGTTCTTTAAAAAAATACAGCCGATAAGTGTGGGCGCTTGATACTGGTGAGCTTGAATCCT
>DATKUY010000017.1:0-26435 GCA_035530375.1 Sulfuricella sp. | reverse complement strand
GTGTTGTGACGGGAGAGGAAGGCGGCGAGCAGTCCCGCGATCAGCAACAATGTCAGCAGCAAGGGGGCCGCTGTGGGCATGCTGTGCATGGTGCCGCCATTTTTCAGGTTGTCGAATGCGGTGGCGAGGATTTCCACGCCGGGCGTCAGGCTGGAAAGCGGGGTGGCGCGGATATCGTGCAGCCCGCTGGCGGTGGTGCCGATGATGACGATTTTGTCGCGGAATTCCGTGGTGCTGCGCAAAGGTTTTTCCCGGTTGAAGTCTTCATAGACATCGGCGTAGGAAACCCGGCGGTGGGCCATGGATGTGCCGCGCCAGCCCAGCACGATGCTTTCCCGGTCGGGAACCGGATAGCCGAGATCGCGGGCGACGCGGGCGGGCAGGGACGGGATGCGCCAGCCGTAGGCCGGGGTGAAAATATTGTAGCGCCGTCCGACCCCGTCCCGGTCTTCGGTGAAATTGATGGTGCCGGTGCGCCAGCTCGCGCGCGCAACGGCCAGAGGCAGCAGCAGCGAGACCCGCGCGTCGGGGGCGGCTGCGGCAGTGGGGGTGATGCCGAGCGCCGCCCCGTATTTCGCCAGCGGGATGCCGTGGGCGTCTTCGGCGCCATTGCGCCGCACGATCGGAAAGTAGCTGTTCGAGGTCTGGTGCACGGCGTCGTTGAACAGTTCGTCGCTTTCCGGGCGGTAGATGTCCGGCTCGGCGAACAGGATGTCGAAAACAATCGCCTTGGGGTGCTGACGGGCCAGGCCCGCGACCAGTTCGCCGTGCACCGCGCGCGGCCATGGCCAACTGCCGGCGGTGGTGTTCATTTTGGCGAGGCTGCGATCATCGATGTCGACGATGACGATATCGGGGTCGGGCTGCAAACCTTTGGCGTGGACGCGGACGAAGAAATCGGAAACCCGATTCTCCAGCGGCAGCAGCAGTCGCGGGCCGACGAATTCCGCCACCGAGGCAAGCGCAACGATGAAGGCGATCAGCGGAAGTGGGGAGGTCAGGGCGCGGCGCATGGCGTTATGCTACGGCATGGGTAGAGGCGTGACAACCCTTGCCCCAAGGGCGAAACGGGGCTTTTCCCGAAGATCCGGCTTACCCCAATTTTGTCGTGCCGAGCCCGTCCCTTACCAATTGGGCAAATTTTTCCGCGGGCAGCGGGTGGCTGAAATAGTAGCCCTGGATTTCGTCGCAGCCATGGGCGCGCAGGTAATCAAGTTGTTCCATGGTTTCCACCCCTTCGGCGATAACACGCATCTTCAGGCTGTGCCCCAGATTGATCACCACGTTGGCGATGGCGTTGCCGTTATGGCTGACGCAGATGTCGCGAACGAAGGATTGGTCGATCTTGATCTTGTCGATCGGCATGTGCTTCAGGTAGCTCAGGGAGGAATAACCGGTACCGAAGTCGTCGATCGAGATCTGGATGCCGAGTGCGTGCAACTGGTGCAAAGTGGCAATTGTCGCTTGTACGTCCTGGATCATGATGCTCTCGGTGATTTCCAGTTCCAGTTGGTCAGGCGCCAGTCCGGCATCCTGCAATGCATGACTTACCATGGCGGGCAGGTCGCTCTGGCGGAACTGGCGTGCCGAAAGGTTGACCGCCACACGCAGCGGGGGCAAGCCTTCGGCCACCCACCGGCTGCTTTGGGCGCAGGCAGTGCGCAGCACCCATTCGCCGACCGGGACGATCATGCCGGTCTCTTCGAGCAGGGGGATGATTTCCCCCGGCGCAACCAGCCCGCGTTCAGGATGCTGCCAGCGCAGAAGCGCTTCCATGCCGATGATCCGGTCGTTATGCAGGCTCACCTGGGGCTGGTAGTGCAAGATGAATTCTTCGCGTTCCAGCGCCCGCCGCAGATGGGTTTCCATCGACAGCCGCTGCGTCGCCATCACGTTCATGCCGGCGTTGAAGAAGCAGTAGTTGTTGCCGCCCTGCGCCTTGGCATGGCCCATGGCGGTGTCGGCATTCTTGATCAGGTCGTCCCGGTTGTCGGCGTCGACCGGATAGAGTGCGATCCCGATGCTTGGGGTGACGAATACTTCCTGGTTTTCCAGGTGGAACGGCTTGGCCAGCGCATCCAGAATCTTTTGGGCAACCAGCGTGGCGTTGTGCCGACCGCCGACATCGGCCAGCACAATGGCGAATTCGTCGCCGCTGAAGCGGGCGATCATGTCGCTGTCGCGGATATGGCCGGCCAGCCGCTCGGCCACGGCTTGCAGCAGTTTGTCGCCGAAGGGGTGGCCCAGGGTGTCGTTGATCGTCTTGAAGCGGTCCAGGTCGAGATGCAATAGCGCCGCCAGCCGGTTGTCGCTGTGCGCCGAGATAAGGGATTGCTTCAACCGCTCTTCCAGCATGCGCCGGTTGGGCAGTTCGGTGAGCGCGTCGTAGTAGGCGAGATGGTGGGTGCGCGCCTCGACCAGTTTCTTCTCGGTGAGGTCGGCGAATATCCCCAGGTAGTTGATGGTTTCGCCCTGCTCGTCGCGGATGGCAATGATGGATAGCCATTCCGGATAGGCCTCGCCGCTCTTGCGCCGGTTCCAGATTTCGTCTTGCCAGTAGCCATATCCGATCAGCGAGGCCCACATCGCCCGATAGAAATCGGCGTTGTGCCGGTCCGAGCGCAGCAGTCTGGGGTTCTTGCCGACCACTTCGGCTTCGCTGTAGCCCGTGATGCTGGTGAAAGCGCGGTTCACGTGCAGGATGTCGGCCTGGGCATCGGTAATGATGATGCCTTCGGTGCTGTTCTCGAACACCTTGGCGGCGAGCCGCAGGTTCTCCTGACTTTTGTGCAATTCTTCCTGGGCGAGCCGCAGCTTGTCTTTTTCTTCCTCCAGTTGGGCGATATGCCCGGCCTGGAGCGCTTCTCGTTCAAGTCCTTCCGCAACCAGTTGCACGCGGGACTCGTCGAGGCGACGTTCGACACGGTTGGTGATCAGGTAAAATATGGCAAGCAGCGCCCCGCCCAGAGTCAGGTAGAACAGGCTGAGGACGCGAAGCGTAATATGCATTTCATCGAGGCTCTGCGTCATGTCGCGCAGGACCGCCATGTTCCCCACTTTGCGGCCGCCTGCATCCTTGATCGGTATGACGCCGCAGTAGTAGTGCCTGTCGCCAACATCAATTTTCGTGAATGGGCCAGGCTGGTTTCTGCGGGACAAAATTCGGTTCACCTGTTCCCGCGGCAGATCCAGGGTCTGGTGGACGATAGCCATGTCGGGAAGCCGGTCCCAATCCGCGTTCAGCCCCAGCATGCGCATGCCGCTTTCCCAGTTTTTGCGCGTCAGGAATTGCTTGTCGATCGCCAGCAGGTTGTCGGTGCCGGTGATTTCCTTGATGCCGTGCAACACCTCCTCGATTTCCTCGCCGAGCTCGACATAGCCGACCAGCCCGGTTTTGTCTCGCAGCGGTACAACCGCACGCAGGGTGAAGGTGCCGATCGGGCCCAGTTCCACTCCGACGGCGATTTTTCCGGTTCTTTCCGCAGCCAGGGTGGTGTGGCGGTTGATGGTGTCGCCGAAACGTTCAGGCTGATGCACACGCAATATATTTACGCGGGCGGCATCTTCGAAGTAGAAATGGGTGATGCCGTATTGGCCGTGCAATTGCTTGAACAGCGGCGCTGCTCGCTTGAGCAGGGCATTCCGGTCCCTGGCGCGCAGTGCGGCTTGTAGCTTTTCGTCGCGCAGGATGGCCCCCAGCGCCGCTCCCAGCTTTTCGCCGCGCAGAGTCAGGGCGCGCTCGTAATAGGCTTGCACTGTTTGCAGGTCGTTTTTGAAGCGATCTGCGTTGTCAGTCTTTTCATGCCGGTACAGGCTGTAGTGGAATGCGCCAAGAAAAATGATCAGCGCCAGTGCAAGAGGGAAAAGAATGCGTGCCTTCAGGCTGATATTCTTGGTCATCGGTAATTGGGGAAACGGAAAACCGGTTGAGGAAAAAGCTTAACCCATTATCTTCAGAAACAGTAGCGCGGCCCGATTTTAGGTGGCTCTTACGCCGTCAAGCGACCGCCGACTTCGGTCGAGCCGCAGCGGAATCGGGATATTGCCGCGTCGGCTATTCGAAATGCTGCACCAGCTTGTCCAGTTCGCGGGCAGTTTGTTCCAGCTGTTGCGAGGCCGCCCAGGCACCCTGGACTTCGCCCCGGTTTTCGACGATCAGAGAAGCCACCTGCTTCATCTGGGAAGCGGCGGCCTCCACCGAAAACGCTTCGATACGCGCGGCCCCGGCCAATTCCCGCGCCATTTGGGCGACCTCGCGCTTGCCCACCTCCATGGAAAGGGGGCCAATGTCCGCCAACGCGGCTGTGCTCGGGTCTTTTGCCGGTTCCGCCAATATCGCCTCGATCATGCTCTCCGAATTTTCGGCCACATGTGCCACCGCCTCGGCATTTCGTGCCAACTCACCCAGGTCGTTGCACGAGCGGGCGATGCTTTCGAGCGTCTGGTATACCCGGTCGTGCTGTTCCTCGGAATGCTCGGCGAGATTCATCATGGTGAGGTTGAGGCGGCGGCATTGCTCGCGGATCGAACCGGACGAGTGGCGGATTTCGTCCATCATCGCCTTCAAGTTGATCTGCATGACCGCCACGGCGGCCATCACCCGGCCCGGTTCGCCGCACCCCGACGGGTCGATGGTTTCGGACAGGTTGCCCTCGGTAATGCGCTCCAGTGCGGCGATGGACGCTTCCAGCGGCATCACCGTGCCGCGGAAAAAGAACATGCCCGAAAGCATGACTGCCAGAATGCCGAAGGCGACGCCGGTGACCGCCATGATGGAAATGTTTTCGTTGCGCTCGGTCACCCCGAGAAAATTGCTTTCGGCCTTGGCGGTAAGGTGCTTGAGCAATTCCTCCACCTTCAGATTCGCCTCGCGGTACAAGGGGGTGACGTTTTTCAGCAGCAGTTTTTCCGCCGCGACGTAATCGCCCTGCTCCAATGCCTTCTTGGCCGGTATTAAACCGTTGTTCACATAACGCGAGCGCGCATTCCAATATTCCTCCGAAAGCCGGTGCTCCAAGCCGCCGCGCGGCAACTTGTCATAGCCTTCCCACAGCGAGTCGATTTCCTTGCGGTTTTTTTCGATCACGGCCAGATGCGCCGGCAAGCCGTGATCGAACTCGCCGGGCTGGTGGGTGGCGGGATTGTGGTGCAATGCCAGGGCGATCTGCGCCCGGTTGTCCGCCATCAGGAAATTGATGCGTCCGATAGCCCGCACCGGTTCCATTTCTTCGTAAAAAAGGGTGTGCATCGCCTGGTTGGACAGACGCAGTCCGCCGATACCGAGAATACCGCCCGCGATCATCATCAGGGTGACGAAAACGATGCCGATCGAAACGCCGTTTTTTACCGATAGAAAGTTTTTCCAGTTCCAGTTTCCGCCGCTCCCGGAGCGAGCCCCGGAAGAGCACGCTGTCCGCAAACTTTTTTCCGCGCGGTCGATGTCGTCGCGCGACAGGCACGGCAGCTTGTCGCTTACCGTGACGTATCCGTCGTGCTCCCCGTTCTTGCGCACCGGCACCACTCGAGCGTTAACCCAGAAATGGCCGCCGTCCTTGCTCAGGTTTTTGATGATGCCGACCCAGGGCAGCCCTTGTTTCAGCCGGAGCTTCATGGCTTCGAGCAGCGCCGGCGGCATGTCGGGGTGGTAGAGCGTACGGAAGCGCTTGCCGATCAGCTCTTCGCGGCGATATCCGCTGGTTTCGGCAAGCGCGTCGTTGACGTAGGTAATGACACCGCTGTTATCCGAGCGCGCGATCAACGACCCGTTGCCGGCGCCATCCCGCTCCTGCCCCATTTCAGGAGGGTTCATGTCCATAATTTCGCTCCCCGCACAAAATTTATAATAATCACTTTACCCATAGCCGCTTTATCGTCACCGCGGCGGAGCGGCATTCCTCGAAGGCCACCATCCCGGTTATCTCGAACTCCGGGGATTGGGTTTCGCGGCGTAGCGGCGAAACCAGCGGCATCCCTTTCTGGTCGTAGACGCTGTAGACGACGGCTTCTGACATTTTGATGGTGCGGTTCTTGACGGCGGCGATTTCGCCGTTTTTCAGCCTGACGATGGAACCCGGCGGCAGCATGCCGATTTCCTTGATCAGCACCTGAACCAGTTCGCCATCGAGCGAGGAATCCTTGCCCATGTACATGTCGCGCAGCGCGTGCTGCGGAAAATGCGCCTTGTTGTCGCGATAGGGCCGCGGCTTGGTCATGGCGCTATAAGTATCGGTGATCGCCAGCACCCCTCCCCCCCAAGTGATGCCTTCTCCCCCGAGCTTCAACGGATAGCCGCTGCCGTCGAAGCGCTCGTGATGCTGCCGCACGGAGTGCAGCCAGGCCTGGTCGTTCACTCCCGCGCGGCTCAATATTTCCACCCCGCGCACGGTGTGCCCCAGCATCGCCTCCTTGAGATGGGGCGGCAGAGGGCCGCCGCACTTGTCGAGTTCGCTCTGGATGGGAAGCTGGCCGATGTCGCGGGTCAGCGCGGCACACACGTAAGGCAGCCGCTCCTCGGCGGTCAGCCCCTTACGCACGCCGATGACTTCCGTCAGGATGGCCCCCATCAATTGATGCACGATAATGTAGGGATTATGGAAATCCAGGTACGGAGCGGCCAGCGCGCTGTCCAGATCTTCCTGGCACAGCGACTGGATGGTGGTTGCGTTTTTTTTGATGCGGTCCGGAAGATCGATCTGCTCCGGGGCTTTCAGGGCGGTGGTGAAGATATGCTTGAGATTGAGCGCCACCGCATCCATCTGGTCGTACACCGACTGATTCACCACCGGAGGGTTGGGAGAATTGCGGGACGAGGAAGCGTTGCCGCCGCTCTTCTCGTTCCCCATCAGGACGCCGCGCGCCACCAGTTTGTCTATCTGGCCGGGAATCGTCAGTACGACCCCCTTGCGCAAAAGCAAGCGGCCATCCGCGTCATGGATCGAGAAGGGAAGCGGTTCCCCCAGCGTGAGATCGGAATGCAAAACCCTTTTCATGCTCTCCCCCAACCCAATCCGCAGCTTAGGCAGGGAAAGCGCAGCACCGCAAATGAGGAAAACTAGCGTAACTGGCCATTCCGCCGTAAATGAGACTTGCGCCTTGCAGACCGGTAACTCGTTACCGTCTTTCGTAAGGGTTAGCCCTCTTTACCAGCTTTAACGCCTGAACCCGGCGGATTGAATGCAAAATTTATTTACTTGTCATCTTTTGGCTTGGCCGCAGACATCGTTTTTTTATTTAACAAGAATAATATGCTAACAGGGTTTAAAAGACAATAACGATATCATGGTCTTTTTAGTGAATCGAGCCCGCCGATCCTCGGTTTTGCCGCCGGGCGCGAGTTACAGCCCGAGACGCTGCCAGATGGTGGAAATCAGGCCGGCCTGATTGAGGGTGTAGAAATGCAGTCCCGGCGCGCCTCCGCTCAGCAGCCGCTCGCACAGGCCGGTCACCACGTCCAGCCCGCAGGCGCGGATGGCGGCGGTGTCGTCGCCGTAGCCCTGCAATTTGAGGCGCAGCCAGCGCGGGATTTCCGCGCCGCAGGCGTCGGAAAAGCGTGCCAACTGGGTAAAGTTGCCGATCGGCATGATGCCCGGCACGATCGGGATGGTAATCCCCATCGCCTCACATTCGTCGACGAAGTTGAAATAGGCGTCGGCGTTGTAGAAATACTGGGTAATGGCGGCATCGGCTCCGGCTTCCACCTTGCGCCTGAAGTTGGCGAGATCGGCCTGGGCGGAGGGTGCCTGGGGATGGAATTCAGGATACGCCGCCACCTCGATGTGAAACCAGTCGCCGGTTTCGGCGCGGATGAATTCCACCAGTTCGTTGGCGTAGCGGAATTCCCCGGCGCAGGCCGTGCCGGAAGGCAGGTCGCCGCGCAGGGCGACGATATGGCGGATGCCGTGGCTTTTGTATTCGTCGAGGATGGCTCGGATGCTTTCCCGTGTCGAGCCGATGCACGACAGGTGCGGCGCAGCCTTGTGGCCTCCTTTTTGAATTTCGATCACGGTTTCCAGCGTGCGGTCGCGCGTCGAGCCGCCGGCGCCGAAAGTGACCGAAAAAAATTCGGGGTTAAGCTGGGCGAGTTGCTGGCGTGTGGCGCGCAGCTTGTCCATGCCCTCCGGGGTTTTGGGAGGGAAGAACTCGAAACTTAAAATGGGTTTTTTTGACATGATTTTTCACCGCTGAGGCGCGGAGGCGCAGAGAAAGGCTTGAAAACTCAGCGTCTCTGCGCCTCTGCGGTTCAAATTCAATACCGATAATGGTTCGCCTTGTATGGGCCGTTCTTCGGCACGCCGATATAGGCAGCCTGCACGTCGGACAGCTCGGTCAGGTTCACGCCGATCTTCATCAGGTGCAGGCGTGCCACTTTTTCGTCGAGATGCTTGGGCAGCACGTACACCTTGTTCTCGTAGTTCTCGGGGTGGTTGAACAGCTCGATCTGGGCGATGGTCTGGTTGCTGAACGAGGCCGACATCACGAACGAAGGGTGGCCGGTGGCGCAGCCCAGATTCACCAGGCGACCCTTGGCCAGCACGATGATCTTCTTGCCGTCGGGGAAGATCACGTGATCTACCTGAGGCTTGATCTCGTCCCACTGGTATTTCTCCACGGAGGCGATGTCGATTTCCGAGTCGAAGTGGCCGATGTTGCAGACGATGGCCTCGTTCTTCATCTTGACCATGTGGTTGTGGTTGATCACGTGCACGTTGCCGGTGCAGGTGACGAAAATGTCGCCGAGGCTGGCGACGTCGTCCATGGTCACCACGCGGTAGCCTTCCATCGCCGCCTGCAGTGCGCAGATCGGGTCGATTTCGGTCACCATCACGGTCGCGCCCATGCCGCGGAACGCCTGCGCGCAGCCCTTGCCGACGTCGCCGTAGCCGAGCACCACGCAGATCTTGCCGGCGATCATCACGTCGGTGGCGCGCTTGATGCCGTCGAGCAGCGATTCGCGGCAGCCATATAGGTTATCGAACTTGGACTTGGTGACCGAGTCGTTGACGTTGATCGCCGGGAACTTCAGGCGGCCTTCCTCGGCCATCTGGTAGAGGCGGTGCACGCCGGTGGTGGTCTCTTCGGTCACGCCCTTGATGTGCTTGATGCGCGACGAATACCAGCCGGGCGAAGTCGCCAGCTTGTTCTTGATCGAGGCGAACAGCACGCGCTCTTCTTCGCAGGTCGGCTTGGCGATGCACGAAGGGTCGGTTTCGGCGCGGGTGCCCAGATGCAGCAGCAGGGTGGCGTCGCCGCCGTCGTCGAGGATCATGTTGGCGGGTTCGCCCGGCCATTCGAAAATCCGGTGGGTGTAGTCCCAGTACTCTTCCAGCGTTTCGCCCTTGTAGGCGAACACCGGGATGCCGTCGGCAGCGATGGCGGCGGCGGCTTGGTCCTGGGTCGAATAGATGTTGCACGAGGCCCAGCGCACTTCCGCGCCCAATGCCGTCAGCGTTTCGATCAGCACGGCGGTCTGGATGGTCATGTGCAGCGAACCGGCGATGCGCGCGCCTTTCAGCGGTTGCGCCTTGGCGTTCTCTGCGCGGATCGCCATCAGGCCGGGCATTTCCACCTCGGCCATCAGAATTTCCTTGCGGCCCCAAACAGCGAGGGACATATCGGCGACTTTGCAGTCGGTAAAGTTTTTGGTATCAGCCACAGCGAGCTCCTAACGATGTGGCCGGGGGGGATGCGGGGGGTGTCGCTCACCTGGGCATCCCGTGTCCGGCACGGGTTAAATACAGGCGAGCGCAGTTCTTTAGAAAACCGAGCCTGACGGAAGGAATCCGTTGCAGCGCTCCTCGGTTGGGTTGAATTATAACTGATTTTTGGGTTTTTTGTTTTTGAAGGTAAGCGTTACCTTAACCCCAAAGTCAGGCTGCGATCTCAATGTATTCAACTTGGCTTGTGGCGGGAGGAAGAGGCAAGCCATCTTCACGAAGCCCCGCAATATGAAACTCGATGGCCTCGCGAATTTGACTTTCGGCATCCTTAAAGGTTGCGCCGGTGGCAATGCAGCCAGGAAGGTCTGGCGCATAGGCGGAGAAGTTGTTTTCGGCAGTTTCAATGACGACGGCGTAGCGCATGTGTTGACTTCGTATTTGAGGCTGGCTTGCTTCAATATGCTGTTTAGGGTTCCGGGGGCGAGATCGTCGCTCGGTTTTCCGGCAACGGTAATGTGGCCAGGTTTTGCAGGGCGCTTAAACTGGCGATGGTTACTGCGAGTCGCGACAAGGTATCAGCCATCCTTCAGCAAACGAGCCAATATGTCGTTGACTTTCATAGTGTAAGGATACTGTCATAGTGTAAGGATACTGTGAGGAATATCGGCAGTCAAAGTTTCATCTTGGCGATCTGGGTTGAATGTAAAGGTCGAAATTTAATTCGACTCTGAGCTAACCCCGGTTTCCCGGACAAATCCCTCTTTTGATTTATCGAGATGGGCTCCGGCCTCGGTGGTTGAGAAAGGGTTGCTCATGGGAAAAGGAGGAATTGGCGATGCTCTTGGTTTGAGGGACTTATTTAATCATAGTGCAACGCATTACACATTCAATCTTGATTGTGGCCGCTCCTGTGTCTGGCGGTCTCATGGATAAGCTTTGATTCAGGCAATGAGTAGTCATATTTTATTGCACGATCCTGAGATATAATCAAACCTATATTTGAATATGTAAACTATCTCAATGGCCGCTGTTACTCCCAAAAAGAAACTCTTCGAAAACTTCGCCCTCGTTGCGAAAGCACTTGCCAGCGCCAATCGACTTGAGTTGCTGGAGGCGCTTGCACAGGGAGAGCGTGGCGTGGACGGATTGGCACGGGCAAGCGGTATGTCGGTAGCCAACACTTCCCACCATCTTCACATCCTGCGTGGCGGTGGACTGGTTAAATCGCGCAAGGAAGGCACCCAAGTCATCTACAGTTTGGCCGATGAAAAGGTGCTTTCACTGTTAACGGATATCCGTTATGTGGCTGAACGACACTTGGCTGAAGTGGAGCGCATTGTCCGCGAAAACTTTGATAGCCGGGACAACCTGACTCCCGTCCGTCGCGACGAGCTTCTGGGATTGGTGAGTTCCGGGGAGGCAATGGTGATTGATGTTCGCCCCTCAGCTGAATACGATGCCGGCCATATTTCAGGGGCGGTCAATATCCCTCTGGAGTCCCTGCCGGAGCGGTTAAGCAAATTACCTCGTGACCAGGAGATTGTTGCCTATTGCCGTGGCCCTTATTGCATGCTGGCCTTCGATGCGGTTGAGCAGTTGCGCCAGCAAGGCTATCGTGCCCGCCGACTGGAAGATGGCTTCCCTGAATGGAAGGTCAACCACCTTCCTGTCGACCGTTAATCGCCCCTGAAAAAACCCTCTAAATAAGCATTGGTATCCAGGTTGTCGAGCTACCGAAAAAATTAGCTTGACGACTTCGTAGTTATGGCTGAATAATGTATTCAAATAATCATTTGATTATTGTTGTTGGCCATGTCGGCTTGGTTGCGGGGAGAAGAGGCACGTCCGAATCTCAATCCAGCCTGATTTTCTGGCAAGGAGAAAATGATGAAAACTCTTTTCATACTCAACGACCCACCCTACGGCACCGAGCGCAGCTATAACGGGTTTCGTCTGGCGCGAGCATTATCCAAGCACGACGGCAATGAAATTCGACTGTTCTTGCTGGGCGATGCTGCTCTATGCGCCAAGGCGGGGCAGAAGGTGCCGGAAGGCTATTACAACATCGAGTTCTTTGCCCAGAGCATTCTGAAACGTGGCGGGCAAATCGGAATTTGCGGTGCTTGCATGGATGCCCGTGGATTAAAGGACGAGGAAATGATCCCGGGTGCCGGGCGTTCTACGCTGGAGCATCTGGCAGAGTGGACGGAGTGGGCAGATAAGGTGCTGGTGTTCTAGGCCTCTTTTTTTACCCTATATTCAAATGTTCAATTGATTATTGTCAGTTGGAATTCGAAGGAGCTGAACCATGATTGTTATCGCCCTATTCGCCGGTGCGGCAACCGGCACTGTGCTTGGACTGCTCGGCAGCGGCGGCTCCATCATCGCTGTACCGGCACTTTTGTATCTTCTGCATGTCGAGCCGAAGCAGGCCATCGCCATGAGTCTGGGTATTGTCGCTATCACCGCCACTATCTCAGCTTTGGACAACTGGAAGCGCGGCAACGTGGATGTCAGGGTGGCGGTGATGTTCGGCCTGTTCGGAGTAATCGGCACTTTCAGCGGAACACGGCTGGGTGTGCATACGCCGGTGGCACTCCAGCTCGGGCTGTTCGCCTTGGTGATGCTTGCTGCCGCGTGGAGGATGCTGAAAACGAAAAAGCAACAACAGATAGTGCAGACAGCGCAATTGCCTGGGGCGGGTGGCCCTGCCATATCCATCGCCGAAAGCGGGAACATTAAGGCTCATATGGGGCAGATCGCCCTGCTCGGCATTGGTGTCGGAGCGCTAACCGGCTTGGTTGGAGTGGGCGGCGGTTTCCTGATCGTGCCGGCTCTGGTGCTGATATCCGGCATCCCGATGAAAACCGCCATCGGCACCTCACTCGCCATCGTTGCTGCCAATTCGTCCACGGGCTTTGCCGGCTATATGGGCGTGGTGCCGGTGGATTGGATGATGATGACTTCCTTCACTGCGGTAACGATTGCTGGCAGCTTCGTCGGCACCAGACTGGCACACCGATTCTCCCCGGAGTCCCTGAAGCGTAGCTTCGGCGTTTTCCTGATATTTGTTGCGACCTACATCCTGCTCAAGAGCGTACTTTGACGGTGATTTTGCTGGAAGAGCGAAATGAAGAGACTAATCATATTTTTTCTATTTATTCCACTGAGCGCGATAGCCGAGCCCTTGCCAGATGATGTCGGCGAATACATCCGCGCGGTGCAAAGCCTGGTAAAGACGGAGCGGGTGATTGTCGAAAGGGAAGGAGTCGGCTTGCTGGTTCCTGCGAGAGAGATGTTTTCCGGCTCGGGCGAGCTGATGGATAGCGGCAGGCTGGTATTGGAAAAAGCAGGTTATTTTTCCAGGCAAGCAAAGAAAAAACTGATCGTCATTGTGCCGGACGAGCGGGAGCATAAGGATTTTCGGCCCGTCTCCTACTTGATGTATGGAGGGATAATCAAGCGCAACGCTCTTATCGGTCCTTACGTATACGTCCTCGCTATCCGACCTTAATCGCTGTCAGGAACCCTCATTTATAACCCCGATAGAGGGAGTGCCATGCTTCAACCGCTCAAGTAATTTTCCAGCCGTCGCCCGGCGGGCACTGTAACACTCTACGTGCTTTATGCCGAAGAGTTGAGCTATCATTTTGTATTGGTTGGCGATATTTTCACGATGCAAAAAAGGCGCTCTTGCCGTTTGATGCGTGTAAATTTCCCGTGATATTTATTGAGATGGATGTTTGGAAAGGCTTGGCTTCATTATCTCGCGCCACGCGCTGAGTTTTTGCGCAAAAGACAGGGAGGCGTTGGCCGGGCTGGTGGAGGGGAGGCGTAGATAGATGACGGAGCTGTCGGCGAATTTTCGTAGTCCGTGCCGTTTGAAGCATTCCTCCGCTTTTGCCCCGTTAAAAAATACGTGCGTAATCTTTTTGTGGGTGCTGAAGAACGTCTGGAAGTCGTTTGCCGTGTGCGTGTCGTTTTCGATCATCGCATCCAGGCTGCCTTCCCGCGTGCATGACTGGAGTACGTCCCAGAGGGCGATCCTGGCTGACTTCAGGGCTTGAACCCTTACCTGGTAGGGCGAGGCCGCATCAAACTGGAGCAGTTCGGCAATGATCCGCCAGAATGCATTCTGGGGGTGGGCATAATACTGGTGTGCTTTCAGCGATGCCAGTCCTGGCATGCTGCCGAGGATGAGTACCTCGGCGTTTTTATTTTCAATCGGCCCGAAACTATGGACGTGTGCCATGCTCATGGGTCCAATGTAAAATCGGCTTCATGTTTCAGGAGAACTGAACCTGATTTCCGTCCCGATCGTAGGCCAGAAAGTGGGAAACCGCGCCATTCTGTATGGACTCTACCATTTCTTTCAAGGGCTTCTGGGCCTCTTCGGTGCTCGGCATGACCCCGCCGCGCCCTGACAGGCAGGCGACGAACACGATTTTCCAGTCCTGCCCGGTCTGGCGGGATTCTTCGACCAGATCGGAAAAGTCGCCCAGTTCGTCCTGCGCCTTGTCGGTGCAAATTTTTGGGGTCAGTACGCCGCCCTGCCCGGCGTGAAATCGCTCGGTCTGTGCCTTGGTATAACCTTCGGGCAGTTCGGCTGTCGTGAAAACGAAGAGAAACCGCTGCGGTTCGGGCTGTTGTCTGGCGGCTGCCAGAAGTTCTTCATAACTTGAAATATTCATGCTGCCTCACTTGTTGTCCAAATCCAACCTGATTTCAGACGCGGATTAACACATATAAAACAGTGTGTTGCGGCATATTTTCCATTCGCCAGAAAGGTGCGCAAATCCGTGTGTATCCGTGTTAATCCGTGGCTGAACTGCTTCAACCCTGGCTGCCCTGCAAACGCTCAGAAAAAAGCCCTGCCTCGCAAGGCAGGGCTTGAATTCAGGCAGCACTCAAATCCCGGCGTCGGCTTTGAGTGCTTCCGCCTTGTCCGTCGCTTCCCAGGTAAATTCCGGCTCCTCGCGGCCAAAGTGGCCGTAGGCGGCGGTCTTGGCGTAGATCGGGCGCAACAGGTCGAGCGCCTGGATGATGCCTTTCGGCCGCAGGTCGAAGTGTTTTTCGACCAGTTTGGCGATCTTCTCGTCGGCGATCTTGCCGGTGCCGAAGGTGTCGACCATCAGGCTGACCGGCTTGGCGACGCCGATGGCGTAGGCGACCTGCACTTCGCATTTCGATGCCAGCCCCGCGGCGACAATGTTCTTCGCCACGTAGCGGCCGGCGTAGGCGGCGGAACGATCCACCTTGGACGGGTCCTTGCCGGAGAATGCGCCGCCGCCATGGTGTGCGGAACCGCCGTAGGTGTCGACAATGATTTTGCGCCCGGTCAGGCCGCAGTCGCCCATCGGGCCGCCGACCACGAAGCGGCCGGTGGGGTTGATCAGGTAGCGGATATCGCCGGCGCGCAGGCTTTCCGGAATGATCGGCTTGACGATTTCCTCGATCACCGCCTCGGACAGTTCGGCGTGGGAAATGTCGGGATGGTGCTGGGTGGAGATGACCACGGTATCGACATGCACCGGCTTGCCGTCCACATAGCGGATGGTGACCTGGGATTTGGCGTCGGGGCGCAGCCAGGGCAGGCGGCCATCCTTGCGCAGTTCAGCCTGGCGCTGCATCAGGCGGTGCGCATAATGGATCGGCATCGGCATCAGTTGCGGGGTTTCGTCGCAGGCGTAGCCGAACATCAGTCCCTGGTCGCCGGCGCCCTGATCCAGGTCGAGCCCCTCGCCCTCGTTCACGCCCTGGGCGATGTCGGGCGATTGCCGGTTGATCGCGGTCAGCACGGCGCAGGTGGCGTAGTCGAAGCCGATGTCGGAGCTGTTGTAGCCGATGCGCTTGACCGCCTCGCGGGCGATGTCGATGTAGTTTATCGCCGCGTGGGTGGTGATTTCGCCGGAAATGACCACCAGTCCGGTGCTGACCAATGTTTCGCAGGCTACCCGCGCTTTGGGATCATGCGCTAGAATGGCGTCGAGTACGGAATCGGAAATCTGGTCGGCGACTTTGTCGGGATGGCCTTCCGAGACGGACTCGGAAGTAAACAGGTGTTCTTTCATGCTTCTGCTCCTTGGTATCGATACTTCCCCGTGGTTGCTGGCGAAGCCGGCCCCGGGGGTGGAAGCAGACGACGCTTTAGCCGTATTTATAACCCGCCCGCAAGTTGTCTCTTAACTCGGCGGCGCGGTAATTCTATTTTTTTGAAGAGATTTAGTCAAACCCTGCCCTGATGGCCTATCTGCTCCGCGCTCTTTCCCGTTTGCCGCTCTGGCTGTTGCACTTCCTCGGTGCGGCGGCCGGCTGGGCGACCTATCTGGCTTCGCGGCGCTATGCCGCTAGGATACGGGAAAACCTGATGACCAGCGGCATATGCGCGCCGGGCGAATGCGCCAAGCTGTTGCGCCGGTCGGTGGCAGAGGCGGGCAAGAGCGTGCTGGAACTGCCCGCCATCTGGTTGCGCCCGGAACAGCAGGCGCTGCAACTGCTGAAAAAGTGCCACGGCTGGGAGCATGTCGAGGCCGCGCACCGGCGCGGCAAGGGGCTGATTTTTCTGACTCCGCATATGGGCTGCTTCGAAATCACCAGCCTGTACTATGCCGCACGCCATCCGATCACCGTGCTTTACCGTCCGCCGCGCCTGCGCTGGCTGCAACCCTTGATGGAGTTCGGGCGCAGACGCGGTCTGGTCAGCCTTGCGCCGACCGATCTGGGCGGCGTGCGGGCGCTGTTCAAGGCATTGCGGCGGGGCGAGGCGATCGGCATGCTGCCCGACCAGGTGCCGAGCCGGGGAGAGGGCGTGTGGGTGGACTTCCTCGGACGCCCCGCCTACACCATGACACTGGTGTCGCGCCTGGCGCGCTCCACCGACGCGGCCATCGTTTTTGCCTTTGCCGAGCGCCTGCCGCATGGGGCCGGTTTCGATCTATGGCTGGAGCCCCTGACTGCCGAATTGCCCGAGGACCCTGCCGCCGCCGCAGGCGTGATCAACCAGGCGGTGGAAGGCCTGATCCGTAAAAAGCCCGAGCAGTATTTGTGGAGTTATAACCGTTACAAAGTGCCCAAGGGCGTGATGGGTAATGAGTAAGCCGTTTCCATTCATCACCTATCACCCATTACTCATTACTGGTTGGCAATGGCTCGCTTAGGTATCTTTCTCATCTGGCTGTTGCATTTCCTGCCGCTCGGCCTGCTGGCCCGGTTCGGTGAGGGCTTCGGCCTGCTGCTTTATCTGCTCGGCAGCGAGCGGCGGCGCGTGGCGCGCATCAACCTGCGGCTGTGTTTCCCGGAAATGCCCGACAAGGACAGGGAAAAGCTGGTGCGGCGCCATTTCCGCGCCTTCGGCCGCAGCGTCCTGGAGCGCGGCATTCTGTGGTGGTCGCCGAAATCGCGTGTCCAGAAACTGGTTCGCATCGAAGGGCTGGAGCATTGGCAGGCCGTCGCCGGAAATCCGGCGATCTGGCTGGCGCCGCATTTTGTCGGGCTGGATATGGGCGGCGTCAGGCTGACCACGGACTATCCCCTGGTCTCGATGTACAGCAGGCAGAAAAATCCGCTGTTCGACGCGCTGCTGCTGCATTCGCGCACCCGCTTCGGCAATTCGCCGATGGCTTCGCGCCAGGACGGGCTCAAGCCAGTGGTGCGGGCGATGCGTAACGGCCTGCCGTTCTATTATCTGCCGGACATGGATTTCGGCGAGCGCGATGCGGTGTTCGTGCCGTTTTTCGGCGTGCCTGCCGCTACCATCACCGGCCTGTCGCGCCTGGCGAAAATCACCGGCGCGGCGGTAGTGCCCTGCGTCACCCGCCAGCTCCCCGGCGGCGCGGGTTATGTGCTGAAGTTTTACCCGGCCTGGGCCGATTTCCCGAGCGAGGATGTCGAGGCCGATGCCCGCCGCATGAATGCCTTCATCGAGGAACGCATCAGGGAAATGCCGGAGCAGTATTTCTGGCTGCACAAGCGCTTCAAAACCCGCCCGCCGGGGGAAAAGCGCTTCTACGACTAAGCTGTGGTAATCTGCCTGTTAAATTTTGAGATGCCTTGATTTTATGTTCGCCAATCCTCCTCCGGAAGAATGCCGCGCGCTGCTGAAGCGCATCAAGAATATCGCCGTGGTCGGGCTGTCGCCCAAGCCGGACCGGCCCAGCTATTTCGTGGCCAGGGCGATGCAGGGCTTCGGCTTCAACATCATTCCGGTGCGCCCGGCCACCGCCGAAGTGCTCGGGCAGAAAGCCCATGCTTCCTTGCGCGACGTGCCGGGGCCGATCGATCTGGTCGACGTGTTCCGTGCTGCGGAGTTTGTCGATGCGATCGTGGATGAATGCATCGCCTTGAAAGTGCCGGCGATCTGGATTCAGGAGGGCATCGTCAACGAGGCGGCGGCGCTGCGTGCGCGCGAAGCCGGCATGACGGTGGTGATGGATCGTTGCATCTACAAGGATTACGTGGCGCTGTGTCAATGAGAGTTAATTTTTTAACCACAGAGGCGCAGAGGCGCAGAGTTTTTGTGCGAGTTGGTTTTCTCCGCGCCTCTGCGTCTCTGCGGTGGATATTGGGTTGTTGCCATGAGGCTTAAGTTCACCAAAATGCACGGCCTGGGCAACGATTTCGTGGTGATCGACGCGATTTCGCAAAGCGTGAATTTGACCCCGGCCCAGTTCCGGTTCATCGCCGACCGCCATTTCGGCATCGGCTGCGACCAGATATTGCTGGTCGAAAGCGCGACCCGGCCCGACGCGGATTTCCGCTATCGCATCTTTAATGCCGATGGCGGCGAAGTGGAGCAGTGCGGCAACGGTGCGCGCTGCTTCGTGCGCTTTGTACACGAAAAAGGGCTGACCACGAAAACCGGAATCCGGGTGGAAACCGCATCGGGAATTATCGAGCCGCATCTTGAACCGAACGGCCAGGTGACGGTGAATATGGGCATGCCGCGTTTCGAGCCGAAGGAAATTCCGTTTGTCGCGCCACAGCGCGCGCCGACCTACATGCTCGAGCTGAGCGGGGGAGCGGTCGAGGTCAGCGTGCTTTCCATGGGCAATCCCCATGCGGTAACACTGGTGGCAGATGCAGACGCCGCCCCGGTATCGGAGGAAGGGCCGCAAATCGAGCGCCACTCGAGCTTTCCCGCCAGGGTCAATGCCGGCTTCATGCAGGTGCTCGACCGCAGCCATATCAGGCTGCGGGTTTACGAGCGCGGTGCAGGCGAAACCCTGGCTTGCGGTACTGGCGCCTGTGCCGCCGTGGTGGCGGGCATCATGCGCGGACTGCTGGATAAGGAAGTACGGGTGTCCACCCGCGGCGGCGAGTTGCTGGTTCGCTGGGGAGGCGAAGGCCAGCCGGTATGGATGACCGGCCCGGCCGTGACGGTATTCGAAGGTCAAATCAAGCTTTAATTCAATAGGGGGAGTTCATGAGTCTTAAACCGGAGGATGTCGCACGATACGTGCAGGAGCACCCTGAATTTTTCGAACAGCATTCCGCGCTGCTGGCGGAGGTGTTTATTCCCCATCCCCACGGCGGGCGGGCGATTTCCATTGCCGAGCGCCAGCAGTTGGCGCTGCGCGACAAAAACCGGCTGCTGGAAACCAAGCTGCGGGAACTGATCCAGTTCGGCGAGGAGAACGACGCCATCAGCGAAAAAATGCACCGTCTCGCCTTGTCGCTGCTCGGAGCAAAAGATCTGGACAGCGCCATGAGCACCGCCTATTTCAACCTGCGCGAGGATTTCGACGTACCCCATGTGGCGATCCGCATCTGGGCGGGGACGGAGCTCCCCGCGCGGCCTGAGTTCATCGGGGCGACCATCGACATGTGCGCGTTTGCCGACGAGCTGTCCACCCCAAAATGCGGTCCGCAGCTCCTGGAGGAGGCGCCGTCCTGGTTTGGCGAGGCCGGCCCGAACCTGCGTTCCTTCGCCTATGTGGCGTTACGCTCGGAGCAGTCGTTCGGCTTGCTGGCGATGGCGAGCGAGGATGCGCAGCGTTTTTACCCGGAAATGGGCACGCTCTATCTGAAGCGGCTGGGTGAACTGGTCAGCGCCGCGCTGCTGCGCTACTTGAAGTAATTTGCCGGTCTTTTTCAGCCACGGATTAACACAGATGAACACGGATTATCAGAGCGAAAAGCTTGATACGCCGTTTTTTCATGGGGGATACGCATACGCAACTGTATGCAGATTTATCTGTGTTAATCCGTGTTTATCCGTGGCTAAACGCAATAAGTTAAAAATTTCTCGATGAGTGCAGGTGCCGACTATCTGCAAAGCTATCTTGTCCATCTCGCCAGCGAGCGCCGCCTGTCGCCGCTGACCTGCACCAATTACCGCCGCGACGTGACCGAACTGCTCAAGCTGGCGGGCGACATGCCCCTCGATCAGTTGCAAATCCACCAGGTGCGGCGCTTCATCGCGCAGTTGCATGGTCGCGGACTGGGCGGCAAGTCGCTGGCACGCATGCTTTCCGCCTGGCGCGGCTTTTATGCGTATCTCGCGCGCAACCACGGCTTTACCCACAATCCCTGCGCCGGCTTGCGCGCGCCGAAATCCACCCGATCCCTGCCGCAGGCGCTATCGCCTGACGAGGCGGCGCGCCTGATGGACGTGCCTGCGGACGACGCCCTGGCGGTGCGCGACAAGGCGATACTCGAACTGTTTTACTCTTCCGGCTTGCGCCTCTCCGAGCTGACCAGCCTGCCGCTCGCCGAGATCGATCTTGCCGCCGGCATCGTGCGCGTCACCGGCAAGGGCGGAAAAACCCGCGAAGTGCCGGTGGGCCGCCTGGCTGTGGAAGCGATCCGGAACTGGCTGCCGCACCGCGACAGGCAGGCCAAGCCGGGCGAGGCCGCCCTGTTCGTCGGCAGGAACGGCCTGCCGTTGACGCCGCGCGCCGTGCAGTACCGCATCAAACAATGGGCGATCAAGCTCGGCATTTCGGCCGAAGTGCACCCGCACGTGCTGCGCCACTCCTTTGCCAGCCACGTGCTGCAATCCAGCGGCGATCTGCGCGCAGTGCAGGAAATGCTGGGCCATGCCAATATTTCCACGACACAGGTGTATACGCATCTGGATTTTCAGCATTTGGCCAAGGTTTACGACGCGGCACATCCCCGTGCCAAAAAGAAGTAGCATCCGGATTCTGGTTCCGGCCACCGCTGTCGCGGCTTAACGCTCCGTGCCGGGAATAAGCCTTGACACGTTTCGCCTGATTGCAGGATCATAAAAAGATGAATTCGCGTCTGTTGCTTTCACTTTCGCTTGCTCTCTTCCTGCTCTTTGCGCAGCAGGGAGCGGCGCTGCACGCCTTGTCGCACCTCGCGGACGACGTGCCGGCACAGTCGCAGCAGGGCAAGCACCTGCCCCATTCGCCGATCTGCGACAAGTGCGTGGCTTATGCCGGCATCGCCGGTGCGGCGCCGTTCTCGCCGCCGCTATTCACCGCCCAGGAAACCACGTTCATTCTGGCTGCGATGCTGTCGCTCCTGTTCTTTTCCGTTTCGCGCTTTTCCTATCGTTCTCGCGGCCCGCCTCGTCTGAAATAAGTCACGCCTTGTTCCGGCAACCGGCCATTAAGCCGGCTGCCGCCGTTGATTTTTTTCACGAGGTCATCATGTCATTCAAACGTAAAACCCTTGCGGCGGCCATCGCGCTCGCCCTCGCCGCGCCGCTGGGCGCGCAAGCCGCCGATAGCGCCGAACTGGCGCAAATCCACGACGAAATCCGGCAAATGCGGCAAACCTATGAAGCGCGCATCGCCAGCCTGGAAGCGCGCCTGAAACAGGCGGAAACCGACGCCAGGCAGGCGGGCAGCAAAGCCGACGCAGCGGTCAGCCAGGCCCGCGAGGCTGCAGCGACGGCGGCCCAGCCTGCACCCGCGCATGGCGGAGACAACATCAGCGCTTTCAATCCCGGTGTTTCGCTGATCCTGTCCGGCCTGTACAGCAATCTCTCCCAAGATCCGGCGGGCTACCGGATCACCGGCTTTCACCTGCCCAGCAGCGTGATGGGCGACGTCCGGCCGCAGCGCGGTTTCAGCCTGGGCGAAAGCGAATTGGGGATTTCTGCCAATGTGGACCAACTGTTTTACGGCGCGATGAATTTTTCCATCCATCCCGACGATACGGTTTCCACCGAGGAAGCCTTCATCCAGACTACAACATTGCCGCAAGGACTGACGCTGAAGGCGGGGCGCTTCTTCTCCGGTATCGGCTACCTCAACGCACAGCATGCGCATACCTGGGACTTCGTCGATGCGCCGCTTGCCTACCAGGCTTTTCTCGGCGGGCAGTTCAACAACGACGGGGTACAGATGCGCTGGCTGGCACCCACCGATACCTTCCTGGAAGTCGGCGCTGAACTGGGGCGTGGCGCCAATTACCCCGGCACCGGGCGCGACAAGAACGGTTCCGGTGCAAGCGCACTCTATGCCCATCTGGGCGGCGATGTCGGCGCCAGCAATAGCTGGCTGGCCGGGCTTTCGGTACTGGCGACTTCGCCGCAGGACCGCCAGTGGGACGACATCGACTCTGCCGGCGCAACCGTCACCAACAGCTTCACCGGCAACAGCCGGCTGTGGATCGCGGACGGCGTGTGGAAATGGGCGCCCAACGGCGATGCCCACAATACCAACTTCAAGTTGCAGGGCGAATACCTGCGCCGGGTCGAGGACGGCAGCCTGACCTACAATGCGGTCACACCGGGAGCCTATTCGGCCACCCAGTCCGGCTGGTATGTGCAGGGCGTTTACCAGTTCATGCCGTATTGGCGGGCGGGATTGCGCACCGAGCGGCTCGATGCCGGCAATGTCGATTACGGCGTCAACAACGCCAACCTGTTGCGGCCCGATTATGCGCCGTCCCGCAACGCATTGATGGTCGATTACAACCCGAGCGAATTCAGCCGCGTCCGCTTGCAGTTCGCCCAGGACAAGTCGCGCCAGGACGTGTCGGACAACCAGATATTCCTGCAATACCAGATGAGTCTCGGCGCCCACGGCGCGCATAACTTTTAGGAGATGAAAATGTCGAACGGAATTTTGAAATTCGTTTTTGCTGCGGTGCTCGGTTCTTTCGCCGTTCCGGCCTTTGCTGCGCTCAACATCCTCGCCTGCGAGCCGGAATGGGGTGCGCTGGCGCAGGAGTTGGGCGGCGACAAGGTGAGTGTTTACAACGCCACCAATGCCTTCCAGGATCCGCATCACGTCCAGGCCAAGCCCAGCTTGCTGGCACGGGCGAGGGGCGCAGACATGACGGTGTGCACCGGTTCCCAGTTGGAAATCGGCTGGTTGCCGATCCTGTTGCGCCAGACCGGCAACCCGAAGATCCAGCCGGGAAAGCCGGGCTACTTCGAAGCGACCAAATATGTGCGCATGCTGGAGGTGCCGAGCAGCGTCGACCGTTCCCTGGGCGACGTCCACCCCGGCGGCAATCCGCATATCCAGACCGATCCGCGCAACATCGCCCTGGTGGCCGATGCCTTGGCAAAGCGGCTGGCCGAGGTCGATCCGGCCAATAGCGCTTATTACCAGGGTAATTACAAGGTATTTGCCGAACGCTGGAAGGCGGCGATGGCGAAATGGGAAAAAGAGGCCGCGCCGCTCAGGGGCATGGCCATTGTCGTCCATCACAAGGCATTTGCTTATCTCGAGAACTGGCTGGGGTTGAATGAGGTCGCGGCGCTGGAACCCAAGCCCGGCGTCGAACCGACCAGCGGCCATCTGGCCGAGGTGTTGGCGCAATTGCAGCGGCAGCCCGCGAAAGCGGTGATACGCGCCACCTACAATGATGCCCGCGCCTCCGAGTGGTTGGCGGAACGCGCCAAAATCCCGGTGGTAGTGGTGCCTTTTACCGTCGGCGGTTCGGATCGCGCCAAGGATTTGTTCGGTTTGTTCGACGACACCGTGCAACGGCTGCTGTCGGCGCTTAAATAAATCATGTTCACCGCAAAGGTATGCAAAGGAAAACAAGGCTATTGGGTTACCTCGCGTACCTTTGCGTCCCTTGTGCCCTTTGGGTATTTGCGGTGAAAAAGGATAAATCATGAACTTCGACACACTCAGTTTTTCCATCCTCCTACCCGCTTTCCTCGCCGGCCTGTTGGTGCTGGCCACCCACGTGCCGCTCGGCCTTCAGGTATTGAAGCGCGGCATCGTGTTTATCGACCTGGCCATTGCCCAGATCGCTACCCTCGGCGTGATCGCGGCGGACCGTCTGGGTTTTGAGCCGGATGGCTGGATCGCCCAGGCGGCGGCGGTTTCGGCGGCCTTGCTCGGCGCCCTGCTGTTGACCTGGACGGAAAAGCGCTGGCCGGAAACCCAGGAAGCGCTGATCGGCGTGCTGTTCGCGCTGGCCGCCACCGGCGGCATGATACTGGTGGCCAACAACCCGCACGGCGGCGAACATCTCAAGGATTTGCTGGCGGGCCAGATTCTGTGGGTGAGCCATGCGCAACTGCTGCCGCTGGCCGCGTTGACTGCCGCCATCCTGGCGCTATGGTTCGGCATCGGGCAACGACGGCTCGGCCGCTTCGGCTTCTACGGGCTGTTCGCTTTTGCCGTCACCGCTTCGGTGCAACTGGTCGGCGTTTACCTGGTGTTCGCCAGCCTGATCGTTCCCGCGCTCGCCATCCGCTCCCTGTCTTCGCGCCGTCAGTTGGCCTTCGGCTACCTGCTCGGCGCGCTCGGCTATCTGCTGGGGCTGCTGCTTTCGCTGCTGTTCGACTTGCCGTCCGGCGCCGTCATCGTCTGGTCTCTGGCCGCGCTGGCACTGGGCCTTAATTTTCTGGTGCTGCCGAAGAACCGGCCGGTTCTGTGAATCTGTAAACGGGTTTTAGCCACGGATGACCGCTTTTTTAGGGTGAAAGGCGACACCGGTTTTTTGCCGGTATAATGAAATCAACTTCATCACGAGGAAAGACATGGAGCAATTTCGCGGAACAACCATCCTTTCGGTGCGGCGCGGCAATAGCGTGGCACTCGGCGGCGACGGCCAGGTGACCCTCGGCAACATCGTGGTCAAGGGCAGCGCGCGCAAAGTGCGGCGCATCCATCACGACAAGATACTGGCCGGATTCGCCGGCGGCACGGCAGACGCCTTCACCCTGTTCGAGCGTTTCGAGGCCAAGCTGGAAAAGCACCAGGGCCATCTGCTGCGCTCCGCGGTGGAACTCGCCAAGGACTGGCGCACCGACCGCATCCTGCGCCGGCTCGAAGCGATGCTGGCGGTGGCGGACCGGGAAAGCTCGCTGATCATCACCGGCAATGGCGACGTGCTGGAGCCGGAGCTGGGCCTGATCTCGATCGGCAGCGGCGGCCCTTACGCCCAAGCCGCAGCGCGCGCCCTGCTCGAACATACCGACATGCAGCCGGCGGAAATCGTCAAAAAAGCGCTGACCATTGCCGGCGACCTGTGCATCTATACTAATCAGAACCATGTGATTGAAGTACTGGAGTGATGAGGGATGGGTGATGGGTAACCCCAGCCACGCTCATCACCCATTACTCATTCCCCATCACTGTGAGCTCAGCGAACCATGACCCAAATGACACCCCAGGAAATCGTCCACGAGCTGGACAAGCACATCATCGGCCAGCATGCCGCCAAGCGCGCGGTCGCCATTGCCCTGCGCAACCGCTGGCGGCGACAGCAGGTGGCCGAGCCGCTACGCCAGGAAATCACGCCGAAAAACATCCTGATGATCGGCCCGACCGGTGTCGGCAAGACCGAGATCGCGCGCCGCCTGGCCCGGCTCGCCAACGCGCCGTTCATCAAGGTGGAGGCGACCAAGTTCACCGAGGTCGGTTATGTCGGCCGCGACGTCGATTCGATCATCCGCGACCTGGTGGAAATGTCGATCAAGCAGACCCGCGAGCAGGAAACCCTCAAGGTGCGTCACCGCGCCGAAGACCATGCCGAGGAGCGCATTCTCGATGTTTTGCTGCCGCCTGTCCGGGAAATGGCCCATTTGCTCGACAAGGACGAGGTGGCTGTGCACGAGGATAGCGCTACGCGGCAGAAATTCCGCAAGATGCTGCGCGAGGGCAAGCTCGACGACAAGGAAATCGAAATTGAAGTGGCCGCGCCACAGGCGCACATGGAAATCCTCGCGCCACCCGGCATGGAAGAAATGACTTCGCAGATCCAGAACCTGTTCCAGAATATCGGCGGCGGCAAGCGCAAGCTGCGCAAGATGAAAGTCAGCGAAGCGATGAAGCTGCTCGCCGAAGAAGAGGCGATGAAGCTGGTCAACGACGAGGACTTGAAAATCCAGGCGGTGCAGAATGTCGAACAGAACGGCATCGTCTTTCTCGACGAAATCGACAAGATCACCAGCCGCTCGGAAGGCTCCGGCGCGGAAGTGTCGCGCCAGGGTGTGCAGCGCGACCTGCTGCCGCTGGTCGAAGGCACCACCGTCTCCACCAAGTACGGCATGATCAAGACCGACCACATCCTGTTCATCTGCAGCGGCGCTTTCCATCTCGCCAAACCCTCTGACCTCGTCCCCGAATTGCAAGGCCGCCTGCCCATCCGGGTTGAACTGGAATCCCTTAGCGTCGCCGACTTCGAACAAATCCTCACCAACACCGACGCCTGCCTCACCAGGCAGTATGAAGCGCTGCTCGGCACCGAAGCGGTGAAGCTCGATTTCCGCCCCGACGCAATCCGGCGCCTGGCCGAAATTGCCTTCGAGGTCAACGAAAGAACCGAAAACATCGGCGCGCGCCGCCTCTACACCGTGATGGAAAAGCTGCTCGAAGAAATCTCCTTCGAAGCCGG
>DATKUY010000016.1:0-58011 GCA_035530375.1 Sulfuricella sp. | reverse complement strand
AGCCGGATTCAGGATACGGACTTCGCGGCGGAAACGGCCAGCCTGACCCGCAACCAGGTTCTGCAGCAGGCGGGTGTGGCGATGTTGGCGCAAGCGAACGCGCTGCCTAACCAGGTATTGAGCCTGTTGAAGTAATCGCTTAAGCTATCCTTAGCATGAAACCCGGCTGGAATAAGTTAAATTCCAGCCGGGATTTTCTCTTGTAAGGAGGGTATCATGGAAATTCAACAATTAAATGTAATACCGCCCAACGTGTCGCACCCGGAGCCCGGAGTTCAAAAAACGGCTCAGGAACAGGTGGCGGTCAAGCAGGATTCGCACGTTCCGGTTTCAGCCGGCGCGGTGCAGGCCGCAAGCCAGACGATTGACGGCAATCATGTGAAGCAGGCAGTGGATAAGGTGAACAAGGTAGTCCAGGCCTTGGCAAACGCCAGCGACCTCGAATTCAATGTGGACGAAGGTACTGGGAAGGTGGTGGTGAAGGTGGTGGATAAGGCGACGAAGGAAGTGATTCGCCAGATTCCCTCCGAGGAGATGCTCTCTATCGCCAGAAGCCTGGATAAATTGCAAGGTCTGTTGATTAAGCAAAAAGTTTGACAGCGGTAAACCGTTGAACAGATAACATACACTTTTGCCGCGCTACCGCTCGCGACGAGCAAGGAGGCTATCATGGCACTTTCATCTCCGGGCATCGGTTCCAACCTGGATGTAAACGGCATTGTCAGCAAGTTGATGTCGGTCGAACAGCAGCCGCTGGTGCGCTTGAACACGCTTGAGGCCAGCTACCAGACGAAACTTTCCGCCTATGGCAACCTGAACAGCGCGCTGTCTACATTCCAGACCGCGGTAAGCGGGCTGACAGACCTCTCCCAGTTCCAGAATTTTCTCGCCACGCCAGGCGATACCACCATTATGACGGCATCCGCCACCAGCAGTGCTGTTGCGGGTAGTTATGCGGTCAATGTGGCCGCAATGGCCCAGCCCCAGACCCTGCTGGCCACAGGGCAAACCAGCACAACGGCGGCGATAGGCACCGGTGCAGCCTCCACGCTTACTTTCCAATTCGGTACCATTACCGGCGGCACCCTTACCAACGGGATATATAGCGGAGCCACATTCACCCAGGATGCCTCCCAAGCCAGCGGCACGGTTACTATCGACAGCACCAACAATTCCCTGCAGGGCATTCGTGACGCGATTAATACAGCCAATATCGGTGTCACCGCAACGATCGTCAATGACGGCAGCGCTGCCCCCAACCGCCTGGTGCTGACTTCCAGCAAGACCGGTGCGACTTCCAGCATGAAAATCACCGTGGCCGGCGATGCGACGGTGCAGGGTTTGCTGGCCGAGGACCCGGCGGCGGTGCAAAACATGACCCAGAGCGCTGCTGCGCAAAGCGCCTCGGTCACCATAAACGGTGTAGCGGTTGCCAGCACATCCAATACGCTGACCGGCGCCATTCCGGGCGTGACCCTGAATCTGCTTAAGATCGGTACCACCAACCTGAGCGTGGCGCGCAACGCGGGCTCGGTGCAAACCGCCGTGCAGGCATTTGTGAAAGCCTATAACGATATCAATAGCACCCTCTCCAGTTTGTCGTCCTACGACCCCGCCACCAAGAAAGCCGGCCCCTTGCTGGGAGATTCCACGGTTCAGACAATTCAAGCGCAGATTCGCCGTACCCTCTCTTCCTCGCTGGCAGGCTTGAGCGGCAGCCTGACCACGCTCTCGCAAATCGGCGTATCCTTCCAGAGAGACGGGTCAATGGCGCTGGATACCACCAAGCTGCAAAATGCCATCACCAATAATTTCGGCGACGTTGCCGGGTTGTTCGCAGCGGTGGGCAAAACCACCGACAGTCTGGTCAATTATTCCGGTTCGACCGCCAAGACCCAGGCCGGAAGTTATGCGGTCAATGTGACCCAGCTGGCAACCCAGGGAAGCGTCACCGGCAACCTCGATTTAAATGTCGCTCCAAATACCGTGATTGCCGCAGGCACCGCAATCAATGTGACTCTGGACGGGATAAGCGCCTCGGTTGGCCTGACAGCGGGAAGCTATAACGCATCCCAACTGGCGACGATGATCCAATCGGTCATCAACGGCACCTCCGCATTTTCCTCGGCCGGTTCGTCCGTGGCTGCTACGGTGGATGCCACCACCGGTTTCCTGAGCGTCACTTCCGTTCGCTATGGCTCGGCTTCCAACGCGAGCATGACGAGTGGAACAGGCACCGCCGTGTCGACCTTCATGGGCGGCACGATGACCCCCACGGTGGGTGTGGATGTGGCCGGTACCATCGGCGGGATGGCCGCCGTAGGCTCTGGCCAGGCTCTGACCGGAGTGACGGGTTCGACGGTAGAGGGACTCAAGATTCAAATCGCCGGGGGGGTGGTTGGCGCGCGAGGCACCATCAATTTTTCCAATGGCTACGCCAACATGCTGAATTCCTTGGTAGGTGGTTTCCTGGCAAGCCCGAGCATGGTTTCCAGCCGTACCGACGGGCTCAACAGCAGCATTAAGGATATCGGCCGCCAGCGCGACGAACTGAACCGCCGCCTCGTGACCATCGAAGCAAACTACCGTGCCCAGTATACCGCTTTGGACGTATTGATCGGCAGTATGCAGCAAACCAGCAATTTTTTGTCGCAGCAGCTGGCCAATCTGCCTAAGATTTCCAAGTAAGCTCGGAGCATACAAGGATAACCTGGTTAAAATAAATGCCGCTGCTTTGGCGGCAGAGAGGGAAAAATGAATGCCACGACGCGCAATGCAGTAAGCGCCTATTCTCAGGTAGGGATTGAGACCGGCATAGCCGGAGCGAGTCCGCACAAGCTGATTGCCATGCTGTTCGAAGGTGCGATTCTGTCTGTTGCTGCCGGTAAGGTGCATATGCAGCGCAATGAGATTGCCGCCAAGGGCAAAGCAATTTCCCAGGCGATCGCCATCATCGATGAGGGCCTGAAGGTGAGCCTGGATGAGAAGGTGGGTGGCGAACTGGCACAGAATCTCAAGGCTTTGTACGAATATATGTGTCAACGCCTGCTGGTGGCCAACCTGAAAAATGAGACCGTGCCACTGGATGAAGTGTCGCGTTTGCTGTCCGAGTTGAAGGGCGCGTGGGATACAATTGGCAAACCACAGAATGTCGTGGGAACTGTTGCAGCCCCGCAACCAGAATCGGTGCCGCAACAACGTGCATCACTTAGTTACGGCAAGGCCTGAGTGTGGATTCTGAACAGCTACTCGGCCGCTATGCCGAAATGCTGAGCCTTACCAGGCGGATGCTGGAGCATGTTCGGGCTGAACAGTGGGGCCAGCTTGTCGAACTGGAAAAAATCCGGGCATCAATCACCCATGATCTGATAAAAAGTGAGAATGAAGGTTTGTGGACTGGCAGTGAGCTGGAAAAAAAGGGTAATCTGATTCGGTCCATCCTTGAAGCAGACGCTGAAATCAAAAAACTTACCGAAGGATGGATGGGCGAGTTGCAGGAGATGATGGGAAGCATCGGTAATGAGAAAAAATTAAACAAGGCCTATGAAACACCCTGAGTGTTTCATTTTACAGGTAGAGGAGAGTGTGAGTGATGCAATCTTTCAAACCTCGAATACCACAGCCGAATTTTTGCCCTTTATGAGTTACCAGGCTGCAACTGAGCCAGTTGGTGGAGTCAACGAGTCAATTCCATTTCACCCTGACGACCGTCACCCTGATTTGAACGAATTCAGACAAAAGAATAAGCGCAAATCAACACCTGATGATCAATCCGTGAATCCTGGCAATAAGCGTCCCGATCCCGAACATCAAATTGACGAGTTCGCCTGATTGGCCTATTGGTTTTTTTGCTAAATTGCGTACCTGTTAGCACAGGAGAGGCGTCATGTCTGAATCCGTGACCCTAAGGAACCCCTGATAATTCCACTTTCCCCTTGGATGGGGGGGCTGAAGGGCTGTTCAGGGCTTCCCTAAACGGTCTAACTGGAATTGCCGAGCGTATCTCAGAAGATAATCCATAGGTGGCACGAAGCGCCGTTTCTGAAATCCGTCGGCAAGCCCGCATACTTGCCGATCACCCTGAAATCGACCGAGAAGGGAAGGCTTCAAACGCGCGGCCTGGCAACCGCCCAATTCCTTGATGTCATCGCTTATGAAGTGACGGAGCAACCGTTGCTATTCTGGCCGTGGTGCATGCCCCCGAGCTCTGGTCGAGTTTCTTTCAGTGGTAGAGGCAGTCGATTGGCGGTCTTGTGAGAACGGATGTAAAAATGATATTGTTGTGAATCATCTTCCGGTCGGAACAAACATTTGGAATCCTTTGTTATTACTTGGCGTGAATTGCTGATCGGCGCTGTGCTGGTGCTGGCGGTTTATATTGCCGAGATGCTGCTGCTGATGCGTTCTACCAAACCCCTCGGTTGGCGGGTTTGGCAAAAGGGGGCAGAGGCTCATGCCCTCGCCCAAAACCGGGAAGTGCAATCCCTGGAATTGGAAATGGCCCGCCTGCAGGAGCAGGTTAACCGGTTGCAGTCGGAGATCGAAAAGATAAAGGCCCTGCAAGCTGCGGTGACGCCCTACACTAATGCCATTCAAATGGCCGAGCAGGGTCTCAACGTGAGCGATGTGGCCTCCCGCTGCGGAATCTCGCGCGGCGAGGCGGAATTGATCATCGCTATGCACCATAGTCAATCCTCATGATTCACAACGATGTTTTAAACCAGTTGCAATTGCTGATTAAAACATCCGCTCCGCCGCTGGTGGATGTTGCCCAGACTCCGCTGGAGGAGCCGCTGTGGGTGCCCGGTCAGCGCCTGACGGCCGTGGTGCTGTCCAATATGCCGAACGGACGGTTCCAGGTACAGGTCGGCGAGCAAGTACTGGACATGAATTTGCCCAGGAACACCCAGCAGGGCGAGCAGGTCGAATTGACCTTTGTTTCCAACCAGCCGCGCCTGACCTTCGTGCTTACCCGCGATCTGGCTGCAGCGACACTCAACGCTGCTGTTCCTGCCGATGCCAAACCCCAGGTTACCGTCAGTGATTCGGCGCGTTATCTCGGCGCGTTGCTGCAAAAAATTTCAGATCAGGCGGGGGCCAAGGCTTCTTCTCTGATCAGAGCGGCGCCTTTGCTTTCCTCCGCGCCCGCCGACATCAAGGAATTCGCCACCACGCTGCGCAGCGCCTTGTCACAGAGCGGATTGTTTTACGAGTCCCACCAGGCTCAATGGGTGGCCGGAGAGAGAAATCTGGCGGACTTGCTGCGGGAGCCGCAGGGCAAGCTTCTGCCCCTCGTTTCCTCGTCGCCACCCGAAGTCGGTCCAAAGGGCATGGCAAATGCTCAGTTGCCGGATCAGGCGACAAACGCCTCAATGAACGTGCCGACTGCTCTGCAACCGGGCAACGCTCCGGGCAGTCCGGCTCAGGCAGCAACCACTCCAATGAACGCGCCGAATGCCCCGCAACCGGGCAATGCTCCAGGCAGCTCGGGGAACATGACGGCACAATCGCTGTTGGATGGGGCGCCGGTGCAGAGTGCTGCCAGCCTCCCGGTTCACGCCGAGGCGGTCTCCCTGGTCCAGCAGCAGTTGCAGACCCTCGATTCGCGCCAACTGGTGTGGCAGGGACAGGTGTGGCAAGGGCAGACGATGGAGTGGAGAGTGGAGGAGCGGAATGCGCGCGAGGGGGGCAATGGAGATGAGGAATTGCGCCACTGGCAAACCAGTTTGCGCCTTCAGTTGCCCAGGCTGGGCAACGTGCAGGCGGCCCTAGCTTTTACGCCGCAGGGGGTGCGTATTGACCTCAAGGCCGCAGATTCTGGCACGGCGGAAGCCATGAAAGGCGCTCAGGACAAGCTGCTGGGTTCGATGCAGGCTTCCGGCCTGCGCGTGCTTGCCATGTCGGTAGAGCGGCATGAAAAAGCCTGATAGCCCGCAGCTCGCTGTTGCGCTTGCCTATAGTGCCGGCAAGTCGGCGCCGCAGGTGGTGGCAAAGGGGCGGGGTCTGCTGGCGGAAGCGATCATCGAGCGCGCCAAGATGGCCGGCGTGTATGTGCATGAGTCGCCCGAACTGGTCTCGCTGCTGATGCAGGTTGATCTTGACCAGCATATTCCGCCCGAGCTTTATTTCGCCGTGGCGGAGTTGCTGGCCTGGCTTTATCAACTGGAGCAGGGCGATACGGACAAGCCGGCCCCGCAATTTCCTGAAAGATAACCCTGAGCACCGAGCCCTGATCGGCGGGACATCGGAGTCAGCGTTTTTCCCATGAAAAAAGATATACGAGTGACATCTCCCAATACGCTTGACCCATCGGATTGGCAAGATTTTCGGGCCCAGGGCCATCGCATGCTCGACGATATTCTGGACTACCTGGAATATATCCGTAAGCGCCCGGTCTGGCAGCCGATTCCGCAGGATGTGCGCGATCTTTTCCGGCAACCGCTTCCCCAGGAGCCGTCCGATCTGGTGGCGGTGCATGAAACGTTCATGCGTGACATCCTTCCTTTTGCCGTGGGCAACGCACATCCCGGTTTTATGGGCTGGGTTCATGGCGGCGGGACTCCGGTTGGCATGCTGGCAGAGATGCTGGCTGCCGGACTGAACGCAAATCTTGGCGGGCGTGATCAGATGCCGGTCGAAGTGGAACGGCAGGTGGTTCAATGGGTGCGTGAGCTCTTCGGCTTTCCCGACGCGGCAAGCGGCATTTTCGTGGCCGGAACTTCCATGGCGAACCTGATTGCCGTTCTCGTTGCCCGAACTGCCGCCATGGGTGTCGGTGTGCGCCATAAGGGCGTCGCTGCCGGCGGCAAACGTCTGTCCGCCTATACATCGGCCGGCGCCCATGGCTGTATCGCTCAGGCGATGGATATTTCCGGTCTTGGCATCGATGCCCTGCGGATCATCCCGGTGAATGATCGGTACCAGATGGATGTCGAGGCGCTGGAGCGGGCGATCGCCGCTGATCGGAGCGCCGGCCTGAGCCCGTTCTTTATTGCCGGGACGGCGGGGACGGTCGATGTCGGCGCCATCGACAATCTCGCTTCTCTTGCGGAGATAGCCCACAGAGAAGGGCTTTGGTTTCATGTCGATGGCGCTTACGGGGCGCTCGCCATGCTGGCCCCGGATATCGCGCCGCGCCTTGCAGGCATCGAGCTGGCGGACTCCATTGCTTTCGATTTCCATAAATGGGGACAGGTGCCGTACGATGCCGGTTTTATCCTGGTGAGGGACGGCACGCTTCATCACAGCACCTTTGCCTCTCCTGCCGCATACCTGAGACGGGAAACCCGCGGGATGGCGGCCGGATCTCCATGGCCTTGCGATTTCGGGCCGGATTTGTCCCGGGGTTTCCGGGCGCTCAAGACCTGGTTCACAATCAAGGTCTACGGTGCGGAGAAACTCGGTCAGGTGATTTCCGGAACCTGCGCGCTGGCCCGGTACATGGGGCAGCGCATCGGGACAACGCCCCAGCTTGAACTTTTGGCGCCGGTTTCACTGAACATTGTCTGCTTCCGGTACCTGTGCGAAGATGCCGACCGGGTGAATGCGGATATCGTTGTCGCCCTGCAAGAGTCGGGGATTGCTGCGCCGTCAACGACCACCATCAAAGGCCGCCTCGCCATTCGAGCCGCGATCGTCAACCACCGCACCAACTCGAGTGACATCGACGCCCTGATAAGGGCTACGGTCGAATTTGGTGATGCCAAAACCATGCAGAACAGGAAAACATCATGAACCACGAAGCTCCGGCACCATGTCCCATTAAAGAAAGCGATCAAGATCAACTCATTGGCCTTGCTGCGTTGATGAGAATGGCCTATTCCGGCGTCGATCTCGCCCCTTTGGGGGCACAGTTGATAGCGCGCGCAGAGCGTAATCCGAACGATGCCAATGCGCTGATGGACTTGTCGACAGTTTTGCAGCTCAGGGGGAACTGGGATATTGCGCTTGCCATGCAAGCCCAGGCATTGGAGCAGCAGCAGCTTTATCGCCCGCCGACTGCCGCCGGTCAAGCCGGAATCCGGCTTCTCGCCATCATGGGGCCGGGCGATTTGATGTCGAACGACCCCTTGGAGTTTCTGCTGGAAGGATCCGATGTCACGCTCTATTTGCTTTATGTGGCTCCGGGGCTGCCTTTGCCCTCGTCGCTGCCAGATCATGATGTATTGTTCATCGCCATTTGCGAGTCCGACCGGAATCTTCCGCTCTTGAAACAGGTCGAGAGCGCCATAAAATCCTGGCCACACCCGGTTCTCAACATGCCCGATCGGATTGCCTTGATGTCGCGCGACGGTGCTTGCGCGTTGCTGAAGTCCGTGCCGGGGGTGGTTATGCCGGTTACTGTGCGAATCGACAGGCAGACCCTGGAGCGAGTCGGCAGCGGAGACATGTCGATTTCCTCCGTCCTTGAAGAGGGAGCGTTCCCGATCATTGTCAGGCCGGTTGATTCGCATGCGGGCCAGGGACTTCTCAAGATCGATGATGGCGCAGCCATTGCGGACTATCTTCAGGCGGTGCCGAACAGCGAATTCTATGTTGCACGTTTCGTCGACTATCGCGGACCGGATGGCCTGTTCAGGAAGTATCGGATCGTTCTGATCGACGGGCGCCCGTTTGTCTGTCATATGGCAATCTCCTCGCACTGGATGGTGCATTACCTGAATGCGGGCATGGCCGAAAGCGCCGAAAAACGGGCCGAGGAAGCGCGCTTCATGGCCGGTTTCGACGAAGGCTTCGCTCGCCGGCATGAAGAGTCCTTTCGCGCCATTTATGAGCGTGCCGGGCTTGATTACGTGGGGATCGATTGCGGCGAGACAGCCGATGGGAAATTGCTGATTTTCGAAATTGACAGCGGCATGATCGTCCATGCAATCGATCCCGTAGAGGTCTTTCCGTACAAGCAACCTCAGATGCAGAAGGTGTTTTCCGCCTTTCGCGGAATGCTGGCCAATGCGATGAAACGCGGCTTGTCTTAAATCTAAATAAAGAATGTTTGCCCGTTCTCTATGGGGTGCCCATCCTGGCCTCCCCTCCCTCGAGCAGCTTCTGCTCGAGGGGGGCGATGCCCGCATCGCACTTGACCAATCCAGCGGTTTGAACAAATACGCCTGCCAGTCGTTTCCTGACCCGGATCTGGCGGCTTTCGGGTCCTCGACGGCCTCAACCATCTCCGAGGCCGGTTTTTCCGCTGCAAGTGGTCTTCGCGACAAGCTTCTTCTCGTCGTTGACGTAGAGCAGCACGCGGTTGTCTACGCCCGCGAACTCAACCGGATTCGCCAGGAGTTGGTTCGATTGTGCGGAGTATCCGATCTCCCCGGGCTCAATGTCATTTTCGCTCCCTCCGGCACGGATATCCACTTGATTGCCGCCCAGCTTGCGGGTGGCACCGAAGCCGCGCCCACGCTTGCCGTTATGGTGGAGGCGGCGGAAACAGGCAGCGGGGTGGGGGCGGCCCTTTCCGGGCACCACTTCAGCGCCCGTGCCGCGCTGGGAGGTGCTGTCATTGAAGGAACGCCGATCGGCGGCGGTGTCGTTTGCGAAGCCGTGACCGTGCCAATTCGCCTTGCCGATGGAACTCCCCGGCAGTCAGCGGCCGTAGATACCGAAGTGGAAGCCTTGGTGGCCGGGGCGATCGCGAAGGGACGGCGCGTTCTCCTGACGCTTGTCGATGTCTCCAAAACCGGATTGATCGCGCCTAGCCCGGCCTGTGTTTTGGCGTTGCACCATCGGTTCCCGGACAGGGTCGACGTACTCGTCGATGCGTGCCAGTTCCGGATCGCCCCGCCGACTTTGCGAGCCTATCTGGAACAGGGTTTCATGGTTGCGCTGACCGGTTCAAAATTCGTGACCGGCCCGACTTTTTCGGGCGCGCTGCTCATCCCCTCGCCGGCTGCGCAGCGGCTTCGTCAGCGTTCGCTCCCGCATGCCTTGTCGGCCTATTCCGCCCGAGCAGATTGGCCCCAGGGCTGGGACACCGATGACGCTCTCGACGACGTCGCCAATTTCGGGCTATTGCTGCGCTGGGAAGCGGCTTTGGCGGACTTGCGGGCGTTTCGTTCGTTGCCGGAAGCGGCGGTCATGAACTTCGTTCAGACATTTGCGCAAGCCGTTCAGAATCGTCTGATGAGCGATCCTGTCTTCGAGCCATTGCCCGTGCCTCGGCTTGATCGCATCCCTTTGATCGAGGCGACGGGCTGGGATCATATCCAGACGATCTTCCCCTTCTTGCTTCATCATTCAGAAGATGAAGATAAGACGCTCTTGAGCCGTGAAGAGACAGAGCAGGTTTATCGGTTGCTGCAAGCCGATCTGACCGATAGTTACGGCCTGGATTGCCAAGCTTCAAGCAATAATGCTGCCGCCTTGCGTTGCCAATTGGGGCAGCCAATTTCCTGCGGCAGCCGTGATGGCTTGCCGGTAAGCGCGCTGCGCTTGTGCGTCAGCGCACGATTGGTCGTCGAGGCGACATCGGGCGATGGACGGCATGCCTCTGACGTGATTGAGAGAGCTTTGGCGGCGTTAGACAAAACGGCGCTGTTAGTTCGGGCAGGGCGGCAATTACGAACGCCATAAATTGAACCGGGTTGTGCGCTAACGATCCGGCATGGTTAATTTATGCATCCGTTCATGTTGAGCTTGTCAACGCATGAATGGATTCAGGTTTGCAGTTGCTGTAGCAGATCGGTTTCCAGGCGCAGCACGGCTTTCGGATTTCCCAACTCATCCCCGGTAATTAAAAAAGTGTCCTCGGCGCGTTCGCCGAGGGTGGCGATTTTTGCCGTATGCAGGTGGATATGGTGTCTCAGCAGCGTCTGGGCGATGCGTGACAGCAAGCCGGGGCGGTCTCCTGCAATGACCGACAGCACATGGTAGATCTCTTTTTCATCGGATTTGATCGAAATTTCCGGCGTGATCGGAAAATGTTTCAGGTGGCGGCTCAACCGTCCCTGCATGGGCGGCTCCAATGGCACGGTTGGCGCCAGTCGCTGCGTCAACTCGTATTCGATGAAGCTGAGCAGGTCGCGGTAATGGACGGCGCGGTTGGCCTCGTCGAGTACAACGAAGCTGTCCAGGGCATAGCCATGGCGGCTGGTGTGGATTTTTGCCTCGACGATATTGAAATCGGTGCGTTCGAAAAAGCTGCAAATCCGGGCGAACAGGTCATCCCTGTCCGGCGTGTAGATCATCACCTGGATGCCTTCGCCGGCCGGACTCAGTCGTGCCTTGACGACCGGCAACGCCGAATCGACCTTGCCGTAGAGATTGCGGCTGTGCCAGGCTATTTCCTGTGCTTCGTGACGCAGAAAATAGCCTGTTTCCAGTTGCGCCCATAGTGCCCGGTGCGCGTCGCCGCCGAACGCATAAAGCCGGAGTATGGACAGTGCTTCGGTTTGTCTTGCCTGCAGGTGTGTTTCCAGTGGGGCTGCTCCGCCCGCAATGTGGCGTTGCGTCGCCCGTAACAGATTTTCCAGCAGCTTGCCTTTCCATGCGTTCCAGACTTTCGGGCTGGTGCCGCGGATATCAGCCATCGTCAGCAGGTAGAGCGCAACCAGGCGGCGCTGGTCGTGGATGCATCGGGCGAACGCTTCGATCACGTTGGGGTCGCTCAAATCCTGTTTTTGGGCGGTGGCTGACATGACCAGATGGTTTTCCACCAGCCATGCGACCATTTCGGTATCTTCCTTATCCAGGCCGTGCAGGCGGCAGAAGCGGCGTGCATCGACCGTGCCCAGCCTGGAATGGTCGCCGCCCCGTCCTTTGGCAATGTCATGGAACAGCCCCGCCAGATAGAGCACTTCCGGGCGTTCGAAACTATTGATCAGCTCGCTGGCCAGTGGGAATTCGTGGGCGAATTCGGGAATGGTGAGGCGTCGCAGGTTGCGCACTACCATCATGGTGTGTTCATCCACCGTGTAGACGTGGAACAGATCGTGTTGCATCTGGCCGACGATCCGGCCGAAGGCGGGAATATATCGCTCCAGAATACCGAGCTGGTTCATTCTGCGTAATTCATGGGTGAGGCCGGGCCCCCGCAGAATGGCCATGAACTGTGCCCTGTTGGCGGCCTGGCGCCGGAAGTTGGCGTCTATTTCAGGCGCCGAGCGCCACAACGCGCGCAAGGTGGATGCGCTCATGCCGCCCAGTTCCGGGTGTTGCTGCAAAAGCATGAAGCTTTCCAGTATGGCGCCCGGCTCGCGCCTGAATACGTTGTCATCGGCTATTTCGAGCAGCCCGTTGCTTGCCCGGAAGCGCGCATTGATCGGGGCAATTTGTGCCGAGACGGTCGGGAAAATACGTGCCCGCAGGTTCTTCAGCAGGATTTCGTTAAGCAGGCTGACGGCTTTGGCGGTGCGGTAATAGCGCTGCATCAATTGCTCGCTGGCCTTGCGCGGGTATTTGTCGGTAAACCCGCATTGCTCCGCAAGCAGTGTCTGATGGTCGAACAGGAGGCGGTCTTCGCGCCGTTTGGCGAGGTAATGCAGGCGGATGCGCAGGTTTTCCAGAAGCTGTTCGTGGCGCCGGATTTGGCGGGCCTCCTGGGCGGTAATGATGGATTCGCGTGCCAGCTTGTTCCATGAATTTCCCAGGCCGGTGGCATGGCTGATCCACAGGATATTTTGCAAATCGCGCAGCCCGCCGGGGCTTTCCTTCAGGTTCGGCTCCAGGTTGTTGGCGGTATCGTTGAAACGGGCATGGCGTCGCTGTTGCTCCAACATCTTGGCCTCGAAAAAATCGCGGGCGTTCAGGTTTTGCTGCAAAGCGGCAGCAAGGCTTTCGAATAGAATGCGGTTGCCGGTCAGAAAGCGCGCTTCGAGCAGGTTGGTTTGAACCGTGATGTCCTTGGTGGCTTCCTCCAGGCATTCGGGCAGGGTGCGCACGCTATGGCCGACTTCCAGTCCGATATCCCAGAGTAAACCGATGAGATGCTCCAGTTTCTGTTCGATAGTGCTATCCGGGCTGGCTGGAAGAAGGATCAGCAGGTCGATGTCGGAGCCGGGATAAAGCTGCTTGCGCCCGTAGCCGCCGACGGCGACGAGTGCGCCGGAGGAGGGCAGGGAAATCTGCTGCCAGATCGACTTGAGCAGGCCATCCACCAGCCTGCTGTGGCTGAGCAGGAGGGCGGCAGCATTGCCTTTTTCGAGGTAGGCCCGGCGCAGATCATCCTCGCCGCGCTGGAGAATATTGCGCCAACCGGCGGTGTCCATGAGTAGTCGTGCCTCGAAAGTTAGCGGATGTTGTCGGGTTTTTTTGGCGAGCCTGCCGACAGCGTCAAGACTTCATAACCTGTTTCTGTGACCAGAACGGTGTGTTCCCATTGCGCCGACAGGCTGTGATCCTTGGTGACGATGCTCCAGCCGTCACCAAGCTGGCGGATGTCGCGCCGACCGGCATTGATCATCGGCTCGATGGTGAAGATCATTCCGGGTGCGAGTTTGACACCGGTTCCCGCCTTGCCGTAGTGCAATACCTGGGGTTCCTCGTGGAAATTTCGGCCGATGCCGTGGCCGCAGAATTCGCGCACCACGCTGTAGCCGTGATCCTCTGCGTGTTTCTGGATGACTTGGCCGATGTCGCCCAAATGAGCGCCGGGTTTGATCGCGACGATGCCTAGCCACGTACATTCGAAGGTGACTTCACACAGGCGTTTTGCCTGGATGGAAGGCTCGCCGATATAGAACATGCGGCTGGTATCGCCATGGTAGCCGTCCTTGATGGTGGTGACGTCAAGATTGACGATGTCGCCGCATTTGAGTTTTTTCTCGCCCGGAACGCCATGGCAAACCTGGTGATTGACCGATGTGCAAATCGATTTGGGATAGGGGCGGTGGCCGGAAGGCGCGTAGTTCAGGGGGGCGGGGGTTGCCTGCTGTACATTCACGGTGTAGTCGTGGCAGAGCTTGTCCAGCTCGCCAGTGGTGACGCCTTCCTTGACGAACGGCCCGATATAATCCAGCAATTCCGCCGCCAGCCTGCCGGCGATACGCATTTTTTCGATTTCTTCAGGGGTTTTGATGATGATGGACATGGCGCTGCCGGCTGAATTGAATTGCGCAAGTATATCAAATTACCGGAGAACCTGATTTTGAGTGGAGTAACGTGCAAATTCTTGACGAGTAAATTCTTTCTTGAGGAGAAATGGTCTGGCATGTTAGAATTGCGAGTTAAGTTTGCTGGTTTATTACGGGCCATGCGGCTTAGTTCGTTTATGTAGAAACTTTGAAAAAACTTCGCACATCCGCTTTACGTACAGGGTGCCCGGTTCGCCGGGTGGTATCGGGCGGATGGAGGCATAACCCTTACTCAGGAGCATCAAAATGTCAGTGACCATGCGTCAGATGTTGGAAGCGGGCGTCCATTTCGGACATCAAACCCGTTACTGGAACCCCAAGATGGCGCCGTATATTTTCGGCGACCGCAACAAGATCCATATTATCAACCTGGAAAAAACCCTGCCGATGTATCAGGAGGCGATGAAGTATCTGCGCCAGATGGCCGCCAACAAGGGCAGCATCCTGTTCGTCGGCACCAAGCGCCAGGCTCGTGATATCGTCAAGGAAGAAGCTGAGCGCGCCGGCTGCCATTATGTCAATTTCCGCTGGCTTGGCGGCATGTTAACCAATTTCAAGACGGTCAAACAGTCAATCAAGCGGCTACAGGAAGTGCAGGCGATGTTGTCTGAAGAAAATGTGGGCAAACTGGCCAAGAAGGAGGCGTTGCTACTGAACCGCGAATTGGCCAAGCTGGAGCGTAGCTTGGGCGGGATCAAGGACATGAACAGCCTGCCCGATGTGATTTTCGTGATTGACGTGGGCCACGAGAAAGGCGCAATTACGGAAGTCAACAAGCTTGGCATTCCGGTGGTCGGCGTGGTGGATTCCAACAATTCGCCGATAGGCGTGAATTATGTTATTCCCGGCAACGACGATTCTACCCAGGCCATCCGGCTATATGCCAGGGGTGCGGCCGATGCCGTGCTTGAAGGGCGTAGCCAGGTAATTCAGGAGATCGTCGGCGAGGAATTCGTTGAGGTCGAAGAGCAAGCGGCTGAGTAAATCAGCCGGAGATCAGGGGCTGACCAGCCCCTTTTTTTGTGCCTGATTTGGTTTCGTGTTTTATGGCGCGCGTGCAAGCCGCGCTAAATCAAGTAATTAGCAAGGAGTTTTAAAATGGCGGAAATCACCGCAAGCATGGTGAAAGACCTGCGTGAATTGACTGGCCTTGGCATGATGGAGTGCAAGAAGGCACTGGTCGAGGCCAATGGCGACATGAAAGCGGCTGAGGATGCGTTGCGCATCAAGAGTGGAGCCAAGGCGGGCAAGGCGGCCAGCCGCATTGCAGCAGAAGGCGTGGTGGCGAGCTTTATCAGTGATGACCGCAAGACCGGTGCGCTGGTGGAAGTCAACTGCGAAACCGACTTCGTCGCCAAGAACGACGATTTCGTCAGCTTTGCCAAGGAAGTGGCGCAGGCCGTGGCGCAGCGGAATCCGGCGGATGTTGCCGCTCTGGCTACGATTAAGCTGGCTTCCGGCAGCACCGTTGAGGAAGCGCGCCAGGGTCTGGTGATGAAACTGGGCGAAAACATGACGGTGCGCCGCTTTGTCCGCTTCAGTTCCGCTGGACAGATGGCGGCCTATTTGCATGGAACCAAGATCGGCGTGCTGGTGGACTACACCGGCGGCGACGAAACACTGGGCAAGGATGTGGCGATGCACATCGCCGCCAGCAAACCGATATGCGTTTCGAAAGAACAGGTGCCTGCCGAACTGCTTGCCAAGGAGCGTGAAATTTACACTGCCCAGGCGGCTGAAAGCGGCAAGCCTGCCAATATCGTCGAGAAGATGGTTGAAGGCCGGATCAGTAAATATCTCGCTGAAGTCACCTTGGTCGGGCAGCCCTTCGTCAAGGACCCCGATATGATGGTGGAGAAACTGCTGGCATCCAAGAGCGCCAAGGTCAATGCCTTTCAGATGTTCGTGGTGGGTGAGGGCATAGAGAAGCGCAGCAACGACTTTGCCGCCGAAGTGGCTGCCGCTGCAAAGGTGTAACGACCATGCCGATACCCAGGTACAAACGCATCCTGCTAAAGCTTTCCGGCGAGGCGCTGATGGGTGACAGCAGCTACGGTATCAATCGTGACGTGATCGAGCGTATTGTTTCCGAAATTGGCGATGTGACGCGGCTTGGGGTGGAGGTTGCCGTAGTGATCGGCGGAGGCAACATTTTCCGTGGAGTGGCCCCCGCGGCTGCGGGGATGGATCGCGCCACCGCCGATTACATGGGCATGCTGGCTACCGTGATGAATGCCCTGGCGTTGCAGGATGCCATGCGCCGCGCCGGACTTATCGCTCGTGTGCAATCGGCGCTGACCATCGAGCAGGTGGCCGAGCCGTATATTCGCGGCAAGGCCCTGCGTTATCTGGAAGAAGGCAAGATCGTGATTTTCGGTGCGGGCACCGGCAATCCTTTCTTCACCACCGATACTGCCGCTGCGCTTCGGGCCTCCGAGATGGAAGCCGAGGTGGTGCTGAAGGCGACCAAGGTCGATGGCGTTTATACGGCAGATCCGAAGATTGATCCGACGGCGACGCGCTACGATCATCTTAGCTTCGATGAGGCGATTGCACGTAATCTCAAGGTGATGGATGCCACCGCGCTGGCTTTGTGCCGCGATCAAAAAATGCCGCTGTGCGTGTTCAGCATTTTCAAGCCTGGCGCATTGAAACGCGTGGTATTGGGAGAAGATGAAGGAACGCTGGTTGAATGTTAGGAGTCTGTCGGACTTAAAGAAAATCGGCTGTAAATCCGCTTGGCCGATTCATATTTCGCCGTTTTTTTGGTCAATGGAATGGCTGTAACGACCTGCAAAATCGACAAAATTTGTCCTCGCCCAGTCGAATTTTCGCTTCGACTCTTCAAGTCCGGCAGGCTCTTGGCTGAAATTTTGGTGGGGTCTGGACAGGAAGGAATCTTGACATGATTGCGGATGTGAAAAAATCAGCTGAGCAAAAAATGCAAAAGAGCCTGGAATCGCTCAAGGCGGATCTGGGCAAGGTGCGCACAGGTCGTGCTCACACCGGCATCCTGGACCATGTAATGGTGGATTACTACGGTTCTATGGTGTCGATTGGCCAAGTGGCCAATGTCACTTTGCTGGATTCCCACACTATCGGCGTGACGCCTTGGGAAAAGAAAATGGTGGGCGCTGTGGAAAAGGCGATTCGCGATTCAGATCTGGGTCTTAATCCTTCCAGTCAGGGCGATTTGATCCGGGTGCCGATGCCGGCACTGACGGAAGAACGGCGCAAGGAATTCATCAAGGTCGTGAAGGGCGAGGCTGAGCTCGCCAAGGTGGCGATGCGCAATGTCCGGCGCGATGCCAATGCCACCCTGAAAGAGATGGAGAAGGACAAGTCTATCAGTGAGGATGATGAACGCCGCGCCGAGGATGAAATTCAAAAGTTGACCGACCGGTACATCTCCGAGATAGACAAGATGCTCCAGACCAAAGAAGCAGAACTGATGGCGTTTTAGGGATTGCGAGAGTGGGCCTGTTTACGAGTTCGACACGCAGTATTCCCGAGACTGGCGATGTGCCGCAGCATATCGCTATCATCATGGACGGTAATGGCAGGTGGGCGAAGAAGCGCTTCATGCCCCGCATTGCCGGCCACAAGCGGGGCGTCGAAACCGTCAGGAATACAGTCAAGGCTTGCACTGAGCTAGGCGTCGGGTACCTGACGCTGTTTGCCTTCAGCAGCGAAAACTGGCGCCGTCCGGCGGAGGAAGTTTCGTTTCTGATGCAGTTGTTCATGCTCGCCCTTGAGCAGGAAATCACAAAACTCCACAAAAACAATATCCGGCTTAAAGTTATCGGCGACCGCTCCCGTTTCGAGGAAAAGCTGGTCGAGATGATCGGTCGCGCCGAATCGCTTACCCAGAACAACACCGGTTTGACTCTGACTATCGCGGCGAATTACGGCGGTCGATGGGATATGGTGCAGGCGACTCACAGGATGATTGAAGCCAAACCGGAATGCGCCCTGACTTTCAGTGAGGAGGATATTGAGCCGTACCTTTCCACCAACTATGCCCCGGAGCCGGACCTGTTCATTCGAACTGGCGGGGAGCAGCGCATCAGCAATTTTCTGCTGTGGCAGTCAGCGTATACAGAGCTGTATTTCACCGATACTTTGTGGCCGGATTTCAATATGATGGCCTTAAAACGTGCGATTAAATCCTTCCAGCAAAGGGAGCGCCGTTTCGGGCGCACTAGCGAGCAGCTCAAAAAAAATGCTTAAGGTGCGCGTTCTGACTGCTCTGTTGCTGCTGTCTGTTTTTCTGTCCGCGTTGTTTCTTCTCCCGAAAATGGCTTGGGCACTGCTGATGCTGGGCGTGATTTTGATCTGCGCCCGCGAGTGGTCAAATATCGCCGCTTTCACGGGTTTCCAGAGCCGGCTTTATGTGTTGCTGACACTGCTCATCGGCTTGGCGCTGTTGCCGGAATCTTCCCGTTCTGCCGATTTCCCGATCTATGGCATTGCCTTCCTTTTCTGGGTGTTTCTGGTTCCGTTGTGGTTGCGCAATCATTGGCAAACAAGAAAGTTTCCGCTTATGGCACTAACCGGTTGGGTGGTGCTGGTACCTACCTGGTTGGCACTGGTCGAGTTGCGTAGCATCAGCCCGGAATTGTTGCTGGGCTTGATGGCGGTGGTCTGGGTCGCCGATAGCGCCGCTTATTTTGCTGGACGCAGGTTTGGGCGTCATAAGCTTGCACTGACCATTAGTCCAGGCAAGACCTGGGAAGGCGTTGCCGGCGCATTTTTAGGCGTAACTCTGTATGGCGTGGTGTGGGGGACGTGGGCTGGTTCTGCCACGCCGTTCGGTTCCGGTCTGTTGTGGGGGATACTGTTGCTGTGGCTGCTGGCACTGTTCAGCATTATGGGGGACTTGTTCGAATCCTGGATGAAACGCGTGGCCGGAATCAAGGATAGCGGTCGGCTTCTTCCCGGCCATGGCGGTGTGTTGGACCGTATTGATGCACTGACGGCGGCGATGCCTGTAGCCGCCTTTGGTTTGCTGCTCAGAAATTACGCATTCTAGGAAGCTGCCTGATAAAACTGATGACAAAAATTCAAAATATTACCGTTTTGGGTTCAACCGGCACGATAGGCGTGAACACGCTGGACGTCATTGCACGTCATCCCGATCGCTTCCGGGTGGTAGCGCTGACTGCAAATTGCCAGGTTGACCGCATGTTCGAACAGTGCTGGAAATTCCAGCCAGATTATGCGGTCATGCTGGACGCGGACTGCGCTGAGGCATTGCACGGTAAGATCAAGTTGGCTGGCCTTGACATCGAAGTGTTGAGCGGGATCGAGGCGCTGGAAAGGGTGGCATCGTTGCCCCAGGTGGATAGCGTGATGGCTGCGATAGTCGGCAGCGCCGGCTTGCGTCCCTCGCTGGCCGCTGCCAGGGCGGGTAAGCGCATTCTGCTGGCAAACAAGGAAACGCTGGTGATGTCGGGCCGGATTTTCATGGATGCAGTTCGGCAGCATGGCGCCACCTTGCTGCCGATTGATAGCGAACATAACGCGATTTTTCAATCTTTGCCGAGAGGCTTTTCAAGCGATTTGGGCGCTGTGGGTGTCAAGCGAATCCTGTTGACCGCTTCAGGAGGACCTTTTCGCACTGTTCCCTTGAACGATCTGGACAGGGTGACACCACAGCAGGCATGTGCCCACCCGAACTGGGTGATGGGGCGGAAGATCTCCGTTGATTCGGCTTCCATGATGAACAAGGGACTGGAAGTGATCGAAGCCCACTGGCTGTTCAACGCCGATGCCGACATCATCCAGGTGGTGATTCATCCCCAGAGCGTGATTCATTCCATGGTGGAGTATGTGGACGGTTCGGTGCTGGCGCAGCTGGGCAACCCCGACATGCGTACGCCGATCGCTTATGCATTGGGCTATCCCGAGCGGATCGATGCCGGGGTATCTTCGCTGGATTTGTTCAAGATCGCACGCCTGGATTTCGAGGCGCCGGATATGGGCCGTTTCCCTTGCCTGAATTTGGCTTTCCAGGCGTTGCGCCAGGGTGGAACAGCTCCGGCAATTCTGAACGCGGCGAACGAGGCGGCGGTGGCCGCTTTCCTCGATGAGCGCATCCCTTTCAAGGCGATCCCCCTCATGATCGAAGAGGTGCTGGCGAGGAATGCCGCCAAGCCTGTCATCAGACTGGAAGATGTTCTAGACGCCGATATCCAGGCGCGCGAATCTTCGCTCGAGTGGATGTCGGCAATGGGTTACGCATGAACCTGCTGTTCACGCTTGCCGCATTTGCGATGACGCTCGGCATTCTGATCGTCATTCACGAATATGGCCATTATGTCGTGGCGCGGCTTTGCGGCGTTCGGGTGCTACGGTTTTCAGTGGGGTTCGGCAAGCCGCTGTTTACCAGGAAATTTTCTCCGGATGGAACGGAGTGGGTATTGGCCGCTTTCCCGTTGGGCGGTTACGTCAAGATGCTGGATGAGCGCGAAGAGCTGGTGGCGCCCGTCGACCTGCCTTATGCGTTTAACCGCCAATCCATTTACCGGCGAAGCGCCATCGTATTGGCCGGGCCGGTTGCCAACCTCATTCTTGCCATTGTGCTGTACTGGTTTCTGTTTGTTTATGGCGTAATTGGGATCAAGCCGATTCTTGGCGAGGTGCCGTTTTCCACTCCCGCCTCATCTGCATCTTTTCATCGTGGCGACACGATCACCCGGATCGGCGACGAGCCAGTCGCGACCTGGCAGGATGCGCGCTGGATTTTGTTGCAGCATGCTGTCCAGAAAAAAATGGTCGAAATCGAGACCCGCAATGATCGTGGCGAGATCGCGTTGCACCAGCTTGACTTGAAGGGGCTGGATGCAGACGATCTGGAAAACGATTTTTTGGGTAAACTGGGGCTGACGCGTTACCGCCCCGACCTGCCGGCAAAAATCGGCAAGGTCCTGCCTGATGGGGTTGCGGCCAAAGCCGGACTGACTGTCGGGGATGAAATCCTTTCCGTGAACCAGACGCCACTCAAGACCTGGGAGGAACTGGTGCAATGGATAAGACAGAACCCCGGTTTGCCTCTGGAAATTGCCGTGAAAAGAGAAGGCGGCTATTTCCAGGTCAAATTGATTCCGGACGCCGTCAAGGAAAGCGGACATCCTGTTGTGGGCAAGATCGGCGCTTCGCCAATGGTGGACCAGCGTTTGTTCGAGAAGTTGGTGATTGAAGTGCGCTACCCCATTCACAGGGCTTTCGTGCAGGCGCTGAGGAAGACTTGGGATACGTCAATTTTCAGCTTGAAGATGATGGGAAAGATGGTGACCGGGCAGGTTTCCTGGAAAAATATCAGCGGCCCCATAACCATCGCCGATTATGCAGGCCAATCGGCGCACCTGGGCTGGGTGCCCTATCTCAGTTTCCTGGCGCTGATCAGCATCAGTCTTGGGGTGCTTAATTTATTGCCTGTCCCCTTATTGGATGGCGGCCATTTGATGTATTATATGGTCGAAATGATCAAGGGGAGCCCTATTTCCGAGAGAACCATGGAGATCGGTCAGCAGATAGGCATTGCGATCCTGCTGACATTGATGCTTTTTGCTTTTTATAACGACATTAACCGTCTGATTATTGGCTGAATAATAATGAAATTAAAACTCCTGCCGATGTTGCTGATGAGCCTGTATGGTGCTTCCGCCTGGGCAATTCAGCCGTTTGTCATCAAGGATATCCGGGTGGAAGGAATCCAGCGTACGGAAGCCGGGACGGTGTTCAGTTACATGCCGGTTAAAGTGGGCGAAAAGCTGGATGACGAGAAAGCCGCCGCTGCCATCAAGGCATTGTATGGAACCGGCTTCTTCAAGGATGTGCGGCTGGAAGTCGAAAATGATGTGCTGATCGTCATGGTGCAGGAACGACCTGCCATTTCCCAAATCGATTTCGTCGGCCTGAAGGAATTCGACAAAAAACAGCTTGTAGACGGGTTGAAGCAAATCGGACTGGCCGAAGGGCGCATTTTCGACAAGTCGCTGCTTGACAAGGCGGAGCAGGAGCTTAAGCGGCAGTACCTGAGCCGCGGAAAATATGCCGTTGTGGTCACCACTACCGTAACTCCACTGGAACGTAATCGTATTGCCATCAGTTTCAATATCAGCGAGGGTGATGTGGCGAAGATCCATCAGATCAATATCGTCGGCAATCAGGCATTCAGTGAAAAGGAACTGCTTGACCTTTTTGTCCTTTCCACGCCCGGATGGCTGACCTGGTATACCAAGTCAGATCAGTATTCCAAACAGAAGCTGGCGGCCGATATTGAAACCCTGCGCTCTTATTACCTGAACCGCGGCTATCTTGAGTTCAATGTCGACTCCACCCAGGTGTCCATTTCCCCGGACAAGCAGTCCATTTACATTACAATCAATGTTACCGAGGGTCAAAAATATACCGTTTCAGACGTCAAACTGGCCGGCGAAATGCTGGTGCCTGAAGACGAGTTGCGCAAGCTGATCAAGATCCGGCCGGGGGAAATTTTTTCACGGGAAAAACTGACTGAATCCAGCAAGTTGATCGGCGATCGTCTGGGTAATGACGGCTATGCATTCGCTAACGTCAACGCGGTTCCCGAACTTAACAAGGAAAAGCGGGAGGCTAAATTCACCTTCTTTATTGATCCGGGCCGGCGGGTTTATGTGCGGCGCATTAACGTAACCGGCAACACCAAAACTCGAGATGAAGTTATTCGCCGTGAAGCACGCCAGATGGAAGGCGCCTGGTACGCGGCTGACAAGGTCAAGCGGTCACGCGAGAGGATCGATCGCCTTGGCTATTTTTCCGATGTCAACCTTGAGACTCCAGCCGTTCCGGGATCGACCGACCAGGTGGACATGAACATCGGCGTGACGGAAAAGCCCACCGGGAGCATCATGGCGGGCGCGGGATTTTCCAGCTCGGAAGGGTTAATCTTCAGCGGATCCATTTCCCAGGCTAACGTTTTCGGTAGCGGCAATTATCTTTCCACCCAATTCAATACCGGGAAGATTAATACGGCATATTCGCTATCTTATACCAATCCTTATTACACGGACGACGGCATTAGCCGCGGCTTCGATATTTACAAGCGCAAAACAACCGCAGCTTCCCTGTCGGTTTCAAAATACGATTCCAGTACCGCCGGTGGCGGTGTGCGTTTCGGTGTGCCGCTGAATGAGATTGATACGATTAATTTCGGTCTGTCGGTCGATAGCACCAAGCTGACCTTGTACGATGACAGTCCAACCGTCTACAAAAATTATGTTGCCGATTTCGGGGCTAACAATACCACGCTGCGCGGTGATGCCGGATGGGCGCGGGACACGCGGGATAGCACCAACTACCCGACCAAGGGCAGCCTGCAACGGGCATTCGGCGAAGTCGGCCTGCCCGGCGGCAACGTCAAGTATTACAAGCTTTCTTACCAGCATCAATGGTTCAAGCCTTTAACGCATGATTTTACGCTTATGCTCAATGGTGAAGCCGGTTATGGAAATGGTTACGGCGGCAAGCCACTGGCCTTTTTCAAGAGCTTCTTCGCGGGTGGCAATACCTCGGTGCGTGGCTACAAGGCGTTTACGCTTGGACCTAAAGATTTGGACGGCAATGCACTGGGTGGCAACCGCCGTATTGTGGGAAATGCTGAGGTGCTCTTCCCCTTCCCCGGCATGAGAAACGACAAGTCCCTGCGCCTGAGCGCTTTTGTCGATGGCGGTACGGTATGGGCCAAGGAAGACAAAATGAGCTTGAGCAGCATGCGTTATTCCACCGGCCTTGCCGTGAGTTGGGCATCCCCCATGGGGCCGATGAAATTCAGTGTTGCAAAGCCGCTTAACGCCAAGCCGGACGACAAGACGGAGCAGTTCCAGTTTATTTTGGGTTCCACGTTCTAAAAACATGCGATTCAGGAGATCAAGTTGAACAAGATTATTGCCATGGTGCTTGCCGCCACGATGTTACCGCTAGCTGCCGCGTCTTATGCCGCTGATATGAAGATAGGTTTCGTCAATACCGAGCGGGTTTTCAGAGAGGCGGCCCCGGCGATGAAGGCACAGAAAAAGCTGGAAAAGGAATTTGCTCCACGCGAACTGGAACTGCAAAAAATGGCGAAGCAGGCCAAGGAAATGCAGACCCATCTAGAGAGGGATGGCATGACGATCAGCGAATCGGAGCGGCGCAACAAGGAGCGCGATCTCGCCAATCTGAACCGCGATTTCCAGCGCTCACAGCGAGAATTTCGGGAAGACCTTAATCTGAGACGCAATGAAGAACTAAGCGCCGTGCATGATCGTGCCAGAAAGACGATCATGGAAATTGCCGAGAAAGAGAAATTCGATTTGGTGCTGGAAGAAGCGGTTTATTTCAGCCCCCGAATCGATATTACCGACAAGGTGTTGAAAGCGCTGGCCGATAAATAAGGATCCATCTTCCGATGCACGTAGCAGGTGCCTACTGCGGATCGATTCATGACTCCAGCCAGTAAAAAGGGCTACATGCTGGGCGAAATCGTCGAGCGGTTCGGCGGTGAGCTGATTGGCGATGCGGATATTGTGATAAAGCAGGTCGCACCGCTTTCGACTGCACAGGCCGAGCACATCAGTTTTCTTGCCAACCAGAAATACCGCCGGCAACTGCAAACTTGCAGGGCAGGTGCCGTGATTATGAATGCCACGGAGCGTGATACGACGAATTTGCCGCGCATCCTGAGCGACAATCCCTACGCTTATTTTGCCAAGGTTTCCGCGCTGCTCAATCCCCGGCGGACGGAGGCTTCCGGTGTCCACTCGACGGCGGTGATCGACCAAACTGCAATTATTCCAGATTCGGCTACAGTCGGCGCGTTCACATTTGTCGGCAAGGGCGTGAAAATCGGCGAACATGCGGTGATCGGGTCTGGCTGCTATCTGGGGGATAGTGTTGAGATCGGTGACGACTCGCTGCTTTACCCGCAGGTGGTGATCTACCATGACTGTTTGATCGGTAGGCGTGGCATTCTGCATTCTGGTGCAGTCGTGGGAGCAGATGGCTTCGGTTTGGCCCAGGAAAATGGTCGCTGGATCAAGGTGCCGCAAATCGGCCGGGTGGTAATCGGCGATGATGTTGAAATCGGGGCGAACACCACAGTCGATCGCGGTGCTCTGGATGACACGGTTATTGAGGACGGCGTTAAGCTGGATAACCAGATTCAGATTGCCCATAACGTGCATATCGGCGCGCATACTGCGATGGCAGGTTGCGTCGGCGTTGCCGGCAGCGCGAAGATAGGACGGCATTGCACTGTGGGCGGCGGCGCAGTGATCCTGGGCCATCTGGAAATTGCGGATCGCGTAAATATTTCCGCCGGTACTCTGATTACCAAGCCGATTGCCAAGCCGGGCGAGTACACTTCCGTGATGCCATTTTCATCGCATCAGGAGTGGCTCCGGAATGCCGCGCATCTGCGCCATTTGGACAAACTGGCGAAGAAACTGAGTGAACTGGAAAAAAAAATCGCTGAACTGGAAAGGAAAAAGCCTTGAACAGCATGGATATTCACGAAATATTGCAGTACCTGCCGCACCGCTACCCTTTTTTGCTGGTTGACCGCGTTGTTTCGTGTGAACCGGGTAAGAATATTGTGGCGCTGAAAAATGTGACCATCAATGAGCCGTTCTTCGTCGGTCATTTTCCCCATCATCCGGTGATGCCGGGCGTGTTGATTATCGAGGCACTGGCCCAGGCTGCGGCAATCCTGTCGTTCAAGAGCATGGGCACAAAGCCGGACGATAAATCGGTGTATTACTTTGTCGGCATTGACGGAGCGCGCTTCAAAAAGCCCGTCTCTGCCGGAGACCAACTGACACTCGAAGTGGAGATCACCCGGTCGGTCAAGGGTATCTGGAAATATGCGGCGCGTGCCAAGGTCGATGGTGGCGTGGTGACAGAAGCTGAATTGATGTGCACGGTGAAAGCATTGTAAATGATTCACCCGACAGCGATTATTCACGAGGGCGCCAAGCTTGCTCCCGATGTCAGCGTAGGGCCTTACTCTATCATCGGCGAGCATGTCGAGATCGGCTCCGGTACATGGATTGGCCCGCATGTGGTAATCAATGGCCACACCTGGATCGGGCAAGGCAACCAGATTTTCCAGTTTTCATCGCTGGGCGAAATGCCGCAGGACAAAAAATATCAGGGCGAAGAAACCCGGCTGGAGATCGGCGACCGTAACGTGATTCGGGAATTCTGCACTTTCAACCGGGGTACTTCGCAGGATGTGGGCGTAACGCGGGTGGGCGATGATAACTGGATCATGGCTTATGTGCATCTGGCGCATGACTGCCAGATCGGCAACCATACGATTTTTGCCAACAATGCTCAACTGGCCGGCCACGTGCACGTCGGGGACTATGCCATTCTTGGCGGTTTTACCGTGGTGCATCAATTCTGCCATATTGGCGGGCATAGCATCACCGGCATGGGCACCATCCTGTTCAAGGACATTCCACCCTACGTCACGGCGGCTGGCCATGAAGCCCAGCCTCACGGCATCAATACGGAAGGGTTGAAGCGGCGCGGCTTTTCCAGCGAGTCCATTCTGGCAATCAAGCGGGCATACAAAACGCTCTACAAGTCGGGGCTGACCCTGGAGCAGGCGAAGCTGGCGCTGGACGAGCAGGCGCAATCCTGCGCCGAGATTCAACCTCTGATCGATTTCCTCGCCCATTCGGCGCGCGGGATCATTCGTTAATCGGGTCTAAATGAAAGTCGGAATTGTTGCGGGCGAAGCTTCTGGCGACCTGCTTGGCGCCCACTTGGTCCATGCGCTGAAGAACCGTATTCCAGGCGTCGAATTTGTCGGTATCGGTGGTCCGAAAATGCAGGCCGCTGGCGTACACTCCCTCTTCCCCATGGAGACGCTGGCGGTCCGGGGTTATGTTGAAGTGTTGCGCCATTACCGTGAAATCGTTGGAGTTCGGCGCAAACTTCTACGCCATTTTGTGGATAGCCCACCCGATATGTTTATCGGAGTGGATGCTCCCGACTTTAATCTCGATCTCGAGGCAGGATTGAAGAAGCGGGGGATTCCCACCGTTCATTATGTCAGCCCATCGATCTGGGCGTGGCGCGGTGAGCGTATCCGCAAGATCGCACGGGCAGTATCCCATGTGCTGACACTGTTTCCGTTCGAGAAAAAAATCTACGATGCGGCGGGTATCCCCGCCACTTATGTCGGACATCCATCGGCGGATGTGTTGCCCGAGCATCCGGATCGCAAAGCTGCTCGCGAGCAGTTGAAGCTGCCCCAGAGTGCCACGGTGATCGCGATGCTTCCTGGCAGCAGGCAGAGTGAACTTCACTACATGGCGAAATTATTTGTACAAACGGCGCGCATGATTGCTGCTGCCAGTCCGAATGTGCAATTTCTGGTGCCGCTGGTGAGCCGCGAAACCCGCAATATGTTCGAGGCAGAGATGTATCGGGCCAAGTGCGGCGATTTGCCGCTGACAGTGTTATTCGGCCATGCCCATGCCGCCATGATTGCCGCAGATGCCGTGCTGGTGGCATCGGGTACCGCAACGCTGGAAGCGGCCCTGCTGAAATGCCCGATGGTGATCACCTACAAAATGTCGCCTTTGACCTGGCGCATGATGCAGCGCAAGACCTATCTTCCTTACGTCGGTTTGCCGAATATTCTCGAAGGACGCTTCATCGTTCCGGAACTGCTGCAGGATGACGCTACGCCGGAAAATTTATCTCAGGCCGTGCTGAACCTGGTTAACGACAGGCCGGTCAGAGAGAAATTAACCCGCACTTTTTCCGGATTGCATCTGCAACTCAAACAAAATACCGCGGAAAGGGCAGTTGACGCGATACTGCCGCTACTGGCCTAATAGATATGCGCTCAAATTTGCTTATTTGCGGTGTTGACGAGGCGGGCCGAGGGCCTTTGGCCGGCGCCGTCTTTGCGGCGGCGGTGATTCTTGATGGAAGTCGTCCGATTCATGGGCTCGCCGATTCGAAGAAACTCAGCGAAAAGAGGCGCGAAGAATTGGCGGCTGAAATCAAGGAACGCTCCCTGGCTTGGGCCATTGCCCGATCAGATGCCGGGGAAATTGACAGTATCAATATCCTCCAGGCAAGCTTACTCGCCATGCAGCGGGCGGTGGAAAGCTTGTCGCCCTCTCCATCAGAAGTGTTGATTGATGGGCTGCATTGCCCGAAATTGCTCATTCCCTGCCGTGCCATTGTTAAAGGTGATAGCAGTGTTGCAGAAATCTCTGCTGCCTCGATCCTGGCCAAGACCGCGCGGGACAGGGAAATGCTCCAGCTACATCTGGAATATCCGCAGTACGGCTTTGATCGGCATAAGGGCTATCCGACCGCCATGCACCTTGAGACCTTGCGGCACTACGGGGCATGTAAAATCCATCGCAGAAGTTTTGCGCCGGTTAAATTGGCGATTGCCAGGCAATTGACTTAGGGGAAATAATATGGCTTTTGCGATCTTGTTGCATGTTCTGGGTGTGGTTGTTTGGGTGGGCGGCATGTTTTTTGCCTACATGGCGCTACGCCCGGTAGCCGCAGAGCAATTGCCTCCGCCACAGCGTCTGCCATTGTGGGCAGGTGTTTTCAGGCTTTTTTTTCCTTGGGTATGGGTTTCGGTGGCCTTGATCCTGGTTAGCGGATTTTACCTGATCATGTTGCTGGGCGGGTTTGGGGTTGTGCCCTTGAGCATCCATGCGATGTTCGGGATCGGCCTGGTGATGATGCTGGTTTTTTGCTTCGTTTATTTCATCCCCTATGGCAAACTAGCGCGTGCGGTTGCCGCTCAGGAGTGGAAGCAGGGCGGCGAGGCTCTGGCCACGATCCGCAGGATGATCGGCTTCAACCTGATCCTTGGCTTGATCAACATTGCCGTCGCCACAATGAGTCGCATGGCGTTTTGACATGGGCACAGTTGGCCAGATTATGTTATTACATGCTGACTGGTCTTTTGCCTGGGAGCAGGGAATAAGATGCTTGTAATTATCGGTTACCTGATTGTCGCCGGCTCGGTTTTTGGTGGTCACGTGCTTGCCGGTGGACATCTTGGCGCACTTCTTCAGCCCGTGGAATTGCTGATGATCGGTGGTGCGGCGACGGGCTCCTTCCTTGTGGGCAACTCCAAAAAGGGAATTGCTGCAACGCTGAAGGCGCTGCCTACCGTTTTCAAGGGCTCGAAATATAGCAAGGCGCTCTATATGGAACTATTTGCCTTGCTTTATGAAGTTTTGTCCAAGGTACGCAAGGAAGGCCTGATGGCAATCGAGCGGGACGTCGATTCGCCGCAGGAAAGTCCCGTTTTTTCAAAATATCCCGAAATTGTCAGCGATCACCACGTCATTGAATTTCTCACTGACTATCTGCGCATCATGGTGGGCGGCAACCTTAACGCGTTCGAAATCGAGAACCTGATGGACAATGAAATCGAGACCCACCATCATGAGGGCGAAGTGCCGGTAGGCATTATCGCCAAGATGGGCGATGCCATGCCCGCATTCGGTATCGTGGCGGCGGTGATGGGCGTGGTGCATACCATGGAATCGGTCGGTATTCCTCCTGCCGAATTGGGTATGCTGATCGCGCACGCCCTGGTTGGAACCTTCCTTGGCATTCTCCTGGCCTATGGTTTTGTCGGGCCGCTATCCACATTGCTGGAACAAAAACACAACGAGTCGACCAAGCTGCTTGAATGCATCAAGGTGACCATACTTGCCAGCCTGAACGGTTATGCGCCGCAGGTCGCCGTTGAATTCGGGCGCAAGGTATTGTATTCCACCGAGCGGCCTACCTTCATCGAGCTGGAAGATCATGTCCGGCAAAGCAGGTTGAAAAAATGAGTGATCAGCCGGTTGTTGGAAGTTGCCCTAATAAATATCATGGGATGCGTTGTGCCCAGAAAGCCCGGTAGCGAGACGCGCGGTGCAGGTCGTAGCAAGCAGCCGGCAATGTTCGCCACCGCCGGGCTTTTTCTGGTCACAACTCTTCTGACGCCGCATTCATGACAAGACAACTTCTTAGCAGAAATTCCCCATGAGCGACGATTCGCAACGCCCAATCATTGTCAAGCGCATCAAAAAAAATGCGCATGGTCGCCACGGCGGCGCCTGGAAAATCGCCTATGCCGACTTCGTGACCGCAATGATGGCTTTTTTTCTGTTGATGTGGTTGCTACAGTCTTCCACCAAAGGAGAACTCGAGGGTATTGCCGAATACTTTAAAATGCCTTTGAAGGTTGCCATGTCGGGGGGCACCGGTAGCGGCGACAGCACGAGCGTGATCAAGGGCGGCGGCAAGGATTTGAAACGGAAAGAAGGCGAAACTCAAAAAATTATTGAGCCTATACAGAAGAAAGTGATAACTCCCGTTGCACCGGATCAGAAAGCGAAAAAGCAGGAGTTCGCGAAGCAGGAACTAAAAAAGCTTCAGGGCTTGAAAGAGCGAATCGAGAAGGCGATTGAAACCAGCCCGATGCTGAAGCAGTTTAAGGATCAGATTCTGCTCGATATCACCACCGAAGGCTTGCGCATCCAGATCGTGGATGAGAAAAACCGTCCGATGTTCGATCTGGGCAGTGCGCACATGAAAAGCTATACCACACAGGTCCTGCGGGAAATCGGCAAGATGTTGAACGAGGTGCCGAACATGATCAGTCTGTCCGGCCATACGGATGCGATGCCTTATTCCTCCGGCGAGAAAGGGTACAGCAACTGGGAATTGTCTGCAGATCGGGCAAATTCATCGCGCCGCGAGTTGATTGCCGGGGGTATGGAGGAAGGCAAGATATTGCGGGTGGTCGGGCTTTCTTCAGCGGTCATGCTCGATCAGACTGACCCTTACAACCCGATCAACCGGCGCATTGCCCTCATCGTCCTGAACAAGGAAACGGAAGAAACCATCAAGAATGACGGCAAGCCGCCGCTCGAGGAAAACAGCCAGCCTCAGCTTGCGCCTGCTCTTAAGCAAGAACAGCCGAAAGGTAATTCAAGTGCAGCAGAAGGCAAGAAGCGTTGATTTTGTTTCTTCGAACCGGCTCGCCTTGTCGGGGAGCCGGTTCACCTCTTTGACTGTGTCCCGCACACCTTCCCTGACGGCGCTGTTTTCACAGGTTGCTTCAGTGCTGGTTACTCTGGCTCTGGTGGCGATCGTCTCCTTCAAGGTCGAAATTCCATCTATTTTTGTTATTTTTATCCAGGGCGGCATTGCTGCGCTCATTGGTTTACGGCTCGGCTTGGCGCCGTGGTGGTTGCCGATCAATTTGCTATTCACGCCAGCCTTGGTGTTGGCCCTGTCGTTTGGTGTGGCACCCTCATGGTTTCTCGCCGCCTTTTTGCTACTTCTTCTGGCGTACTGGAGCGTATTCCGCAGCCAAGTGCCGCTGTATCTTTCCAGCCGAAAAGCATGGGCCGCGGTTGCCAATCTGCTTCCGTGCAAGCCTGATTTTTGCTTGCTCGATGTGGGCGCGGGCTTGGGCGGGATGCTCGGTTATCTCAGTCTGAAGCGGCTTGATGGGAGGTTTTACGGTATGGAGATTGCACCCTTGCCTTTTGCTTTGGCATGGCTGAGAAGGAAAGCGGGGCGAGGCATGCACCAGATCAGATGGGGTGATTTTTGGTCGCACAATTTTGCTGCCTATGACGTGGTTTATGCTTATCTATCACCGGTTCCCATGGCTAGGCTTTGGGCCAAAGCCTGTACGGAAATGGCGACCGGCAGTCGATTCATCAGTAATACTTTCCCTGTTTTTGGAGCCGAGCCGGAAGAAATTGTCGATTTGGACGATTTTCATCATTCCCGGCTCTATGTGTACCGGATACCAGCCAGGCCTCTAGTGGAAGAAGCACCATGAAAGCGCTGGGCGATTGGCTGGATGAACTGAAAGACTGGGACACGCCAGTGTTGCGGCGCACCATTGTGGAACTTGGCAGGCTGGAAGCCAAAGCGGAACAGACTACCCCTGGCCAGATTGCTGCCGTGGTACTGCATGACCCGTTGATGACACTAAAAGTGCTGCGCTTGGTCAATGGGGCGTCGCGCAGCCGGCTCAGCAACGAAATTGTGACAGTGGAAACTGCCGTAATTATGCTGGGCGTTGGCCCATTTTTTATTCGACATGCCAATCTCAAGCCAATCGAGAAACACATTCCATCCGTAAACGGGGTATTGCCGGGATTGATGCGCGCCTTGAGTCGGGCTCATCATGCAGCCTGGCAGGCGCGCGACTGGGCAATTCTCCGTGCAGACATGAAATCTGAGGAGTTATATATCGCGGCGCTGCTTTACGATCTGGGTGAGATCACGCTGTGGGCTTATGCACCGGACCAGGCGGCGCAAATTCTGAAACAGTCGCGCCGCAAAAAAATCAGTTTTGCCGAAGCAGGTAAAGAAGTTCTAGGGTTCGAATTGAGAGAGCTGCAATTCACACTCGCGGAAGGATGGAATTTGCCGGAAATGATGCGGGCAGCCATGCACAATGAAGCCGCACCCAATCCACGCATGCAGGGGGTAGTTTTGGCGGCTGCGCTGGCGCGCTACGCCGAAACAGGCTGGTACGATGAGCAACTGCTGGCGAGTTACGAGGTCATTGCCGATATGCTGCGTTTGCCGCTCAATGAGGTAGTGTCCATTATTCATCAAAATGCCGTTATTTCGGCGCGGCATTGGCAATGGTATGGCGTGCCGCCGGCCGCAGCCTGGTTGCCGATGTTGCCGGGCGAATGGCCGGCAGAACCTGAAGAGCATGAGCAGGGGTCGCCGGTCGGAGCGAGCATGAAGAGGGCGGATGGAACTTGTATGATGCGCGATCCTGATATATTGCGCCAGGTTATGGGCAGGATTGCAGCGCATCTGGACGGCTCGTTGAATCTGCAGGATTTGATGTCAATGGCGTTAAGGGGATTGCATGAGGGAATCGGATTGAACCGTGCGGTGTTCGCCCTGATGTCTGCGGACGGCTTGGCCATGAAAGCCAAGTACGTGATTGGGGACGAGCAGGGCTCGCCATTGCGCCAATTTCAAATTGATATGACTGCGCCAGCGCATCTTTTCCTCCGCCTGATGGAGAAGGTACAGAGCGTCTGGTTCAGCAAAGATAACCGGATGGCTTTGGCGCCGATGATCCCCTTTGGGATCCGGCAATTGATTGGGCATGGTGATTTTTTTGCCATGTCTGTGTTCGTGCATGGCAAGCCGGTAGGCCTGTTTTACGCGGATCGGGGGCATGATGGCGGTGAACTTGACGAACATGCCTACCTGGAATTCAAACAATTTTGCCTGCTCGTGGCAAAGGGTCTTGCGCACCTGGAGAAAAAATAGTGGTTCAAGAGCTTGCGGCGGCAACCATTTGATTCAGCTCGGCACATTCGTGTTCAGGCTGGACGAGCGGCTTACGGCGTGCGCATTGCATTTTCAGCCGGGCGTAGAATTCCGGGTTGGTTTCCGCACGGTATAACGTTTCGGCTAGGGCGCCCTCATCCCCGTATGGGTAATAGCCTGCGTAATCGCCGCCCAGCATGCCGATGTTGCCGGACACATCTGAGGCGATGATCGGCACGTCTGCCGCAAGTGACTCTGAAATCACATTCGCACCGCCTTCCATGATCGAGCTGATGACCATTAGCCGGCAGTGCGACAGCTTTTCCCGCACGCGCCAATGAGGTAGTTCGCCCAGCCAGCAGTAGCGCGGGTTCTGCGTCATCAGCGTTTGCGCCCGTTGTGCCATGCCATCATCCAGGGCGCGCCCCACGTGGCTGACATGGATTCTGGAATCCTCCGGCAACAGGGCAGTGGCGAGGGCGCAGCGGAATGGGTCCTTCTCTTCACGCAGATTGCCGATGACGCAAATCTCGAAGCGCTTTCTTGATGGTGCCACAGGTTTGACTGCGCGCGCGGACTGGTGGACGACATGAGTCTTCGCCCGTAATTCCGGGGAAAGCTCGGCGAGCCCCATTTCCTGCAACACTACCAGGCGTGAAGCCAGTTTCATGGATTCCTGGGCGTTGCGGTCATTCTGGATATCGCGGTACAGATCGGTGCCGGTCAGCGCGACGATCAACGGCAGATCAGGGTGAAGTCCGGAAAATCGCTTGATGGATGCGTGGCTGCGTCGTGCATGGAGAGCCAGCATCAGGTCCGCTTGCTTGCCATCCCACTCGACCTGCACCCTGACGCGATGCCCCATCCGGCGCAGGAAGCAGGCCCACCGTTGCGCCGTGTTGCGGTTTCCGTTCCTGACGCCAGCGGCGGCGGGTGTTACGATGACGATCTTCATAGATAGCTGGCAGAGCAGTGCAGGCGTTAAATATACCACCATGAAAACGATTACTTCAAAAGAAAATCCCGCATTCAAAGCAGCCAGGAAGCTTGTCGGTTCGGCACGGGAACGCAGGAAGGCCGGCAAGACGCTGCTCGACGGCATTCACCTGGTTGCCGCTTTTTGTCAGGCGGACGGCCTGCCAGAGGCGATCATGGTTGCAGCATCTGCTCAGGGCAATGCCGAAATCCGGGATTTTCTTGAGCGGGTTCAACCGGCGAATCTGGTCGTGCTGGCAGATGAACTATTTCGGGAAATTTCCACCGTGGATACGCCGACCGGGATTGCCGCCTTGATCCCCATCCCGCTGCCGCAGGAAGCAGAGGAGGGGTGCTGCGTGCTGTTGGAAGATATCCAGGATCCTGGCAATCTGGGTTCGATCCTGCGCTCCGCCGCGGCTTCAGGAATCCGGCGGATTTATCTGTCCACCGGGTGTGCCGATGCCTGGTCGCCCAAAGCGCTGAGGGCGGGTATGGGCGCGCATTTCCATCTGTCGATCCATGAGAGTAGTGATTTGGTGAAGACTGCGCAATATTTTCCGGGGCAGATCGTTGCGATGGTTTTAAACACAGAGAAAAAATTATTTGATCTTGATTTAAGCGGCCCAACTGCATTCATCATCGGCAATGAAGGTGCCGGCATATCAACGCAGTTGCTGAAATGCACCGATAGCATAGTTACCATCCCCATGCCGGGAGCGGCTGAATCGCTGAATGCGGCCGCTGCTGCTGCCATCTGTTTTTTTGAGCGAGTCAGACAGGTTAGTGCGAAAAAACCACCACTAATACCCTAAAGCCCGCGCCGCCTGATAAAAGGCGAAGCTGACCAGCCACGCAAGCCCGAGCGGGAAAGCCACGGCGAACAGGGTAAAGGGAATGCTTTTCGATTCGCTGCGGATGGTGGCGATGGTGGACAGGCAAGGTGTGTAAATCAGGGTGAACAGCATGAAGCTGTAAGCCTGCACCCAATCCAGCTGTTGTGCCATCATGCCGGTCAGGGCTGTTCCATCGAGTCCATAAATCACTGCCAGAGAACCGACCACGATTTCCTTTGCGACGAAGCCGAAAATCAGGGCGATAGCCAGATGTTGGTCAATACCGATGGGTACGAGCAGTGGCTGCATGAAATGGCCGATCATGCCGGCCCAGGTGTCGACACTGCCCGGCGCGACGTTCTGGGGAAAATGCGTTAACAGCCATACCAGTACCACACCGGCGATGATGAATTTGCTGGCGCGGCTCAGGAAATGACGCACCTCATGCCAGCCGCGTAGCACCATCTGGCGTAGGGTCGGGAAGCGGTAGGGCGGCAGTTCGAGGATGAACGGCTCGTTGTTCTGAAACCGGTTCTTGAACAGCAGCGCGGTGGTGAAGGCGGCGGCGAAACTGAACAGGTAAAGGCTGAAAAGGACTAGCGGCGCAGCCTTGGGCGAAAAGATCGCCGCGGTGATAAAGACGAACACCTGTAGCCGCGCCGAACACAGCGAGAAAGGGATCACCAGCATGGTCAGCAGGCGCAGGGCGCGTGAACGCATCACGCGCGTGCCCATCAGCGCCGGTACGTTGCAGCCGAAGCCCAGCAGCATCATCACGAAACTGCGCCCATCCAGCCCCAGCTTGGCCATCAGCGCGTCCATCAGGAATGCGGCGCGCGACAGATAGCCGCTATCTTCCACCAGGGCCATGAACAGGAAGAACAAAACAATGATGGGCACGAAGGTGGCGACGGTGCCGACGCCGTTGTAGATACCTTCGATCAACAGACCGTGCAGCGCCGTCGGCAGGCCGGCCAGCAATGGTTCCAGCGCGCCCTGCTTGAATGCTTCCAGTAACCAGCCGACGCCGTCCTGCAACGGTTTGCCGAGCATGAAGATCGCCTGAAACAGCATATACATGATCAGAAAAAACAGCGGCAGCCCCAGCCAGGGATGGAGCATAAGGCGGTCAAGCTGGGTGGTCAGGTTGTCCGATAGCTGCACCGGTATCTGAACGGCGTGCCCGAGCACGGACTCCATGTCATTTTCGATCTGGTCATCCGCCGCCAGCAGGACTTTCAGCTTTTCAGGTGGAACCGGCGTACCATGCTGAATTTCCTGGGCAATGGTTTGATATGCGTCCTGAAAGCCGTTGCCATATTTGGCGCTAAGCAGGGTGACGGGCATGCCCAGTGAGTTCGACATCTTCGCGGCGTCGATGCTGATGCCAAATTTTTTGGACTCATCCGCCATGTTCAGAAGCAGCACGGCGGGCAGGCATAGTTGCTTGATTTGCAGGGCAAGACTTAGTTGGCGTTCGATTTGGCTGGCGTTGAGAATAATGACGACCAGATCTACCGGGTTATTTTCCAGAAAATGGCGTACCACTTGCTCGTCGTCGGAGAAACCATGCAGGTCATAAATCCCTGGCAAATCAACCAGCTCGACCATTTCGCCGGCAAGCAGAAGTTTGGCGCCCAGCAGGTCGACGGTGATTCCCGGCCAGTTCCCGACCCTGGCGGAAGCGCCGGTGGCGCGGTTGAAGAACGTGGATTTGCCGGTATTCGGCATTCCCACCAAGGCGACACGTTTCATCAGGAGTGGGTTTGAACTTCTATTTTCTGGGCTTCTTTTTTGCGCAGCATGATGTCGGTTGCACCGATGCGAACATGCAGCGGGCCGGAAAACCGGCCATGGCGTATGACTTCAACGCGCTTGCCGACACGAAAGCCTAGCGCGGCAAGACGGTAGTAGAGCGCACGATCAGTGTGTACCGCCGCAATGGTGGCGGATTCGCCGGGCTTGAGAGTTTCCAGGTTAACGGTAGTCATGCTTTTTTGACTGGCTTAATGAGAATTGTTCTTATTATTGCACAGGAGATGGAGATTGCAAATTATTTTATGAAACTTGTTTAACCTACTTTAAGCTTTATGCTGAGCCTGTTTTGCGCTACAATTTGAACCCGTTCTGTGCCCAAATCTGCTCTCAATGACTAAATATATTTTCATCACAGGCGGGGTGGTTTCATCGCTCGGCAAAGGCATCGCTGCCGCTTCCCTTGCCGCCATTCTGGAAACCCGCGGCATCAGGGTTACTCTTCTCAAGCTCGATCCCTATATCAACGTCGATCCGGGTACCATGAGTCCGTTTCAGCATGGTGAGGTGTTCGTTACCGAAGATGGTGCCGAAACCGATCTGGATCTGGGGCACTACGAGCGCTTCGCCAAGGCGAAAATGAAGAAGAGCAACAATTTTACTACCGGCCAGATCTACGAAAGTGTGATCAAGAAGGAGCGTCGTGGTGACTACCTCGGCGGTACAGTACAGGTAATTCCCCATATTACCGACGAGATCAAGAATTTCATCCGTGCCGGAGCGGGCGATGCCGAAGTCGCAATTATCGAGATCGGTGGTACGGTGGGCGATATCGAGTCCCTGCCGTTTCTTGAGGCTATCCGCCAGATGGGCGTTCAACAGGGGCGCAACAATACCTGCTTCATTCACCTTACGCTGGTGCCCTACATCGCATCGGCGGGGGAAATCAAAACCAAGCCGACCCAGCATTCCGTCAAGGAATTGCGTGAAATCGGCATCCAGCCCGATGTTTTGCTGTGCCGTGCCGATCGCTATTTGCCGGATGACGAGCGGCGTAAAATCGCATTATTTACCAATGTTGAGGAAAGTGCGGTTATCTCCGGCGTTGATGTGGACTGTATCTACAAAATTCCCGGCCTGCTCCATCAGCAGGGGCTTGATGAAATAGTCTGCAAGAAGCTTGAATTGACGCCTCCGCCCGCAGATCTGAGCAAGTGGGAAAAGCTGATATTTGCTCTCGAGCATCCCAAACACAGCGTGAATATTGCGTTGGTCGGCAAGTATGTGGATCTGACTGAATCATACAAGTCCCTGTCGGAATCGTTGATTCATGCTGGCATTCATACCCTGAGCAAGATCAATATTCACTATATCGATTCCGAATCGCTGGAAACCGTTGGCACCGATGCGCTCAACGGCATGGATGCCATTCTGGTTCCCGGAGGTTTCGGCAAGCGCGGTGTGGAGGGCAAGATCGCGGCCATTCGTTATGCTCGCGAAAAACGGATTCCCTACCTCGGTATTTGCCTTGGCATGCAGTTGGCGGTGATCGAATTTGCCCGCGACAAGGTCGGCATGAAAGAGGCTCACAGTACTGAATTCGAACCGGACACTTCTTATCCGATAGTTGCACTGATCAGTGAGTGGCGCGCCAGCGATGGCAAAGTGGAAATGCGCGATGCCAATTCCGATATGGGTGGAACCATGCGGCTTGGCGGCCAGGAGTGCCAGCTCAAACCCGGTTCATTGGCGCGCAAAATTTATGGCGCCGACAGGATTTCCGAACGGCATCGCCATCGCTATGAGGTCAACAACAGCTTGCTGCCCCAACTGGAGCAGGCGGGCTTGCTGGTTAGTGGCCGGTCGGTGGGGGGCGAGGACTTGTGTGAAATGATTGAACTTCCCGATCACCCCTGGTTCGTCGCCTGCCAGTTCCATCCTGAATTCACTTCCACACCGCGCGATGGTCATCCGTTATTCAAATCCTTCGTAGAGGCGGCCATTCATCAGCATGACCTGAACGTGTTGGGCCATACCCTGAAAGACTCCAAATAATGAAGCTCTGTGGCTTTGAAGCCGGACTGGATCACCCCTTTTTTTTGATCGCGGGTCCCTGCGTGATCGAATCCAGGCAAATGGCACTGGATACCGCTGGCTCGTTAAAGGAAATTTGCGCTGGGCTGGGCATTAATTTCATCTATAAATCTTCCTACGACAAGGCCAATAGAAGTTCCTCCAAATCCTTTAGAGGAAAAGGCATTGAAGAGGGGCTTGATATTCTGGCTGAGGTAAAGCGCCAGATTGAAGTGCCCGTTCTGACTGACGTACATGCCATAGAAGAAATTGCGCAGGCGGCGGCGGTGGTTGATGTACTGCAAACCCCGGCCTTCTTGTGCCGCCAGACTGACTTTATTCATGCGGCGGCAAGCGCCGGCAAGCCTGTCAACATCAAGAAGGGGCAATTTCTGGCGCCCTGGGATATGAAGAACGTGGTCGATAAAGCCAGGAATGCCAGCGGCCTGGACAACATCATGGTTTGCGAGCGAGGCGTATCGTTCGGCTATAACAATCTGGTTTCGGATATGCGCTCATTGGCGGTGATGCGTGAAACCGCCTGTCCGGTGGTTTTTGATGCCACCCATTCGGTACAGTTGCCGGGCGGCCAAGGCGAAAAAAGCGGCGGGCAGCGCGAGTTCGTACCGGTTTTGGCAAGGGCGGCGGTTGCCAGCGGGATTTCCGGCCTGTTCATGGAAACCCACCCCAATCCCGATCTGGCCTTGTCGGATGGCCCCAACGCCTGGCCGCTGGCAAAAATGCGCGGTCTTCTGGAAACATTGAAATTACTGGATGAACTGGTCAAGGAACGGGGATTTGCCGAGCAGGAATGCTAGGCGTGTCATTAAACATAATCAGCATGTCGTGAGTTAAAATTAAGGAAAAAAATGAGTTCAATTGTTGATGTGATCGCTCGTGAAATTCTGGATTCCCGCGGTAATCCGACCATCGAGGCAGACGTGCTACTTGAATCCGGTATTATCGGGCGGGCTGCGGTTCCCTCCGGTGCCTCCACCGGCAGCAAGGAAGCGATTGAATTGCGTGATGGCGACAAGCAGCGCTATCTGGGCAAGGGCGTGCTGAAGGCCGTCGAAAATGTGAACACCGAAATCTGCGAAGCGATTCTCGGCCTTGACGCCGAAGAGCAAACTTTCATCGATCGCACCCTGATCGATCTCGACGGCACCGACAACAAAGCCCGGTTAGGCGCCAACGCACTCCTCGCCGTATCGCTCGCCGTGGCGAAAGCCGCAGCAGAGGAATCCGGTCTGCCGCTTTATCGCTATCTGGGTGGGGCGGGACCGAAGAATTTGCCTGTGCCGATGATCAACATCATCAACGGCGGCGCACACGCCAGCCACAGCTCGGATATTCAGGAATTCATGATCATCCCGGTGGGAAGCGCCAGTTTTCGCGAAGCGCTGCGTTGCGGCGCTGAAGTTTTCCATAACCTGAAAAAGATACTGGATAAGCGCGGTCTGGTCACTACCGTGGGTGACGAAGGCGGTTATGCGCCCCGGCTATCTTCCAACGAAGAAGCGCTGCAGCTGATCATGGAAGCCATTGAAACTGCTGGCTACCTGCCTGGTTCAGATGTGGCGATCGGTCTGGATTGCGCCAGCACTGAATTCTACCGAGATGGAAAATACGTCCTGGCAGCGGACAATCTGGAATTGGATGCCGCCCAATTCACGGATTACCTCTCCGCATGGACCGACAAATATCCGATTCTCAGTATCGAAGACGGCATGGCTGAAAACGACTGGGAAGGTTGGGGCATGCTGACCGAGCGTATGGGTAAATCGATTCAGTTGGTGGGGGATGATTTGTTCGTCACCAATACCAAAATCCTGCGCGAGGGAATCCAGAAGCGTGTAGCCAACTCCATTCTGATCAAGGTTAACCAGATCGGCACACTGACAGAAACATTCTCCGCCGTTGAAATGGCCAAACATGCCGGTTACACCACCATAATCTCGCATCGCTCCGGCGAGACTGAAGACACCACCATTGCCGACATCGCTGTGGCTACCAACGCCATGCAGATCAAGACCGGCTCGATCAGCCGCTCTGAACGGATTGCGAAATACAATCAGCTTTTGCGGATTGAAGAAGAGCTGGGCGATGCTGCGAGCTATGCTGGCCGGGAGGCATTCTACCAACTACGCTGATATGCGCTGGCTGACCCTCATATTCATAGCACTGATTGCCGCACTTCAATACCCCTTGTGGCTGGGGAAGGGCAGTTGGTTGCGGGTATGGGAGGTTGACCGGGAGTCGACGCAACAGAAGGAAGTCAACCAGAAGCTGAAGGCGCGCAATGCTTCGCTCGATGCTGAGGTGCGCGATCTCAAGCAGGGCTACGAAGCCATTGAGGAACGTGCCCGCAGTGAATTGGGCATGATCAAGCGTGATGAGATTTTTTTTCAGGTGCTGGAAGCGCAAAAGCCGGCAGTTCGTGTGATGCCTGATGCCACAAAAAAAGCCGACCCGCAGGCGAATAATGTAGCCAAGCCCGGTATGTGACTTCAATCGGCTGCCGGAACTGGGCTTAACCGGAGGGATTGCAAATCCGCCTAGCCGCGATCAATGGCTATTTCATTGCCGGCGATATTGATAACCGGTGAAGGACGGCTGATATGGTAACCTTGCGCATAGTCGATGCCTAAACGACTTACCGCTGCCAGGGTTTTGCCGTCTTCGACGTATTCGGCGATGGTCTTGATCTTGAGTTCCTTGGCCAGGGTCACGATACTCTTGACGAAAGCCAAGTAGACCTCGTCGTGCAGCATGTTCCTGATGAATTCGCCTTCGATCTTGATGTAATCGACGGGGAAGCACTTGATGTATTGGAACGACGAATAGCCCGAGCCGAAATCGTCGATCGCGAAGCTGAACCCCTGCAGCTTGATGTCGAGCACGAACTTTTCCAACAGGCTCAGGTTGCTGACGGTTTCTCGCTCGGTAATTTCGAACACGATACGGCTCGGCTCGATGCCAAATTCCAACGACAGGTGATGCACCCGTGCCACGAATTCCCCGACGATGAGCGCCTTGGGCGAAAGATTGACGAACAGCATGCCCTGGTAACCTTGTTCCTTGATCTGGATGAAAGCCCTCTCGATCAGCTGGTAGTCCATCTTGTGGGCGATGCCCATGCTCTCGGCTTCCTCGATGAAATCGTTGGCCGGCACGATCTGGTCGCCGAGCTGGATGCGCATCAGCAGTTCGTGGATCACGATCTCGCCGCTGGCGGCGTCGCAGATGGGCTGGAAGTAAGGCACGATCATCTGCTGGTCCAGAGCATTCTGGATCATGATGCTTTTCTCGCCGGCCTTCCTGAACACTTCCGCCATCTCATCCTCGCTGGGAATGGCGATGGCGTTCTTGCCGGCTTTCTTCGCCTTGTACATCATGTTGTCGGCGACCAGGAACAGGTCCTTGGGGTTGTCGCCGTGAACCGGGCTGATGGCGATGCCTATCGACGTGGTGGCCTTTAGCTTGTTGCCATCGGGCGTTTCCATGGTGAAGCTCTCGAGCAGTTCCGCTATGCGTTGCGCGACCATGTGGGCCTGCGTATCGGCGGCCTCGGGCAGGATGATGCAGAATTCGTCGCCACCGTAACGCGCCAGCATATCTCCGTCTCTCACCGCGGTATGAAGCAATTCGGCGAAAGCCTGCAGAAATGCGTCGCCGAATTGATGTCCATAGCGGTCGTTGATGGTTTTGAAGTTGTCCAGGTCCAGCATCATCACGGCAAACTTCTGGTTATGTCGCTTCGACCGTCCAACTTCATAGCCCAGCAGTTCCCAGAACATGCGCTGGTTGTAAAGGTCGGTCAGAGGGTCCCGCGTGGCGTAGTACTCGAGATCCTTGGTGTACTTGTAGATGGCCTTGACCGATCCGACCAGGTTGAGCAACGTGGTCAGGACGCTGCCGATGACGATACACTTGATGTTGTCCAGAGCCAACGCCGATTGCACGCCGATGCCGACGATGCCGCCGATTTTTGGTGTTTCCAGCAGCAAGGACTTGGTTTGCAGTTCGATGTCGTGCAAGCTCAGAGCGGGAAGAGTGCCTTTCACGTCGGCGATATGGTGGGCAATGTGCAGGATGGACGCGCCGCGGAAGAATTGACTTTCGCGGAGTTGCTTGCGCACGATTTCCTCGAACAGGCGGGAGGTCTCCTCACTGGGGGGATTGCGCCAGAAAACCTCGCATTCGTAGCCCTCGTCCTCGATGCGGAAAATGGTGAGCAAGGCATAAGCCTCGATAATCGGATTGATATCTAGCAGCAGTTCCTTGATGAACTCACGCCAGTCGCGCACGATATTCGAGTTGATGACGAATTTTTCGAGGAGCTTGACTTCGAATTCCAGCACGTCCTTGTCGACGGCAACGCATTTCATCTTCTCCACCAGCAGGGCGATATTGTCGAAAGTCTGGTTGAATTCCTCGAAGCCGAAATTAACCCGGCTGATATCGAAATGATCAAAATCCTTGACGGCATTCACCGATTCGACCTTGTCGCGGAGCAGGTCTACGGATTGCTTTATTTTTCTGGCGGCAAAGGCCGACACGGCGGTTGCCGCCAACAATACCAGCAAGCCTAACGTCAGGAACAGCCCGACATAGTAGAGGCGCACCTTGGCGGTTACCGTTTTCAGGGTATGCTGGATGGCAATTACGCCCAACACTTCGCCGTTCTTGGCGTTGGTATGGCAGCGCAGGCATTCCTGTTGTGCCATGACCGGGTAGGCATAACTGATATGACTACCTGTCTCGGCCACGGTTTCCCTGCCGCTTACCAAGGCTTGCTGCATCTCTTCACGAATGAGTGCCTGATTCACCTTTCCATAGAGAGCTTCTACGGTCTTGCTGCGATGCACGCTTAACTGATCCAGCGTGGTTGGGAAAGCGGATTTGCTGGCGGCGGCCACGTCCACCAACTGCTGGTGTGAGCCGCCTTTGCGCAGAACCTGATAGATGTCGTTAAAATTTTGCCGGGAAATTTCTTTGGATGTTTCCAGCGCTCGTTCCGCAATCAACTTTTCATAAAGCAGGGAGGAGGCAAGGGTGGCGCCGAGAAAGACCAGGAGTGAAACGCCAACTGTGGCGATAAATACAAAACCCTTAAGGGTGCTGAGTAATCCGAAAGCTTTTTCGTAAATACGGGTCATAGACCAAGCCTTTTGTCAGTCGTCACGAATCCACCTTTCATTGCAAGTGCCTCGGGCACATTTACAATGTGTCGCCCATTGAAGCTCAAATCGCCATATAAAACCACTAGTGAACTATAAGCTTTTCCACTAGTTGCCACAATGGGCTGCCCTCATTGCTGATGGAGGGAAAGCCGATGTCAGGTGTCAACCCCGCCCCCCGAAATGCAGAACGTTTTAATAGTCAGTATGCTCAGTGGCGCGGCGATCACTTGGAGCGTCTGGCTGTAGTGCGCACCGGCAAATGATGGGCCTGCCATTGCACAATCCCATCCGAAGGAAATATCTGTTTTGCAAGGCATGAAAATTGAGAATAGGTATAATGTGATCGACATAAAGTATATGCCAATAATTAGCTTATGTAATATGTCTTATATAAGATACTGGACGATTTTTATCGATCATGCTAGATTTAACAAAAGGGCGGACCATGACCAAATCGCATTCAACCCCTACTTTCAGGCCGCTTTACGAGCAGATCAAGATACTGCTTACGCAAAGTCTTATTGCAGGAGAATGGCGGCCCGGCGAGGTGATTCCCAGCGAGACTGAATTGGCTGGCCGGTTCAAGGTAAGTCAGGGTACGGTGCGCAAGGCCATTGACGAGCTTGCCGCGGAAAATATCCTGGTGCGGCGGCAGGGAAAGGGAACATTCGTTGCCACCCATACCGAGGAGCACACCCAATACCGTTTTTTGCGCATCATCGAATTGAACGGAAAGAAGGAATTTCCGACTAGTGAAGTGCTGTATTGCGAACGTGGCAAAGCCGACAGCACCGCTGCTGACCGCCTGGAATTGAAGCGCGGAGCGCCTGTGGTGACGGTGCGCCGTGTACTGCGGTTCTCTGGAAAGCCGGTTATTCTGGATGATATCTGCCTGTCCGCGATGCTGTTTAAAGGGCTGACAGAGGCCTTGATTACCGAATTTCAGGGCACACTCTATAGTCTTTACGAATCGCGCTATGGTACCCGGATAATTCGAGCCGAAGAACGGATTCGCGCTGTCGCTGCTGATGAAACAGCAGCAGATTTGCTTGGTATAGCGCTGAAAGCCCCACTGCTGGATATCGACCGGGTGGCCTATACTTATGGCGACCAGCCAGTGGAATGGCGTATCAGCCGCTGCATTACCCAACACCATTGTTACTTGAACGAATTAGGATAGATTCGTAGTGTTCTGAATAAAATTACTCGGCATTTCCAAGGGCTCAAACATGACCATTCTGAAACAGCAAGCCCTCGATTATCACGAGTTTCCGCGGCCAGGAAAAATTTCGGTTGAACCCTCCAAGCCTTGCGCCACCGCACAGGATCTCTCCCTGGCATATACACCGGGAGTGGCCGAACCGGTGCGGGAAATCGCCAAAGATCCGGAAAACGCCTATCGCTATACCAACAAGGGCAATCTGGTTGCGGTAATCACCGATGGCACGGCTGTTCTCGGCTTGGGCAATATGGGGCCTCTGGCGAGCAAACCGGTGATGGAGGGGAAGGGCATCCTGTTCAAGCGTTTTGCCGGGATCGACGTGTTCGATATCGAGATTGACGCGCCCAGCATCGAATCCTTCATCGAAACCGTCGTCAATATTTCTCCGACTTTCGGCGGCATCAATCTTGAAGATATCGCAGCGCCGCATTGTTTCGTGATTGAAAAGGCGCTCAAGGAGCGCCTGGATATTCCGGTGTTTCATGACGATCAGCATGGCACCTCGGTGATTATCTGTGCGGGCCTGCTCAATGCGCTGGAAATTCAGGGCAAAAAACTGGAAGACGTAAAACTGGTTTGCCTCGGTGCCGGTGCGGCCGGTCTGGCCGGGATGCGCCTTTTGATCGCGATGGGGGCAAAAAAGGAAAACATGACCCTGGTGGACCGCAAAGGCGTGATCTATTCTGGCCGTATCGATCTTAATGCCTATAAGCAGGAATTCGCCAAAGACACGGCAATGCGTACACTGACAGATGCCATGAGCGGCGCGGACGTGTTCATCGGTGTTTCCGGCCCCAATCTGGTAGACAGGGCGATGGTCAAGAGCATGGGGCCTAAGCCCATCATATTCGCCATGGCCAATCCCGATCCGGAAATTCTGCCGCATGAAGCGCATGCAGCGCGTGGCGACCTGATCATGGCCACCGGGCGTTCCGATTTCCCCAATCAGGTCAACAATGTGCTGGGTTTCCCATTTATTTTCCGTGGCGCGCTGGATGCCCGAGCCAGGCAGATCACCGAAAAGATGCTGATCGCGGCTGTGAAGGCGCTGGCCGAACTGGCGCGCGAATCTGTGCCGGACGAAGTGCTCAGGGCTTACAACGCCAAAGAAATGTCCTTTGGCAAGGACTACATCCTGCCTAAACCATTCGACCCCCGCCTGATAGAGCGTATCCCGCTGGCGGTAGCTCAAGCGGCCAGGTAAGCTTCAACAATGGCAAGCCATCGGCCCAAGCACCTCAATCCGTTCAAGATCAGGCTGCCGCTGCCGGGTGCGGTTTCATTGCTGCATCGAATCAGTGGCGCGCTCCTGTTCATGGCGATTCCGCTATTCCTTCTCACATTTCAAGCCACGCTTTATTCCGCCGAGAGCTTTGATAAAGTGCGGCAGGAATTTGGCAATCCGCTGGTCAAGCTCGTTTTGATTTCCCTGTTATGGGGTTTTCTCCATCATTTTTTTGCCGGCTTGCGCTTTCTTTCCATGGATGCTCATCTCGGACTCGATCTGCATGAAAGCCGCAGAAATAGCCTGTTGGTGCTGGCTTTCAGCCTGGCACTCACCATTCTGACAGGAATCTGGTTATGGTAGACCGCATTGTCACCGGTGCTCGCTATGGCCTTAGAGACTGGCTGATGCAGCGTATTACGGCCATCGTGATGGTGTTTTTTACATTGTTCATGGTGGCTTTCCTGCTGACCCATCAACCGCTTCATTTCGATGAATGGGAGAGACTGTTCCATAACCAGTGGATGCGCTTTGCCAGCCTGTTGTTCCTGCTTAGCCTGTATCTCCATGCCTGGGTCGGGGTCAGAAACATAGTGATGGACTATGTACATCACACCGCACTCCGTCTCGCAGTTGAAGTGTTGGCTATTCTGGCCTTGATCATCTACACCGCATGGTCGGTTCAAATCCTCTGGGGGCTCCAATGACCATTGCAAAACGCACCTTCGATGCGGTCATTATCGGCGCTGGCGGGGCGGGCCTGCGTGCGGCGCTGCAACTGTCCCATGCCAATCTCAAGGTGGCGGTGGTGTCCAAGGTTTTCCCGACCCGCTCCCATACCGTCTCAGCCCAAGGCGGCATCGCCGCAAGCCTCGGCAATGTCAGCGAGGATAACTGGCACTGGCACATGTACGATACGGTCAAGGGCTCGGACTACCTTGGCGACCAGGACGCCATCGAGTTCATGTGCCGCCAGGCCAACGAGGCGGTAATTGAACTGGAGCACTTCGGCATGCCGTTCGATCGTCTGCCCAACGGCAAAATCTACCAGCGTCCGTTCGGTGGCATGACGCAGAATTACGGCGGCGACCCGGTGATGCGCACTTGTGCCGTTGCCGACCGCACCGGCCACGCCATGCTGCATACCTTGTACCAGCGCAACATCGCCGCCAAGACCCATTTTTTTGAGGAATACTTCGCACTCGATCTGGTGATGGACGGCGACGGTTATGCACTGGGCGTGATGGCGCTCGAAATCGAATCGGGCGAGCCGATCTTTATCGAGGCGCGCGCCACGCTGCTCGCCACCGGCGGTGCAGGGCGCATCTTCAGCGCCACCACCAATGCCCTGATCAATACCGGTGACGGCCTGGGCATGGCGTTACGCGCCGGCATTCCGCTTGAGGATATGGAATTCTGGCAGTTCCACCCCACCGGGATTTATGGTGCCGGTGTACTGGTGACCGAAGGTGTGCGCGGCGAGGGCGGTTATCTTGTCAACAAGAATGGCGAACGCTTCATGGCGCGTTACGCGCCCAACGCCAGGGATTTGGCTTCGCGTGACGTGGTGTCGCGCGCCATTGCGGTCGAAATCCACGAAGGGCGCGGCTGTGGCAAGGATGCCGATCATGTTGACCTGAAAATGGAACATCTCGGGGCGGAAGCAATCCAGCGCCGCCTGCCCGGCATTCGTGACCTTTCCATCAAATTCGCCCATGTCGATCCGATCGAGGCGCCGATCCCCGTGGTGCCCACCGTGCATTACATGATGGGCGGCATCCCCACCAATCTGCAAGGCCAGGTGGTCATGCCGACACGAACTGCGCCGGAGGCGGCGGTGATCGGTTTGTACGCCATCGGCGAGTGTGCTTGCGTTTCGGTGCATGGTGCCAACCGCCTGGGCAGCAACTCGCTGCTTGACCTGATCGTGTTTGGGCGCTCCGCCGGCGACCATGTGATCGACTATTTGAAGGAAACTCCTTTCCCGCGCCCGGTGCCGGACGGCGCGCTGGATCGGTCCATGGCGCGCCTGATGCGCTGGGACGCCAGGCGCGACGGCATTACCGTGGACGAATTGCGCGAGCAGATGCGCAAGACCATGCAAAAACACTGTGGCGTGTTCCGCAAGGAAGAGGTGCTGCAGGAGGGGGTAAAGGAAATGCTGGCAATCGCATCGCGCTTGTCTGACGTAGCGCTGCGCGATCATAGCAAAGTCTACAACACCGGCAGAATCGAGGCACTGGAACTGGAAAACCTGGTGGAGGTTGCGCTTGCGACCATGATTTCGGCGGCAGCCCGCAAGGAGAGCCGTGGCGCTCATGCCCGTGACGACTATCCCAAACGGGATGACGATAGTTGGCTCAAGCACTCCCTGTATTTCAGCGAGGGGCGCCGCCTGGATTACAAGCCGGTGCGGCTGAAGCCTTTGACGGTCGAGCCGTTCAAGCCGAAGGCGAGAACCTACTAGGAGCCGGCCATGCGTTTTTCGATTTACCGCTACAACCCGGAAACCGACGCCAGTCCTCATATGCAGGATTATGAGCTGGATATCGATGCGGGTGACATGATGCTGCTCGATGCCATCCTGCTTCTCAAGGCGCAGGACGAAAGCCTGAGCGTGCGTCGTTCCTGCCGTGAAGGGGTGTGCGGTTCGGACGCCATGAACATCAACGGACGCAATGGGCTGGCTTGTGTCACGCCGCTGTCAGAACTCGCGCAGCCGATTGAACTGCGCCCCTTGCCCGGCATGCCGGTGATCCGTGATCTGGTGGTGGACCTGAGCCAGTTCTACAAGCAATACCGCTCGATCAAGCCTTACCTCATCAATAGCGAGCCAGAGCCGGAAATCGAGCGTCTGCAATCGCCAGAAAATCGCAAGGAACTGGACGGCCTGTACGAGTGCATTCTGTGCGCTTGCTGCTCCACCTCCTGCCCGTCATTCTGGTGGAATCCGGACAAGTTTGTCGGGCCGGCCGGGCTGTTGCAGGCCTATCGTTTTATCGCCGATACGCGCGACCAGGCTACCGTCGAGCGGCTCGATGATCTGGAAGACCCCTATCGGCTGTTCCGTTGCCACAGTATCATGAATTGTGTCGACGTCTGCCCGAAGGGGCTGAACCCGACCAGAGCGATCGGCAGGATCAAGGAAATGCTGGTGAAACGTACAATATGAACAATCGTATCCGTTGGGATTGCCGACGCGGCATGCTGGAACTCGACATTGTTCTGGCGCGGTTTATGGAACTGAATTTCAACCGGCTTACTCCGCAGGAAGTTGAAGTGTTCAAAGGGCTGCTGGCCTATTCGGATCCCGATTTATGGACGCTGATCCAAGGTGGCAAGACCCGTGAAGATGATTGTGAAATGGCACAGGTTGTAAATTTGCTGCGCGAATATTGAACAAATAAGGAGAATGAGCCATGAGCGAACGTAAGGCATATCTCAAAATCGAAGGCGGGGTGGAAATCGAATTGCCGGTTCTTTCAGGCACTCTTGGCCCTGACGTGATCGACATCCGCGATCTGGGCAAGCATGGCTTCTTTACTTACGATCCGGGGTATCTCTCCACCGCCAGTTGCAGTTCAAAAATCACCTTTATTGATGGCGACAAGGGCTTGCTGCTTTATCGCGGTTACCCGATCGAACAACTGGCGGAAAACGCCGACTTCATGGAGGTGTGCTATCTGCTGTTTTATGGCGAACTGCCCACCGCCGAGGAAAAACAGAAATTTGCCAAAACCATTCGTGAACACACCATGTTTCACGACCAGATCAGCAATTTTTTCCGCGGCTTCCGGCGCGATGCGCACCCCATGGCGGTGATGGTCGGGGTAGTGGGGGCACTGTCGGCTTTTTACCATGATTCCACCGATGTTTCGGAATTCCGGCACCGTGAAATTTCAGCTCACCGGTTGATTGCCAAGGTGCCCACGATCGCCGCCTGGAGTTACAAATACAGCACCGGCCAGCCATTCATCTATCCGAAGAACAAGCTGTGTTATTCGGCAAATTTTCTGCACATGATGTTTGCCACGCCGTGCGAGGAATACGAGCCCAATCCGGTGATGGTCAAGGCGTTGGACCGTATTCTCATCCTTCATGCCGATCACGAGCAGAATGCATCCACCTCAACGGTACGTCTGGCCGGATCAAGCGGCGCCAACCCCTTTGCCTGTATCGCTGCCGGCATCGCTTCCCTGTGGGGGCCCGCCCATGGTGGCGCCAATGAGGCTGTGCTCAGTATGCTGGAGCAGATTGAAGATGTTTCCGATATTCCGAAATTCATCGAACGCGCCAAGGACAAGTCCAATTCTTTCCGCCTGATGGGTTTTGGCCACCGGGTGTACAAAAATTTCGACCCACGCGCCCAACTTATGCGCCAAACCTGTCATGAGGTGTTGAACGAACTGGGCAGCCACGACGACCGTTTGTTCCAGATCGCACTTGAACTGGAGCGCATCGCGCTGGAAGACGAATATTTCATCGAGAAAAAACTTTATCCCAACGTGGATTTTTACTCAGGCATTATCCTGCGTGCCATGGGTATCCCGAACAACATGTTCACGGCCATCTTCGCTCTGGCGCGCACCATCGGCTGGGTATCCCAGTGGAATGAAATGATCTCCGATCCCGATCAAAAAATCGGACGGCCGCGCCAACTGTTTCTTGGGTCTGAAAAAAGAGATTTAGTACCGATGTCGCAGCGCAAGTAGCTTTTTTCCAGAAAGCCGCATCCTGGAGCGCTCTGCAACCCCATGGAGGAAACAATGGGCGTAATGGAAGAGATGTTGGGAAGTTCGTGTATCAACGACGGCAATGCGCCGTTCGTCGAGGAGTTGTATGAACTTTATCTGAGTGATCCCGCCCTGGTCAGCGAGGAATGGCGGAATTATTTCGACTTGCTGCAACAAACTCCTGGAAATACCGCCAAGGATATCCCCCATTCTCCTGTCCTGCAGTCGTTCGCGGAACGCGCAAAACAGCCCTGCGCCCCGGTGCCGGCAGCTGATATAGAGGCGTTGGTAAACAAACAGATTTCAGTTCTCCAACTTATCAATGCTTACCGCTTCCGTGGCGTGCGGCAAGCCACCGTAGATCCGCTCAAACGCCAGCAGCAGCCAGAAGTGCCGGAATTGAAGCCGGAATTCTACGGCCTGACCGATGCAGATCTTTCCAGGATATTCAAATCCGGCTCCCTGGTGGCGCCCGAACAATCCTCGCTGCATGACATCCTGCGCATACTCAGGGAAACCTATTGTGGCAATATCGGCACGGAATACATGCATATCGCCGATACCGCGCAGAAGCGCTGGATACAGGAACGGCTGGAAACGAACCGCGCACATCCGCAATTCTCTCCCGATGGCAAGCGGCGCATACTGGAGCAGCTTACCGCAGCGGAAACTCTTGAAAAATACCTGCATACCCGCTACGTCGGGCAGAAGCGCTTCTCGCTGGAAGGCGGCGAAAGCCTGATCCCCTTGCTCGATCACCTGATCCAGCGCTCCGGCAGTCAAGGCGTGAAGGAGGTGGTGATCGGCATGGCCCACCGGGGGCGTCTCAACGTGCTGGTCAACACCATCGGCAAATTGCCGAGCGACCTGTTTCTGGAGTTCGAAGGCAAACATGCCGCGAACAGCAAGCTGGCATCCGGCGACGTCAAGTACCATCAGGGATTCTCCACCGACGTCGCCACGCCGGGCGGTCCGATGCACCTGACCCTGGCATTCAATCCGTCGCACCTGGAAATCGTCAATCCGGTGGTGGAGGGATCGGTGCGTGCGCGCCAGCAGCGTCGCCACGACCTCGTTGGCAACCAGGTGATTCCGGTGCTGATCCATGGCGATGCCGCATTTTCCGGTCAGGGCGTGGTGATGGAGACGCTCAACCTGTCGCAAACGCGCGGTTACGGCACCGGCGGTACGGTGCACATCGTCATCAACAACCAGATCGGTTTCACCACCTCTGACCCGCGCGACACCCGTTCCACCCTGTATTGCACCGATGTGGCGAAGATGGTGGGCGCACCGATTTTCCACGTCAACGGCGACGACCCGGAGGCCGTGGTGCTGGTCACGGAAATTGCGCTGGATTACCGCATGGCGTTCCACAAGGATGTGGTGGTCGACCTCGTGTGCTTCCGCAAACTCGGCCATAACGAGCAGGACGAACCGCTGGTGACCCAACCGCTGATGTACAAGAAGATCGCGCAGCATCCGGGCACACGCAAATTCTACGCCGACAGGCTGGTGGCCGAGCGGGTACTTGAGCCGCACGACCCGGAGGAAATGATTGCCGCCTATCGCCGGGATCTCGACGCCGGAGTTTCCGTGACCAGAACCGTGCTGAGCAATTTCAGGAAATCCTTCGCCACCGACTGGTCGCCCTTCAAAAATGGCAAATGGAACGATCCGGCCAATACCGCAGTGCCGCTGGCCGATCTGCAGCGCCTGTCGGGCGTGCTGACCTCGGTTCCTCCCAATTTCAAGCTTCATTCCCGTGTCGAGAAAATCATTGTCGACCGCCGACAGATGGGCGAAGGCAGATTGGCCCTCGACTGGGGCATGGCGGAGAATCTTGCTTATGCCAGCCTGCTTGAAAACGGTTTTGCGGTACGACTTTCTGGCCAGGATAGCGGACGCGGCACTTTCTTCCATCGCCATGCAGTGCTGCATGACCAGAATCGGGAAAAATGGGATGCCGGTATCCACGTCCCGCTACAGAATATTTCTGAGAAACAACCTCATTTTCTGGTCATCGACTCGGTGCTGTCGGAAGAATCCGTGCTCGGTTTCGAATATGGCTATGCTTCCGCCGAGCCAAACGAGCTGGTGATTTGGGAGGCGCAGTTCGGCGATTTCGCCAACGGCGCCCAAGTGGTGATCGATCAGTTCATCAGTGCCGGCGAGGCCAAGTGGGGGCGACTGTGCGGCTTGGTGATGCTGTTGCCGCACGGCTATGAAGGGCAGGGGCCGGAACATTCCTCCGCTCGTCTGGAGCGCTACCTGCAGCTATGCGCCGAAGAGAACATGCAGGTTTGCGTGCCCACCACGCCGGCACAGATATTCCATCTGTTGCGCCGCCAGATGGTGCGCGCCTGCCGTAAACCGCTGATCGTGATGACCCCCAAGAGTCTTCTGCGCCACAAGGATGCGGTGTCGCCAATGGAAGATCTGGCTTGCGGCCAATTTCATCCTGTAATCGGCGAAGTCGATGTTGTCGACCCGGATCAGGTCTCGCGCATAGTGGCATGCAGCGGCAAGGTCTACTACGATTTGCTGGCGGCGCGGCGCGAAGGAAAGCTCAAGCATGTCGTCATCGTCCGCATCGAGCAGCTTTACCCATTCCCGGCATTGGCATTCATATCCGAACTGAAGCGTTACAAGAAAGCCAGGGAACTGGTCTGGGCGCAGGAAGAGCCGATGAATCAGGGAGCCTGGTATCAGACCCAGCATCACCTGCGCGAATGTCTGACGTTCGGACAACAGCTCTTCTACGCCGGGCGCTCTGCGTCGGCATCGCCAGCGGCGGGCTATATGGCAAAACATCAGGAGCAGCAAAAGGCATTGATTGAAGCAGCATTAAATTACAATAAATTACAATGTAAACATAATAATATCGGAGAATGCTAAGATGTTAGTTGAAATCAGAATCCCGGTTTTATCCGAGTCCGTCTCGGAAGCCACTCTTCTGAACTGGCATAAAAAAGTGGGGGATAGCGTGGCGCGTGATGACAATCTGATCGACGTCGAAACCGACAAGGTGGTGCTGGAGCTACCCGCGCCGCAGGCTGGCGTGTTAGCGAAAATCATCAAGGGCGATGGGCAATCCGTGACCAGCGGCGAATTGATCGCGGTGATAGACACCGAGACCAGGGGCGCGACTACCGAAACAGCTTCAATAGCGATATCCGCACCTGAAAAAAACATTGCGGCCGAGCCCGAAGGTGCACTCAGCCCGGCGGTGCGCAAGATGGTTGTTGAGCATCATCTCGATCCTGCAGAAATCAAAGGGAGCGGACTGAATGGGCGCATCACCAAGGAAGACGTGCTGGCTCATCTGGAAAGGCCGGCGAGCCCTGCAATATCTCCGGCGGCGACTATGAACGCGCCACTGGCGCAATCCATTCAAGCCGGCTCGCGTCCCGAGCAGCGCGTGCCGATGACCCGGTTGCGTGCTCGCATTGCCGAGCGCCTGGTGAAAGCCCAGCAAACCGCTGCCATCCTCACCACTTTCAACGAAGCCAACATGCAGCCGGTGATGGATATCCGTACCCGTTACAAGGACAAGTTCGAGAAGGAGTATGGCGTCAAGCTTGGCTTCATGTCATTTTTTGTCAAGGCGGCAGTGGCTGCCCTGAAGAAATACCCGGTCGTCAACGCTTCAATCGATGGCGGCGACATCATCTATCACGGCTATTACGATATCGGCATTGCAGTGAGCAGCCCGCGCGGTTTGGTGGTGCCGATTCTGCGTGATGCGGACCAGCTTTCTCTCGCGGAGATCGAGAAAAAAATCGTTGATTTCGGTGCCAGGGCGAAAGACGGCAAGCTGACCATTGAGGAACTCACCGGCGGTACTTTCAGCATTTCCAATGGCGGCGTATTTGGATCGATGATGTCGACTCCCATTCTGAATCCACCCCAGTCTGCCATACTCGGCATGCACAAGAGCATTGAGCGGCCGATTGCAGAAAACGGACAGGTCGTCATTCGCCCGATGATGTACCTGGCACTATCCTACGACCACCGCATTATTGATGGCCGCGATGCGGTGCTGTCGCTGGTGGCGATGAAAGAGGCGCTGGAAGATCCGGCGCGGATGTTGCTGCAAATCTGAGTTGAGGGGGGAAAATCATGCCGGAAACTTTTGACGTGGCGGTGATCGGCGCTGGTCCGGCCGGCTATGTCGCAGCGATCCGCTGCGCCCAGCTCGGGCTTCATGTGGTGTGCATCGACGATTGGAAAGACGATGCAGGCAAGCCGCGCCTCGGCGGTACTTGCCTGAATGTTGGCTGCATTCCTTCCAAGGTGCTGCTCGAGTCCTCGGAAAACTACGAACGCATTCAGCAAAATTTCCCTGCCCACGGCATTACGGTGCAGGGACTGCATCTCGATGTTGCCACCATGCTGGCGCGCAAGGAAAAAATCTCGAACACCCTGACCGATGGTATCGCCGTGCTGCTCAGAAAAAACAAGGTGGCCTTGATTCATGGCCGGGCTACGCTGGCTGGCGGTGGCGCCCCGTGGAATGTTGAAGTGATGCGTGATGGGGCAGACGTGCAAAAAATAGAAGCCAGGCATGTGATCATTGCCACAGGCTCCACCCCGCGCCAGTTGCCGCAAGTTCCAGTGGACAATGACCGGGTGGTGGACAATGTCGGTGCGCTTAATTTCAAGGAAGTGCCGAAACGGCTTGGCATCATCGGGGCCGGGGTCATCGGCATGGAGCTGGGCAGCGTTTGGCGGCGGCTTGGATCGGACGTGACCCTGCTTCAGGCGCACGACGTCTTTCTCCCCAGCGTGGATGAACAAATTTCCGCGGAGGCTTTGCGCATCTTCACCCGTCAGGGACTGACATTCAAGCGAGGCGTCAAATTCCTGTCGATCAAGGTAAACAAGAAAAATGTTGAGATCGAGTTCGAGGACAAGGATGGCGCCAGCAAGCAGCCATTCGACAAGCTGATTATTGCGATAGGCCGTGTTCCCAACACTTCCGGCTTGAATGCCGACCAGGTCGGGCTCAAGCTGGATGGGAACGGCTACATCGATGTGGACGAGCATTGTCGCACCAATCTGCCGAATATTTACGCCATCGGCGATGTAGTGCGAGGCCCGATGCTGGCGCATAAGGGTTCAGAGGAAGGCGTGGCGGTGGCGGAATTGATCGCAGGGCAAGCCGGCCACGTCAATTACGAAACCATTCCATGGGTGATTTACACCTCGCCGGAAATCGCCTGGGTGGGCCAGACCGAGCAGGCGTTGAAGGTTGCCGGAGCGGATTACCGCAAGGGTACCTTTCCGTTCAGCGCCAATGGGCGTGCCCATGCCCTGCAGGAAACGGCCGGGATGGTCAAGGTCCTGGCCGATGCCAGGACTGACCGCATCCTCGGTGTCCATATCATCGGGCCTTTTGCTTCGGAGCTGATCCAGGAAGCCGTGGTGGCGATGGAATTTTCCGCCAGTAGCGAAGATATTGCACGTATCGTCCATGCTCACCCGTCACTATCCGAATCATTCCATGAAGCGGCATTGGGCGTGACCAATCGGGCAATTCATATTTGACGGAAATGGCGTCCGGGAACCTGAAAGCAAGTATCCACCGGCCTAGCCGGGGGATATTTATCGCCCGATCAACCAGCAGCGGTGGATTTTTTTGTTGCGAAAATCTTCAGGCACAGTCTGCCCGGAAATTTCCATCACATGGCGAGTCTCAAGTGCCGCCTCGTCAAGCTGAAAGCTGCGCAGATTGGTTGAGAAGAACATCTCGCCGCCTTCGGCAAGCAGTTTCAGACATTGGTTGATGAGTAGGGCGTGGTCGCGCTGCACATCGAGCGCACCGCTCATTTTCTTTGAATTCGAGAAGGTGGGGGGATCCATCACGATCAGGCCGTAGCGTTCTCCACGTTTTACCTCATCGGCGAGGAAACTGAATGCGTCAGCGCGCACTAGTTCATGCCGCTTCATATCCATGTCGTTAAGCTCGAAGTTGCGCCGCGCCCAATCCTGATAGGTGTTGGACAAATCCACGGTTGTGGAACGCACTGCGCCGCCTGCAGCGGCATAAACGGTGAAGCTGCCGGTATAGGCAAACAGGTTGAGAAAACGTTTGCCTGCGGCTTTTTCCTGCACCATGTGACGGGTGTTGCGGTGGTCGAGAAACAGGCCGGTATCGAGGTATTCTTCCAGATTGACGATGAAGCGGTGGCCACCTTCATGCACGATGAAATCCTCGCCCTGTGTACCGGTTTTTTCATATTGCGCCATGCCTCGTTGGCGCTGCCGTTGCTTGAATACGATGGCGGAAGGGGGCAGCTCCAGCACTTCGCTTGCCGCAATGCGCACGCTATCTACCCAGCGCGCATGCTCTTCCTCGCTAATCTGCCATCCGGTATCGAATTCCTGCAGGTGCACTCTTTGTTCGTAGATATCCAGCACGACTGGAAATTCCGGCACATCGCGGTCATAGACGCGATAGCAATTGATGCCCCGACGTTTTGCCCATTTTGCCCAGTGCCGTGAGTTTTTTCGCAATCTGTTAGAAAAAATCGAGATATCAGTCACTTGGTAAATCTTTTTGGTTGGCGTATAATCTTGCGCTAAGGATTTGTTGC
>DATKUY010000015.1:0-38727 GCA_035530375.1 Sulfuricella sp. | reverse complement strand
TCACAAGCTCGCGCTGCGCCCGCCGTCCACCGGCAATATCGTGCCGGTGACGTAGGGCGCGTCCTTGATCAGGTAGGACACCGCGCGGGCGATGTCGTCCGGCGTACCCTCACGTTTCAGCAGGGTGTGGGCGATGATGCGGCGGCGTTCGTGGTCGTCGAAAGTGCGGTCGCCTTCCGGCCACATGATCGGCCCCGGCGCCACCGCGTTGACCCGCACTTCCGGGCCGAGCTCGTGGGCCAGCGACTTGGTCAGCGCCACCAGTCCGGCCTTGGCGATGCTGTAGACCACGTAGCTTTTCATCGGCCGTTCGGCGTGGATGTCGGCGATGTTGACGATGCAGCCGTGGCTGTGGCGCAACGCCTGCGCCGCCGCCTGCGCCATGAACAGCGGCGCCTTGAGGTTGGTGCCGAGCAGGTCGTGCCAGTCCTGCTCCACGATCTCGCCCACCGCCGTCGGGTAAAAGCTGGAGGCGTTGTTGATCAGTACGTCGAGCCGGCCGAAGCGCTGCACTGCTGCATCGATCAGTTGCGGCATCCGTTCGATGTCGTGCAGATCGCCTTGCACCAGCGCGGCGGAATCCGCGCGCAAGCGGTTCAGTTCGTCGCACAGCGCTTCCGCTTCCGCCTTCGAGGAACGGTAGTGAATCATCAGGCTCGCGCCCTCACCGTGCAGCCGGCGGCAAATCGCCGCGCCGACGCGCTTGGCGCCCCCGGTAATCAATATGACTTTGCCTTGCATGGTTTCTCCATTAAACTGGAATGGCCTGAATTTATCACACTTGTCATGCCCCCACTACCCGCACCAGACCCCGTTGCGCAACAACACAGCGAAAAAACCGCAAGCCAGATCCGACGCGAGATTGAAGCCGGCGACGGCTGGATGCCGTTCAGCCGTTTCATGGAGCTGGCGCTGTACGCGCCCGGCCTCGGTTATTACAGCGCCGGCATGCACAAATTCGGCAGCACCGGCGATTTCGTCACCGCCCCGGAAATCTCCGCCCTGTTCGGCCGCAGCTTGGCGCGCCAGGCCGCCCAGGTGCTGGCGGAAACCCAGGGCGACATCCTCGAAGCCGGCGCCGGTTCGGGACGATTGGCTTTCGACCTGCTGACGGAACTGGAGCAGATCGGACAGTTGCCAAGCCGTTATTTCATTCTCGAAGTAAGCGCCGACTTGCGCGAGCGCCAGCAGCAGTTGCTGGCGCCGTTCGCGCCGCGCGTGGCATGGCTGGACGCACTGCCCGCTTCATTTACCGGCCTGATTGTCGGCAACGAAGTGCTGGACGCGATGCCGGTTCACCTCGTCGCATGGCACGAGGACGGCATTCACGAACGCGGCGTCGGCTGGGAAAATGGCGCATTTCAGTGGCGCGAACGCAAACTCGCGTCCGGCGAATTGTTCGACTGCGCCAGCGCGCTGGCGCTGGCGCCGGGAACGGTCAGCGAGATCGGCCTGGCAGCGCGGGGCTTCATCGCCAGCCTGGCCGGGATGCTGGAGAAAGGCGCGATCCTGATGCTGGACTACGGCTTCGGCCAGAGTGAGTACTACCATCCCCAGCGCGCCACCGGCACTTTGATGTGCCATTACCGCCACCACGTCCACGACGATCCGCTGATCCTGCCGGGGCTGCAGGACATCACCGCCCACGTGGATTTCACCGCCATCGCCGAGGCCGGCCTGAGCCACGGCCTCGATCTTCTGGGCTACACCAGCCAGGCGCATTTCCTGCTCAACTGCGGCATTACCGACCTGCTGGCGCTTGCCGAACCGGAGAAAGCGAGCGCTTACCTGCCTATCGCCGCCCAGGCGCAAAAACTGCTCAGCCCGGCGGAAATGGGCGAGCTGTTCAAGGCCATCGCCTTGGGCAAGGGAATGGATGACCCCCTGGTCGGTTTCAGGCAAGGCGACAAGAGCCGCATGCTGTAAAGCTACGCAATTATTTCTGAATCGCATCCTGCACGATGTCGTGCATCAGTTTTTCCAGCGTGCGCACCGATTTTTTGTCCTGCTGCTTGCCCGTCGCCACCGGCTTGCGGTAGGACACATAAATTTTGCCGGGCTCGGCCGGCAGTTCATAAACCGCGATGCCGTAAGGGCAGAACACGATGGAGTGGGGATCGGCCTTCATGCTCGCGCGCGACACCGCGGCGCTGCAGAATTCAAGAATCTCCGCACGCCGGAAAATCTGCGTGGTGTCGCCCAGATCCTGGCCGGTGCGGTCGAGCATCTCGCTCATGTGAGAAACGTTGTTGATGACCAGACCCTGCATGGCGATGGCGTCGACGACGCTGTCGCGCACGTCCTCGAATTTTCCGCTGACGACATGGGTGATGCGGTAATCATCCGCCGCCGCAACTACCTGGCTCAGGAATAATAGACACAGAAATAAGAGCTTGGCTTTGCCTGTCATTGGTTCTGCTCCTGTAATATCAAAAAAAATGGGTTAGCCGGGTCAACTTTAAAACAGCTTTTAGCCACGGATTAACACCGATTTTCACGGATTGGCGCAAAGGTTTTATCCGTGTGCATCTGTGTCGCCTAGAGGCGCCTACTTTTGGTAATCCGTGGACAACTGCTTCAAAGGATCAACGGTTGGCGGCCAGCCATGTCCCAAGCGCCGCCAATCGCGCCTGATAGACCCGGTCGCGGATGGTTGCCGGATCGGGGCACTGCAAGGCCACCGCGCCGGCATCCACGGCCTGCACGGCCCGATGCGCCCGACGCAGAAAATCGGCCTGGCTGAACGCCGCATCCTGATAACCCAGGCGACCGCAAAAATCGGCGGTGCAGGCCTGCAGGAATTCCTCGAAGCGCTGCGGCTGGCGCAGAGCATCGGTATCCAGCAACAGGTCGAGCAGGGTTTCCGGGCGCAAGTCGAAGGCGCGCAGCGGCAGGCCGTGAAAGCGCGCCACCACCAGCGCCAGCTCGCGGCAATCGTTGGACACGCGCAGGCGCTGGCAGAGCGGTTTGAGCAGCGCGAAACTGCGCGATTCGTGGTCGATATGGCGCGGCAACATTTCGTGCGGGGTGGTGCCTTTGCCAAGGTCGTGGGTGAGCACGGCGAAGCGCACCGGCAGGCTGTCATTCTGCGCGGCGGCATAGTCCAGCGCCATCATCACGTGCACGCCGGTATCGATTTCGGGATGGTATTCCGCGGTCTGCGGCACGCCGAACAGTCTGTCCAGCTCGGGCAGGATGCGAACCAGCGCACCGCACTCGCGCAGGGCGTGGAACATGCGGGACGGCACTTTTTCCATCAGACCGCGCGACAGTTCCTGCCATACCCGTTCCGGCACCAGCGCGTCGACTTCGCCATTGGCGGCCATCTCCCGCATCAAGACCAGCGTTTCCGGTGCGATGGAAAAACCGAAGCGCGCCGCGAAGCGCGCCACCCGCAATACCCGCACCGGATCCTCGACGAAAGCCGGGCTGACGTGGCGCAGGATGCCCGCCTTGAGATCGGCGGCACCGTTGTAAGGGTCGATGAACGAACCGGACTCGTCCTTGGCAATGGCGTTGATGGTCAGGTCGCGCCGCGCCAGATCCTCCTCCAGCGTCACCTCGGGCGAGGCGAACACCTGGAAGCCCTTGTAGCCGCGTGCGGTCTTGCGCTCGGTGCGAGCCAGCGCATACTCCTCATGGGTTTCGGGATGGAGAAATACCGGGAAGTCCTTGCCCACCGGCTTGAAACCCTGCGCCACCATTTCCTCGGGCGTCGCGCCGACCACCACGTAATCGCGATCGGTGACCGGCAAGCCGAGAAGTTCGTCGCGCACCGCACCGCCGACTATGCAGATTTTCATCAGTCCCGTGTTTCGTCGATAAACCGCTGCAAGCGCGGCGGCACGATTCCAGCCAGGTACAAGGGCGCTTCCGCCTCCAATGCGGCGGGCCGAATGCCGAACACCTCCGGGAAGGGGCAGGCGCACACCGCATCGGTCTTCAAGGTCAGGTAATTATCATGGGTCAACAGCTTCACCGGCAACAAGCCGAAAAGCTTCGCCTGAAGCGCGGACATTGTATCGCCGAGCGGCAAGATCATGCGTTTTTTTCCCTTTACCCTGGCGACGAATTCGACCAGCTGTTGCAGGGTGTACACCTTCGGCCCGCACAGATCATAGACCTGGCCGAAAGTGGCGGGATTATCCAGGCTGGCGGCATACGCCTGGGCCACATCGCCAACGTACACCGGCTGGAATCTGGCATGAGGACTGCCGAGCGGAAACAGCGGCATCCATTTGAGCAGGCGGGCGAACAGGTTGAGGAAGGAATCCTCCGGGCCGAAGATCACCGAGGGGCGGAATACCGTCACAGCCAGATTCTCGCCGTGGGCCGCCCGCACCAGCGCCTCGCCCTCGCCCTTACTGCGCTGATAATGAGAAAGGCCGCCGGGGTCGGCGCCGAGGGCGCTCATGTGCAATAGCCGCTTCACCCCTGCCGCCCGGCAGGCATCCACCACCTTGCGCGGCAGCTCCACGTGCGCGCGCTGGAAATCGCCGCTCTTTCTTTCGTGGAGAATACCGACCAGGTTGATTACCGCATCCATACCCTCGAACTGCCGCTTGAGCGCCGCCGGGTCGTGGACATTCGCCGCCTCCAGCGACACCGTGGTAAAAACCAGCAGATGCCTTGCCCGGTCGAAATGGCGGGTGGGCACGCGCACATCGCACTCCCGCTCGCACAGCCGGCTGATGATATGGCGGCCGACAAAACCGGTTCCGCCAAGAATGCACACTTTTTTAATTTCCATTTTGCCCCTCCTCATTCACATGCCGGCGCGCGCACATCGTCGCCGCCGCATTCGGGTTTTCCTTTCTCCGGAGTGACCGTGCCCAGGCGCTGCTTCAACGATTGCAATTGCTGGCCGAAGCGGCTGCCGTAATAAACGGCGTTGCTCATGACCTTCTGCACGTAGCCGCGGGTTTCAGTAAACGGAATGGTTTCGGCATAAATCGCGCCCTCCATCGGGGACTCGCTGCGCCATCTGATTGCGCGGCGCGGGCCGGCGTTGTAGGCGGCAGTCGCCAGCAGCGGCTGGCCATCGAGCTTGTCGAGCACATACTTGAGATAATAGGTGCCGAACACCACGTTGGTATCCAGTTGACTAATCATGGACTGCCGGTAATTCTTCAGCCCGAGGCGCTTCGCCACCCAGCGCGCGGTTTTCGGCATCAGCTGCATCAACCCTGAAGCGCCGACACCGGAACTCGCCTGTTGCGCAAAGCGGCTTTCCTGGCGTATCAGGCCGTACACCCAGGCCTCATCCAGGCCAACCAGACGGGCCTGTTCCTGCATCACATCGCGGTGCGGCGCGGGGAAACGCAGGCTGAAATCGTGCAATTGCCGGGTCTTGTCCGCCGTATTGATGGCCCGCTCATACCAGCCATGGCGCTGCGCCACCTCTGCGGCGGCCAGCAGGCGCCGGTCGTCGAACCCCCTCACTGCCCATATCCACTCCCGGTTGGCCTCGTAACGCAGATTCATTTCGTGCAGCGCCAGCGCGCGTTTAAGCGCCGGCAGCTTCTCCATTGCCTTGATCTCGTCTTCGCCGGGCTTGAAATTCTCGGTCGGCACGCCTGCCGCCACACCCAGTTCCCCGGCTGCGAGCTGGCCATAATAATTAAACTCCTTCGACAGCGGCGCCAGAATCGCATTCCCCTGCGCCGCCCTGCCCTGCTCCTTGAGAGCGCGCGCCTTCCAGTAACGCCAGACACCCTGGTTCTGTTCCGCCTCCGACATGGCGTTGATGGCGGCCTGTACTTCCGGCCAACTCTGTTCGCGCAGGGCGGCGCGCGCCTTCCAGGCCAACTGCAGGTCGGAGAGATGGCTGCCGGCCTTGCCGAACCAGGACAGCGCCTCCGGGTCATGCTTGCGCGCAGCATGGAAAGCCAGCCAGCCCCAGGTATAAGCCTGATCTTCCGCGCTGAAACGGGACCGCAGCGCATTCCAATAGGGCAGCGCCTGTTGCGGCTGGCTGCGTGCCGCGCGGGTTAGCGCAAAGATGGTCAGTTCACGGCCGGCACGGGTGTTCAGGTCGACAGGCAGCTTGTCGAGGAATGCGAGCGGGTTATCCGCCGCACGCTCCAGCTCGCGCAGGGGGATTTCCTGATGGCCGGGGAAATATTGGGCAACCCGCTTCGCCACGCTGACATTGCCCGCCTCCAGGGTCTGGCGCAGACGAGCCCAGACATCATTCACCGTCAGCAGGCCGCCGGTCGCGAGCGCATCGAACAGCGGCAGGCAGCTCGCCGGCTGCTCCTCGGCGCTGAACCAGTACGGTTTCGCCTCCGGCAAGGCGGCGGCCTCTCCCTGCCCGAGCCGCGCCTGCAGCGAATAGCAGACCAGCTCATTGTCCTTGTTGAGCAGCGCCGGATATTCGCTCATGAACAGATCCCAGCGCTGGTCCTTCCCCAGTTGCCGCAACCAGTCGCCGCGCAGCTTGTCGGCCAGGTAGCTGTCGCTGTTACGCTGAATGAAGCTCCTGATCTCGTCCGGGCTCGCATCCTTGAGGCGCAACATGATCTGCATATAGGTTACAAAAGGCTCCAGCACGTGGCCTTGCAGACGGGCGGACATGATTTTGAAGCGGGCGTCGTCGCCAGAACGGAAAGCTTCGCGCGCGGCAAAGAAATCGGCATCCTGGTTAGCGGCGACGGCATTGCCGAGCCCCAAAAGCGCACCGCCTGCCAGAAAAACACCTGTAACAATAAAACGTTTCATATCTACTATAGTAAAACCTGACGCCTTTAAAAGATAGCACACGATGCCTTATGTCAGCCTGAATCCCGCCACTGGCGAGGTTATGCAAACATTTCCCTCATGGGATGAGCAACGGTCGGACATTGCGCTGGAGAATGCCGGTCATGCCCAGGCAGCCTGGTTCCGGGCCGGGTTTCCTCAGCGTGCCGAAGCAATGAGCCGCGTAGCGAAGAATCTGCAGGCCAACCGCGACGATTACGCCGCGCTGATCACGCAGGAAATGGGCAAGCCTCTGCGGGAAGCGCATGCCGAGGTGGAAAAAAGCGCCCTGGCATGTGATTACTATGCCCGCCATGGCGCCGATTTTCTCGCGGACGAACCGGTCGAAACGGATGCCAGCCGAAGTTATGCCTCCTATCAGCCGCTAGGCACCATACTCGCGGTCATGCCGTGGAATTTTCCGTTCTGGCAGGTATTTCGCGCTGCTGCCCCGGCCTTGATGGCGGGCAATGCGATGGTATTGAAGCACGCATCCAACGTGCCGCGCTGCGCGCTGGCGATAGAGGAGATTTTCCGCGCGGCGGATCTGCCGGACCATCTTTTCACCACCCTGATGATCGAAGCCGGCCAGGTCGCGGCAGTGATCGCCGATCCGCGCATACACGCTGTCACCTTCACCGGTTCCGAACCGGCCGGGCGCCTGGTTGCAGCAGAGGCGGGGCGAAATCTGAAAAAATGCGTGCTGGAACTCGGCGGATCGGACCCCTTTATCGTGCTATGCGATGCCAACCTCGACCATGCCAGCAGCCAGGCCGTCAATTCGCGCTTTCTCAACGCAGGACAGTCCTGCATCGCCGCCAAGCGCCTTATCCTGGCCCCGGAAATCGCCGATGACTTCGTGCTTCTGCTGAAACAGAAGGTCGCCGCCCTCAAACTGGGCGATCCGATGAAGAAAAGTACGCGGGTCGGGCCGATGGCAAGGCTCGATCTGCGCGACGAACTGCACCGCCAGGTGACCGACTCCATCGCCCAGGGCGCACGACCGCTTCTGGGGTGCGAACCGGTAGCCGGCAAGGGCGCCTATTACCTGCCTTCCATTCTCGATCATGTCACGCCGAAAGCCTGCGCCTACCATGAGGAACTGTTTGGCCCGGTGGCCATAGTCATTCGCGCAAAAAACGAACGGGATGCCATAAAAATCGCCAATGACACCCGCTTTGGCCTGGGTTCGAGCTTGTGGAGCTGCGATGCTGTGCGCGCAGAAAGACTGTCGCGCGATATCGATGCCGGCTGCTGCTTCATTAACGGCATGGTGAAATCCGACCCGCGCCTGCCCTTCGGCGGCGTCAAGAATTCCGGCTTCGGCCGCGAACTGTCCTATCACGGCATCCACGAATTCGTGAACATCAAGACGGTATGGGTGAAGCAGACCTCATCTCTCTGCCCGCGACTCCAGCAACCCGCCAAGCATCTGGGGCTGGAGGGCAGGCTGCGGAAAAGCAGGGGTGCAAAAAAACCATCTTGATGCCGGTTTCATGTGGCAATGTCCATATCCGTTCGCCGCAAGCTCCGGGATTACCACAGTGGATTTGCCGTCGGAGATAAACCGGCTCTTCTGAATTGATGGCGCGAGAATGCGCCGCCTGGATAATGTTAGAATCCGATGCGACGCGCAATGAAAAAGCACGTCCCTTTTTATAGCCGAAAAAGGGACGTGCGAAGGGAAACTGCTGTACTCGACCTACTTTGTAGTACTGCTACGGGTAATCGATGCCCGCTTGACGCCATTACCGCAAAAGAAGGCAATAGCGATGAAACGACATTACGAATAATATTATACAAATATAATTCTTACAAACACTTTAATCACCGGGAAAATTTCAGAATGCCTGCCAAGCCGCCCAAAAAACCAGCAAAAAAACACCATGCGGAGCCCATCGACGAGCCTGGCCTGGCTCCTCATCACAAACTGGCGCGGGAAACCCTGAAGAATTTCCGTGTCATCTTCAGCACGGTAAGACGCCATTTCCAGTGGATAGAAACCCAATGCGGCGTCAGTGGCGCGCAACTGTGGGCGATGGCCCGGTTACAGGACAGCCCGGGCGCCAGGGTCTCGGATCTGGCCCAGGCGCTTTCCATTCACCAGTCCACCGCCAGCAATCTGGTGGACAAGCTGGTACGGAAAAATTTCGTCTGCAAGGAAAGGGATGCGACGGATCAAAGGATCGTTCACCTGTATCTCAGTCCGCAAGGGATTGAGGCGGTTTCACGCGCACCGAGGCCGTTCGAAGGGGTGCTGCCAAACGCCCTTGAGAATCTTCCCGAGGACGTGCTCGGCACCTTGAATGGCTGCCTGCGCGAGGTGATCTCCCGGATGGAGCAGAAAGACGAAGAAGCCGCATTGACCCCGCTATCGGATATCGAATAGCAAGCCCCGTTTCAGCCGCGTCACCCGAGAAATAGTTTGTAGGCCGGGTTCTTGCTCTCGTCCAGGTACGGATAGCCCAGGCGGTCGAGAAACTTCCTGAAGGCGGGCCTCTCCTTCGATGGCACCTGCACGCCCACCAGCACCCGGCCATAGTCGGCGCCATGGTTGCGGTAATGGAACAGGCTGATGTTCCAGCTTTGTCCGACGCTGTCGAGGAACTTCATCAGCGCCCCCGGACGCTCCGGAAACTCAAAACGATAGAGGATTTCGTTCTTCGCCTGCGGGGCATGGCCGCCCACCATGTGGCGAACATGCAGCTTGGCCATCTCGTTGTCGCTCATGTCCACCGGATTCAATCCCTTGCGCTCCAGCAGCGCCAGCAGCTTGTCGGTTTCGCTGCGGTTGCCCACCTGCACGCCGACGAACACATGGGCTTCGCTGGAACCGGAATAGCGGTAGTTGAATTCGGTGATGTTGCGCGTTCCGAGCAAGGCGCAGAACGCCTTGAAGCTGCCCGGTTTTTCCGGGATGGTGACGGACAGCACGGCCTCGCGCTTCTCGCCCAGCTCGGCGCGCTCGGCGACATGGCGCAGCCGGTCGAAATTCATGTTGGCGCCGGAAGCGATGGTCACCAGGGTCTTGTTCCTGAGTTTTTCGCGCGCGGCATACAGCTTCGCCCCGGCGATGGAAAGCGCGCCGGCGGGCTCGAGAATGGAGCGGGTGTCCTCGAACACGTCCTTGATCGCGGCGCAGATGGCGTCGGTGTCCACCAGGATAACCTCGTCCACCAGTTCGCGGCACAGACGGAAGGTTTCCTCCCCGACCTGTTTCACCGCCACGCCGTCGGCGAAAATGCCGACCTGCGCCAGGGTGACGCGCGTTTTTTTGCGCAGCGACTGGTACATGGCATCGGCGTCGACCGGCTCCACACCGATAATTTTGATTTCCGGCTTGAGGCGCTTGACGTAGGCGGCGATGCCGGCGATCAGGCCACCGCCGCCGACCGGCACGAAAATGGCATGGATCGGCCCCGGATGCTGGCGCAGGATTTCCATGGCGATGGTACCCTGCCCCGCGATGACAGCCGGGTCGTCGTAGGGATGCACGAAAGCCAGCTTTTTTTCCTTCGCCAGCGCGATGGCGTGAACATAGGCGTCGCTGTAGGAATCGCCGTACAGCACCACCTCGGCGCCGCGGCTTTGCACCGCATCCACCTTGATCTGCGGCGTGGTCGCGGGCATCACGATGATCGCCGCGCATTTCAGGCGCTGGGCGGAAAGCGCCACGCCCTGGGCATGGTTGCCCGCAGAGGCGGCGATCACGCCGCGCTTTAGTACGGCGGGGGGAAGCTGCACCATCTTGTTGTAGGCACCGCGCAGCTTGAACGAGAACACCGGCTGCAGATCCTCGCGTTTGAGCATGACGGTGTTGTGGATGCGATGCGACAGGTTCGGCGCGTGCTCCAGCGGGCTTTCGATAGCCACGTCGTAGACGCGGGCGGTGAGTATTTTTTCCAGGTAGTCGTTTTGCATTATTTTTCAAGATTAACAGGAATTAACCGAAACCAGAAGGCTTGCGGGTAACCGCGTATTTCTTAATCCGGCAATTCCTGCAATAATTCGTTCCTAATATAAAAGGAAACTCAATAAGGGATAAGGCACCATGACGCAGGACGAACTGAAGCAAGCCACGGCACGCGCCGCCATCGAATACGTGCCGGCCGGCATTATCGGCGTGGGCACCGGCTCCACCGCCAATTATTTTATCGACGAACTGGCCAAAATCAAAGGCCGGATCGACGGTGCCGTGGCCAGCTCCGAAGCGACCGCGCAACGCCTGAAAAGCCACGGCATTCCGGTGCTCGACCTGAACAGCGCCGGCGAGCTGGCGGTTTACGTCGACGGCGCCGACGAGATCACCGAACACATGCACATGATCAAGGGCGGCGGCGGCGCGCTGACGCGCGAAAAAATCGTCGCCGCATGCAGCCGCAAATTCGTCTGCATCGCCGATGGCAGCAAGCTGGTCGGCATGCTCGGCAACTTCCCCCTGCCGGTGGAAGTCATCCCGATGGCGCGAAGCTATGTCGCCCGCGAACTGGTCAAGCTCGGCGGCCAACCGGAACTGCGCCAGGGCTTCACCACCGACAACGGCAATATCATTCTGGATGTGCGGGGCCTGAAAATCATGAACCCGGTGGAACTGGAAACCCAGATCAACCAGATCACCGGCGTGGTAACCAACGGCCTGTTCGCCCGGCGTCCGGCGGACGTCCTGCTGCTCGGCACCGGCGACGGGGTCAGGACACTGAAAGCGTAATCACCGGCAACAAAACTGTCACAATCGCCGCGTATACTGAAGAGTTGAAAGACTAAGGAGAATCACCATGCAGCATGAACACATTTCCAAGCAATTCGATACCGAACTGGAAACGGTGCGTGCACGAGTGCTGCAAATGGGCGGACTGGTGGAGGAGCAGATCGTCAACGCCGTCGATGCGCTGATCAACAGCAAGCTCGACCTCGCCGACGAAGTGATCGCCAGGGACCCGGAAGTCAACGCCATGGAGGTGGAGATCGACGAGGTCTGCGCCCACATCATCGCCCGCCGCCAGCCCACCGCCGGCGATCTGCGCATGGTGATGACGGTAATCAAGACCATCACCGATCTGGAGCGCATCGGCGATGAAGCGGAAAAGATCGCGCGCATGAGCAAGCTGATTTACCAGTCGGATCGTCTCTCCTCCCCGCGCTTCGCGGAGATCAAGGTGATGAGCGGAATCGTGCTGGACATGCTGCGCAAGTCGCTCGACGCTTTCGCCCGGGTGGACATCGGTACCGCCGTTCAGGTGCCGCGCCAGGACATCGAAGTGGATGAAGCATTCCGCTCCTGCATGCGCCACCTGATCACGTTCATGATGGAAGACCCGCGCACCATCTCGACTTCGCTCGAAGTACTGTTCGCCGCCAAGGCGGTGGAACGCATCGGCGACCACGCCAAAAACATGTCCGAGTATGTGGTCTATATGGTCAAGGGAAAGGATGTGCGCCACACTTCTGTCGAAGAAATCGAACGCGAAGTGGAATGAGGTAGCATGCACACCAAGTGGCGCTCCACATAGCCCGGCTGGATCGGGATGATGGCGTCGTGGATTTCATGACTGAAGGAATTGAATACCGACCCGGTGCGCATTTCGCCCAAGTTGAAACCGATATAAATACCACATCAGTCGATCTTGCGCAGGAGCCATTCGCCGGCGGCTTCTGCCGGAAAGCTTCACAGGTGGGCTTCCCGCCGCCCCATGTGTTTACCCGTCTTGAGCCAGGACGAATTCTGGCCGGTTTGCCCGCAAACAACTCACGACCCGCTGTTCGATGAAAATGCTGTTGCCGCGCACCCGCTTCGCCTGCTTCCTGGCTTCGGTGGCGGCGACCGCGATCTCGTGGTGAGAGGCAAAGGTTTGCGGCTCGATCCAGACCGCGCCGATCGACAGGCTGGTCAGGGGATGGAACATTTTCCGCCCCTGCCGGTCCTCGGTTTCATAGCCGTCGCGGGCCCGGTCCTCCGCGCTGAAAAAATCCGCGATGGCGCCGGCAAACAGGTCCAGCGCATCCTGACAACGTCCCTCCCAATTTGCGCTCTGAAACAGGATGACGAAATCGTCGCCGCCGATATGGCCGATGAAGTCGCGAGCCGGATCGCAGATTTCGGCCAGGATTTTGCCGGTCAGCTGGATCACATCGTCGCCCTTGCGGTAGCCGTAGACATCGTTGAATGGCTTGAAGTGGTCCAGATCGCAGTAACACACGCAAAAGCCGGCGCCGCCTTCGAGCAGGCACTCGAGGTGTTCGTTGATCGGCACATTGCCCGGCAGCAGCGTCAGCGAGTTGGCATAGCGCGCGGCATGTATCTGTATCTGGGCGATCTCGCGCACCAGGTCATGGCCGGTGCCCATGCCCAGATATTGGCCACGGTCGGTGATGATGAAGCCGTTCGACAGGTGATGCCGGTCCGCCTCGACGATGGCATGGCTCAGTTCATGGATGCTCATGTCTTTCTCCACAATCATCGGGGCAACATCCATCAGCCGGGTGCAGGGTTTCTTGCCGTGCAGCTCGCGCTGGAATGAAGGGGCAAAGCGGTCGATCAGAGCATGCCGGTTGATCAGCCCGACCGGCATGCTTTTTTTCACCACCGGCACGGCCTGCAGATCCGGGTTGCCGATGAACATATCATAAAGCACTTCGCTTGAAGTATCCGGCGCCACGGCCTTGCACTCCCGCAACAGCTTGAGCACGGAAACCGTCCTCTGCCGGGCGGCCCCTTTCTGCGGATAGACCGATATCCAGGCTCGCCCCAGGCTCTTGGCCACCTCGGCCGTCAGTGCGCGCGGCGGCTGCGCGGACGGACGGGCGATATGGTAGCCCTGGCCGAAGGCGATACCGAGATCCTTGACCAGCATCATCTCCGCCTCGGTTTCGATGCCCTCGGCGATCACCCGCGAGCCGGAGTTTTCGGCGATCTGCTGGATCGAGCGGACGAACTGTAGCTTGACCGGATCCAGATTGATGCCCTGGATGAAGTGCATGTCGATCTTGACGTATTCGGGTCGCAATTCAGACCACAAACGCAGGCTGGAGAATCCTTCGCCGAGGTCATCGATGGCGATTTCGAAGCCCATCGCGCGGTAATGCCTCACCGCATCGCGCAGCAGCGGGTAGTCGTAGGTCGGCTGATTTTCGGTCAGCTCGATGATCACCCGGTCCGGCCGGATGCCCAGGGTGTGGATGTAGGCCAGCGTTTCTCCATGCCGCGCATTGCGATTAAGCAGGCACTCCGGGCTGACGTTGAGGAACAGCTTGCCCGGCAGGTCAAGCCGGGTGAAACTTTCCAGCACCACCTGGCGCGCCAGGTGTTCGACCTCGACATACAGGCCGTGCTCGTTGGCGGCATGAAACAGATTCAGCGGCGCATGCAGCGGGCTGTCCGACGGCCCGCGAATCAACCCCTCGTAGCCGATGATCTCGCTGCGGCCGAGGGAAATGATCGGCTGAAACAACGCCGTCAGCGTGCGCTGTTCGATGATTTTTCGCAGGTAAACCAGGTCTGCGTTGACGCCGTCCTCCCGCATCGCCGAGCCAGTCCTATGCGCGGGTACTTTGCAGGATGGGGTGTAGCCGCGCATCGCCACGCCGGCAGGAAAATCTGCCGCCGGGGACACGCAAGCGGGTTTTGCATCGTTCTTTCTCTTCACGGTCACCTCGTCAATGCGAAGAGAGTCTAGCCGGGCTTTGTGACAGGAATGTTACCGCGGAGGAGGATTATTTCTGCGGCTGCGACGACTGGGCAGAAACCGCCTTGCCGCACGGATTTCTAGTTACCGGAAACCCTGCTGGGATGGAACGGCTACGGCTGACGGCGACGGGAAAGTGATCTCGAAAGCGACAGAGATCATGGAGAAAACCGAATAGTCGGCTGCCGGTATTCAAGCAGGAAGTAACAGGAGGCCGAGCTTCCGCGGCATCCTGTGATCTCCGCGGCATTAACTGCTGTTTGAATTTATGGCGTGTTCTCTTCCACGAACTGCGGGAAATAATCCGCCGCGACGATATAGGTGCCGTCGCAGTTGAAGGAGGCGCGTACGATGCCCTGGCTTAAGGAAATTGCCGCGTTGCGCAGATAAAGCCCCTCGATGCCGCGCAGGCGGTTGAGCGACAGGGCGACCTGCTTGATGTCTTTTTTCGCCATTGGCTTCCACTTCTCGCGCTGTTCATCCATCAGCTCACGCCAGTGCGGCGGCAAATATTCACGCATCGATCCGGTCTGAACCATGTTGCGCGCCCGGCTGATGATCTTCATTTTTTTCTGATAGGGCACACGCACGAAATGACGCTCCACATAGCCGGGCTGGATCAGGGCGATGGCGTCGTGGATTTCGTAATTGAACGGATTGAATACCGACTCGGTGCGCACTTCGCTCGAGTTGAAACCGATATAAATACCATAGCAGCCGGTCTTGCGCAGGAGCCATTCGCAGGTTTCCAGCACCTTCCCCGCCTCCTGATCGATGCGGCTTTCCTGGCGGGGTCGCAGCGCCACGGTTTCGCGCAAGCTTGGGTCGCCCTTGATGCTGACGAACAGCTTGCCCTCCGGCAAGCCGAATGCACCGACAATCGCTTCATGCAGGACGCACAGGTTTTGTTCTTCCGCTTCGACCGAAAATCGACCGGTTTTCTTATTGATTTTCATGCTCCCGGGATAAAGCTGATCCGCTCCCTTGGGCACATACCCTGGCCCGGCGCTCGACGACGAGGCTGTTGCCATGCTGCTTCTTGGCCAATTTCTTGACCTCGGTAGCGGCAGCCGAGACTTCATGGTGGGAGCCGAACATGCCGGGCTCGACCCACACCGCGCCGATCGACAGGCTGGTCAACGGGTGGAAGATATTCTCTCCCCGGCGATCTTCGGTTTCATAGCCCCCGCGCGCCCGGTCTTTGGCACTGAAAAATTCCAGGATGGCGCCGGCAAAACAGTCCAGCGCATTCCGGCAGCGCGCCTCCCAATCCGGGCTTTGGAACAGGATGATAAAGTCATCGCCTCCAATATGGCCGATAAAATCGTGATCGGGATCGCACACTTCGGAGAGAATTTTCCCGGTCAGCTGGATTACGTCATCGCCGCTGTGGTAGCCATAAACGTCATTGAACGGTTTGAAATGATCGAGGTCGCAATAGCAGGCGCAAAATCCCACACCATCTTCCAGCAAGCGGTCGACATGCTCGTTGATCGGCACGTTGCCCGGCAACAGGGTCAGCGGGTTGGCATAGCGCGCAGCGCTGATCTGCATCCGGGTGATCTCGCGCACCAGGTCATGGCCGGTGCCCATGCCCAGATATTGGCCATGGTCGGTGATGATGAAGCCGTTCGACAGGTGATGCCGGTCCGCCTCGACGATGGCATGGCTCAGTTCATGGATGCTCATGTCTTTCTCCACAATCATCGGGGCAACATCCATCAGCCGGGTGCAGGGTTTCTTGCCGAACAGCTCGCGCCGATAAAGCCGGGCAAAGCCATCTATCAAAACATTACGGTTGATCAGACCGACCGGGGAACCGTTTTCCACCACCGGCAATGCCTGCAACTCCGGATCGCCGATGAACATATCATAAAGCATTTCGTTGGGCGTATCCGGCGCCACGGCCTTGCACTCCCGCAACAGCTTGAGCACGGTAACCGTCTCCCGGCTGATCCTGCCATTCTGGGGATGGTCCGGAACGATTTTATTCTCCAATGCCTTGGCCACTCCGGCAGAAAGCGCCGTGGCCGGCTGGCTGTTGGGGCGGGCGATATGATAGCCCTGGCCGTAGGCAATACCCAAGTCCTTGATCACCCGGAGCTCTGCCTCGGTTTCGATGCCCTCGGCGACTACCCTTGTGCCGGATTTTTCTGCGATCTGCTGAATCGAGCTGACAAATTGCCGCTTCACCGGGTCCTGGTCGATGCCCTGGATGAAGTGCATGTCTATTTTGACGTATTCGGGCCGCAGTTCCGACCATAGCCGCAGGCTGGCAAAACCTTCGCCCAGGTCGTCGATGGCGATTTCGAAGCCCATGGCGCGGTAATGTCTGGCTGCTTCGCGCAACAAATTATAGTCAAGGGTACGCTGGTTTTCCGTCAACTCGATAATGACCCGATCAGGCCTGAGACCCAGATTATGGATGTAACCAAGCGTTTCGCCATGCTTGGCGTTACGCTGTAGCAAACATTCCGGGCTGACGTTGAGAAACAGCTTGCCGGGCAGATCCAGCTGGACGAAACGTTCCAGCACCACCTGGCGGCACAAGCGCTCTACTTCGACGGCTAAACCCTGTTCGCTGGCAGCGCGGAACAGATTGATCGGGGCATGCAAAGGGTTATCGGAAGGCCCGCGAATTAACCCCTCGTAACCGGTTATCTCGCCGCGATCCATGGAAATAACGGGCTGGAACAAGGCTGTCAGCCGGCGCTGCTCGATAATTTCCTGCAACCACAGCCGCACCTGCGCTTCGTTTTCGTCCCAAGCGGCTGATTCGTTCCCGCACTCCGCATCCCGCACCAGCGGCATGGCAGATACGGATGCCATGTAGCTGGCAGCCTTTGCCTGAAACTTCGCGCTCCCCGGCGAACCGCCGGAAAATCCGAAATGGGTGTTAGACAGTACTTGCATTTGCTTTCCTCTCGCTCTTTATCCATGGTGTGCGAGAGATGCTAAGTCCGTTTTGTGTCAGCAATATGACACTGCAAGAAACTCGCCTATTTCTGCGGCTGCGACAGCTCCTGCAGGAGCTGCAACTGGGCAGAGACCGTCTTGCCGCGCGGCTTCCTGCGGCGGAAATTGCCTTCCGCATCCATTTCCCAGGCATGGCTGTTGTCCCTGAGATAAGGCTCCAGCCCTTCCTTGATAACCCGCCTCTTGAGTTTCGCATCCAGCACCGGGAAACAGACCTCGACACGGCGGAAAAAATTGCGCTGCATCCAGTCTGCGCTGGACAAATAGACGTTATGCGCGCCGTCATTGCAGAAATGGAAAATGCGCGTATGTTCGAGAAAGCGGCCGATGACGGAGCGTACCCGGATGTTTTCCGACAGGCCCGGAATGCCCGGCCGCAGCGCGCACACCCCGCGCACGATCAGGTCGATCCTGACCCCGGCCTTGGAGGCTTCGTAAAGCGCGCTGATGATCTGCGGTTCGAGCAGGGCATTCATCTTGGCGACGATGAAAGCCTTTTTACCGGCGCGCGCATTGGCCGCCTCGGCCTGGATCGCCGCCATCATTTTGCTGTGCAGGGTAAATGGCGACTGCAGCAAGTGGGTCAGTTTGCCCGCCTTGCCCATGCCGGTGAGCTGCAGGAACACGTCGTTGACGTCGCTGCCGATTTTTTCGTTGCAGGTGAACAAACCGAAATCCGTATACAGCTTGGCGGTGCGCGGATGGTAATTGCCCGTGCCGAGATGAACATAGCGGCGCAGCCCATCCTCTTCGCGCCGTACCACCAGCAGCATCTTGGCGTGGGTCTTGTAGCCGACCACGCCGTATACCACGTGCGCACCGGCATTCTCCAGGCGCTCAGCCCAGTTGATGTTGGCTTCTTCATCGAAACGCGCCAGCAACTCCAGCACGACAGTAACCTCCTTGCCGCTCTGTACCGCCTTGATCAGCGCCGCCATCAGTGCGGAATCGGTGCCGGTGCGATAGATGGTCTGCTTGATTGCCAGCACACTGGGATCCTGCGCCGCCTGCTGGATGAAATCGACCACCGGGGTAAAAGACTGGTAGGGATGGTGCAGCAGGATGTCGCCGCTCCTGATCGCCTGAAACATGTCGGGCTGCTTTGCCACCGCTGACGGGATGCCGGGGATGAAGGGCGGGTATTTCAGGTCGGGGCGATCGACGCCGTCGGGAATCTGCATCAACCGCACCAGGTTGACCAAGCCGTTGACCTGATACAGATCCTCCTGGCCCAAGCCGAACTGCCCCATCAAAAAATTGGTCATTTCCGGCGAACAGCTATCCGCTACCTCCAGGCGGACAGCGTTGCCGAAATTGCGATGCGGCAACTCTCCCTGCAACGCCTCGCGCAGATTCTTGACCTCCTCTTCGTCAACGAAGAGGTCCGAATTGCGCGTCACCCGGAACTGGTAGCAGCCCTTCACGTGCATGCCGGAAAACAGCTCGCCGACATGGGCGTGGATTATCGAGGACAAAAACACGAAGCCGTATTCGCAGCCGGCGATATCGGACGGCATCCTGATCACGCGCGGCAGGGAGCGCGGGGCCTGCACGATGGCAGCGCCGGAAGCGCGGCCGAAAGCATCCTTGCCTTCCAGCTCCACCGCAAAATTCAAACTCTTGTTCAGCACCCGCGGGAAAGGATGGGAAGGGTCGAGCCCGATCGGGGAAAGCACCGGCATCAATTCGTTAAAAAAGAAATTCCGTATCCACTCGGTCTGTGCCTCGTGCCAGTGAGTGCGGCGCAAGAAACGGATGTCATGGCGCGCCAGTTCGGGCAGGATTACCCCATTCAAAAGCTGGTATTGCTCGTCCACCAGCTGATGTGCCTGCTCGTTCACCTGCTTGAACGCCTGCCGCGCCGACATGCCATCCGGCCCCGTCGTCGTGGCATTCAGCGCGATCTGCTCTTTCAGTCCGGCGACACGGACTTCAAAAAACTCGTCCAGGTTGCTGCTGACGATGCACAGGAATTTCAGTCGCTCCAGCAGAGGATTACGGCGGTCCTCCGCCTGCGCCAGCACGCGCCGGTTGAAGGCGAGCTGGCCGAGTTCGCGGTTAATGTAGTATTCCGGGGCATACAGCGCGGTCATGGGAGCGATTATCCTGAAGTCGGGTGAGCCAAACTAAAATGAAATACCACGAAATGGGCCGACAGGTAACAGGTAATGAGTGATGCGAAATGGGTGATAAAACCTTCGACCCCCTACTCATCATCCATTGCCCATTACCCGTTTCTAGTGCTTCGGTGGCACATAGCCCGACACATTGTCAGCCCCTGCGCCGAAAAAGTATGATTCGACCTGCTCCGCCAGATACTTGCGCGCACTGGGGTCGGCCATATTGAGGCGATTTTCGTTGATCAGCATGGTCTGATGCTTGAGCCAGGCCGCCCACGCCTCCTTGGAAACGTTTTCATAAATCCGCTTGCCGAGTTCGCCGGGATAGGGCGGAAAATCCAGCCCATCCGCTTCGCGGCCGAGCTTAACGCATTTCACTGTTCTTGCCATGATCATATCTCCGTGCTTAACTGAAAAATTGCATGATAACGCAAAGTTTAAACCAGGAGCCTGTCGGACTTGAAGAATCGAAGCAAAAATTCGGGCGGCATGTCGGAATTTTCCATGATGACCCAGAAAATTTCCTGGCCCGTTGCTTTCGGCAAGTTTTGCTGTTGGTTTGGTCTTTGTCGGATGGACCACTTTCAGGCTTCTACAATTCTTTGAAGACAGAAAGAAACTCAACCCGTGACCGGCGGGCACGTGCTATTCCTGTTGCGCGTCCACCAGTTCCCTGATCCGTTCCCTGGTTTTGGTGTAGCGGTCGAGCCGCCAGCTTTTTATGACGTCCAGCGCAAACTGGAAATCGTCATAGCTGAGTTCATACAATTCGGCGAGCCTGAAGTCTTCCTGCAAACACAAGGCGCGTACGAGCCGCCAGAATACTTCGCTGTCCTTTTGGTGTTTGGCGTTGAGCAGTTGTTTTTTGAGTTGCTTGAGCGTATTCATGAAATCCTGAATGTGGCTAGTTCTATTTTGTCAGATTAATTTTCGATCATCCGCTGCCGTCATTTTTTGACGGCGATCAATACAGCGCAACATATTGTTTATATTAACAATCATTGGGTTGCGAATAACCCCACCAACCCCAATATGTCAATTGCATTACCCTTCCGGTGGCGTCCGTTCAGTCCAGGCGGCCCCCCTATGCCCCTGTTTTGAATCCGCGACCCGCTCGGTGACGAAGCGGCCAAAGGGTATCTGTGCGGGCTTTACCAGTCCTCTCGGGCCGACATGCAGCGCATGGCCCGACATTGTCACCGCTAGCCGCTACCAGAGGTTGCACCGACAACCTGTTATTCTATTTCTTTCTTCAAATCCATGATTGCCGTTACCGTTTCCTTCGCAGCGGCAGCAAACTCACCATTCAATAGCGACATGGCCCCGGTTTTGTCGTGAAACTCGACTTTTTTTACCACGTCTCCCGCGCAGCGATGGAAATTGGCGTGCTTGGTAACCAGATTCCCGTAATGCAAAGCGTTTTTATGTTTTTCTCCATCCCCATAAATCCATTTTCCGAGGGCGCACAGGTTATCCTTGCACACGGTTGTGCTGTCGAGCTGTTCGGTACCGGTTCCATCGATAAACTGGCTCAAGCGGATTTTCCATTTGACGTGTGCCGCTATGGCGTCGTCGAAGTGCGATACTCCTGACTTGGGAGCGGCAAGGAGGGCGACGGGCTTGCCTGACCTGATGCCGCCGCTATCCAGCTTGAACACGGCCACCGAGGTGGTCAGGTTCTGCGCCTGCTCCTCCAGCGATTCGGCGGCAGCGGCGGCTTCTTCCACCAGCGCCGCGTTCTGCTGGGTCACCTCATCCATCTGCGTGATCGCCTGGTTGACCTGCTCGATGCCGGCGCTCTGCTCCACCGAAGCGGCCGAAATCTCGGCCATGATGTCGGTGACGCGCTTGATCGAGGTGACGATTTCCTCCATGGTCTGGCCGGCCTGATCCACCAGCTTGGTGCCGTTCTCGACCTTCTCCACCGAATCGCCGATCAGGGTCTTGATCTCCTTGGCGGCAGCGGCACTTCTTTGAGCGAGGTTGCGCACCTCGGCAGCCACCACGGCGAAGCCGCGGCCCTGCTCGCCGGCCCGTGCCGCCTCGACCGCGGCGTTGAGCGCGAGGATGTTGGTCTGGAAGGCGATGCCGTCGATCACGCTGATGATGTCGACGATCTTGCGCGAGGATTCGTTGATCGAAGACATGGTGCCGACCACTTCGCCGACTACCGCGCCGCCCTTGCCGGCCACGTCGGAAGCGCCGATGGCGAGCTGGTTGGCCTGCTTGGCGTTCTCGGCATTGGCCTTGACGGTGCTGGTGAGCTCTTCCATGCTGGAGGCGGTTTCCTCCAGAGAAGAGGCCTGTTCTTCGGTGCGCTGGGAGAGGTCGGTATTGCCCTGGGCGATTTCCTTGGAGGCGGTGCCGATGGAGTCCACGGCTTCCTTGATCTCGCCGACCAGCGTCTTGAGATTCTCCACGGTGGCGTTGAGCGCGCGGGCAAGGTCGTCATAGATTTCCTTGACCTCTTTGGTATCGTCGTCGGCATTGGAGGGGGTGAGACTAACGTTGAGGTCACCTTCGGCCAGCTTGCCGAGACTATCGACCAGCTTCTTGTTTTCGCCCTTCTGGTAATCGGCGACCTTCTGGGACTTCCGCGCCGCTGCCTTGATGTCAGTCTGGTCGACCACGAACTCGAAGGCGCCGACCGTTTGCCCTTGGGGATTGAGCAACGGGATGCCGGTATAGGCAATGTCGAGGTTCAACGAGCCGGGGTGGGCGTCTGTCTCGCTGCTCGAGCTTCTACCATCGCGCATGGCGCGATTACAGGCGCACTTATCGGTGCGGCAATCGGAGGTGCGGAAATGGTCATGGCACTTGCCACCAAGCACTTCGGTAGGCGTCTTGCCGCCAACCTTGGCGCCGACTTGGTTCATGTACTGGATGTTGTACTGGTCGTCGATGACCATGACCGGCATTGGCATCGTATCGAGGAATCCAACCAATCGTCCGACGGTAGTATTAACGGCTTCGATGATCTTTCTGAAGTCGCCGGAATGCTTGGCGGCATCGGCACGAACAGTAAGCTTGCCGTCATCCACCGTTTGCGACAGCCGCATGGTATCGGTGGCAAGATCCTGAATCGCCGAACTCATCCGCTGCATCGCAGCCATCAAGCGGCCGACCTCGTCATGGGATTCCACCTGGATTTGGCTACTCAAGTCGCCCTCGGCGATCTTGCCGGCCACCTCCATCGCCCGTCCGAGCGACCGACCGATGTTGCGGATCAATAGCGCACCGAACAGGGCCGACAGAAAAATGCCAAGCACGATAGTGGCAATCGAAATGTTGCGCGTCGTACCATAGGCTTTCTCCGCTTTTTCGTGCTCCTGCTTGCCGACGTCGATTTGCAGTTCAAGAAGTTTTTGAATTGCGTCCCGGTTCGCCACGAAAGCGGGGCCGGTTTCTTTCACGAGGGAGGCATTGGCTTCGGCAAAATTGCCCGCTTTGATCAGCTCAAGCGTTTTCGTCCGCACACCTTGGTAAACCTTGCGTTTCACCTGGTAATCCTCAAACAGTTTCTTCTCCTCCGGAGTCAGGTAAGTAGCCGCATACTCGTCCAGTAGTTTGTTGTTTTTCTTTGTATTTTCCGCCATTTTGTCGGTATGCATGGAAAGGGGATGATCGTGCAGCTTGCTTTCCGGCAGGCGCGGGTCGTGCATCAGCATCAGGTGGATCTGGCGCAGATTTTCCGCGGTGAGGATATTGACCTCAGCCAGCTGGCCAGCGGGAACCAGGCGGTCTTCAAAAACGGTGCGCAACCCCTCGTTGGCGACACTCATGCCGCGCAACCCAATAAAGCCGACAATGGCGAGCAACACGGAAAGAAGGCTGATTACAAAAATGAGTTTTGACTTGATGGTCAAGTTGCTGAACATGATTTTTCACTCCTTGAAGAAACATAAGTACGGAAAGAGATCAGGCTGCGGCGGCGGTTTCCACCAAATCCATGTCCTCGCTGGACATGAGTTTTTCGATATCCACCAGGATCAGCATGCGGTCATCCACCGCGCCGATGCCCATCACGTACTTGGTATCGATGGCGCCACCGAATTCCGGCGCCGGCTTGACCTGGTCCTGGGAGAGTGTAATCACGTCGGAAACGCCGTCCACCACCATGCCGACGACGCGGTGGGCGACATTGATGATGATCACCACGGTCAGGTCGTTATACTCGGCATGTTCCATGTTGAATTTGATGCGCATGTCGATGATCGGCACGATGATGCCGCGCAGGTTGGTAATGCCCTTGAGGAAGTCCGGCGTGTTGGCCAGCTTGGTGACCGCGTCGTAGCCGCGTATCTCCTGCACCTTGGTGATTTCCATGCCGTATTCCTCATGGCCCAGGGTGAAGGTCAGGAATTCGTTGACACCGGCGGTGACCTTTGAAGAGGCGACGTCTTGCGTGGATTTGGCCATATCATGATCTCCCTAAAGATTTATTCCGCAAAATTTGCGCCAAGCTGGGCGCTGAGGAAGAGGTGGCAGCCACCCAGTAAAAGCAAACCCAAGCCATTTTTGGCTGCCTCTGCCTGTTGGGGCGTTTCCATCTCGACAAAGCAGAGCACCTCTGTATCCCTATCTTTTTTTTCCACCACCAACTGGGATCGCCTGACCGACCCATATGGCGCCAGTATTTCCGCCATTTCATTGACGAAATGCTGCCTGTCGGCTGTGTCGTTCAACCGTTTCATACACCTAGCATCCATTTTTCTCGCCTCCCGTTTTAACGCAGCCATGCCGCCATCAGCTTGCGGCAATCCCGGCGCCATTCGCAAAGCTGCGCACAGTCATGACGCTTGTCAGTGGCGAAACACGGTTCCTCGCAACGTTTTACCTGAATTGCCCTGATCAGCTGCGTTTGCGAAGCACCATGTGCGCATTCATTGAATCCAAGCGAACCCATCATTTGCTGTAATTGCAGGGCAGATATACCTGACATGATCTTCTCCACAGTAAAAAATGTTAGTCACAGGATGGGGGAGAAATGGCTGACTCCCCAAAGGCGGCGATCAATCGTCACGAAACAAACCCGGCGGTGTAACCCGCCATTGGATGCGGCAAAAAGCAGCCCGCGCACCCTTTCTATGTTGTGTCGCGCTTCGACAAAACGACCGTATGTACAGACTTTAGGTGAGGAAAAAGGATATTGATATACGGAATTTCTTTATTTTTGGCTAGGGGAAATACCATGGCTCCGAGTAGGGATTACCTGCTTTTTCTGCCATGCATTAAATCCGTGATTTATTCGACTAAGGTGAATCAACAGGAATCTCTCACTCACTTAATCTGCATGAGGAGGTTTATGTCATCAATTCCAAATTTTATCGTTACCCCCCTGGCTGAAACGGTCTGTTGTACCTGCGCGAGATGGGAAGGCGCCCGCGTATTACTGGATGGATATTGTCACAGTTTGTCGGATGCGGTTGGGTACTGCCAGAACACCTCCGATGGAAGCAAAAAAAATATCTGGCAGCTATCCAGAAAATTGGCGCCGGAAGCTGCATGCGAGGACTGGAACCCAGCGGAATAAAGGGCTTCTGAGCCGGAAAGACCGATTGGCATTTATTACTGGCGTATGTACCACGAAAAAATACGCTGCCAGGCCAGTGCATCAAGATAAGCCCCATACATAACGCATCCGGAGGCAACCGCAATGATTATGCAATACGGTAGCAAGAGCATATCCATTCCCCAAGCGGCCCAGCGCAACGCATACGGTGCGGTGGCATTGGCTGCCGGCGAGGCAATCACATCCGCCCACACCGTGACGAGAAAACCCAGGCGGGAAGATCCATCGGCCAAACAGGATGGCGCACCCGAACCCAAAAAACCGCACCTGCTTTACCAACCGCAGGTCGATATGTTCTGCGGCAGGATTGCCGGGGTAGAGGCGCGGGTTCACTGGAGCCAACCCGGACGGGGCCTGGCTTCCGGCAGCGCGCCCACTTCGCGGCTGGGTGGCATTGCCATGGAAAAAGCCGTATCCGAGTGGGCCATACGTAAAGCCTGTATGCAAGCCAGCTCGATGAGCCAGGAAGAGTTGCCGGCCGTGCGCACGACCATCCGGTTTTCGGCACGGCAATTGATGGACCCGCGGCTGGCCGCATATATCCGGGAATCGATCGATGGCACCGCCATCCAGCCGGAACTGATCGAATGCGGAATCAGCGAAAGCGCACTCCTGGAAAATCATCAGACGATGGCTCCGATTTTGCGAAAGCTGGCCGATACCGGCGTCCGCATTGCCGTCAGCGATTTCGGTTCGGACCGCTCCAGCCTTTCCTATCCGAAGCAGTTCCCGGTTAATGCCATCTGGATCGACCGTTCATTCTTCTGGCGTTTCGCCAGGGGGACAGGAGCGACAGAAATTGTCGCTGCCGTCTTGGCGATGGCGGCAAAGCAAGGCCTGTCCATGGTGGCCTGTGGCGTGGAGAGCCCAAGGCAAATGATGATGCTGTACCGGGAAGGGTGCAGGGTCATGCAGGGGAATTTTCTTTGCCGTCCGCTCCCGCTCGACGCCTTAAAAACCGCGTTGAGGGAGCTGGGGAGCACCATGCAGCAACCTTCCCACGGTTGCCCGCAAGCTTAGAGCGATGAGCATCATAAACTGCCGCGCTATTGGCTAGCCCGGCATGGAAAAAATCGGATGCAGTAGACGCGCAGTAATTTTCGAAACAGCTTCTCAACCGAACAGACAAGCAAAGAGGGGGCCTTATTATGCAATTGATGAACGAGCAACTCATTCTGGACAACAGGGAAAAGCAGATAATCATTCATGTAATGGGCGAACCGGCGCCAGACACCGTCAACCCTGAAGAACTATTGCAGTTTCTCGAAAAAGGGATAGAACAGCAACGCCAGACGGATATCAGGTTGGGTGGTGCCCAGGGGTGCGTGGCGTGGATTTTCGGGATGTTCCTGGAAAGCATGAAACGTGATATCGAGGCAACGCTGGGACAAGGATAGTGCGATCCTGATTACAACTCATGCCCCATAGCGCCGAAAACGCCGACGGGTACAAGGAAAGGTTTGCAATGAGCCAACCTGAAGAAGCTATTGCCAGCGAAAACCAGATTCCGCCTGCCGGGCAAGACGCTTCAGGTGGGAACGGAACCGGGGACAAAACAGATCTTCAACAAGCGCTCGAACAAAGCGACGAAATCGCAGAAAAAATCGTCCGTCAGCATAATCATGAAAGGCGCGAACTACCGCGAAAAATCGTGAACTGGCACGCGACTATCGCGATCAATACGCCTTCCGGAGAAACCAGTGTGCCCATATTGATCCGGGATGTTTCCGCCGAAGACTTCGACGTGGAGTGCAAATTCAACCTTTCATCCACAAAGCCGGTGCTGGTGACGGTCGCCCTGCCGCCGAGAAACCCGCATGGGCCGCCTGAAATCATTCAATTAACGGTTAGCATGCCGAGCGCCATTCTGTCGCACGATGCCTTTTGCTTCAGGATGCCGTTCGTCAAATTTCACGGGAAAGCCAGGGAAGCGTTATCCAGATTCCTGCCCGGAGGCAAAGATTCGATGTTCTGAATCTGCCGGTTTGCGAAAACCGCCAAACCCGGCTCATGGCTGATCGCTATCCCAGCCGGGCTTTGACCCAGCCGGCCACACCGGCCAATGCAGCCGGCAGCTTGTCCGGTTCGGTGCCGCCGGCCTGGGCCATATCCGGGCGGCCGCCGCCCTTGCCGCCCACTTGTTGGGCGACGAAGTTGACCAGTTCGCCGGCCTTGACCCTGGCGGTGAGGTCGGCGGTCACACCAGCGATCAACGTCACCTTGCCGTCGCCCACTGCGCCGAGAACGATGGCGGCAGATTTGAGCCTGTCCTTGAGCTTGTCCAGGGTCTCGCGCAAGGTCTTGGCGTCTGCGCCTTCCAGGTTGGCAGCGAGTACTTGGACGCCGTTCACTTCCACAGCCAAGCCGGCAAGGTCGTCGCCCTGACTGGATGCGAGCTTGGACTTAAGCTTGGCCAGTTCCTTTTCCAGCGCCTTCACGTTATCCATGATCTGCGCGATCTTGCCCGGCAGTTCCTGGGCCGGGGCCTTGAAGGCGCCGGCGGCCTGGGTAAGCAGGATTTCCCGCTCCTGCACATAGGCCAGGGCATTGTCGCCGGTGACCGCTTCGATGCGGCGCACACCGGCAGCCACGCCGCCTTCCATGACGATCTTGAACAGGCCGATATCGCCGGTGCGGGCGACGTGAGTGCCGCCGCACAGCTCGCGCGAACTGCCGATATCCAGCACCCGCACCTCGTCGCCGTACTTCTCGCCGAACAGCATCATGGCACCCAGTTTCTGGGCTTCCTCGATCGGCAGGACGCGGGACCGGGTTTCGGCGTTGGCGAGGATTTCGGCATTGACGATTTCCTCCACCCTGCGGATTTGCTCGGCCGTCATCGGCGCGTTGTGGGCGAAGTCGAAGCGGGTCTTGTCGGGATCGACCAGAGAACCTTTCTGCTGCACATGACTGCCCAGCACTTCGCGCAAGGCCTTATGCATCAGATGGGTGACGGAGTGATTGCGCTGGATGCGTGCGCGGCGCGCCTTGTCAACCCGCGCCGATATTTCATCGCCCAACTTGAGGCTGCCGGCATGCAGGACGCCGTGATGTCCAAACACGTCCGCCTGGATTTTGTGGGTATCCTGCACGGCGAACAAAGCGCCGTCAGCGCCAAGTTCCCCGGCATCGCCCACCTGGCCGCCGGATTCGGCATAGAACGGGGTATGGTCGAGCACCACCACGCCTTGCTGTCCCACCGTCATCTGCTGAACCGGGCTGCCGTCGACGTAAAGCGCGGTGATCTTCGCGCTTTCCACCGCAAGCTTTTCATAGCCATGAAAAGTGGTAGGCTCGCCGCTGTATTCCAGGATTGCGGCCATCCTGAACTTGCCGGCGGCACGTGCCTGCTCGCGCTGGTGGGCCATGGCGGCGTCGAAACCGGCAATGTCCACGGAGACGCCATGCTCGCGACACACGTCCTGGGTGAGATCGAGCGGAAAGCCATAGGTGTCGTGGAGCTTGAAGGCGGTCTCGCCGTTGAATGTCCTGGCGCCGGATTTCGCCAGCTCGGCCAGGTCCGCGTCGAGAATCGCCATACCATGCTCGATGGTCTCGAAGAAACGCTCTTCCTCCAGCTTCAACACCTCGGCGACACGGGCGCGGTTCTGCCGCAGTTCCGGGTAAGCATCGCCCATCTCGACATCGAGATCGGACACCAGCTTGTGAAAGAAGGCGGCACGGGCGCCCAGCTTGTAGCCGTGGCGGATGGCGCGGCGGATGATGCGGCGCAGCACGTAGCCACGCCCCTCGTTGCCGGGGATGATGCCGTCGGCGATCAGGAAAGCACAGGCGCGGATGTGGTCGGCCAGCACTTTCAGCGACGGGCTGTCGAGGTCGGCGCATTGGGTCTCGCGCGCGGCGGCCTTGATCAGACTCTGGAACAGGTCGATCTCGTAGTTGCTGTGCACTCCCTGCAGCACGGCGGAAATACGCTCCAGGCCCATGCCGGTATCGACCGAGGGCTTGGGCAGCGGATGCATGACGCCCTGCTCATCGCGGTTGAACTGCATGAACACGTTGTTCCAGATTTCGATGTAGCGGTCGCCGTCTTCCTCGGGAGTGCCGGGCAAACCGCCGGGAATGTGCTCGCCGTGATCGTAGAATATTTCGGTGCAGGGGCCGCACGGGCCGGTGTCGCCCATCATCCAGAAGTTGTCGGAAGCGTAGCGCGCGCCCTTGTTGTCGCCGATGCGGATGACGCGCTCCGGCTGCACGCCGATCTCCCTGGTCCAGATGCCGTAGGCCTCGTCGTCCTCGGCGTAGACCGTGACATAGAGCTTGTCCTTGGGCAGCTTGAATTCTTCGGTAAGCAGCTCCCAGGCATACTGGATGGCTTCGCGCTTGAAGTAGTCGCCGAAACTGAAGTTGCCCAGCATCTCGAAAAAAGTATGGTGGCGCGCGGTGTAGCCGACGTTTTCCAGATCGTTGTGCTTGCCGCCGGCGCGCACGCATTTCTGCGACGAGGCGGCACGGGTGTAGGAGCGCTTGTCGAAGCCGAGGAACACGTCCTTGAACTGGTTCATCCCGGCATTGGTGAACAGCAGAGTCGGGTCGTCGTGCGGCACCAACGAACTGGACGCCACCACGGTGTGCCCCTTGGAGGCGAAGTAATCGAGAAATTTCTTGCGGATTTCGCTGCTTTTCATGCTTTAAAGTTCCAGATTCACCAGATTTAGCAGGCGCAACTTGCGGCCCGCCGATGTTTAAAACCGTTTCGTTTCCCTGATTCGCAACCCGATGGATTGCCCGCCCAGGATTGCGGCGCTCTCGACCACGCCCTTGACGGTAACGGTATCGTTCACCGCCGGCAAATCATTCCGGGTAAGCACAGTCACTTCGCCGCTACCGTCATCCAGCACGTAAAAGCGGATATCGACGAGCGGGACCTTGGTCACATCCTTGACCTTTCCCTTTACCCTGATTTCCTTGCCTTCGAACTGGGCGGGCGAAGCAACAATGTCCTTTACCGGCGTCAGGCCGAAAGGCAGGTAATCGCAGCCGGACAACAGCATCAGAGCAGTCAGGATAAAACCCGACAATATTTTTTTCATTTTAATTTTTCCATTTTTATCATGCCGGTTTCAATCCGCATCGCCACGCAGCAACTTGCCGATTATATCGAGGCCGAAGCCCCTGCTTTGCAAAAAGCGGGTCTGCCTTGCGCGCTCTTTCATGTCCTCGGGTTGCCGGCCGAATTTCTTTGTCCATACCGCACGGGCAGCTTCAAGCTCGCCTTCTCTCAACTGCGGCAGGGCCTGTTCGATCAATGCCTCGGCAACGCCTTTTTCCCGCAGCTCATGAACCACATAGCGACTGCCGTAGCGACCGTTGCGGGCATGGATCACCTGCTCCACAAAACGCTGCTCGGACAGCCAGCCGCGTTTTTCAAAATCATCGAGCAGGGTTTCCAGTTCGGTGCCATCTTCGGTATGCGCGGCAAGCTTGCGCCTCAGTTCAAGACGGGAATGCTCGCGCCGGGACAGCAGCCCCAGAGCGCGCTCGCGCAGGGTCATGGCATCAGATGTCATGACCCTTTCCCTCTCCCCTGTCCTCTTCCGGCACCCGCAAGGAGTGTCCCCGCCGGGTTCCCGCTGCTATGCAGCGACCACGGCGAGACGGGAGAGGGAGGCAAAGTGTCGCTTCGCGACTCTCTACAATACTGGTTTCAGGCATCCACCGTATCTGGGTCTACCGTGGCCGGCAGGCCGCTCACGCCGACTGCGGCGCGCACCTTGGCTTCGATCTCGGCGGCGATATCCTTGTGCTCTTTCAGGTACTCGCGCGAGTTGTCCTTGCCCTGGCCGATTTTTTCGCCCTTGTAGCTGTACCATGCGCCGGATTTTTCGACCAGTTTGTGGGCCACGCCCAGTTCGATGATCTCGCCCTCGCGCGAAATTCCCTCGCCGTAGAGGATGTCGAATTCGGCCTGCTTGAAGGGCGGCGCCACCTTGTTCTTGACCACCTTGACGCGGGTTTCCGAACCGATCACCTCGTCGCCCTTCTTGATCGCGCCGGTACGGCGGATGTCCAGGCGCACCGAGGCGTAGAACTTGAGGGCGTTGCCGCCGGTGGTGGTCTCCGGGTTGCCGAACATCACGCCGATCTTCATCCGGATCTGGTTGATGAAGATCACCAGAGTGTTGGTGCGCTTGATGTTGCCGGTGAGTTTCCGCAGCGCCTGCGACATCAGGCGGGCCTGCAGACCCATGTGGGAATCGCCCATTTCGCCTTCGATTTCGGCCTTGGGCGTGAGTGCCGCCACCGAGTCGATCACCACGATGTCCACCGAGCCGGAACGCACCAGCATGTCGGCGATTTCCAGCGCCTGTTCGCCGGTGTCGGGCTGGGAGATCAGCAGGTCGGAAACGTTCACGCCGAGCTTTTGCGCGTACTGCGGGTCGAGCGCATGTTCCGCATCGATGAACGCGGCGGTGCCGCCGAGCTTTTGCATCTCGGCGATGACTTGCAGGGTCAGCGTGGTCTTGCCGGAAGATTCCGGCCCGTAAATTTCCACCACCCGGCCGCGCGGCAGGCCGCCTACGCCCAGCGCGATGTCCAGCCCCAGCGAGCCGGTGGAGACCACCTGGATATCCTTGACCACCTCGCCGTCGCCAAGGCGCATGATGGAGCCCTTGCCGAACTGCTTCTCGATCTGGGATAGTGCGGCAGCCAGCGCCTTGTTCCTGTTTTCGTCCATGGTAGTTCCCTTTAAAAACAATCGTTCAATTATGGCATAAGAGCGCCATGCTGGTAAGCCGATCGGACATACTTAAGCAATAACCTCTCACGCGACCCCAGAAAAGGCCGTTAGCCACGGATTAACCGGATGTTCACGGATTTCAGGGGGTTGGATTGTGTCCGTCGCTTATCCTCCTGGGAAGAGAGGATAAGCTCACAACCACATGTTCTATCCGTGTTTATCTGTGTTAATCCGTGGCTAAAAATCTTTTTTAATTTATGCTTCCCAGCCGCGCCAGCAACCCCCGCAAAGCATGCACAACGGCCTGCCGCCGCACCTCGCTGCGATCGCCGGCAAAAATCCGCGTCTCGCTCGAAACCGCTTCATTCGCCAGATTCCAGGCGAAACACACAGTGCCCACCGGTTTCTCCACCGATCCACCGCTGGGACCGGCGACACCGCTGACCGCCAGCGCCGCATGGGCATGGCTGTATTTCAGCGCGCCGGCAACCATCTCGCGCGCGGTCTGCTCGCTGACCGCGCCGAATCCGGCCAGTGTCGCCGCCGACACGCCCAGCATTTCCTGCTTGGATTCGTTGGTGTAGGTGATAAAACCCCGGTCGAACCAGCCGGAACTGCCCGGCACCGAAGTCACCGCCTCACCGATCCAGCCGCCGGTGCAGGATTCCGCCGCGGCCAGCATCATGCCGCGCTGTTGCAACGCCTTTCCCACATTCTCGGCCAGCCGGTAAAGCATTTCGTCCATCACCATAATTTCCAGTGCGTCATGGCCAGCAGGCAGGCGATGGCATAGCACGCCGCCAGCAAATCGTCGAACATCACGCCGAAACCGCCATGAATGTGCCGGTCCGCATAACGGATCGGAAACGGCTTCCAGATATCGAACAGGCGGAACAACAGGAAGGCAGCGGCAAAGCCTGTCAGCGTAAATGGCGCAAAAGGCAGAATCAGCAGGAAGGCGACGATTTCATCCCAGACGATGCCGCCATGATCGGCAACCCCTATCGCCTTGCCGGCAACGTCGCAAAACCAGATGCCCGCCACATACAGCAGCGCGACGACAAAGAAATAGACTGCCGGATCAAGGCCACGCAGCAGGAAATATAAAGGGAACCCGACCAGCGTCCCGACCGTGCCGGGGGCGAAGGGCGAAAGCCCCGTGCCGAAGCCAAATGCCAAAAAATGAGCCGGATGGCGCAGGATAAAGCGCAGATCAGGCAAAACGTGCCTGGCACGTTTCGGGCTAATCGGAAGCAAAGTGGTCAAAGCCCGTCGCTCCGATTTTCATACCCTTCCCTGCCGCATCCAGCAAGCGCAACCCCGTGCCTTTCCGGATCATGCCGATGACCGTCAACGGCAAATCCATCTGACGCGAAATGGCCATCACCTCTTCGTGCCGCGACAGGGGCGCGGTAAAGCACAATTCATAATCGTCGCCGCCCGCCAGCAGGCACGCGCGCGCTATTTCTTCGTGCAAATGGGCGTGCAGAAATTTTGACGCGGGCAGCGCGGGGAAATTCACCTCCGCCGCTACGCCGGAGGCTTCGAGAATATGGGAAAGATCGGCCAGCAGGCCATCGGAAATATCAATCGCGCCATGCGCAAGGCCAACCAGCGACTCGCCCAGCGCAACACGCGGAATGGGCGTATGCAGCGCTGGCAGACAGGCTGCGGCAACCTCCGGCGCGAGTTTGAAGCGCCGCTGCAAGTGCGCCAGCGCCAAGGCTGCATCGCCGAGGCGGCCGGACACCCAGATTTCGTCTCCCGGTTTCGCGCCGTCGCGCCGCAACGCCATCCCCGCAGAAACCTCGCCCATGATCTGCACGCAGATATTCAGCGGGCCGCGGGTGGTATCGCCGCCGATCAGATCGACGCTGTATTTCCGGGCAGTCTCAAAAAATCCCTCGGCAAAACCTTTCAGCCAGTCCTCGTCAGCCTCGGGCAGCGCCAGTGAGAGCATGGCCCAGCGCGGGGTAGCGCCCATCGCCGCCATATCGGAAAGATTCACCGCCAGCGCCTTGTGGCCGAGCTTGCGAGGGTCGTCATCAGGAAAAAAATGCTTGCCCGCCACCAGCATGTCGGTAGACACCGCCAGTTCCGCTCCCGGTGTCGGCCTGACCAGAGCCGCATCGTCCCCCACGCCCAGCACCGTGTGCCGGGTCGGACGGGTGAAGAAGCGGCGAATCAGGTCGAATTCGGAAGGCATATTCGGCTTTACCGCAGAGGCGCAGAGGCGCAGAGGACTTCAAAAACATCTAAGCCCGGAAAATAAATTTCATTCAAACTGGCGCACCCTGGCTCAAGACTAAGAAAAGGCACGGCTTTTCTCCGCGCCTCAGCGTCTCTGCGGTTCAAGTTTTGCATCAACTTCCGCCGTCCGCACCTTGGCCGCGAGCTTGTCGAGCACGCCGTTGACGAATTTGTGGCCATCGGTGCCGCCGTAAGTCTTGGCCAGCTCGACCGCTTCGTTGATCACCACGCGATAGGGAATCTCCGGATGGCGGTGCATTTCATAGGCGGCCAGCAGAAGAATCGCATGCTCCACCGGGCTCAGATCACCGGCAGGGCGGTCAAGGAAAGGCGAAATCAACGCATCCAGTTCCTGCTCCTGGGCGATCACCCCGTGCAGCAGGGCGGCGAGATGTTCTCCGTCGATCTTCGGGTATTCCTTTTCTTCGCGCAACTGGCTCAGGATGGTATTGGCATCGCCGGCCGCCAGCTTCCACTGATACAAACCCTGTATCGCGAACTCCCGCGCCTTGCGCCGGCTTTTCTTCGGCGCCTTGTCTGCCCTTTTGCTGCTGCTCATAGACGCTTTAACAGCTTGGACATCTCGATGGCCACCAGCGCGGCATCCGTGCCCTTCTCGCTCATCCGCTCCAATGCCTGCTCGTCGGTTTCGGTGGTGAGAACGGCATTGGCGATCGGCACGCCGGTATCCAGCATCACTTGCGTCACCCCGGCGCCGGATTCGTTGGAAACCAGTTCGAAATGGTAGGTCTCGCCGCGGATTACCGCGCCGAGGGCGATCAGCGCATCGAACTTGCCGCTCTTGGCCATTCGCTGCAACACCAGCGGGATTTCCAGCGCGCCCGGCACGGTCGCCAGAACAATGCCCTGTTCCGCCACGCCCTGCTTCAGCAGCGTTGCAGTGCAGGCGCAAAGCAGCCCCTCGCACACGTCGATGTTGAAGCGGCTCATCACGATGCCGATCCTGAGGCCCCTGCCGTCAAGATCCTTCTGGTATTCAAAAATGTTGTCATATCTTGCCATGTCGTTTTCCTTGTTGATTTTGTTCATGCGCCGGTCTTGGGCGCGACATACCCGGTCACTTCCAGATCGAAGCCGGTCATGCTCGGCATCTTGCGCGGCGTGGCCAGCAGCTTCATTTTGGTGACCTTGAGATCGCGCAGGATCTGCGCGCCGATGCCGTAATTGCGCAAATCCACCTTGGCCGGCGCCTTGGCCGTGGTGCGCTGGATGCGATCCAGCAGGTCGCTGCCCGACTCCGCCCGGCGCATCAGGATGACGACGCCCTTGCCCGCTTCCGCGACGGCCTGCATCGCCTGCTGTACGCTGAAGGAATGTTCGTAACTGTGAACATCGAGAAAATCCAGTGCCGACAGCGGTTCGTGCACCCGTACCAGGGTTTCCTCACCCGCCTGGATCTCACCCTTGACCAGAGCCAGATGCACCTCGTTGGCGGTCTTGTCGCGATAGGCGATCAGCCTGAATTCGCCATAAGGCGTCTGCACCGACCGCTCGGCGGCACGCTCCACCAGGCTTTCGGTTTCGCTGCGGTAATGGATCAGGTCGGCGATGGTGCCGATTTTCAACTGATGTTCCTTGGCAAACTCGATCAGGTCGGGCAGACGCGCCATGGTGCCGTCGTCCTTCATGATTTCGCAGATCACCGCTGCCGGCACCAGTCCCGCCAGAGAAGCGAGATCGCAACCCGCCTCGGTATGGCCGGCACGCACCAGCACGCCGCCCGCCTGCGCCTTGAGCGGAAAAATATGGCCAGGCTGGACGATATCGGTGGGTTTGGCATCGCGCTTTACCGCCGCCTGGATGGTCTTGGCGCGGTCAGCCGCGGAAATGCCGGTGGTCACGCCTTCCGCCGCCTCGATGGAAACGGTGAAATTGGTGCCCAGCGCCAACTGGTTGGCCGACACCATCAGTGGAATCTCGAGCTGACGGCAACGATCTTCGGTCAGGGTCAGGCACACCAGGCCGCGGGCGAATCTGGCCATGAAGTTGATCGCCTCCGGCGTGACGAATTCCGCCGCCATCAGGATGTCGCCCTCATTCTCGCGGTCTTCCTCATCCACCAGGACGACCATTCTGCCGGCCTTGATTTCGGCGATAATTTCCTGGGTAGAACTGATAGTCATCATATCTCTTCCTCAAAACTGTTGAGCCGGTCCACGTAACGCGCCAGCAGATCGACTTCCAGATTAACCGGAGAGCCGGCCTGCAAATGCTTCAGCGTGGTCATCTCCAGCGTGTGGGGAATCAGGTTGATGGTAAATTCGTCCCGTTCCACCGAATTAACGGTAAGGCTGACGCCGTTGACCGTGATCGAACCCTTGTAGGCAATGTATTTGGCGATATCGTGCGGGGCGCGGATGCGCAGCAGAAAGCACTCTCCCACCGGATCGAACGCCACCACCGAGCCGACGCCGTCGACGTGACCGCTGACCAGATGGCCGCCGAGTCGGTCGGACAGACGCATCGCCTTTTCCAGGTTGACCTCCGCGCCTGCAACACCGAGCCCTGCGGTACAGTTCAGCGTTTCCCGCGATACGTCCACCTGATAGCCGTTGGCGGTTTTCGCGATCACCGTCAGGCACACGCCGTTGGCGGCGATGCTGTCGCCCAGCGCGACGTCGTCCATCTCCAGCGCACCGGCATCGATAGACAAACGCACACCCTGTTCCAGTGAGTCGATCTTCTCGATTTTTCCGATGGCCTGAATAATGCCAGTAAACATTTGCTTGCTTCCCCCGTATTCGTTATATCAGACGCGCCGTCAGCCGAAAATCACGCCCGACCTGGCGCAGGTCGCGCACCGACAGTTCCTTCCGTCCCGCCATCCCGCCCAATTCCGGCAGATCGAACATGCCGCGCGCCTTGTCGCCCAGCAGCAGCGGCGCATAATACAGCACCAGTTCGTCCGCCAGCCCCGCCTGAAGCAAGGCGCCGCTCAGGCGAGCACCGGCCTCCACGGTAATTTCGTTGCAGCCGCGCCGCGCCAGTTCCGCCAGCAGCGCGGCAAGGTCGACCCGTCCATCCGCGCCCGGCAGGGCCAGCACTTCCGCTCCGGCTGCGCGCAGGGCGGCGGCGCGCCCGGCAATGCTGCTATCAGACATTTCGGCGGCACAAACAATCAGGGTCGCGCCGCCTTGCAAAATTTTGGCCGCAACCGGTGTTTGCAGGCTGCTGTCCACCACCACGCGCAGCGGCTGGCGCGACGTTTCCACGTCGCGCACAGTGAGGGTCGGATCATCCGCCAGCACCGTGCCGATGCCGGTCAGCATCGCGCAGGAGCGGGCACGCAACCGATGCACGTCGCGCCGTGCGTCGGGGCCGGTGATCCACTGGCTGAGGCCGTTGTTCAGCGCGGTTTTCCCGTCCAGGCTGGCCGCCGTCTTGATCCGCAGCCACGGGCGGTTTCGCGTCATACGCGAGACAAAACCGAGATTCAGCTCCAGCGCCTCGGTTCCCATCAGGCCGGAAATCGTGGGAATACCCGCCAGTTCCAGCAGCGCCAGGCCATTGCCCGCCACCAGCGGGTTGGGATCGCGCATCGCTGCCACCACCCGAGCCACCCTGGCATCGACCAGCGCTTCGGCACAGGGTGGCGTACGCCCATGATGGCAGCAAGGCTCGAGCGTGACATAAACCGTCGCGCCTCGCGCCGATTCGCCCGCCTGCCTGAGCGCATTGATCTCGGCATGCGGCCCGCCAGCGCGCTCATGCCAGCCGGAGCCGACCACCTCGCCGTCGCGCACGATCACGCAGCCGACGCGCGGATTCGGCGTGGTGGTGTACAGCCCATTCCCGGCCAGGCGTAGCGCCTGACCCATGAATTCGTGATCGGCGGCGGAGAACATTTGTTTCACTGCAGAGGCGCGGAAATGCGGAGAAATTCAGGTTTATAACCAACCGCGAAGCAGGAGTTCCTGGCACCGCCTCCGAACAGCGTCGTCCCCCGCGCCTCCGCGCCTCTACGGTTCATTTATCCAAATCCCGGATTACATCCCGGAAATCGTCCACATCCTGGAAGCTGCGGTAAACCGAGGCGAAACGGATATAGGCCACCTTGTCGAGCTTGTACAACTCGTGCATCACCATTTCACCGATCTGGCGCGAGGGCAATTCGCGTTCGCCCAGACTCAACGCCTTTTGCGCAATCCGTTCGATGGCTGCATCCACATATTCCGTCGGTACCGGACGCTTGTGCAGCGCGCGCATGAAACTGGTGCGCAGCTTGGCGCGGTCGAACTCGTCGCGATTGCCATTCTGCTTGACCACCTGCGGCATGCGCAGCTCGGCGGTTTCATAAGTGGTAAAGCGCTTGTCGCAGGACGCGCAACGGCGGCGGCGACGGATACTGTCGCCTTCCTCGTTCACCCGTGAATCGATCACCTGAGTGTCGTCAGACCCGCAGAATGGGCATTTCATATTTTTGGTGAGGGGTGAAAAGTGAGGAGTGAGGAGCAAAACTGCCCCATGACAAACTCCTTACTCCTCACTCCTTACTCCTCACTTTCCATAAACAGGAAACTTCGCGCACATCGCCTTGACCTCGTTCGCCACGCGGCTGATGACCGCCCCGTCGGCGGGTGCGTCGAGCACGTCGGCGATCAGGTTGGCGAGGTGTTCCGCTTCGATTTCCCTGAAACCGCGCGTCGTCATCGCCGGCGTGCCGAT
>DATKUY010000014.1:0-31327 GCA_035530375.1 Sulfuricella sp. | reverse complement strand
TTGCCGCCCTGCTTGACGAGGTACATCAGCGCGTCGGCTTTCTTTATCAGTTCGTCGAGGCTTTCGGGCGTGGTATTGAAGGTGGCGACGCCGATGCTGAAGGTGACCGGCCAGCCGTGCTTTTCCATGGCCTCTCTCAGGCGGGTACGCAGCTCGTCGGCAAAAATCGCGGCGGCCTGTTCGCCGGTTTCCGGCAGCAGCACGGCGAACTCGTCGCCGCCCAGGCGTCCGCAGATATCGGTGGTGCGCAGGCGGGCGTGGAGAATTTCCGCAACGTTTTTCAGCAGGCGGTCGCCTTCGTCATGCCCCTTGGTATCGTTGACGGTCTTGAAATTGTCGAGGTCGATGAACAGGGCGGTGAAGGGGTGGTTGTAGCGCCGGGAACGCTCCGTCTCGATCTCGCCACGTTCGTAGAAGGCGCGCCGGTTGGCGAGGCCGGTGAGGGTGTCCCGCCGCGCCATGTCGTGTTCGCGGTCGAGCGCGATGCGCAGGCGGCTGGCTATCAATACCACGATCAAGAGCACGCTGAGGCGCAAAAGGTTGTTGATGAGTTCCGCCCAGAAGGGGGCGTTGTACCGCATGCCCAAATCCACTGCCAGCCAGCCGATTACGCTGAGCAGGCTGAACAGATTGCCCGCTTTTTTGCCGTCGTACCAGCTCACGATGATGACCGGCAGCAGGAAGAACATGTAGATATGGTAGTGCTGGCCGAGTTTGTCGTGCACCCAGATCGCACCGAGGACGGCGGCCAGGGTGCCGACGAGCAGCGCTGCCCGGCCCCAGAAGCCGGGTTTCCACCTGATGATGCGAAAGATGTCCATGCTCATGCGACCCTTCTGCCGCCGGCTTTGTATTGCACCGACAAAATCCAATCGATTCTGTGGATGCCGGTTCGAGTTTACGCTTCCCAATACTCGATCATCAATTGCAGGCTTTGTGAGCCGTTGTATTCGTTCACGTCCAGCCGGTAGACGGCATTGATCCTGGCCGGCAGCGGCTCGCTGTGGAAGAACAGAATGCCGTCGAATACCTGGCCGGCCTTGCCGAGCTTGAGGCGCAAGTGCTTTTCGCCCACCACGCGCTGGCTTTCAACGGCAAATGTTTCCTGGAAGGCCGGTTGCGGGAAGCCCTGTCCCCAGACCTGCTCCGTCAGGGTTTTGGCCAGGTTCAGATTCATGGCGGAAGTTTCCAGGCTGCCGTCGCATTCGATCATGCTCTCCAGGTCGCCCGGCGTGAGCAGGGAACGGGCGATTTCTTCAAAGGTAGCTGAAAATTCTTCGAAATGGGGCTCCTGAATGGTCAGCCCGGCGGCGAAGGCGTGACCGCCGAATTTTTGCAGCAGGTACGGTTTGCGCTTGGCGACCAGGTCCAGCGCATCGCGCAGATGCAGTCCGCGGATCGAGCGCCCCGAGCCTTTAAGTTCGCCGTTGTTGCTTTTTGCGAAGGCGATCACCGGACGATGGTATTTGTCCTTGAGGCGCGAGGCGAGGATGCCGATTACGCCCTGATGCCAATCGGCATCGTAAATGCTGAGCGCGTAGTTTTCCCGGACTTCGACTTTTTCCAGCGCGGCCAGCGCCTGTTCCTGCATGCCGGCTTCGATCTCGCGCCGTTCGCGGTTGAGGGCGTCGAGCTGCTGCGCCATGGCGAAGGCTTGCTCCTCGTTGTCGGCGAGCAGGCATTCGATGCCCAGCGCCATGTCGTCGAGACGCCCGGCGGCATTGAGGCGCGGGCCGACGACGAAGCCCAGGTCGTAAGTCGAGATTTTTTCCGGTTTTCTGCCCGCTACTTTCAGCAGGGCGTCGATGCCGGCACAGGCGCGGCCGGCGCGGATGCGCTTGAGTCCCTGATGTACCAGGATGCGGTTATTGTCATCCAGCCTGACGACGTCGGCCACCGTGCCCAGCGCCACCAGATCGAGCAGTTTGCCGAAATTCGGTTCTGGCTTTCCCGCGAACGCGCCACGGTTGCGCAGCTCGGCGCGCAACGCCAGCATCACGTAGAAGATGACGCCCACGCCGGCCAGGTTCTTGCTCGGGAATTCGCAGCCGGGCTGGTTCGGATTGACGATGCAGGCCGCATCGGGCAGGGTGTCGCCGGGCAGGTGGTGGTCGGTGACCAGCACCTCCATGCCGAGGCGCCGTGCTTCTTCCACCCCGGCCACGCTGCTGATGCCGTTATCCACGGTAATCAGGATGTCGGGCCTGCCCCTCTCCTCAATCCTCTCCCCCAGGGGGCGAGGAGGCAAACGGCTTTCCTCCCGGCGGGGGGGAGGATTCGCTGCCAACTGGACGATTTCCGGCGTCAATCCGTAGCCGTATTCGAAACGGTTCGGCACCAGATAATCGACGCTGGCGCCGAGTTCGCGCAGGGCACGGATGCCCACCGCGCAGGCGGTGGCGCCGTCGGAATCGTAATCGGCGACGATCAACAGGCGCTTGCCGGTCTGGATTGCGTCGGCCAGGCATCGCGCCATTTCTTCGACGTTTTTCATTTTCGGGACGGGGAGCAGGGCGCTCAACCCGTACTCGAGTTGCTGCATTTCACGGATGCCGCGAGCGGAATAGATGCGGGCGAGCACCGGATGCAGACCGTCCGCTGTCAGGCGGCTTGCGTCGGCTTGCGAATAGGGGCGGGGAGTGATGCTGGGCATGGCAGGGATTATAACCTCGACAGCCATGGCTCAGGACTGTTTAGCCAAGTGCGATAAATCCTGTATCATTGCACTTCATTTCCGTGAATTTTAAACTGCTGCCTATGAAGACCACTTTTCTGGATTTTGAACAACCTATTGCCGAACTTGAGGCCAGGATCGAGGAACTCCGCTTTGTTCAGGATGATTCCGCAGTGGATATTTCCGAGGAAATCGGCCGGTTGCAGAAGAAAAATCAGTCACTGACCAAGGATATTTATGCCAAGCTTTCATCCTGGCAGGTTTCCCAGGTGTCGCGGCATCCTCAACGCCCCTATACGCTCGACTACATTCAAAACATCTTCACCGATTTCGAGGAATTGCACGGCGACCGCGCTTTCTCCGACGATCCGGCCATTATCGGCGGCCTCGCGCGTTTTAATGGTCAACCGGTGATGGTAATCGGCCAGCAGAAAGGCCGCGACACCAAGGAGAAGATCTACCGCAATTTCGGTATGCCGCGCCCCGAAGGTTATCGCAAGGCAATGCGCCTGATGCGCCAGGCGGAGAAATTCGGTCTGCCGATCATGACTTTCATCGACACTCCCGGCGCTTATCCCGGCATTGGCGCGGAGGAACGCGGCCAGTCCGAGGCGATCGCGCGTAACTTGTATGTGATGGCCGAGCTGAGGACGCCGATTATCTGCACCATCATCGGCGAGGGCGGTTCCGGCGGTGCGCTGGCTATCGGCGTCGGCGATGTGATGTTGATGATGCAGTATTCGAGCTATTCCGTCATTTCACCGGAAGGCTGTGCTTCGATTCTGTGGAAGAGTGCCGACAAGGCGCCGGAGGCCGCGGAAACGCTGGGGATCACTGCCAGCCGGTTGAAAACTCTGGGTCTGGTGGACAAGATCGTGAGCGAGCCGCTCGGCGGCGCCCACCGTGACCCCGATGTGGTGATGCAGAACCTGAAAAAAGCCTTGCAGGATTGCCTGCGCCAAATCCAGGACAAGCCGCTGGATGTTCTGCTCGAATCGCGCCTGGAACGCCTGATGGGCTATGGCAAGTTCAAAGAAACTGTTGCCAAGTGATCTGCCCGCGCTCGTCGAGGCCAAGTTAAAAGATTGGGTTCAACCGGGTCGGCATCTTACGCTGGCCCTGAGCGGCGGGGTTGACTCCGTGGTGCTGCTCGACATCCTCGTGCCGCTCGGCACATCGCTGAATTTCCATCTTTCCGCTCTATACGTCAACCACCAGATCAGCCCCAATGCGGCTCGCTGGGCCGAATTCTGCGCCGGATTGTGCGCCGCGCGGGGCGTTTCGTTTGCGGCAGTCAAGGTCGATATCGCCCGCCAACCCGGCGAGAGCCTCGAGGCGCTCGCCCGCACCGCCCGCTACCGGGCGTTTGCGGAGCAGAAGACGGATTTTGTCGTGCTGGCGCAGCATCTCGACGATCAGGCTGAGACCTTGTTGCTGCAACTGCTACGCGGCGCCGGTGCGAAGGGCCTGAGTGCGATGGCGGTAAGGCGCGAGGGGGCAGCGATGGTGGCACCTCACTATGTCAGACCCCTGCTTGATGTGCCCCGCCAGACTATCCTCGATTATGCCAAAGCGCACAGCCTGGAATGGGTGGAGGACGAGAGCAATGCCGACATCGCTTTCGACCGCAATTACCTGCGTCATCAGGTGATGCCGCTATTGGAGCGGCGCTTCCCCGGCTACCGCCAGACGTTTGCGCGAACCAGCCGCAATCTGGCCGATTGCGCTCAGTTGATGAACGATCTGGCACAGATGGATTGTGCGGCGGCAGAGGTAGGAGGCAGGCTGAGAATCGATACGCTGGCCAGCCTGACCGCACCCCGATCCAGAAATTTGCTGCGCTTCTGGCTATCCGGGCAGGGCACTCCCATTCCCTCAGCCGGGCGGCTGGAAAACATGATGCAACAACTGTGTTCCTCCCGCGATGATGCACAGGTGCGCATCCACCTCGGTGATGCCATTATCCGGCGTTACCGGGGCGAAATTTATGTTGAGCAGAATACCCATGCGCTTGAGCAGGAACTATGTTTGCCCTGGGCCCTCCAGGAAGCAATGGATTTGCCCGGCCTGGGCGGAAGGTTGTGTTTCGAGTATGCGTTTGGGCGGGGGCTGAGCCAGGCGAAACTTGTTGCCGAGCCGGTCACGGTCAGGCTGCGCCAGGGAGGCGAGCAGTTGCGACCGGATTGTCGCAGGCCAAGCCGGAGCTTGAAAAATTTGTTGCAGGAGGCGGGGGTGCCGCCGTGGCAGCGACAAAGACTGCCATTATTGTTCAGCGGGGAAAATCTGGTGTTCGTGCCCGGCATCGGCGCAGATTGCAAATACCAGGCAGGTGAAGGCGAGCCCGGAGTGGTTATAAAGTTCGAAGAATTACGTTTGCAACCCTAAAAATAATCCGGCAGAGAGTATGGACAGCCAAGCTGGGCACGTATCAGCGAATCGGCACCACCACCCCGTTTATTCCAAGCGCACGTAACTTCACCATTGCCTGCTCGGCTTCAGCCTTGTTCTGGAACGGGCCGACGTGAAGTTTGGTTTCAGTATAGGATTTGATGCCGTTTTGCGTCAGCCTTTCCTGTAACTGCTGGGCGTTGGCAAGGTTGGAGAATACACCGAGTTGCACAGCGTACCCCTTGACTGCGGGTTCGGCGACCTTGGCTGGCGGATAAGCGCTTTCGACTGGTTTTTCGGCGACAGCAGGCTTGGCGGGTTGTGTTCTGGTCTGAGGTACGTGTGCGATGCTTTCCGCTCTCTTCAGAATTACGGACTTGGTGGGCTGCTGGGCGGCAGCCGGGACGGGTCTGGCTGGCGTCGGCTTGGCAGCTACCATCGGCTTGGCAGCCATCGGCGCCGGCGCGGACGGAGCAGGAGGTTGCGCATTCACGACTTCAGGCGGCGGCGGTGGGGGCGGCGTGGACGGTTGTGCCTCCGGCTCCGGCGGGGTGGTCGGCGGGGCGGCTATTTCCGTAGGGGGGGGGGCGGCCGGTTCGGGGGGGAGTACGGTGGCTGGCGGGGCTGTCCGAGGGGCGGGGGCTTCCGGTTTGTAGTGGGTCAGGACGGTGAGCGCCGCAATGCCTGCCGCCACCAGAATGGCCGCAGCGATTACTCGCCGGATTGCGCGTTTCTTGATCTCAATCTGTTCGTCGAGGGACGGTTGCTCCGGCATGGCATTATCCTCATGTTTTTATGGAAAACCCGGCTGCGCTGAATGTTAGCACGATATTCAGGGCGGCAACAGCGTGTGTTCAGGGATCGCATAAGACGTTTATTTTAAGTGCTAAATGTGGTATTTTTACACGTTTTAAATCAAACATAATTTTTGGAGAAAACGAATGGCTGTTGAACGCACTCTCTCGATCATCAAACCTGATGCCGTGGCGAAAAACGTGATTGGCAAGATTTATTCCCGCTTTGAAAGCAACGGGTTGAAGATCGTTGCTGCACGCATGATTCATTTGAGCCGCAGCGAAGCCGAGGGCTTTTACGCGGTGCATCGCGAGCGTCCGTTTTTCAAGGATCTGGTCGAATTCATGATGTCCGGCCCGGTAATGGTGCAGGCGCTGGAAGGCGAGAATGCCGTCGCCAAGAACCGTGATCTGATGGGTGCCACCGATCCGAAGAAGGCCGACAAGGGGACTATCCGTGCTGATTTCGCCGAGAGTATCGACGCCAACGCGGTGCATGGCTCCGATAGTCTGGATAATGCCAGGATAGAAATTGCCTATTTCTTCCCATCAATGGAAGTCTACTCAAGTTAATGCCTGTCAACCTGCTCGATTTCGATCAAGAAAAACTTTCTGTTTTCTTCGCGGAAAACGGTGAGAAGCCGTTTCGCGCCAAACAGCTGTTGCGCTGGATGCATCAGTTCGGTGAAAACGATTTTTCCCGGATGAGCGACCTGTCCAAAGCGCTGCGCGAAAAGTTGAGCGGGTTGGCGACGGTCGAACCGCCGCGCCTTATCCGGGAACAGATTTCCGATGACGGCACGCGTAAGTGGCTGCTTGATGTCGGCGCCGGTCAGGGGGTTGAAACCGTGTTTATCCCCGAGGACGAACGCGGCACCCTGTGCGTGTCCACTCAGGTTGGCTGCGCACTGGAGTGCAGTTTCTGTTCCACCGGTAGGCAGGGCTTTAACCGGAATCTCGGCGTGGCCGAGATTATCGGCCAGCTATGGTGGGCGAACAAGGCGCTCGGCTGCACGCCCAGGAATGAGCGGGTGATCAGCAACGTGGTGCTGATGGGCATGGGTGAGCCGCTGCTCAATTTCGACAACACCCTGGCGGCACTCAATCTGATGCTGGACGATAATGCCTACGGCCTGTCGAAACGGCGGGTGACGGTCAGCACTTCCGGCATTATTCCCGCCATGGAGCGTCTGCGCGAGCAGTGCCCGGTGGCGTTGGCTGTTTCGCTGCATGCGCCGAATGATGCCTTGCGCGACGTGCTGGTGCCGGTCAATAATAAATATCCCTTGCGCGAGTTGATGGCGGCCTGCCGTCGCTACGTGGAAGATGCGCCGCGTGATTTTATTACTTTCGAATATGTGATGCTGGACGGTATCAATGACAGCGCCGTCCACGCGCGCGAACTGATTGCGCTGGTGCGGGATGTGCCATGCAAAATCAACCTGATTCCGTTCAATCCCTTTCCCGGCTCGGAATACAAGCGTTCGCCCGCCGTTGCCATCCGCCGTTTCGGCGGAATTCTGCTCGATGCGGGGAAAATCGTGACGACGCGAAAAACGCGCGGTGGCGATATTGATGCGGCTTGCGGCCAACTGGCGGGGCGGGTGCAGGACAAAACCCGGCGGTCTGCGGAAAAAATTAGCGGGGTAGCAGCATGATGCCAACCTTGAGGTTTCTGATATTTCTGCTGGCGCTTGGCGCCAGCTTGCTCGCCATGGGGCACGCATCGGCAGATGAGCAGCAAGCCAACTCCCGGCAGCGTGCCCAGGCGCACACTGATCTGGGAGCGGCCTATTTCGGCCAGGGTCAACTGGGAGTGGCGCTGGATGAGCTGAACACGGCAGTGAGCGCAGATTCCGGCTATGCGCCGGCTTATGGCATGCTCGGCCTGGTGTACATGGCGCTACGCGAGGATGGCAAGGCGGATGAGAGTTTTCGCCGTTCCTTGAGCCTGAATAATGCCGACCCCGATGTTCACAATAATTACGGCTGGTTTCTTTGCCAGACAGGGAAAATTGACGATGCTATCTCGCATTTCATGATCGCGTTGAAAAATCCCCTTTACGCTACGCCCGAGAAGCCTTATCTCAATGCGGGAATTTGCTCGCGCAAGAAGGGTAACGATGCTGACGCCGAAGAGTTTCTGCTGAAATCGATTCGGCTTCAGCCGCGGCAGCCCCAGGCGCTGTTCAATCTGGCCGATATTTACTTCAAGCGTGCAAATGACAGCGAAGCCAAGAAGTACATCACCCAATTTTTCAGAATCGCCGCGCCGACCCTGGAAGGCTTGTGGCTGGGGATACGCATCGAGCACCGGCTGGGCAACCGCAGCGACGAAGCCAGCTATGTTTTGCAGTTGAGGAAATTGTTCCCCGATTCACCCGAAGCCCAGGCGTTGCGCAGCGGGAAATATGAATGACAGCGCGAGGTATCCAAGTGACTGAAGAAATCGACAATGGCGCGGTAGAGCCACAGGAAGAGGCGAAGGTGGATGCGGGCAGGTTGTTGGCCGAGGCCCGCGAACGATCCGGCTTGACCGTGGCCGACGTGGCTCGTCAGCTCAGGCTTTCTACGCGCCAGATCGAGGCGCTGGAGGCAAATGACCACGCCAGCCTGCCGGGCGACACCTTTCGGCGTGGTTTTATCCGCAACTACGCCAAATTGTTGCAGATTGATCCGGAGCCCCTGCTGGAAAGCCATCAGTGGGCACAGCCACAAACGCAGGCGATTGCCGTGCCGATAGGCCGGGTCGAATTTGGCGGCAGGCACAGGTTGATGCCATTTGGGGGCAATTCTTCGCGCATGTCATCGCCGAAATTCGCCATCGTTATCGGCGTGGCGGTATTGGCCTTGTTCCTGGGCGCGTATGAACTGCTTCAAGGGCGCCCGACGAATCTCGAGACGCCGGCGAAATCCGGCGGCGAAACGACGATGGCTTTGTCGTTGCCTCAATCCCGCCCCCAGAATGAAGTCGCACCTCACAAGGCGCCCGTCGAGAATCAGAATGTCGTGCCGAAAGTTCCGTCGCCAGCCCCCGCCACGGAGGTGGCGCCTTCTTCATCGGCGGCTCCTGCCGCATCGACCGCTGTGGCTGCGGATGCAGGCGGCCAGCGCCTTCAGTTTGTGTTCGATGGCGATTCCTGGGTCGAGGTGAAGGATAAAAGCGGCAAGGTCATTTTTTACCAGTTGAATCCGAAAGGGAGTCAACAATCGGTGCGCGGTACGCCGCCATTTTCCCTGGTGGTCGGCAATGCCCCCAGCGTAAGGCTGTCCTACAATGGCAAGTCGGTTGACCTGGCGCCTCACACCAAGGTGGACGTGGCGCGCCTGACTCTCGAATAGATCATGTTCGCTCCTGAAATTCCTCGCCGCAAAAGCCGGCTGATCATGGTTGGTTCGGTCGCCGTCGGCGGCGATGCGCCGATCAGCGTGCAGACCATGACAAACACCGAGACCTGTGACGTCGAGGCGACACTTGCCCAGATCGGGCGCGCGGTGCGGGCCGGCGTGGATATCGTGCGGGTTTCCGTGCCCAGCATGGCGGCGGCGGAGGCCTTCGGCGAGATCAGGAAACGCTCGTCGGTGCCGCTCATCACCGATATCCACTTCGACTACAAGATCGCCCTGCGCGTCGCCGAACTCGGCGCGGATTGCTTGCGCATCAACCCCGGCAACATCGGGCGCGAAGACCGCGTGCAGGCGGTAGTACAGTCGGCACGGGACCACGGCATTCCGATCCGCATCGGCGTCAATGCCGGCTCGCTGGAAAAGGACCTACAGAAGAAATATGGCGAGCCTACACCCGAGGCGCTGGTGGAATCGGCCATGCGCCATATCGAGATTCTCGATCGCCTGAATTTTCCGGATTTCAAGGTGAGCCTCAAGGCCTCCGACGTGTTTACCACCGTTGAAGCCTACAAGCTGCTCGCCGGCCAGATCGAGCAGCCGCTCCACCTCGGCATCACCGAGGCTGGCGGATTACGCTCCGGTAGCGTGAAATCGGCAATCGGCATAGGCATGCTGCTGGCCGCCGGCATTGGCGACACCATCCGGGTGTCGCTTGCCGCCGACCCGGTGGAGGAAGTAAAGGTCGGTTTCGATATCCTGAAAAGCCTGCATATCAGAAGCAAGGGAATAAACATCATCGCCTGCCCATCCTGCTCGCGCCAGGAATTTGACGTGATCAAGACCGTCAATGCACTGGAAGAGCGGCTGGAAGATGTTCTCGAACACCTCGACGTGGCCGTGATGGGTTGCGTGGTGAACGGCCCTGGCGAAGCGCGCGAGGCGGATTTCGGTATCGCAGGCGGTTCCCCAAGTTTGCTTTATATTGAGGGTAAGCCGGCCCACAAGGTGTCCGAGGCCGAGATGGTGGACGAACTGGAACGCCAGGTGCGCGCGCGCATCGCGGCCATGAATGGAGACATTAAATAAATGCTGAATCTTTCTTATCTCGCCCCGTTGCGCGCGCGTCTCAATTCGCACCCGGTCTATGGCTCCTTGCGCAATATCGCGGATTTGCGGTGTTTTATGGAACACCACGTGTTTTCGGTATGGGATTTCATGTCCCTGGCAAAATCCTTGCAAGGCACGCTTGCGCCGACGACGGTTCCCTGGAGGCCGGTCGGCGATCCTGCGGTGCGTCGCTTCATCAATGAAATTACGCTGGAAGAGGAGTCGGATCTCGGCTTGCCGGATAGCGAGGGACGCGAAACCTACGCCAGCCACTACGAACTTTATTGCCTGGCGATGTCCGAAATCGGCGCCGATCCGGGCAAGCCGAAGGCTTTCGTCGACTTGACCGGCAAGGAAGGCATCGCGGTCGCGTTGCGCCAGGGCGAGGCGCCGGCTCCGGCACGGGAATTCATGTCCACGACTTTCGGTTTTATCGCCAGCGCTAAACCGCATGTGGTGGCTGCCGCATTTGCACTGGGCCGCGAGCACATCATCCCGCAAATGTTCAGGGCGTTTCTCGCCGGAATGGACATCAGCGCCGTCGAAGCGCCGGCATTCCATTATTACCTCGAGCGTCATATCCACCTCGATGAGGATTCGCATGGACCGCTCTCGCTCAGGATGCTGGAAGAGTTGTGCGGCGGCGACCCGCAGCGCATCAAGGAAGCCGAAACGGCTGCCTGCCAGGCGGTCGAGGCCCGCATCCGGTTCTGGGACGGGGTGCATCAGGCGGTTCTTGCTCAACAACAAGTATAAGATGAAGGCAGTTCGGTTTTTATGAGTGAAAGTATTCAAGCCATCCGCGGGATGAACGACATCCTGCCGGAACAGGCCGATCTGTGGGCCTTTTTCGACAATACCGTGGAAGACTGGCTGCGCAGCTACGGCTACCGTCCCATCCGCATGCCGATCGTGGAGCAGACCGCGCTGTTCAAGCGCGCTATCGGCGAAGTGACGGATATTGTCGAGAAGGAAATGTATACCTTCACCGACTCGCTCAATGGCGAGAGTTTGACGCTACGGCCGGAGGGCACCGCCTCCTGCGTGCGTGCAGTACTGCAGCACAACCTGCTGTACAATGCGCCGCAGCGTCTGTGCTACAGTGGGCCGATGTTTCGCCACGAGCGCCCGCAGAAGGGCCGCTACCGCCAGTTTCACCAGGTCGGGGTGGAGTCGCTCGGCTACGCCGGACCGGATATGGACGTCGAGCACATCGTCATGACGGCGCGGTTGTGGCGCCGGCTGGGCTTGCCTGATATAGAATTGCAGATCAATACGCTCGGCAGCAGCGAAGACCGCGCGCGTCATCGCGCCCGGCTGGTGCATCATCTGGAGCAGCATGTCGACATTCTTGACGAGGAGGCGCGGCGGCGGATGCACACCAACCCGCTACGCGTGCTCGACAGCAAGAATCCGACGCTGCAGGAACTGATCGAGGCTGCGCCAAAACTGCTGGACGACCTTGACGAAGCATCCCTGAAGCATTTCGAGGATTTGCAGGTGATGTTGCGCGATGCCGGCGTGGGATACCGGATCAACCCACGGCTGGTGCGCGGGCTGGACTACTATAACTTCACCGTGTTCGAATGGGTGACGACCAGGCTCGGTGCGCAGGGAACGGTGTGTGCCGGCGGGCGTTATGATGGCTTGATCGAGCAGATCGGCGGCAAGCCGGCGCCGGCGTGTGGCTTTGCCATGGGTGTGGAGCGCCTGCTGGCATTGCTGGAGGAATATGCCTTCCAGCCGCCGAAAATTGCAGCCGACGCCTATCTGGTGCATCAGGGCGAGGCGGCGGACAGGTTTGCCGTGGTGGCCGCAGAGCAATTGCGCGACCAGGGATTGCACGTGATTCTGCATTGCGGTGGCGGCAGCTTTAAATCGCAGATGAAGAAGGCGGACGCCAGCGGGGCCCGCTATGCGCTGATTGTCGGCGACGATGAGGCGGCCGTGGGCGAGGTCAGCCTCAAGCCGCTACGCGAACTGGAAGATCAAGTGCGAATGACGGTAGACGCGGCGGCGCGCCTGATCGGTAGAAAGATTTAACCACAGGGAGTACAGGGGCCACAGGAAAAAGCCACGTTGACTTGTAAAGCCCGTGTGCCCCGTGGTTAACGAATGATTTTTAAAAGGTGATTTATGGCTTACGATCTAGAAGAACAGGAACAGTTGGACGTAATCAAGGATTGGTGGAAAAAGAACGGCGCCACCACACTCCTTGCGGTTGCGGTGTTCGCCTCAGTGGTGGCCGGCATGCAGGGCTGGCGCTATTATCAGAAATCCCAGCAGCAGCAGGCGGCACTGGTGTACGAGGCCGTGCAAAGTGGAGTGCAGGGCAAGGACATCAAGCGTATCCGCTATGCGGCTGGTCAGCTTATCGAAAAATACCCGGCTACGCCTTATGCTTCGAGAGCCGCGTTGCTTGTAGCCGGGGCCAACTATGAATTGGGCGACGCCAAGAGCGCCAGGGCCCAGTTGCAATGGGTGATCGAACATGCCAAGGAAGAGAGCGCGCGCGATATTGCCCGGCTGCGCCTGGCCGGTATTCTGCTGGATGAGAAGAATTATGCTGAAGCCATGAAATTGCTTGACGCGCAGCATCAGAAGTCATTTGACGGACTGTTCGCCGATCTCGAAGGTGACGTGCTGGCGGCCCAGGGCAAAATGGCGGATGCACGCGCGGCTTACAAAACCGCGCTGGAAAAGATTGACGAAAAAAGCACTTACCACCAGGTTGTGCAAATGAAGCTTGATGGTTTGGGAGCGCACGGATGAGCAGCCTTGCACCAGTGAGAATACTGTTGGCGCTGGCAGTGATCCTGCTTTCCGGTTGCAGCGGTCTGGGCGAGAAGGTATCCACCGGCTTCGGCCTGTGGGGCAACCAGAGCGTCGGCGAGAAGCCGGCAGCGTTGGTCGAATTCAAGCCTTCGGCGGAGTTCAGGTTGAACTGGCAGGCGCGGGTCGGCGGGGCTGGCGATACGGTACTGTTCCCGGCTGTGTTGAAGGACAGTGTCTACGCCGTAGGCCAGGATGGCAAGATTGCTAAATTCGATGCCGATAGCGGTAAACAAGCGTTGAGCATCGATGCCGGATACAAGGTTTCCGGCGGTGTCGGCGCGGATGCCGGCCTGGTGGCCGTAGGCACCGCCAGGGGCGAGGTGCTGGGGTTCGACGCCGCCGGCCAGCAACTTTGGCAGGCGCGGCTTTCGAGCGAAATATTGAGCGCGCCGCAGGTGGCGGATGGCATCGTTGTGGTACGCACCGGCGATGGCCGTATTTTCGGCCTGGATGCCAGGGACGGCAAGCGCAAGTGGGTATACCAACGTGCCATGCCGGCACTTGCCCTGCGCAGCCATGCCGGGGTGGTTATTTCCCGCGGTGCGGTATTCGCCGGTTTTGCAGGCGGCAAGCTGGTGGCGCTTAACCTGGCGAACGGAAATGTCGGTTGGGAAGCGACAGTGTCCCTGCCGCGCGGCACCACCGAACTGGAACGGATGACTGATATCAGCAGCCTGCCGGTGGTCGACGAGCACATGATCTGCGCCACCGCTTATCAGGGGCGTACTGCCTGCTTTGACATTGCCAGCGGCAATCTGATCTGGGCGCGCGATATTTCCAGCGCGGCTGGATTGGCGGTGGATGACCGCAATGTTTACGTCAGCGACACGCGTGGCGCCGTCCATGCACTGGACAAGCATAGCGGCGCCAGCCTGTGGAAGCAGGACAAGCTGTTTGCCCGGCGGGTTACGGCACCGCTGGCGCTGGGGCGCTATATCGCGGTGGCCGATATGCAGGGCTATGTCCATTTGCTGGCACGGGAAGATGGAAGCTTCGCAGCGCGCATCGCCACCGATGGCAGCCAGATCGGCGCCCCCCCTGTGGCGCTGAATCGCGGCTTTCTGGTGCAGACTCGCAATGGCGGCTTGTACGCATTGTCTGTTCAGTAAAGTTGAAGAACCTTAACCGCAGAGGCGCAGAGGCGCAAAGAAAGCCGGAATGGTGTCTTTGCGGAATCTCTGCGTCTCTGCGTCTCTGCGGTAGAAATTAATAAATGAAACCAACCTTGGTTCTCGTCGGACGTCCCAACGTCGGCAAATCCACCCTGTTCAACCGCCTCACCCGAAGCCGTGACGCCTTGGTCGCGGATTTGCCGGGGCTGACGCGCGACCGTCATTACGGTCATGGACGGGTGGGGGACCGGCCCTATCTGGTGGTGGATACAGGTGGCTTCGAACCGGTGGCGAAGGATGGCATCCTGCACGAAATGGCCAGACAGACCTTGCAGGCGGTGGATGAAGCCGACGCCATCGTGTTTCTGGTGGATGCGCGCCAGGGACTGACCGCCCAGGACAAAATCATCGCCAACCAGTTGCGCAAAATCGGCCGGCCATTATTCCTGGCGGTGAACAAGGCCGAGGGCATGCGGCGCGACGTGGTTGCCGCCGAATTTTATGAGCTCGGCCTGGGCGATCCGCTGGTGATTTCCGGGGCGCATGGCGAGGGTGTCCACGATCTGGTCGAACTCGCGCTGGAAAGCTTTCCGCTGGAGGAGACTGCCGAGGACGAGGATGACCACCCGAAAATCGCCATCGTCGGTCGCCCCAATGTCGGCAAGTCCACCCTGGTGAACAGCCTGCTCGGCGAGGAGCGGGTCATTGCTTTCGACCAGCCGGGCACGACGCGCGACAGCATCTACATCGAATTCGATCGCGATAATAAGCATTACACCCTGATCGACACCGCCGGCATCCGCAAACGCGGCAAGGTGTTCGAGGCGATCGAGAAATTTTCCGTGGTCAAGACGCTGCAGGCCGTGGAAGATGCCAATGTGGTGGTGCTGGTGCTGGACGCACGCCAGGATATTTCCGAGCAGGACGCCCATATTGCCGGCTTCATCGTGGAAAGCGGCCGCGCGCTGGTGGTGGCGGTGAACAAATGGGATGGCTTGCCTGCCGAGCGGCGCGACACGATCAAGAGCGATATCGCGCGCAAGCTGCAATTTCTCGATTTCGCCAAATTCCACTATATTTCCGCCTTGCAGGGCAGCGGGGTGGGCGACTTGTTCAAATCCATCGACGGCGCTTACGCGTCGGCCATGGTGAAAATGGCGACGCCCAGGCTGACCCGCATCCTGATGGATGCCACCACTCAGCACCAGCCGCCCAAGTCCGGCCCATTCCGTCCCAAACTGCGCTACGCGCACCAGGGCGGCTCCAATCCGCCGCTGGTGATCGTTCACGGCACCTCGCTGGACACTCTGTCGGCCAGCTACAAGCGTTACCTGGAAAGTATCTTCCGCAAGGCTTTCGAGTTGACCGGAACGCCACTCAGGGTGCAGTTCAAGCAGGGGCATAACCCTTTCGCAGACAGGGTGCGTGCGCCGCTTACGGATGATGAGAAAAGAAGCGCCCACCGCCAGCGTCGGCGCGGACGTAAGATGTATGGATAGAGGCTAGAGGCGAGGGGCTAGAGGGTTTTGTCCGGCTCTGCCGGAAAACTTTATCGCCGCGCTTGCGCGGCACAACCCTCTAGCCTCTAGTCCCTAGCCTCAAGCCGCTAAATATTAGGAACCCGTATGATGCAGTCCGGCCCCCGCGAAATTGTCACCCCTTTTCGCCCGATTCCCCTGGAAATCCCCGAGGGGATGAAACACAACGAATTTTTCAACAGCACGGAAAATCTCAACGATCTGATGCACAACAACGGATTGTTGATGAATGACGAAAATCTGTTGCTCTATCGCAAAGCGCTGGGGCACAGCAACGAATTCGACACCTCGATTATCTACAATACCTCGCAATGCATCCTCAATCCGTTGGGGCGACCGGTGCGACGCACCCAGGTACCGGACAACGTGAAGCACGTCTGGAACCGGATGAACCAGATCATCATCGACTACATGCTGGAGCTTTATCCCGATCCGGATGAGGCGCTGATCCTGGCCGGCGAGGCGAGCCTGGACGCCACCTGGCCGCTGACCTCGCCCGGTGTGCCCAGCATCCGTATGTTGCACAACCACTTCATCGTTTTTCCCAAGGATGGTCTGCGCAATGCCAAACTGGCCGATCTGAAAAATCCGAATTTGACCGACGGCGGCCAGCACAGCCTGTTCCAGGCCTACATGCATGACGTTTACCGAGAGTTTTTCGACAAGGCGCTGGATCTGCAAATCCTCAAGCCAGCCAGTGAGGCCGACGCGCGTATCGAGCTGACCGGCTACCCGCAGGGGTTGCCCAGCTGGGAGATTCAGGGCGGCGCTGCGGCGCTGAAGGATGTCCGCTTCTGGAAGGAATATGACGAAGTTTTGAAGGGATTTATCGATTTCTACCGCACTTTTTTCTCGCAGGTCTCCACCCGCAACGCTCCAATCCCGAAGGACGTCTATTATCCGGATGAGGTCGAGGGCGTGCTGATGTTCAACAATGACTTCCTGAAGACGGCGAGGAAGGTGCGCAACCAGTGCATTACCGATGCAAAATACGCCAACGCGATTCGCTGGCAGCCTGCGTTTAAACAGCTTATTTACCGTAATGACGAAGGCAAGCTGATAGTCACGATCAGCCAAAACTCCATCGGCAACGCAATCACCGAACTGTTGGGCGTGGTGGTTAACCGTGTTGCCGATGCAGAAGCCTATGAACAGCGGGAACCCCGGTTAATCGGGAAATTGCTTGAAGTGCGCCGTCGCTTGATCGAAGCTGATCTGGGTGATGCCATTGCAACGGATTATTGGTCGGAAGAGTAGAGATATAAACGGTCCGCCGTCTTGAAATATGCCGATTCTCCCATATAGTAATAAAAGAGGATTGTTGGCAGTGGTTTGAAAAATCAAGTAAAGTAGCCGTCCTTAAATTAATTATAACAACGCACTGGAGAGATCATGAGCGCGAAAGGGCAATTGTTACAAGACCCGTTTTTGAATGCTTTGCGTAAAGAGCATGTGCCCGTTTCCATTTACCTGGTAAACGGCATCAAACTTCAGGGCCAGATCGAGTCGTTCGACCAATACGTCGTGCTGTTGAAAAATACCATTACCCAGATGGTCTACAAGCACGCGATTTCCACGGTGGTGCCGGTGCGTCCTGTGAATATGGCTTTTGAGCATCCTGAAGAGGCATAGGGCTCTCGATGTTTGAACGCCCAGGCAGTGGTGATGCTGCCGTTTTGGTCGGCCTGGATTTTGGCAATGCGGGTTACGAAGAAAGCCTGGAAGAACTAAAGCGCCTGACCGAAAGTGCCGGGGTAAGCATACTGGGCATCGTCCGTGGCAAGCGAGCCAGGCCAGATGCAAAACTGTTTGCCGGCTCCGGCAAGGTCGATGAGATCGCCGCGGCCGTGGCTGATAGCGAAGCCAATCTGGTTATTTTCGACCACGACCTTTCCCCTTCGCAGCAGCGCAATCTGGAGCAGCATCTGAAGTGCCGCGTGCTCGACCGGACCAGCCTGATTCTCGATATTTTCGCGCAACGTGCCCAGAGTCATGAAGGCAAGCTGCAGGTGGAGTTGGCCCAGTTGGAGCATCTATCGACGCGACTGGTGCGCGGCTGGACTCACCTTGAACGGCAAAAGGGCGGTATCGGCTTGCGCGGACCGGGTGAAACCCAGCTCGAAACCGACCGGCGCCTGCTGGGTAAGCGTGTCAAATCGCTCAAGGAAAAGCTCATCAAGCTGGGACGGCAGCGCACCGTACAGCGCCGTGCCAGGAACCGCGCCAACGTATTGTCGGTGTCCATCGTCGGTTACACCAATGCCGGAAAATCAACCCTGTTCAACTGCCTGACCCATGCCCAGGCCTATGCGGCAGACCAGCTGTTTGCCACGCTGGATACCACTTCCCGCAAATTCTTTGTTCCTGGCGGCGGTTCTGTGGTGTTGTCAGACACCGTGGGCTTCATCAAGCATTTGCCGCATACCCTGGTGGCGGCTTTTCGCGCGACCCTGGATGAAGCGATCGGAGCGGACATGCTGCTGCATGTGGTCGATGCCTCCAGCGAGAGCCGGGACATGCAAATTGAGGAAGTGAACAAAGTGCTGGCCGAGATCGGTGCCGATCGTATTCCGCAGTTGCTCGTATTCAACAAAATCGATGTCAATGGAGTGGCTCCGGGATTGGAGCGTGACGAGTATGGTAGAATTAGCCGTGTTTGGGTGAGCGCACAAAGCGGTGAGGGGCTTGATATCCTCCGGGCTGCACTGGCTGAATGCAGCCGTCAACTCCGGACTGAAGCGGTTCCCGACGGGGTGCAGAATTGCGTGTGTTGAATAATTTATCCACCTAAACAATCACATAGGAATAAAATATGGCGTGGAACGATCCCGATTGGGGCAAGAAGAATAGTGGCGGGCCACCTGACCTCGATGAGATGTGGCGCAATTTTAACCGTAAGCTGAATGCGATGTTCGGCGGCAAAGGTGGTCCTTCCGGTGGACCTTCCGGCGGCAACCCGATGTCGGGCGGCAAAATGGCTGCCGGTCTTGGGCTGATTCCGCTGCTGGCTATTCTTCTGTGGCTGGGCAGCGGCTTTTACATCGTCAATGCGGGTGAGCGCGGCGTGGTGCTGCGCTTCGGCAAGTTTGTCGAAACCACCCAGCCGGGTCCGCGTTGGCATCTGCCCTATCCGGTTGAGAGCGCCGAAGTGGTCAATATGCAGCAGGTGCGCACCGTGGAAATCGGTTACCGCAACAATGTCAAGAGCAAGATGCTGAAAGAGTCGCTGATGCTGACCGACGACGAGAACATCATCGATATCCAGTTCGCCGTTCAGTACATCCTGAAAAGCCCTGAAGATTACCTGTTCAATAATCGCCACCCCGACGAAGCGGTACATCAGGCGGCGGAAACGGCAATCCGCGAAATTGTGGGTAAGAGCAAAATGGATTTTGTTTTGTATGAAGGGCGTGCCGAGATCGCGACGCGCGCCGCCAAGTTGATGCAGGAAATCCTCGACCGCTACAAGACCGGCATCAGCATCAGCAAGGTGACGATGCAGAACGCGCAACCGCCGGAGCAGGTGCAGGCCGCGTTTGACGATGCGGTGAAAGCCGGACAGGATCGCGAACGGGCCAAGAACGAGGGCCAGGCCTACGCCAACGATGTGATTCCGAAAGCGCGCGGTGCCGCTTCACGCCTGCTGCAGGAATCCGACGGCTACAAGCAGCGCGTGATTGACAACGCCCAGGGCGATGCCAGCCGCTTCAAGCAGATACTGGTGGAATATAACAAGGCGCCGAAAGTGACGCGCGACCGCATGTATCTCGACACCATGCAGCAGATGATGAGCAACTCCAGCAAAGTGCTGGTGGACCAGAAGGGCGGCAACAATCTGCTTTACCTGCCGCTGGACAAGCTGATCCAGAGCGCGGGGGCAAGTTCGACATTTTTGGCCGACGCCCCTCCGGCAAAGGCGCCTGAGTCAGTCGCGCCCACTGCGGAAAGCACGGTGCGCTCGCGTGATGCCTTCCGTAGTCGTGAACGGGAGGTGCGCCCATGAAACATCTTAATGCCATTATGACGGGACTGATCGCAGTCTTTATTCTGCTCAATCTGACCATGTACACCGTCGATCAACGTCAGAACGCGATTGTGTTCCAGTTGGGCGAGATTATCGATGTGAAGAAGGCGCCGGGCCTTTATTTCAAGGTGCCTTTCCTGCAGAATGTGCGCTTTTTCGATACCCGCGTGTTGACCCTGACTTCGCAGGAGCCGGAGCGCTTCATTACTTCGGAAAAGAAAAACGTGCTGGTGGATTCCTTCGTCAAGTGGCGCGTCGTTGACGTCAAGCAGTACTACGTCAGCGTCGGCGGCGACGAGACGCGTGCCCACCTGCGCCTGTCGCAGACCATCAACGACGGCCTGCGCGCCGAGTTCGGCAAGCGCACCGTGCATGACGTGGTTTCAGGACAGCGCGACCAGATCATGGAGATTCTGCGCCAGAAGGCGGATGCCGATGCGCGTACAATCGGCGTGCAGGTGCTCGACGTGCGGATTAAACGGGTGGACCTGCCGCAGGAAGTGAGCGAATCGGTGTACCAACGCATGGAGGCCGAGCGCAAGCGGGTCGCCAACGAGCTGCGTTCTACCGGTGCCGGCGAGGCGGAGAAAATCAAGGCGGATGCCGACCGGCAGCGCGAGATTATCCTCGCCGAGGCGTATCGTGACGCTCAACACACCAAGGGCGAAGGAGACGCCAAGGCGGCTGCAATTTATGCTGAGGCGTTTGGCCGGAATCCCGAGTTCTACGCCTTCTATCGCAGCATGGAAGCGTACCGGCAGACTTTCAAGAACAAGAGCGATGTGATGGTCATGGATCCCAGCTCGGAGTTCTTCAAATATCTGAAATCTCCGGGAAAATAAGATAGCTGCAGCGCGGCCCGAGTCGTGAAAATCACTTTGCTTGCCGCTCTCGGGCTGATGCTTGTGCTGGAGGGGATACTGCCGTTTATGGCGCCGTCCCTGTGGCGCGACACTTTTCGCAGAATGACCGAAATGACCGACGGGCAGTTGCGCTTCGTCGGGCTGACTTCGATGATGGGCGGCTTGCTGTTTTTGTACCTGATTAAATGAACATGCATAACTGGTTACTTCCGGAATACATTGAGGATATGCTGCCGGCTCAGGCGTTGCGTTTCGAACGTGTGCGCCGGCAGTTACTCGACTGGTTCCATGCCTGCGGTTACCAACTGGTGATCCCGCCATTGCTGGAATACCTGCCCTCCCTGCTTTCCGGCACTGGCCGCGACATGGATACCAAGACTTTCAAGGTGGTGGATCAGCTTTCCGGCCACCTGATGGGGCTGCGCGCCGATATCACGCCGCAGGCGGCGCGGATCGATGCGCATCTGCTGAATCGGCAGGGCGTGGTCAGGCTGTGCTATGCCGGCAGCGTGCTTCACGCCTTGCCTGACGGCCAGATGCAGACCCGCGAACCGTTGCAGATCGGGGCTGAACTGTTCGGCCACGGCGGCATTGAAAGCGACGTGGAAATCCAGCGCTTGATGATCAAGGCGCTTCAGCTTGCCGGGATTGGGGCGGTACAGCTTGACCTCGGCCATGTCGCGATTTTTCATAGCCTGGTCGAACACGCGGGAATTTCCCCGGAGCTCGAGGCGGAACTGTTCCAGGCCATGCAGGGTAAGGATATTCCCTCTCTCATCGAACTGACCTCCCCGCTGGACCCGGTTTCCAGAGAAGCACTACGATTATTGCCCCGGCTGTACGGCGGCACGGAGACGCTGGAAGAGGCGCGGCGGCATCTGCCCGACCATGCCGAAATCCGCAAGGCGCTGGATGATTTGCACACCATCAGCAGCCAGTTGCAAGGCTGCGCGCCCAGCCTGTGCTTCGATCTGGCCGAACTGCGCGGCTACCATTATCACAGTGGGGTGGTGTTCGCGGCCTACGCCGCAGGTTGGGCCAACGCGGTTGCCCTCGGCGGCCGTTACGACAAGGTGGGCGAGACGTTCGGCCGATCCCGGCCAGCCACCGGGTTCAGCATGGATTTACGGGCCGTGGTCGGTGCCTTGCCGATACCGCCATTACCCAAGGCGATCCTCGCGCCATATGTTCAGGACGCCGTGTTGCAGGATAAAATCAATCTTTTGCGCGCTCATGGCGAAGTAGTGGTAGTGGATTTGCCGGGGCACGAGATGAGCAGGGAAGAGCTGAATTACGATCGTGTCCTGGTGTGTGGCGAAACCGGCTGGGCCGTGGTCGAAGTTTAAATAAAAATTTGTTCGAAGGATGGAATCAGAATGGCCAAGAATGTAGTGGTAATCGGTACCCAGTGGGGCGATGAGGGTAAAGGCAAGATCGTTGACTGGCTTACCGATCATGCCCAGGGCGTAGTGCGCTTTCAGGGGGGGCACAATGCCGGCCACACGCTGGTGATCGATGGCAGGAAAACCGTGCTGCACCTGATTCCATCAGGCATCCTGCGCGACAAGGTGTTGTGCTACATCGGCAATGGCGTGGTGGTGTCGCCCCAGGCTCTGCTGGAAGAAGTGGACATGCTGGAGGCCGCCGGAGTGGCAGTACGCAACCGGCTGAAAATTTCCGAGGCCTGCCCGGTGATCATGCCCTACCACATTGCGCTCGACCAGGCGCGTGAAATCGCCAAGGGCGCCGGCAAAATCGGTACCACCGGTCGTGGTATCGGCCCGGCCTACGAGGACAAGGTTTCGCGCCGCGGCATCCGCATCCAGGATATGTTCCACCGTGAGCGCCTTGCCGCCAAGCTGGGCGAAATCCTCGATTTCCACAATTTCGTGCTGAAAAATTACTTCCATGCCGAGACGGTGGATTTCCAGAAAACCCTGGATGAAACCCTGATGGTGGCGGAACGCATCAAGCCGATGGTGGCGGACGTGCCGCGCCTGCTGTTCGAGGCCAGCAAGTCAGGCAAAAGTTTGTTGTTCGAAGGCGCGCAGGGCGCGTTGCTCGACATCGACCACGGCACTTATCCGTTCGTGACCTCATCCAACTGCATCGCTTCCAATGCCGCCACCGGCAGTGGGGTGGGGCCGCAGATGCTGAATTACATACTCGGCATCACCAAGGCCTACACTACCCGTGTCGGCGCGGGGCCGTTCCCTACCGAACTGTTCGACGATACCGGCAAGTTTCTGGCCGAGCGCGGCCACGAATTCGGCTCGACCACCGGTCGGGCACGGCGCTGTGGCTGGTTCGACGCGGCAGCGTTGAAGCGTTCGATCCAGATCAACGGCGTGACTGGCCTGTGCGTCACCAAGCTGGACGTGATGGACGGCATGGACGTCGTGCGTTTTTGCGTCGGTTATAAAGTGGATGGAACAACCATCGACATCCTGCCGTCGGGTGCGGAAACCCTGGCCAAGTGCGAACCGATCTACGAGGAAATGCCGGGCTGGAAAGATACCACGGTCGGGGTGAAGAGTTACGATGCTCTGCCTGCCGCAGCGAAGAATTACCTCAAGCGTATGGAAGAAGTCTGCGAAGTACCGGTCGATATTATCTCGACTGGACCGGATCGGGACGAGACCATCGTTTTGCGTCACCCATTCGAGTAACAGCAAAGAAAAAGGGCAGGTTCAAAGAACCCGCCCTTTTTTGATTTGGTGCCCAGAAGAGGACTCGAACCTCCACACCTTGCGGCACACGGACCTGAACCGTGCGCGTCTACCAATTCCGCCATCTGGGCAATTCGTGAAGCGCGCACTTTAATAGGAATACAATATTTTGTCAACGAAGAAAATTAGATCCAGAGACCCTTTTCTCGAACGTGAGCGTGCTCAATATGAGCATCCGTTACCGAGCCGGGAATACATTTTACAAATCCTCACCGAGCAGGGCGTTCCTGTCGCCGAGGAAAAACTCGCCAAGTTGCTGGAAATCACCGAGGATGAACTGGAAGTGTTCAGCCGCCGCCTCAGGGCGATGGAACGCGACGGCCAAGTCATGCGCAACCGTAAACATGCGGTATGCGTGGTGGACAAGCTCGACCTGATCAAGGGTACGGTGCAGGGCCACAAGGATGGCTTCGGTTTCCTGGTTCCTGATGACGGCGGTGAAGACCTGTTCCTCGGCCCGAACCAGATGCAGAAAGTGCTGCACGGCGATCGGGTGATGGCCAGAATGATCGGCGAGGATCGGCGCGGTCGCCCGGAAGGCAGCATCGTCGAGATATTGGAGCACGTCAACACGCGCGTGGTGGGGCGGCTTTTCAACGAGCATGGCATCCTGTTCGCAGTGGCCGAAAACAAGCGCATCAGCCAGGATTTCCTGATCCCGCCGGGTGGCGACATGGGCGCCAGGCCCGGCCAGGTGGTGGTGGTCGAAATCATCGCGCAGCCGAGCAAGAACGCCAAGCCGGTCGGAAATGTGGTGGAAATTCTCGGCAATTACACCGACCCCGGCATGGAAATCGAGATCGCGCTGCGCAAGCATGATCTGCCCCATGTCTTTCCTCACGAGGTGGAACAGCTGGCGAAGAAGTTCTCCAAGCAAGTGCTGAAAAAGGACTTGAAGGGCCGCGAGGATCTGCGCGAGCTGCCGCTCGTCACCATCGACGGCGAAACCGCGCGCGATTTCGACGATGCCGTGTTTTGCCGCAAGCTGGACAAGGGCTGGAACCTGCTGAGCAAGAGCGGCTGGAAGCTGTACGTGGCGATTGCCGATGTCAGCCATTACGTTCAGCCCAAGGACGCGCTTGATCTTGAGGCGTTCGACCGTGGCAATTCGGTGTACTTTCCCCGCCGCGTCATCCCGATGCTGCCGGAGGAATTGTCCAACGGACTGTGCTCACTCAACCCGCACGTCGAGCGGCTGTGCATGGTGTGCGAGATGGACATCAGCGGCAACGGCGAGGTCAAGAAATACAAGTTCTATCCGGCGGTGATGAATTCTCACCAGCGCTTTACCTACACCACGGTAGCGGCCATGCTGGCCGATCCCAAGGGCGCGGAGGCCAAGGAGCACAAGGATCTGTTGCCGCATATCCAGGAATTGAACAATCTGTTCAAGGTTCTGGTCAAGGCGCGTGGCAAGCGCGGTGCAATCGATTTCGAGACCATCGAAACGCAGATGATCTTCAACGATCAGGGCAAGATCGAGCGCATCGTGCCGGTGCACCGTAACGACGCTCACCGTATCATCGAAGAATGCATGCTGGCGGCCAACGTGTGCGCTTCGGATTTCCTGCAAAAGAACGAACACCCGACCCTGTACCGCATCCACGAGGGGCCGACCCCCGAGAAGCTGGAAGGGCTGCGCGAGTTCCTCAAGGAATTCGGCCTGCCTCTGGGCGGCGGCGACGATCCCCATGCCAAGGACTACGCCAAGCTGCTGTCCAAGGTAAAAGGGCGGCCCGACGAGCAACTGCTGCAAACCGTGATGCTGCGCTCGCTGCGGCAGGCGGTATACAGCCCGGACAACGTCGGCCATTTCGGTTTGGCCTATGAGTCCTACACCCATTTCACCTCGCCGATCCGGCGCTATCCCGACCTGCTGGTGCATCGCGCCATCAAGGCCGTGCTGAACGGCGAGAAATACAAGCCCGGCAAATGGGCCGAACTGGGCACCCACTGCTCCCTGACCGAGCGACGCGCCGACGATGCGACGCGCGATGTTTCCGACTGGCTCAAGTGCTTTTACATGCAGGACAAGGTGGGTGAGACCTTCGACGGCACCGTTGCCGGCATCACCGGCTTCGGCGTGTTTGTCGCGCTCGACAACATCTATGTGGAAGGCCTGGTGCATGTCACCGAACTGGGCAACGATTACTTCCATTTCGATGCCGCCAAGCACCAGTTGCTGGGCGAGCGCACCGGCCAGCGCTTCCGCCTGGGCGACCGGCTCAGGGTCAAGGTGGCGAAGGTCGATCTCGAAACCACCAAGATCGACTTCGTGATGGCGGAGCCTGTAGTCAAAGGGCCATTATCGGGCAGGCAGCCTGCGTCCAGGGAAACGGCTGGCGGCAGACAGCGCGTCGGCAAGGGGGCCAAGGAAAAAGCAGGCGGCAGGGGACCCGCCCCCAAGGTGGAAGAAAGCGGCAAGAAGCCCCGCCGTAAACGGAAGCCCGCGCACTGATGGCCGACAGTTTTATTTACGGCTTTCATGCCGTGGTCAGCCGCATTCGGCAAGATGCGAAAAGCGTAGCCGAAATATACCTGCACCGGGAGCGGCAAGACCCGCGTGCCCGCGAGCTGCTGCAACTGGCTGAAGAGATGAGCGTGCGAGTCATCTTCATGGAACGCCACCGTCTCGACGGCATGGTCGGCAACGACAAGCATCAGGGCGTAGTGGCCAAAGTGGCGGCGGCACGGGAATACCACGACATATTCGACGTGCTGGAAGAGTTGAGCGAACCGGCGCTATTGCTGGTGCTGGATGGCGTGCAGGACCCGCACAATCTGGGCGCCTGCCTGCGCGTGGCGGACGCGATGGGCGCGCACGCCGTGGTGGTGCCGAAAGATCGCGCCGCCGGGCTCAATGCCACGGTGCGCAAGGTCGCCAGCGGCGCGGCGGAAACCGTGCCGTTCGTCACCGTCACCAACCTCGCCCGCAGCCTGCGCGAGATCAAGGAGGCCGGCGTGTGGGTGGTCGGCGCGGCAGGCGAGGCCAAGATCGACTTGTTTTCCGCCAAGCTCGAAGGCCCAACCGCCTGGGTGTTGGGCGCTGAGGGTGAAGGCCTGCGCCGCCTGACCCGCGAAACCTGCGATCAGTTGGTCAGCATCCCGATGTTCGGCACGGTGGAAAGCTTGAATGTTTCGGTGGCCAGCGGAATTTGCCTGTACGAAACGAGAAGACAAAGGAATGCTTTGAAATGATTCAAAGGTCGATGGCCGAGTAATTTCTGAGCCGTCAGCGCACCGCAAGCCGCCAGAGCGACGTCAGCTCCGCCATGCGCGCGGCATGCAGCGGGTCGGTGGTGTCGGAAGCACGGGGATGATGCGGACGGACATCCGTTCGCCCCACGACCTTCAACCCCGCCGCGTCGATGGCCGCGAGCAGTTCGGCGCGCGTCCGCAGGCCCAGATGTTCGGCGAGATCGGACAGGATCAGCCAGCCTTCGCCGCCCGGTTCCAGATGTGCCGCCAGCCCATTTAAAAACCCAAGCAGCATGCGGCTTTCGGGATCGTAAATCGCATGTTCGATGGGGGAGCTTGGCCGCGCCGGAAGCCACGGCGGGTTGCAGACCACCAGCGGCGCTTTTCCTTGCGGGAAGAGATCGGCCTGCAGCACTTCCACCTGTTCGGTCAGTCCGAGCCGCGCGAGGTTCTCGCGGGCGCATGCCAGCGCGCGCGGGTCCTGATCGGTCGCCACGATGCGTTTGATGCCGCGGTGGGCCAGCACCGCAGCCAGCACGCCGCTTCCGGTGCCGATGTCGAATGCCAACTCCAGCGAAGGCAGCGGCTCCTTTGCCACCAGATCCACGTACTCGCCACGAACCGGCGAGAACACGCCGTAGTGCGGATGAATGCGCTCGCCGAGCGCGGTGATATCAACCCCTTTTTTGCGCCATTCGTGCGCGCCGACCAGACCCAGCAATTCCCGCAACGAAGCCACGGAGGGTTCGTCTGCCGGGCCGTAGGCTTCCACGCAGGCCTGCCGCAAGTCGGGCGCACGTCGCAGAGGTATGCTGTAGTCGCTATCGAGCGGCAGCAGCAGCATCGCCAACGTGCGCGCGCGCCGGGACTGGGCCAGGCGATGGTGATTGAAGGCCTCGGCCGGTGACGAAGCCGGCTTGAGCGGTTTGCGCTCGACGCGCCGCGCCAGCGCCTGCAGCAGTTGTCGCGCGTTCTGGAAGTCGCCCCGCCACAGCATCGCGGTGCCTTCACAGGCCAGGCGATATGCGGCGTCGGCCGTCATCCGGTCGTCGGCGACGATCACGCGTTTGGGCGGCGGCGCCCCGCTTTCCGAGCGCCAGCGGACGGAGTGGGTCTCGCCCGCTTCGGTCCAGTTGACGACCGGGTGCCCGCTCATGGCGACATCTCCCGTTCGCTGAAACAGGCTTGGAGCAGCCTCACAGGCACATCAAGGGATAGAAAATTCACGGGGTGAGGATAGCAAATGTTTTGCCGGACGGCGGAAATTGTTTGCAAGAAACCCGGCGGCGACACAATCGTATTTGATTTTTCACTGAATTTTCATTAAAATACGCGGCTTTTCCACCTTGCCTCACCGTCCCGCATGGCGGGAGGCTTTAAATCCATAAGGAGTATTCATGCGACATTACGAAATTGTTTTCATCGTTCACCCCGACCAGAGCGAGCAGGTGCCCGCCATGGTCGAGCGCTATCGTGCCCTGATTACCTCCAAGAGCGGTCAGATCCATCGCCTCGAAGATTGGGGCCGCCGCCAGATGGCTTACCCGATCCAGAAGATGCACAAGGCACACTATGTGCTGATGAACATCGAGTGCGACCAGGAAACCCTGGACGAGATCGAGCACGCTTTCAAATTCAACGATGCCGTGCTGCGCCACCTCACCATTCGCACCAAGGAAGCGGTGACCACGCCTTCGCCGATGATGAAGGAAGACAGCCGCACCCGGTCTACGGAAGCCGCCCCGGTTGCTACCCCCGTTGCCCCGGTTGAAGCTCCTGTCGCACAGGAAATCGCCGCCTAAGTGGAGCGCAACCAGGTTGTCCTGACCGGCCGGATCGCCGAGATGGATGCCTTGCGTTACACCCCCGCCGGTTTGCCGTTGATGGCCTTCAGAATTGGCCATATGTCCGAGCAGACCGAGGCAGGGTTCAAGCGCAAGGTAGAGTGTGAAATCCCCGCGATAGCGATGGGAGATACCGCTAAAATCGTCGCCGGTTGGAAAACCGGAGACAGCATCAAGGCAGAGGGATTCCTGGCACGCAAGAGCCAGCACAGTCAGCAACTGGTGTTGCATTTGAACAGAATAGAATTGATTGAGAGAGGTTAATAATGGCACGTCCCACTACTAAAAAGCCGACCCGGCCAAGCAACCGTGGCGGTATGTTCAAGCGTCGCAAGTTCTGCAAATTCACCGCAGAAGGTATCAAGGAAGTCGATTATAAAGATACCGAAATCCTGAAGGATTTCATCGCGGAAAACGGCAAGATCATCCCCTGCCGCATTACCGGCACGAAAACCCGTTATCAGCGCCAGCTGGGTACCGCTATCAAGCGCGCCCGCTTCCTGGCCCTGATTCCCTACACTGACCAGCACTAAGGAGACACCAGATGCAACTGATTTTATTGGAAAAGGTTGTCAACCTCGGTCAACTGGGCGACATCGTCAAAGTCAAGGACGGCTATGGCCGCAATTTCCTGATCCCGCAGGGCAAGGCCAAGCGCGCTACGGAAAAGAACAAGGCCGAGTTCGAGGTGCGCCGCGCCGAACTGGAAAAACAGCAGGCTGCGATTCTTGCAGATGCAACGGCCCGTGCCGCAAAAATCGAAGGCCTGACGGTGACCATCGCCCAGAAAGCCGGCGTGGACGGCAGGCTGTTCGGCTCCGTGACCAACACCGATATCGCCGATGCGTTGAAAACCCAGGGTTTCGAGGTTGCCAAGGCGGATATCCGCATGCCCGATGGCCATCTCAAGCAGATCGGTGAATACCCTATCGTTGTTGCTCTGCACCACGATGCGATCGCCAACATCACGGTTTCCGTGCAAAACGCAAGCTGAGATTCGGGTTGTTCCGGCAGAAAGGGGCTGCTTGCAGCCCCTTTTTATTTGTGACGTCCGCTGCGGTATACTCCCTCCTGGTTTCTGAATTCAGGATGCCTGCTGGTAAGTCCATAAATTTCAATGCACCGCAAGGGCGCTCCTACATACGGCTGCGCACCGGCTTTGGCCCGTGGGCTGATCGGCTCCCTTGCGTGGCTTTCTGTGCTCTGACGGGCACGAGGCGTGCCTGATTAGGGCGAGAAATATCGTATGAATGATCAACAGCTTGACGCGCTCAAATTGCCTCCTCATTCGGTTGAGGCGGAACAGTCCGTGCTGGGTGGCCTGCTGCTCGACAACAGTGCCTGGGAAAAAATCGCCGATCTGGTCACTGAAGGGGATTTTTACCGCCACGACCACCGCCTGATCTATCGTCACATCAGCAAACTGATAGACCACGGCAAGCCGGCAGACGTAATCACCATTGCGGAATCGCTGGAAAACAGCGCCAAGTTGGCCGAGGCCGGCGGCCTGGCCTACCTTGGCGCGTTGGCGCAAAACACGCCGAGCGCCGCCAACATCCGCCGCTACGCCGAAATCGTGCGGGAGCGCGCAGTGCTGCGCCAGCTTGTCGAAGTCGGCAGCGGCATCGCGGAGGATGCTCTTAATCCCTCCGGCCGCTCAATGGCGCAACTGCTCGATGAGGCCGAATCGAAAGTATTCGAGATTGCCGAGGCGGGTGCTCGCGGCAAGCAGGGTTTCATGGAAATTCAGCCGCTGCTGACTCAAGTGGTGGAACGCATCGATATGCTGTTCCAGCGCGAGAATCCGAATGATGTCACCGGCCTCCCGACCGGCTTTGCCGACCTCGACGAAAAAACCTCCGGCCTCCAGGCGGGCGACCTGATCATCGTTGCCGGACGGCCGAGTATGGGAAAGACCGCATTTTCCATCAATATTGCCGAAAACGTGGCGATCCAGACCGGGCTGCCGGTGGCGGTATTCAGTATGGAAATGGCGGGTACCCAACTGGTGACGCGGATGCTGGGTTCCATCGGTCGCCTCGACCAGCATCGGGTGCGCACCGGGCGCCTGCAGGACGAGGATTGGCAGAAACTGACCTATGCCGTGGGCAAGCTCAACGATGCGCCGATCCACATCGACGAAAGCGCCGCCCTCAGCGTGCTCGACCTGCGCGCCAGGGCGCGCCGCCTGCATCGCCAGTGCGGCAAGCTGGGGCTGATCGTGATCGACTATCTGCAACTGATGAGCGGTAGCGGCAAGGGGGGCGGCGGCGAAAACCGCGCCACCGAAATTTCCGAAATTTCGCGTGGCCTCAAGGCGCTGGCCAAGGAACTGGAAGTGCCGGTGATCGCGCTTTCCCAGCTCAACCGCAGCCTGGAAACCCGCCCCAACAAACGCCCGGTGATGTCCGACCTGCGCGAATCCGGTGCCATCGAGCAGGACGCCGACCTGATCCTGTTCATCTACCGCGACGAGGTCTACAACCCGGATTCGCCAGACAAGGGCAAGGCCGAGATCATCATCGGCAAGCAGCGTAATGGCCCCATCGGCATGGTGCCAATGACCTTCATCGGGGAATACACCCGTTTCGAGAACTACGCGCATGGCGGATCATATTGATACCGGATTTGAGACCGTTGAATTGCTTTGCAGTGTCTCGACGCAGCACTAGATAATGCCCCGTCCGCTACTCGCCCATATTGATCTCTCCGCCTTGAGGCACAACCTCGGTGTGGCCCGCAGATGCGCGCCGCAATCGCGCACGATGGCGGTCATCAAGGCCAATGGCTACGGCCATGGCGTGCTACGGGCGGCACGCGCGCTGAATGCTGCCGAAGGCTTCGCCGTGCTCAATGTGAGCGAGGCGGTGGCG
>DATKUY010000013.1:0-94840 GCA_035530375.1 Sulfuricella sp. | reverse complement strand
CTTGACCAGCGTGGTGAGCTCCCGCTCCTCCTTTGCGGTCAACAACTGGTTGCGGCCGATTTCGTTAAGGTAACTGAGCGTGGAGTCGCCCTGGAATTCGACTTTGGGCATCCCCTTCTTGGGCAGGGATTCCGCCTCTTCATCTGGCGACAGGGCGAGGTCTTCCTCCAGAATGCTGCATTCTTCCAGATCCATTGAGTCCATTTTGTCCAAGGGTAGTTCAAGCATGATTTCTTTCTCTAAGAATGTAGATTTCATCCCACAGGTAGATCCCTGAATCACGTAGTCGCTCAAGAAAGCCCGGACCGGGTGCGACTCCGATATGCCTTACGCACGGGAGCGCCCATTCCCGGTGCAACTGGCGCGCAGGGGTATTGTGCGGGGGAAAGGAGGCGGCTATTCATTCGCGAGGTCGAAGCAATCCTCGCGCCAGAGGCATTGAATTTGATCGCATTTCTTGTCGCTGGCGGTGGTAAAACAGTCGAAATTTCCTTCGTTGCGCTGAATGCTGCGAACCAGTTCAGTCTTGGTTAAGCCATGCGGCCTGATGTGGTGGGATTTGGCAATTTCCTTGATTTCGTTCATCTTCATGGCACTTCCTCCAGTTTGTTGGTGAGTAAAAATCATAACTGCGCTATATGAAGTTTTCGTTAAGAATTGGTTACGAGAGTATTTCAGGGGGCAAGCGCGGGAGCGTCGATTCAATGGTTTCCCTTGCGGCGTATGCTCAGTGTCACACCCTGCCTGAGCAGGGTCAGGCTTTACAGTGTCATGTAATGGCTGAGCAGCCGGGCTATCGACGCAGGGGAAAGCTGGAGATTGAGTTCAACTTTTTCTGGTATGGCGGAAAGTTCTCTAAACCTGGATTGGAATCGGCTCCGCTCCATAGCGAGGCGGGGAATCGGGCTCTCCGGTTGGTCGGCATGGTACTGGGCGGATTGCAGCAGGGTGAAATAGTACTTGGCGCGGTCGTTGGCGGAGAGCGCCTGGCGAGTCAGCGACGGCAGGGCGAGACGGGATTCGCCCAGATCCTCGATGATGTGCAGCTTCTCGGTCATGAACAATGACTCCGCTTATCGATTTTCCAGAAGCGCTTCTGGCTTTTTAAGCCATCCCAAACCTGGCCAAGTCCAGCCAGCCGGATGCTCGCCTGGCAGGCGCCCCAACCCATTATTTCACCGATGGCGCGGGCGTGCAACGCATCCAGCCGGCATTTTTCCTGCAACTCGTCGAGCAGGCGCCAGGTAACCACGTGGTCGTTGAGTTCCCCCAAAATACCCTGTAATCCGGCCAGCGCTTTTAAATAGCCATGGGTTTTCTTGCCGGGATGCAGGTGGGCGAAAAACTCCGCCGCATAACGCAGCTTCTTGCCGGCGATGCGCAGCGCGTGCCGTTCCGGGGCGGATAGCCCGTCCAGGTTGGCGCCGCGCCTGAGCAATTTCTTGTGGCACCGATCGAGCAACTGCCCGCTCAATTCGATAATCGGGCGCTTCAGCGCAGCCAACTGTTGCTTGCTTGCGCCGCTGCGCCAGGATTCGCGATTAAGCCATATACCGAGATTCAGCAACAGCCGCTGGTAGCGCTGCGATGCCGCCGCCTTGCGGGCTTTTTCCCGGTTGTCGGCGGCGATGGCGAGCGCCTTTTCGCTCAACGTTCGCAAGGATTGGTCGTCCAGATCCTGCGCCAGAATCGGCGGCAGCGTTTCCGTCACGAACACGTCCCAGTCCCTGGCCGCGCCGAGTTCGCCGGCCAGCCAACGTATCTCTTCGATCAGGGGAATGTCGCGAATGCCGGGCGCGACTCTGGCGAACAGGCCCATGGCGGAACGCAGGCGGCGCAGCGCCACGCGCATCTGGTGCACGTATTCGGTGTCCTCGCCGATCAGCAGGCCGCGCTGGTTGCATTGCAGGTGGTTGATGCAGCTCCAGGCGATGGCCTGGAATGCCTGGAAAGTACTGACGTCGCCGGTAAAATCCAGTGGCGGCTCCTTGACCGGCTGGGGCGGGGGTGGCGGCGCGCGCAGGGCGTAACCACGCTCCGCCTTGCTGGCGTTTTCCAGGTGCAACGGTACCCGGTCGAGCAGTGCCAGCGCGGCCTCGTACAATACTGCCGGATTGCCGGATTTGAGCTCCAGTTCGACTTCGCTGATTGGCAAGGCGGTTTGCCCGGCGCGAATTTCGCCCAGATCCAGCGCCATTTCGACGGTGTCGCCTTTGCCGGATTGGAGCAGCCAGATGGTGCGGCGAAATTCGGTGGTGAACACCGGCTGGAGCCGCTCGTGCAATTCGGGTGAATGAAACAGTTCGGCGAGAGACGGGTCGTCGATCTTGGTGAAATCCGGGTGGTCGTGGGCGACCCCGGCTTCGGTTTCGATGCGGCTATGCAGACCGGCCTTGGCGCTGCCGCCGGCCTTTACGGTCTGGATCCAGCGCTGGCCGTCGCGCCGCACGCGCAAGGCAATTGCGCGTTGTCTGAGAAACAGGTCGCCGGTGTCGAAATAGATGCTGAGCAGGTTTTTGTGTTTGGGCGTGCCGCGCGTCCATCCGGCCGGAACGGTGAAACGCCGCAATCGGGCCACGTCGGCGGGGGCGATCAACAATTTTAGTTCTATCTCCATACCCCTCATATTGCCTTGCACGGTCGCAACCCGGATTTTTGGCCAGCCAGGAAAAAGCCGCATGGCGGTGCTACTCCTGCTCCCACGCGGCGGATGCCGGTAACCAATCGATCAGCGGCAACCATTGATCGAGATCCCTGGCGGCCCGCGCCGGCGGCAGGCCGAACAGGCTCCCCGTCGCTGGCGGACTGCGCGTAGCTTCTAAGATATGCGCACTGACTTATCGGCGCGCCAGTTGATGGCCACGTCGTTTTGTCGCACCCTCCCTTGGGATTGGCGACCAATACGGTTCTCACCTACAATAAATCCGGGGAGATCGCCAATTTCAGCAGCGTCTGGCTGCCATACTGGCGATCGCGGTTGGTGATCCACCACACCGCGCCTTTCTTGATGGCCCAGCTTTCCTTGTTGTCCGCCAGCAACAGGGCGACCACTTCGCCCAGCGTCGGTTGATGTCCGACCACCAGTATCGCGTCCCTGGTACCCGGCCAGCCGACAGCGCCCAGCAGCGATTCGGCGGATGCGCCCGCGGCGATTTCCGGCAAAGTCTCGAAATCCACGGTCAACGCCTGCGCCGTCTGCTGCGCGCGCCGTGCCGGACTCGCCACGATGCGGCAATTCCTGGGCAAGCGGTGTTTCAGCCACGCCGCCATGGCTTCGGCCTGTTTTTTGCCCTTGGCGGTGAGTTTGCGCCCGCTGTCCGGGGAACCATCCTCGGCCTCGGCGTGGCGCCACAAAATTAATTCCATGAGAGTTCACCTTCGATTTTTTGTTTAAAATAGACAACGGTAAAAGTTGTTTTTATCTATGGTGGATTCAGGTTCGAAGTGCAATGCCTATCTTGCAAATGGGTTGATGAGGTGTGCCGAAATGGCTACGTTGTTTTGACGATGGCTTCCCGGTAAAAATCCAGCATTTTCTGCGCCATGCTTTCGACAGACCATTGCCGGGCATAGAGATGACCGCTTGTTCCCAAGTCCTGCCGAACGGCCTGGTTGCGCAGCAGTGCAACGGTTTTGGCGGAAAAGGCGTTCACATCTTCCTGGACAACCGCCGCACCGGTACCGTTTATCAGCACCGATCTGGTGCCCAGCTCCGCGGTGGAAACCACCGCTAAGCCTTGTGCCATTGCCTCAAGCAGGACCAGCCCTTGTGTCTCGGTTCGGGAAGCGAAGACGAACAGATCCGCGGCGCGATAACAATCATTGAGTTCACTGACACAATCCAGATATCCGACAAACAGGACATTGTCACGCAGCCCGAGCCGCTCCGAATCTCGGCGCAATTGTTCAAGTGCGGGTCCTTCGCCGGCGATGACCAGCAATGTATCCGGGATTTCACGCTTCACCCTGGCTTTCACCTGCAACAGGAAGCCGATGTTTTTCTCATGCGCCACGCGGCCCACATAGAGCATCATCGGCCGTTGTGCAGAAATGCCATAGCGCTTGCGAAATCCGCTGCCATCCCCTGCCACGAAACGTTCTGCTTCTATTCCCGTGGGGATCACCGCGGAATGGCTCTGTACGCCATACTGCCGCAGCACGTCGAGAATGTGCTGCGATGGCAGCACGATGCCGTCAACCTGATGGCATTGCCGCTGTGAGATTTTGCGTACTATGGGGACGGAAAGCCAGCGCGGCAGGAACGGCACGTAGTAATGCAGATAACCTTCGAAAAAAGTATGGTAAGTTTCGACGCATGGCACGCCCATCTGTTTCGCCAGCCACTTGCCAAGATAATGCGCAACAAACGGCGTATGAATATGCACAATGTCGAACTTGCCGCTACGGAACTGATCCAGTAGCCGGCGCGCGCGGCTGATTTTCATCATTCGGTCTTCCGGATCGAGAAACAGGTGGCGCGAGGGGATCCGCGTAATCCAGCCGTCCTCGTCGCTGGGCATCTGGTAGTCCGGCGCAATGAGATGAACCTTGTGGCCGAGCCGCACCAGTTCGCGCCGCAGCGTCCGGATCGACGTAGATACGCCGTTGATTCGGGGAAAGTACACGTCCGACACAAAAAGAATGTTCATAAGCTCAACCGGCCCTGTATTTAGGGCGTGCCTCTTCTGGCGGTACATTGGACAAGCTGCCATCCCAGGCGATCAATTCCATGCGTCCGTCCAGGTGTTCAACAATGGCAGTGCAACTGTCGACCCAGTCGCCGCAGTTAAGGTAGGCAACGCCATCGACATCCTTGATGGCCGGCCAGTGGATATGGCCGCAGATAATGCCGTCAAGTTTCCGCTCGCGGACATGGTGGATCAGAGCGCCCTCGAAATCGAAGATAAAGTCGACGGCCGTTTTCACCTTGCGTTTGGCGTAGCCGGCAAGCGACCAGTAACCGGGCCGCCGCAGCGTGCGGCGCAACCACGACAGCCAGACGTTGAGTCGCACCAGGAAGTTGTAGGAGATATCCCCGAGCACAGCGACCCATTTGTGATAGCGCGTAACCTGGTCGAACTCGTCGCCATGCAGCAGCAAGTAGCGCCTGTTGTCAGCCGTCGTGTGAACGTATTCGTATTCGACCTGGATATCGCCGAACGAGGTGCCGACGTATTCGCGCATGGCTTCGTCATGGTTTCCCGGGATGAGAAACACCTTGGTCCCATGCCTGGCCTGCCGCAGCACCTTCTGCACCACTGTGTTCTGCGCCGCCGACCAGTAAATGCCACCACGGCTCATGGCCCAGAAATCGACGATATCGCCCAGCATGAACAGGCGCTCGGAGGGGTATTCGCGCAGAAAATCCACCAAGCGGCCGGCCTGGCAGGCCCGTGTGCCCAGGTGCACGTCTGAAATGAAAATAGACCGTACTTGTGCGGCCATCGTCTATTACGGAGTAAAGAAACAACCGACAGCCGGAATTCTCGGCTGACCAGGGGAGATGGTCGACATGTCGTCGTCATCCCGCAGATATTGCCGGTAGCAATCGTCGATCCGGGCGATCTGTGGCTTCAAAAAATGCCTTCCATTCAAGCTAATGAAAGGCATTATAAAAAAGTAGTATGTCAGTTATGTGACATCTGGCGCGGGTTTTGGCGTCGCTATGAGCCTGCCGGTGCGACAGATCTTGCAGGCAGGTGTGCCGTATAACCGGTGAGCTGGTCGCCCGGCAGGGCCGGTTGTTCAACGAGATGATCGTGCCGCCGTGTTCCCGAGCCTCGTCAATTTGTCCGTGGTTTGGCTGAGTAGCGGGCCATCGTTACAAAAATTTCAAAATTCCGTCATAAAGGTTTCATGTTGCCGTGGCAAATTGGCGGCATGGCAAACGGCGCTTATCTCCACCTCAGGGCTTTTCCCGCACCCGTGCGCCCGCTTCGCGTGGCAGTGGTGACGGAGACCTATCCGCCGGAGATCAACGGCGTGGCATTAACCATCCGGCACATGGTGAATGCGCTTTGCCGGCAGGGCCACCGAGTCCAGTTGATCAGACCGCGCCAGAGGCAGGAGGATGCCCTCGCGGCTGAACCCAATCTGGAGCAGCTCCTGCTACGTGGCGTCGCGATCCCGCGTTACCAGAACCTGCAAATGGGCCTGCCGGCAGGCTCCGCATTGAAGCATGAGTGGAACGCGAACCGCCCCGACGTGGTGCATATCGTGACCGAGGGGCCGCTGGGCTGGTCGGCGCTGGCTGTGGCGAGCAAGCTCAAGATCCCGGTTACCAGCGACTTCCATACCAATTTTCACAGCTATACCCGGCACTATGGCGCAGGCTGGCTGAGCAGGCCGATTGGCGCCTATCTGCGGCACTTCCACAATCGCACCCGGCTTACTCTGGTGCCGGATGAGCACCTTCGCTATGAGCTGGAATCCCAGGGCTACAAAAATCTGGCTGTGGTGGGCAGGGGGGTGGACATCGGCTTGTTCAACCCGGAACGTCGCGATGTCGAATTGCGCCGCAGTTGGGGGGTAGGCGAGCAGGATCTGGTTGCCGTGTATGTCGGCCGTCTGGCGCCGGAAAAAAATCTCGGGGTGGTGATCGACGCCTACAACGCGCTGCGTGCAAGGCAGCCCAGCGCCAAGCTGGTGTGGGTGGGTGACGGTCCGGAGCGGAAGATATTGCAGAACAGGAACCCGGCGCATATTTTTGCCGGCATGCGTACAGGAGACGATCTGGCCGCACATTACGCATCCGCCGATGTATTCCTGTTTCCCAGCCTGACTGAAACTTTCGGCAATGTCACGCTGGAGGCGATGGCCAGCGGGCTGGCAGTGGTCGCCTACAATTATGCCGCGGCCCAGAATTACATTCGTCACGGGGAAAGCGGCCTGCTGGCAGAGTTCGACGATGTTGCGCAGTTTCTTGCGCAGATCGTGCGTCTGGCGGTTAGACCTCAGATGATTGCGGTGCTTGGCGATAACGCGCGCCGAAGCGTGGAGAGCCTGTCATGGGAGCATATCTGCGAACATTTCGAGCAGTTGTTGTTGGGCATCGTGGACGAGGGAGGGCGGTATGGAAAGCAAGACCGTTTCATGTCCGGGGCAAATGCAAGCGTGAGATCTGGTGCTATGCCTCCGCTTTAACCGCGCCAACCATCGCCGGATGTGCGCCGTGCCGATCAGGGCATCAAAATTTGCATGCGGATTAGCAATCAGTGCGTGAATCCGCGTCATCAGATTGTCATATTGTCGCCATAAAATCCAAACCTCGGTCAATCGATAGTGAAAGTTAGGTCATGTCGGCTACGATTCTGGTGGTGGAAGACGAACCCGCGATCTGCGAACTGGTGGCACTCAACCTTAAGCAGGCGGGACATAGACATGTGGTTGCGGGCAGCGCCGAGCAGGCCCTGGTCATGATGCGCGAAGGCCTGCCCGACATGATCCTGCTTGACTGGATGTTACCGGGCATGAGTGGGGTGGAATTCGCCCGGCGCATCAAGGCCGATGCCCGCACCCGCGCCATTCCGATCATCATGCTCACGGCGCGGGGCGAGGAGCAGGACCGGATCACCGGTCTGGAAACCGGGGCCGATGACTATGTCACCAAGCCGTTCAGCCCACGCGAGTTGAATGCGCGCATCAAGACGGTACTGCGTCGCCTTGCCCCGCATGTGGCGGGCGGCACGGTGGAGGTTATGGGTTTGCGTCTCGATTCCGCCACCCACCGGGTGACTGGCAAGGATCAGCCGATCAAGATGGGCCCGACGGAGTTCCGCCTGCTGCATTTGCTCATGACTCATCCCGATCGGGTGTATTCACGCACCCAGGTACTCGACCAGGTGTGGGAGGGCAATGTAATCGTCGAAGATCGCACCGTCGATGTCCACATCCGCCGCCTGCGCCGCGTGCTCGAAGCCACCGGCCATGACCGCCTGATCCAGACCGTGCGCGGCGTGGGCTACCGTTTTTCGGCACAGATGGAGGGCTGAGCGCACGGAACCGCCACCGAGGGGTTCGTTTCCACACTCAGGCCTTACTCACTGACTTCTTGTGTTTGGCTTTTGGCCGCGCTGGCCTGATTCCTGCCGTTTGTCCTGTGGGCAGCGACGCATCCCATGATATTTATTGAGACAGCTTCTTAGGTCGATTCTCGCAACAAAAAATCAGATCGGCAGATGAGATTTGATTCGAGACGCTGAATGTTGATTTGTTCATTTCCTGATTTTACTTTGCCGGATTACCCCCACCAAATGAAGATGAACCGGTTTGAAGTTCATGAAACACTTTTCCCCCCCATTGTTGATATTTGTTGACACAGATTAACTGCTATTCATTAGTAAGCACGCCTTTATTGCCTTCTTGTTGTTAAAAGATATACTTGTGAAACAAGAAGGCAATTTGGATGGTTGAAAATTCATGACCAGTTCGAAAGCCATCAAGCCCATCCGGCTCCAATAATAATCGGGAAATCATGCCATGACTCAACCCTCACAAGATAACTCATCAGCAATTACCGCCGGTGCCAACGAATTCCTGACCTTCACCCTGGGCCACGAAGAATACGGCATGGAGATCACCAAGGTGCAGGAGATACGCGGCTACGACGCCGTCACCAAGCTGGCCAACACGCCGGATTTTCTCAAGGGCATCACCAACCTGCGCGGCATCATCGTGCCGATCATCGACATGCGCATCAAATTCAACCTGGAGCACGCCGAGTACAACGACCTGACGGTGGTGATTATTATCAATGTCGCCCACCGCGTCGTCGGCATGGTGGTGGACGGCGTTTCCGACGTCATCACCCTCGCCCCGGATCAGATCAAGCCGGCCCCGGAATTCGGGGGCGCCATCGACACCCAGTACGTGATGGGCATCGGCACGGTGGACGACCGCATGCTGATTCTGGTGGATATCGAAAAACTCATGTCCAGCCAGGACATGGAGCTTGTGGATCGCGCCGCTGCCTGATCGTAACCGAATAAAATAACCAAGGAGAAAAAAATGTCACTCGCAAACATGAAAGTCGGCGTGCGCCTCGGTCTTGGCTTCGCCGCCGTGCTGGTGTTGCTCATGGTCATCGGAGTGATGTCGGTGGTCAACCTCAGGAGCGTCAACAAAAACCTCGACGACATCGTCAACGACAAGTTCCAGAAAACCGTATGGGCCAACAATGTGGTCGGCCAGATCAACATCATAGGCCGCGCCATGCGCAATACGCTGATCCTCTCCGACAAGGCGGCAACCCAGAAAGAACTGGATCGGATTACGGATGCGCGAAAAGCCATTCTGGAGAATTTCGACAAGCTGGAAAAAACCATCCACAGCGAGGAAGGGAAGAAGGCTTTGTCCGCAGCGCTCGATGCCCGCAACAAATATGTCGGCTCGCAAGACAAGTTCCTTCAGTTGACGCATGAAGGCAAGCAGGACGAAGCCAAGACCTATTTGCTGACCGAGGTTCGCGGGTTGCAAAACGCCTATCTGAAAAGCGTTAACGACCTGATCGATTACCAGACCAAGCTGATGACCGATGTCGGTAATAAGTCGGCGTCCGAAGTGCAGAGCGCCACCATGATGACGATTGTGCTGGGTCTGATCGCGATCGCCCTGGGCGCGTTCATCGGCTTCTGGATCACCCGCGGCCTGCTCAAGCAGCTCGGCGGCGAACCGGACTATGCCGCCGAAGCGGTGCACAGGATCGCCGGCGGCGACCTGTCGATGGACCTGTCCATCAAGGCGGGCGACACCAGCAGCCTGCTGTATTCGCTGAAAGTGATGCAGGACAGCCTGCGCAAGATCGTCGCGGAAATCGAGAGCATCGTCGATACCGCTGCCAACAAGGGCGATTTCAGCGTGAAGATGGACATGGCCGGCAAGGCGGGCTACACCAGGGCATTGTCGGAATTGTTGAACCAGCTCTCCAATGTAACTGAAGGCGGCCTGAAAGACATCACCAGGGTAGCGCAGGCTCTGGCTTCCGGCGATCTTTCGCAAACCATCACCAAGGACTATCCCGGGCTGTTCGACCAGACCAAGCAAGGTGTCAACGACACGGTGGAGGCGCTTAACGGGATCGTCAACGATATACAATTCCTCGTCCTGTCCGCCGGCCAAGGCGACTTCAGCGTCAAGATGGACATGGCCGGCAAGCAGGGCTACACCAAGACCCTGTCGGAGCTGCTGAACCAGCTCTCCGATGTCACAGAGGGCGGCTTGACCGACATCATGCGAGTCGCACAAGCCCTGGCGCATGGCGACCTGACCCAGACCATCACCAAGGACTACCCCGGCCTGTTCGGCCAGACCAGCCAGGGCGTCAACACCACCGTCGACAACCTGAAGAAACTGGTCGGCGAGATCAAGGAAGCGGTCGATTCCATCGGCACCGCCTCCAAGGAAATCGCCCAGGGCAACACCGACCTGTCGCAGCGCACCGAAGAACAGGCCTCCAGCCTGGAGGAAACCGCCTCCAGCATGGAAGAGCTCACCTCCACCGTCAAGGCCAACGCCGAAAATGCCAAACAGGCCAACCAGCTCGCCATGTCCTCATCCGACGTGGCCGGCAAGGGCGGTGCGGTGGTCGGCGAAGTGGTCGGCACCATGGCCTCGATCAACGAGTCCTCGCGCAAGATCGTCGACATCATCAGCGTGATCGACGGCATCGCCTTCCAGACCAACATCCTCGCCCTCAACGCTGCGGTCGAGGCGGCACGGGCCGGCGAGCAGGGCCGCGGCTTTGCGGTGGTGGCGGCCGAGGTGCGCAACCTGGCACAACGCTCCGCGGCCGCCGCCAAGGAGATCAAGACCCTGATCGGCGACTCGGTGGAGAAGGTCGAGAACGGCACCAAGCTGGTGGATCAGGCCGGCCAGACCATGGAAGAGATCGTCACCTCGATCAAGCGCGTTACCGACATCATGTCGGAAATCTCGGCGGCCTCCTCCGAGCAGAGCGCCGGCATCGAGCAGGTCAATCAGGCGATCACGCAAATGGACGAAGTCACCCAGCAGAACGCGGCGCTGGTGGAAGAAGCTGCCGCCGCTGCCGAATCGCTGGAAGAGCAGGCGCAGAACCTGTCCACTTCGGTCAGCGTGTTCAAGCTCGATACCAAGGGTGGCATGACGCACGTCGCAGCGCCGAAACACGCGGAAGCCGCAAGGGGCGGCAAGGCGGCGCCTGTGGTGCAACTCCATAAACATGCTGCTGCCCGTCAGTCTGCCAAACCACAGGCAGCAGCGGCCGCACCTGCCAAAAAATCGGCGGGTGTGGCTGTACATGCCCACGCCTCTGCCGGTGAGGAGGAGTGGAAGGAGTTTTAAAGGCAGGAGCTGGAGGCCGGGAAAGCTCTTGGTAATGCATTTTAAAACAGGGTGCGCAGGCGGGGTTGCAAAACCCCGCCAACCTGCGCGCTGCTTTTTCAGATTCAAGACGCCATCATGATCAAGCGTATACCACTGTCGCAACTCAAGACAGGCATGTTCATCCACGATCTCAACTGTAGTTGGGTTGTGCACCCTCTTTTTCTTACCCGGTTCAAGGTCGAGTCCGACGCGGAGATTGAGAAAATCGCCGAACTGGGCGTGCGGGAGGTTTACATCGACCCCGCACGCGGAATTGACCTGCCTGGGGCGGAGACCGCCGACGAAGCAAGGTTCGCTGTCGAATGCGAACTGCTTCGCATGGGAGAGGAAACGGGAGGCGTTTCGGGTGGCTTGGTCTCGGTGTGCGAAGAGCGCGATGCGGCAATCGAAATCCAGAGTCATGCCCATCAGGCAATACGGGACATGATGCGGGATATCCGGATGGGCCGGCAGCTTGAAATGGAGCGTGTCGATCAGGCGATCGGCGGCATCACCGACTCCATTCTGCGCAATTCAACCGCATTGATCCAGATGAGCCGGGTTAAAACCAAGGATAACTATACTTACATGCATTCGGTGGGGGTGTGTACCCTGATGACCGCCTTTTGCAATACCCTGGAACTGGGCCGGGACATTACCCGCCAGATCAGTACCGGTGCGATTCTGCACGACATCGGCAAGATGAAGGTGCCGGATGAAATATTGACCAAGCCGGGCCGCCTCACCGATCCGGAATTTGAAGAAATGAAGCGGCATGTCAGTTATGGGTGCGAGATCGTTCGCCAACTGGCACCGATCTCGCCGATTTCCTTTTCAGTGCTCTCGCAACATCATGAGCGCTATGACGGCTCCGGCTATCCTGCCAGACTCAAGGGTGAGGAAATTTCGCAATTCGGCCAGATGGCGGCGATTGTCGATGTGTACGATGCCATTACGTCTGACCGGGTATATCACAAGGCGATGGCGCCGGTGGAGGCGGTCCGTAAGATACAGGAGTGGGGCGAGTTTCATTTCAACAGGGAACTGGTTCGACATTTCATTCACTGTGTCGGCATTTATCCTCCGGGCACCTTCGTCCGGCTGGAAAGCGGCCTGATCGGCGCGGTGGTGGAACAGAATGCCGCCAGTCTGCTACGGCCAACGGTGCGGATGGTGTACGACACGCGTAAAAATTGGGGCGTGACACCCTATGAACTGGATCTTTCGGGGCCTTCCGGAGACGCGGATCGCATCGTGAGCTACGAACCGCCGGAGAAGTGGGGGCTCCAACCCGCCATGGGTTGAAATGCAGGAGCGGCGTCTCCGCCAGCGCTTTCAATTGCATCCGTTGAAGTATCTGCGGAATGGTATGCAGGAAGAAAACTGTTGCTGGTGTTTCCGGGTGAGAGCTAATTCAGCTCCCCGTCTTTGTCTTTTGCCGTTTCCTCTTCGGACAGGGGAATGCGATAGGATTCCGTTGCCCACTGGCCAAGGTCGATCAGCTTGCAGCGTTCCGAGCAGAACGGACGGAATGGATTTTTCGGGCTGAAAAGCGCGGGATTGCCGCAAATCGGACAGGGTACGGTGGGTGTGGGTTTTATCGCGGTATTCACTTGTTTTCGAGCATGAGTTGCATGGCCGGGAGGCCGGTCTGGAAGTCGTTTTACAAATTGCAGAGTGTCAGATCGAATTCGACGTCGGTTTCGCAGCCTTTGGGTTTCTGGGGGCCATCGAGGGCATTGAAGCGAATATTGATGGCGTATTTGTTGGCACTGATTTCAGGGAAGCAGGGCAAGTCGCTCGCTACCGTAACGCGCAGCAGCTGCGCCACCCTGCCGCTCAACATCTGCTGGAATGTCCCCTGCACCGCGGTATGGCGGCTGGATTTGCCGCTGTCGCGCAGCATGCGTAAAACGATCTTCAGTCCGTCCCGGATCGGCAGCATCGGCGTCAGCCATTCGACCAGGCTCTGCCTGCGTGTATTTTCATCCTGGGTCAGCCAGAAATGGTAGGAGGGCAGGTCGAATTCGCAAACACCGCCGGGGATGCCGGTGCGCTGCTTGATGCTCATCAGCCATTCATTGTCGCGCAGGTGCTGGCCGACCTTGCCGGGCGCACCGTGCAGGCGGCTGTACACGCTGTCGATGTCGTGCAGCACTTGATTTAAGGCGTCTTCCGAAATGGCGGGATTGTTGCGCAGGGCTTCCAGGATATGCTTCTGCCGTTCCAGTTCCTGCAACAGGTCGGACTTGAGGTCGGCGCGACAGGCAACTTCCAGGATTTCGAACAGAACCAACAAGGCGGCGTGGTGATCCAGTCGATGCGACAGGGAGCAGTAGTATTGCGCCTTGGCATACAGATCTTCCAATCGCAGGAGGGTGCGAATTCGCTCGTTAAGAGGATGGTCGTAGGTGATCACTGTCAGGCCTGAATTTGGCAAAGCTTGATTTTGACGAATTATGATTGATCTGACAATCGTTTATACTAATTTAATAATCAAAAATTTCAAATGGATTGAGTTTTCGCGGTGCGGCGGTTGCCGCCCCCATCCTGTCGATGCAATGCCAGCGCCAGATAGCGCTGATGTAAATTCCTGACTTGTTCTTCGAGGTCTTCCTGTCCGCCCCGGTTGGACAGGATGTCATCGGCCTGTTTGATACGCTCCGCACGGGGGATCTGGTTCGCCATGATGGCCCGCACTTCATCGGCGGATAATCTGCTGCGGCCCATGGCCCGGGAGATTTGCTGGCTTTCGTCGCAGTCCACTGCCAGTACACGGTCGACCAGGTCGCGGTAGGCGCCGGTTTCAAAAAATAGCGGAACGACCAGCAGTAAATAAGGGGCGTGTGCTGCGGCCATTTCGGAAATAACCTGTTGCTTGATAAGAGGATGGAGAATCGCCTCCAGCTTTCCCTTGGCGGCATGATCGGAGAATATCCGCTTGCGCAATCCGACGCGGTCGAGATTTCCATCCTGCAACAGGCAGGCGGCGCCGAATTGTTCGACGATGGCCGCAAGGGCCGGGGATCCTTTTTCTGTCAGACGGCGTGCGATCTCGTCGGTGTCGATTACGGCGGCGCCCAGCGCGGCAAAAATTCGGGCGGCGCTGGTCTTGCCGCTGCCGATGCCGCCGGTAAGTCCGATGGTGAGCATCTTTAGAGTCCGAGATAAGCCTGGGTGATCTGCTTGCCCCACAGCAGGGCGATCAGACCGCCGCCCGCGAGGTAGGGGCCGAAAGGAATGGGAACCTGGCGGCCGTGGCCGGCGAACAGGATCATCGTAACGCCCACTACTGCGCCAACCAGCGATGAAAGCAGGATGACCAGCGGCAGCAACTGCCAGCCCAGCCAGGCGCCGATGGCGGCAAGCAGTTTGAAATCGCCGTAGCCCATGCCTTCTTTCTTCGCGATCAGTTTGAACAGCCAGTAGATGCTCCAGAGCGCCAGGTAGCCCGCCACTGCGCCGATCAGGGCGGAGTCGAGGCTGGTGAACAGGCCGTTAAGGTTAAATAACAGGCCGAGCCAGATCAGGGGTTGAGTGATACTGTCCGGCAGTAACTGGGTATCGAAGTCGATGCAGGTGAGGGCGATCAGCGCCCAGGTGAATGCCATGGCCGCCATGGCGGCTGGCCCGAAGCCGAAATGCCAGGCGGTCAAGCCGCTGAGCAGGCCGGTCAGCGTTTCAACCGTCGGGTAGCGCGGGCTGATCGGTGCTTGGCAGTGGGAGCAATGGCCGCGCAGGATCAGCCAGGAAAGCACGGGTATGTTCTCCCATGCGCGTATCTGGTGGCCGCAAGACGGGCAAGCCGAACGCGGGACGACCAGGTTGTAGGGCGCGGAGGGAGGAATTGCGTCCCCATTTTCCATCTCGCTGCATTGCGCGCGCCATTCGCGTTCCATCATTTGGGGCAGGCGGTGGATGACGACATTGAGAAAGCTGCCGACAAGCAGACCGAGAAAGGTTGCCGCACCGGCAAAAAGCACCGGGGAAGATTGCAGGGTTTCGAAGAGCATTTGGAGTCCTGGGTTGCGATGCAGGAGGCCGCTCCTGCTGCGTTGTTAAACGACCTGGCCCATCTTGAAGATCGGCAGGTACATGGCGATGACCAGCCCGCCGATGATGACACCCAGAACCGCCATGATTATCGGTTCCATCAGGCTGGACAGGGCCTCCACGGCATCGTCCACTTCGGCCTCATAAAAGTCGGCAACCTTGCTCAACATGGCATCCAGGGCACCCGATTCCTCGCCGATCGCGACCATTTGCAACACCATGTTGGGAAACAGGTTGGTGTTTTGCATCGCAGTGGTCAGATTGGTGCCGGTGCTCACCTCGCTCTGGATTTTTTTGGTGGCGTCGGAGTACAAGGCGTTGCCGGCAGCGCCGCCGACCGAGTCCAGTGCTTCGACCAGCGGCACGCCGGCGGCGAACATGGTCGACAGGGTACGGGTCCAGCGCGCGATGGTGGCTTTTTCAATCACTGCCCCAAAGATGGGCAGCTGCAGGGAAAGCCGGTCCATGAAGTATTGCATTTTTTTCGAGCGTTTCCAGGTATAGAAAAAGAACCATAAAGCGCCATAAATACCCCCGAAAATCGCCCACCAGTAGGCGACGAAAAAGTCCGAGATGGCCATCACGATCAGAGTCGGGGCGGGCAGGTTGGCGCCGAAGCTGGAGAACAGCTCCTTGAACGCGGGAACCACGAAAATCATGATGATGGCGGTAATGATGAAAGCCACGACCAGAATGGAGATCGGGTAGAACAGTGCGGACTTGATCTTGCCCTTGATGGCCTGGATTTTTTCCTTGTAGGTGGCGAGGCGGTCCAGTACGGTGTCGATGATGCCGGCCTGCTCGCCGGCGCCGACCAGGTTGCAGAACAACGAGTCGAAATACAGGGGGTATTTGCGGAAGGCCTGGCTCATGCTGCTGCCGGTCTCGATATCGGATTTGATGTCGTTCAGCAGTTTTGAAACGGACGGGTTGCTGTGGCCCTTGCCGACGATATCGAAGGATTGCAGCAGCGGCACGCCGGCTTTCATCATGGTGGCCAGTTGCCTTGTGAACAGGGTGATATCCTTGTCGGTGACTTTCTGGCCTTTTTTGAAGCTGCTTTGTTTCTTGACCTTGATAATGGTGATGCCCTGACGGCGCAGGCTGATCTTTACCACCGCTTCGCCGGGCGCGCGCATCTCTCCCTTGACCTTCTTGCCTTTCTTGTCGGTGCCCTCCCAGTTGAAGAGGACGTTTTTCACTTCTTCCTTTTTCGCGGCAGCCATGTATATAAGTTCCCTTTATCTTAAAAACGGCTTTTAGCCACGGATTAACACAGATAAAACATGTGAATGAAATAATTCCGTTTTTTTCCCGGAAGGTAAGTGACGAACATCGTGCAAGCCTATGATAATCCGTGAACATCTGTGTTAATCCGTGGCTAACCTTTCCTGGTTTATTCGTTGGTGATGGCTTCGACTTCTTCCAGCGAGGTGAGCCCCGCCTTCACCTTGAGCAGGCCGGACTGGCGCAGGTCGCGTACGCCTTCGCGCTTTGCCTGGTCGGCGATGTCATGAGCGGTGCCGTTTCTCATGATGATGCGGCTCATCTCCTCGCTGATCGGCATCACCTGGTAAATGCCGACGCGGCCTTTGTAGCCGGTGTCCTTGCAGAGTTCGCAGCCGACATGGCTGTAAGGCTGCCAGCTGCCGTCGAGTTCTTCCTCGGTAAAGCCGGCGCGCAGCAGGGCTTCCCTGGGAATGTCGATGGGTTGTTTGCATTTGCACAAACGTCTTGCCAGGCGTTGCGCGGTGATCAGGATCACCGATGAGGCGATGTTGAAAGGGGCGACGCCCATGTTCATCAGGCGCGTCAGGGTGCCCGGGGCATCGTTGGTGTGCAGGGTGGACATGACCATGTGCCCGGTCTGTGCGGCCTTGATGGCGATGTCGGCGGTTTCCAGATCGCGGATTTCGCCCACCATGATCACGTCCGGGTCCTGGCGCAGGAAGGACTTGAGAGCGGCGGCGAAGGACAGGCCGGCCTTGTCGTTGACGTTGACCTGGTTGACGCCGGGCAGGTTGATTTCCGCCGGGTCTTCCGCGGTGGAGATGTTGACGCCCGGTTCGTTCAGAATGTTCAGGCAGGTGTAAAGCGACACCGTTTTGCCGCTACCGGTAGGTCCCGTCACCAGCACCATGCCATAGGGCCGCTTGACGGCGTTGAGCAGATGCTCCTTCTGCTCCGGTTCGTAGCCTAGTACGTCGACGCCCAGCGTGGCGATGGCCGGATCGAGAATCCGCATCACGATCTTCTCGCCGTACAGGGTGGGCAGGGTGCTGACGCGGAAATCGATGGCGCGGCTTTTGGACAGCACCAGCTTCATGCGCCCGTCCTGTGGAATGCGTTTTTCCGAAATATCGAGTTTGGAGATCACCTTGATGCGGGAGGAGAGCTTGTCCTTGATCGCCAGGGGCGGTTTGGCGGCTTCGTAGAGTATGCCGTCGAGGCGGTAGCGGATGCGGTAATATTTTTCGTAGGGCTCGAAATGGATGTCGGAAACGCCGGCGTTGATCGCATCCAGCAGGATTTTCTGAAGGAAGCGGACGACCGGTGCGTCATCGACCTCCGCGCCGGCACTTTCATCTTTCTGCGCGGCGGCTTCCTCGTCGGCGAACTCCAGGTCGGCGTCGTCCCCCGCCAGGTTTTGCAGCGAGGTGTCGGTGGCCTCAACAATTTTTTCAATCAGCTTGTCGAGCTTGTCATCTTCCACTACCACCGGTTCGACAGCGAGGCCGGTCTTGAACCGGACATCATCTAGGGCGCGCAGGTTGGCCGGGTCGGAGATGGCGATGAACAGGCGATTGCCGCGTTTTTGCAGGGCGAGAACGCGCCGGCTCCTGATCAGTTTGCTGTCGAGTACGTCATTCGGCAGTTGATCCGCATCGATGGCAGCCAGATCCAGCAGGGGGAAGCCGAACGTCCGTGCGGCGAATTCCGCAACCTCAAGGGCGGTCATTTTCCTGCTTTGCGCCAGTTGCGCGATGAAGCCGATTTCGTTGATGCTGGCCTGTGACTGAATGGCATCGGCGTCGGCCTCCAGCAGGAGGCCGTTTTGCACCAGCGCATTGGCCAGTCCGCTAAGCTTGGTTGAACTCGTTGCAGATGCCATCTGGGATTGCCCGGATTACATGGAGTTGGAAACAAGCCAATAATGCACTTGGCAAATTTTTTTGTAAAGGCGGCGGAATCTCATTCCGGGGCGGTCAGAGCCGGGAAAATACGCACAACTTTGACGACGCGGTCCTGTGTTTTGACGATTTCCAGCATATGGCCGGCAATTTTGAAGCTGGTGCTGGCCTCCGGGATGTCCTCGAAATGTTCAAGAACCAGGCCGTTCAGGGTTTTTGGGCCATCCAGGGGAAGTTCGAGCTTGAGCTTGCGGTTCAGGTCGCGCAGCGTGCAGCTGCCGTCCACCAGCCAACTGCCGTCTTCCTGCGGGTAGATGCCGCTATGGGCAGTGGGACGCGAGGCGAATTCGCCGACAATTTCTTCCAGGATGTCCTCCACGCTCACCAGTCCGAGCAGCTCGCCATACTCATCGACAACCAGGCCGATGTGGTGGCGGTTCTCCTGGAAGTGCTGGAGCTGCGAAAACAGCGAGGTGCCGGCAGGAATGAAATAGGGTTCGCGGACGATCTCCTGCAGAATCTCGGCATTGATTTCCTGGTGGCGAACCTGGTGTAGCACATGGCGGATATGGATCACGCCGACAATGTTGTCCAGCCTGCCGCGGTAGACCGGCAGGCGAGTGTGATGGCTGGTCGACAGCTGCTCGCGGATGACTTCCTCGGGTGCGTCCAGATCGATCGCTTCGATCTGGTTGCGAGGAACCATGATGTCGTCCACGCTGATGTTCTCGAGTTCGAACAAATTAAGGAAAATGCTCTGGTGCTTGGGCGGGATGTAATGGCTTGCTTCCAGCACCAGGGTGTGCAGCTCTTCCATGCTGAGGTGGGCTGCTGCGGCACTGGGCGGCTTCAGGCGCAATAGCCAGAGCAGGGCACGTACAAACGGGTTGAGGAGCCAGATTATCGGGTAGAACAGCTTGAGCAAGGGGGCGAGGATATAGCTGGAGGGAATTGCAATGCGCTCCGGATAGGTCGCTCCAATCACCTTCGGGGTGATCTCGCTGAATATCAGAAGTGCAACAGTGACGGACAAGGTGCCGATGGCAAGCGCGAATTCGTTCGCACCTATCAGCCGGACGGTAATCACTGTGGCCAGGGTGGCCGAAGCGGCATTAAGCAGGTTATTGCAAAGCAGGATTACGCTGAGCAGCTTGTCGGTTTTTTCCAGCAGATGGATGGTCAGCTTGGCGCCGCGGTGACCGCGATTAGCCAGATGTTTCAGCCGGTAGCGGTTGAGCGCCATCATGCTGGTTTCGGCCATGGAAAAAAAGCCCGAGAAAACCAGAAGCAGCATCAGTGTGGCGAACAACGCGCTTAACGGGATGTTATGCAAGGAAAAAAACCTTCATGCAATGGAGGTGTGGGTTCAGCGGTGAAGAAGTATTTCCAGCACGAATTTGCTGCCGATATAGGCCAGTAGCAGCATGGCGAAGCCGGCAAGAGTCCAGCGGGTGGCGGTGCGGCCGCGCCAGCCGTAAATATGCCGGCCCCCCAGCAGGGCGGCGTAAATACCCCAGGAAAGCAGAGCGAACAGCGACTTGTGGCTGAACTGCAACGGCTTGTGGAACATCTCTTCGGAGAACATCACGCCGCTGAAGATGGACAGGGTGAGCAGCACGAAACCCACGGTGATGATACGAAACAGCAGCGACTCCATCGCCAGCAGGGGCGGCAGTTTGCCCAGGATGTGCGACAGTGCGTGGCCGTGCAGGCGGCGCTCGGCGAAAGCCATCAGCACCGCATGCACCGCTGCGATGGTGAACAGGCTGTAGGCGAGCAGGGAAATCAGCAGATGAACCTTGAACAGCGGCAGTTCGGTATGCTCGACCGTGTGCACCTCCGGAAAAACCAGTGGCAGCAGCAGGCAGACTGCCGCACCCGGCAGCACGAGGATTTGCAGCCCTTCCATGTTATAGCGGAAGCTTGCGGCCCAGTAGATCAACACGGTGAGCCAGGAAATCGCCGACACTACATTGCCGATACCGAGGTTCAGCCCCGCGCCGGTAAACAAAGAGGGATATAGCAACGCACCATGCAGCGCAAGCGGCAGCAGCACGGCGAGGCGACAGGCCGTGGAAGCTTCGGCGGGATGCTGCGCTATTTCCGTGCCAGCAGGGCGCCAGACCGCGCGCCAGAAAAGCAGGCCAAGCGCGCAGTACAGCAGGAAACCGAGGAAATGGAGTGAACCGCTCATTGTGTTGTAGAATTGTCGGCTATTTATTTATACAGCGCCAAGTTTACACCATCCGAATCCGGATTAACATTCAGCAGGAACCGCGGAGCCATGTTCGACAATCTCACTAATCGCCTTTCTGGTGTAATCAAAACCCTGCGCGGCCAGGCCCGCCTGACCGAAGCCAACATTCAGGATGCCCTGCGCGAAGTGCGCATGGCCTTGCTGGAAGCCGACGTTGCCTTGCCGGTGGTGAAGGATTTTATCGCCCAGGTCAAGGAACGGGCGCAAGGCCAGGAAGTGCTGGCCAGCCTGACGCCGGGCCAGGCGGTGATCGGCATCGTTCATCAGGAAATGACCAAACTGATGGGTGGTCAGAATGCCGCGCTCAGCTTTGCCACCCAGCCGCCTGCGGTGATTCTGATGGCCGGTTTGCAGGGCGCTGGCAAGACCACCACCTCGGCCAAGCTGGCCAAGTACCTGCGCGAGCAGTTGAAGAAAAAAGTGCTGCTGGCTAGCTGCGACGTCTACCGTCCGGCGGCGATGGAGCAGTTGCGCGCGCTGGCGCAGCAGCTCGACACCGATTATTTCGCCGCCGAGCCGGGGCAAAGCCCGGAACAGATTGCGCTGGCGGCGCGGGATTACGCCGACAAGCACTTCCACGACGTGCTGATCGTCGATACTGCCGGCCGTCTGGCGGTGGACGAGGCCATGATGGCCGAGATCCAGCGCCTGCAGGAAATGCTTAACCCGATCGAAACCCTGTTTGTGGTGGATGCCATGCAGGGACAGGACGCGGTCAACACCGCCAAGGCTTTCAACGACGCGCTGACCCTGACCGGCGTGGTGCTCACCAAGCTGGATGGCGATGCGCGCGGCGGCGCGGCGCTGTCGGTACGCCATGTCACCGGCAAGCCGATCAAGTTCGCCGGCGTCGGTGAAAAAGTCGACGGGCTCGAAGCCTTCCATCCGGAGCGCATGGCCTCGCGCATCCTCGGCATGGGCGATGTGCTGTCGCTGATCGAGGAGGCCCAGCGCGGCGTCGATCAGGACGAGGCGGTCAAGCTGGCGAAGAAGATCAAGTCCGGCAAGGACTTCGATCTCGAGGACTTCAAGGCGCAATTGCAGCAAATGAAGAAAATGGGCGGGGTCGCCGCCCTGATGGACAAGCTGCCGGCGCAGATGGGACAGGCGGCTGCGGGCATGGCGGATGACAAGTCGATGAATCGTATCGAGGGCATCATCAATTCGATGACGCCGGGCGAGCGTCGTAACCCGGCCATCCTCAAGGCATCGCGCAAACGGCGTATTGCCACAGGTGCCGGCGTGCAGGTGCAGGACGTGAACCGCCTGCTCAGCCAGTTCGAGCAAACCCAGAAAATGATGAAAATGGTCTCCAGGGGCGGGATGGCGAAGATGATGAGGAATATGAAGGGGATGCTGCCCGGCATGCGTTGAGGCCGGCTTTCTATTTGGCTCGGTAAATGTTTCTTGCTTTCTTTCCAATGCTTAGCGTAAAATCACCGCCTTTTTAGACCGAATTTTTGAAGGGTAAACCAATGGTTGTGATTCGACTTGCCCGTGGTGGCGCCAAGAAGCGTCCGTTTTTCAATGTCGTTGTGGCCGATTCCCGCAATCGTCGCGATGGCCGTTTCATCGAGCGCGTAGGGTTCTACAATCCGGTCGCGCCGGAAGGCCAGGAAGCCCTGCGCCTCAACAGCGAGCGCATCGGTTACTGGCAGGAGAACGGCGCGTTGCTGTCCGACGCTGTGGCCAAGCTCGTCAAGCGTGCCGCCGCCTAAGGATCTGGTGGTGATGGGGCGGATCGCCGCCCCGTTCGGCATTCGCGGCTGGGTCAAGATCCAGTCGTTTACCGAAGAATTCGATGGCTTGCTGGATTATCCGGTCTGGCATCTGGGGCGTGGCGAACAGTGGCGCAAAGTTGCCGTGCTGGAGTCGGAAGTGCATAGCAAAGGCCTGGTCGTCAGGCTGGAGGGGTGCAACGACCGTGACGCTGCCGCAGCCTTGAAGGGCCTTGAGATTGCCGTGCCGCGCGAAGCGCTGCCGGAAACGGGAGAAGACGAATATTACTGGTCCGATCTGATCGGGCTGGAAGTGGTGAATGTTCAGGGCGAGGTTCTCGGCAAAGTCTCCGAACTTCTGGAAACCGGCGCCAACGATGTGCTGGTAGTGAAGGGAGAACGCGAACATTTGCTCCCGTTCATCGCCCAGGTCATTCTCAAGGTCGATCTGAAGGCAGGGCGAATCAACGTGGACTGGGGTGCTGATTATTGAATTTTGACATCATCACCCTGTTTCCGCCGATGTTCGATGCGATTGGCCAACATGGCATTACGCGACGAGCACTGGAACAGGAACAGTACCAACTGCATTTCTGGAATCCGCGCGATTTCACCGAGAACAACTACCGTACGGTTGACGACCGACCTTATGGCGGCGGGCCGGGCATGGTGATGTTGGCCGAGCCGCTGGAAAAGGCGATTCAGGCCGCGAAAGCGCGGCAACGGCAGGCAGGGGTGGCTAACCCCAGAGTGATACACCTTTCCCCGCAAGGCAAGGTGCTGACCCACCAGCGGGTGATGGAGCTGACCCGCGAGCCCGGTCTGGTATTGCTGGCGAGCCGCTACGAGGGCGTGGACGAGCGTTTGTTGCGCCGTCATGTGGACGAGGAAATCTCGATCGGCGACTATGTGTTGTCCGGCGGGGAATTGGCGGCGATGGTGCTGGTCGATGCCATCGTCAGGCAGTTGCCGGGCGTGCTCGGCGACGCCGAATCGGCGGTACAGGATTCATTTGTGGATGGGCTGCTGGATTGCCCCCACTACACCCGCCCCGAGGTATATCAGGGCGAGGCGGTGCCGGAAGTGTTGATGTCCGGGCACCATGCGGAAATTCAGCGCTGGCGGTTAAAGCAGGCGTTGGGCAGAACCTGGCTGAGGCGACCGGATTTGTTGGCCGCCCGTCAGTTGACAAAAGAGGAGTCCGGGCTGCTGGCTGCGTTTCAGGCAGAAAACCAGCAGGAACAGGAATCCGATAAGCAACCAAAGGAGTTTTAAATGGATATCATCAAGCAACTGGAACAAGAAGAAATCGCCCGCCTGGGCAAAACCATCCCCGATTTCGCCCCCGGCGATACGGTGATTGTCGGCGTCAACGTCGTGGAAGGCACCCGCAAGCGGGTTCAGGCCTTCGAAGGCGTGGTGATCGCCAAGCGCAACCGGGGACTCAACTCCTCCTTCATCGTTCGCAAAATTTCCAATGGCGAGGGCGTCGAGCGTACCTTCCAGACTTACTCGCCGCAGATCGAGAACGTCGAAGTGAAACGCCGCGGCGATGTGCGCCGCGCCAAGCTGTATTACCTGCGTGATCGTTCCGGCAAGTCCGCACGCATCAAGGAAAAGCTGGTCGCGCGTAAAACCGTTTCGGCAAAATAAGCGCCCGCCGTCCAAGACAAGGCCACGAGGGTCAGACCTCGTGGCCTTTGTTATTTTGATGGGCTAGAATGGTGCCATGCGCTACCTGGCCAAAACCGTCCTCATTTTCTTTCTGTTCGTTAGCGCCGCTTCGGCGGCAGATTCTTTCGAGATCGCCGCGCGTCTTGCTCAGGCCGGCGCTCCACAGTCTGCCCTGGCGCACATCGAGCGCGACCAACCTGACCGCACCGATATCCGATTATGGGCCAAGTGGGAGATGTTGCGTCTATCCCTGCTTAACGAGTTGAATCGCCCCGCCGAAGTACTGCAACGTATTGCGGCGTTGCCAGCGGAACTGCCTGTCGAAGCCGTTCAGCCGATGAGCTGGGAGGGCGCGCGTGCGGCTTTGCGTTTGGGGCAAGGCGAGCTGTCGCGCACTTATCTGTCGCAGCTGTTGTGGCGCTTCGACCTTCCCGATCCGCAATACCGGGAGGCTCGCCGCATGGTAGTGCAGAGCTACCTCAAGGAGCGGCGCACGGACGACGCCTACCGCGTCATGTTGCGTTACAGCCAGGATTTCCAGCCGCTCACGACCGCTGAAGCCAAGGCTTTTACCGAGGGATTGCTGATTGCCGGAGCCAAAGCGGAAACCGGTACCTGGCTCGCGCAACTGGGCGAGGACGACATGCTCAAGTTGCTGGTAAAGCTCCGAAGCGGCTTGATGACGCCGGGGCAGGCGATTGCCGACGCCCGCGCTGCGCTTAATCCGGCCAGCGTGCCTGTCGGCAAGCCAACCGGGAGTAAGGCGAAAAAATTGCCCCGGACTGTTCCCCAATTACAGGTCAAAGTAGCCAATCCGGTCGCTTGCTGGACGGTGATCATGCATGCCGCTGCGCTGCGCGAGGACGTTGCGCTCCTGGCCCAGGCACGCGAGCAACTGCTGAATTTCGACAGGGTCGGGAGTCCCCTGTCCGATGTTGCCGTAGGCGATCTCTGGCAGGATTATTTTACCCTCGCGCTACAGCGCAGCAACCAGGCGCAGTTATTGCTCGGCGACGATGTGGCATGGTTTGCGCTGGGCGAACAGTTGCGGGACTCCACGCCCGCCGCGTCGCGTGCCCTGTTCGCCTACCTGGCGGTGCATGCCAGGGAGCAGGCACTACGCGAGGGCGCCCAGACCGGCTTGGCGCTATCGTTGCTGAGCGCCAAGCTGGAGCGAACCGCCGTCAGGCTGTTTGCCGACGGCCAGTATTTTCCGGAGAACAAGGGGTTGTCGCCACAAGCTCGTTTTTTGCTGGGGCAGGCGGCTGCCCAAGGCAAGGACTATGTCCGCGCTGCACGGTTCTGGCATGGGTTGACGCAGCCCTTTGGCGAGGTGCAGCCGGAGCAGTGGCAGATCCAGCGGGCACAGGTTTTTGCTTTTGGTGGCGCCTATGCGGATGCCAGGGAAGCGGCGCGGATGCTGCCTGTGGCTGATTCGGCAGAGCAGCGCGAGGTTTTTCTTGCGCTGGGCGATCTGGCGGAAGACCAGAGCGAAGTGGCAGCGGCAGCCGATGATTACCTGCTTGCGGCAGGGCAGGCCATCGATGCCGTAGCGCAAACGGCGCGCTTGCGGGCTGCCCGCGGCCTGGCTCGTGCCGGCCTGCGCGAGGATGCGAAAAAACAGTACCTCATGCTGCTGAAAATGACTCAGGACGCCGTCCAGCAGGCTGCCATCCGGCGTGCGTTGGCACGGTTGTAGGGCGACGATGGATTATCAGGCGAGATTTTCCACGCCTTTCGCCGTGCTCGGCATCATGACGGATGGTTATGCGCTGACCGCCATGGATTTTCTGCCGCTGGGTACTCCAGCGCTGCAACCGCAAGATGAAATTTCCCGGCAGGCTTGCATACAGTTGCAGGCCTATCTCGACGATCCCACATTCAGCTTCGACCTGCCGCTGGCCCCGCACGGCACCGTGTTTCAAACCAGAGTATGGCAGGCGTTGCGCCAGATACCCGGTGGTTCGACACAAAGTTACGGCGAACTGGCCCGGCTGCTCGATTCGGCGCCGCGTGCCGTGGGGCAAGCCTGCGGCGCCAATCCGATTCCGTTGATCATTCCCTGCCACCGTGTGCTGGCGCGGGGCGGCTTGGGCGGGTTCATGAACAGCACCGACGGCGAGCCGCTGGCGATCAAGCGATGGCTGTTGCAGCATGAGCACCGACAGCCTGCTTGACGAATTCTGCGACGCGTTGTGGCTGGAGGAAGGCCTTGCGCGCAACACGCTGCAGAGCTACCGATGCGATTTGCAGCAATTCTCCATGTGGCTGCAGCAGGAATGCGGCAAGGATTTGCCGGATGCGAGCCATGCCGAACTGGAGGGCTACCTGTCGCACCAGTTCAATGTGGTGAAAACCCGTGCCAGTACGGCCAGCCGGGAGCTTTCCAGCTTCCGGCGGTTTTACCGTTATCTGCTGCGCCAGGGCCGGATCAGCGCCGACCCCACCCTCAATATCGCCTCGCCGAAACAGCCCAGGGCCTTGCCGAAAAGTCTGACCGAAGCGGACGTCGAAGCGCTGTTGAATGCGCCGGATGTCGGAGAGCCATTGGGGCTGCGTGACAGGGCGATGCTGGAGGCGCTTTATGCGACCGGCCTGAGGGTTTCGGAACTGGTGGCGCTGAAGGTGGCGGAAGTGAGCCTGGAAATGGGCGTGGTGCGCGTCATGGGCAAAGGCGGCAAGGAAAGGTTGGTTCCCCTCGGCGAGGAGGCGATCGGCTGGATCAAACGCTATCTGGATGAAGCCCGTCCGCACCTGCTCGACGGCAAGACCAGCGATGCCCTGTTTGTTACTGCCCGTCATGCGGCGATGACGCGTCAGGCTTTCTGGTACATGATCAAGCGCCGCGCCGTGCAGGGCGGGGTCGCCAAGCCACTATCCCCGCACACCCTGCGCCATGCCTTCGCCACCCACCTGCTCAACCATGGCGCCGACCTGCGCGTGGTGCAGATGCTGTTGGGACATGCCGACATTTCCACTACGCAGATTTACACCCATGTGGCACGCGAGCGCTTGAAGCAGTTGCATGCGATGCACCATCCGCGAGGGTAGCGGACAAGCGCTAAATGCCGATTGCTATGCCCAGGCTTTCCAGATCAGCGACCCGCCACTGCCGATGAGCAGCAGTCCGATGAGTCTGAGCATCTGCACGCTGGAAATGCCGAGGTGGATGCGGTGACCGAGATAAAGTCCCAGCGCCATGACCGGCAGGGCGGCAAGCAGGGCGGTGAGCATGCCGTTTTGCAGCAGCAGGCCGGTGGCGAGGAATGTGATGATGCGCAGGGCGCCCTCGAAGGTAAACAGGCCGGAGAAGGTGGCGCGCAGTTCGGCCCTGTCTTTCAGGCGGTGGGACAAATAAATGATATAGGGCGGCCCGCCGGTGCCGAACAGTGCGCCCACGGTACCGCCGGTCAGCCCGGTCGGCACCGCCCACCAGCGGGAGATGGTTTTTTCGCCGTGGATGTTGAGCAGGTTGCGAATGCCGAAGATCAGCACGAAAATTCCCAGCCCGATCAGCAGCGGCTCGCGCGGCATGCGGATCAGCAGGGTTGCGCCCAGAACGACACCAATCGCGCCGAAAGGCAGCAGGGGCTTCACTTCCTGCCAGTTGATCTGTTTGCGGGTTTTGCCGCCGAGCGTGACAGAGGCGCTGAAATCCAGCACCAGCACGAACGGAACGACAAATTGCAGAGGCAGGAAATGTGCCAGCAACGGCACTGCAATCAGGCCGGAACCGAAGCCGGTAATGCCGCGAATGAGGTAGGCAAAAAGCAGGATCAGCAGGGCGATACTCAGGGTTTCGATGCCGATGGCCGTTCCCCGCGTTCAATAATGATGCCCAGCCGTTTGACGCCGCGCAACATGCCCAGCTTGGCGACGGATACCTTGACCCAGGGCGCGCCGAATTCGCTGCGGATCAGTTCGGCAATATGCTCCGCCAGCGCTTCCACCAGGGAAAAATGCTTTTCCCCTGCGGTTTGCCGGATGCGTTCCATCACGACGCCGTAGTCGATGGTATCCGCGATGTCGTCTGATTTTCCGGCGCGGCTGTGCGGCAGGCCGATTTCAATATCGATGCGGATGGTTTGCGAGACCTTGCGTTCCCATTCGTAAATGCCGATGACGATATCGAGCTTGATTTCTTCCAGGAAAACGATGTCCATTGAGTGTTCGGGCAGGGAAAATGCCGTAAAATCCAAAAGTGGTTATTTTAATCGCTTATTGACCAAATGATGTCAAAATTCGACAAGAACTTGGGGTTGAAATGAGCCATACGGTGATGGGTGATGAAAACTTTTCGACCATCACCCATCACCCATTACTTTATTTTGCTCCCGGTTCATCCGGTTTAGGTGTTTTGATATGAATACGGTAATTTTCGTCCTCGCCGCCTACCTGATCGGGTCGGTTTCCTTTGCGGTTCTCACCAGCAAGCTATTTGGCCTGCCCGACCCGCGCACTTTCGGCTCGAAAAACCCGGGTGCGACCAACGTGCTGCGCACCGGAAAAAAGCTGGCTGCCGCGCTGACATTGCTGGGCGACGGCGCCAAGGGCTGGCTGGCGGTATTTCTGGCAGTCAGGCTGGCTCCGGGTTACGGCATGGGTGACGCCGTCATTGCCGCAGCAGCAATCGCGGTGTTCCTCGGCCACATCTATCCGGTGTTTTTCGGCTTCCATGGCGGCAAGGGCGTGGCCACGGTTCTGGGCACCCTGCTGGCATTCAATCCCTGGCTGGGCCTCGCGGCTTTCGCAACCTGGCTGCTGATGGCGGTCGTCTGGCGTATTTCTTCGTTGTCTGCCCTGGTTGCCGCAGCGCTTACACCGCTTTACGGTTGGCTGCTGCTGGAATCCGGCGTGCTGGTCGCGGCGGTGGGGGTGTTGTCGCTGCTGCTGATATGGCGACACAAAAATAATATCCGCAACCTGCTTTCCGGCAAGGAAGGGTCGATCGGCAAGGCGCAGCCCTGAATGCCCTATACTGGGGATAAGGAGAGGCGGCCATGGCCTGGTTTGAGAAGGAAATGGATTATGCGCGGGAAAGCCTGGAGCAGGTTTCCCGCGTTGCGGTCGAGCAAGCCGGGGAGAAGCTGACCGGGGTGGTTCAGGGCGGCCTCGTTCAGGCCAGCAGCGAACTGCGCGAGGCGATACAGGGTGCGAGCCGCGAGGTCGACCTCAAGCTCGACAAGATATCCGCCGAACTGCACAGCCAGCGCCAGTTTACCAAGGACGATGTGATCGAGTTGGTGGACTATGCAGCCGGGAAGCTGGGGGCGACCATCGACGACCGGGTGCGGGTGATGAAGGCGGAAATCACCGGCCTGGTGCAGGACCGGGTCGAATACCTGAAGCGCGAAGTAGACGATTTTTTCATCCAGCGCCAGCAGGATTTGGCGCGCGAGCGACGGCGGCTGATCGCCAATATCCTGATCGCCGTGACGGCCTCCATTGTCATGGGCGGACTGTCGCTGATGTACCACCGCGCCTTGCTCGGCGGCATGGATATGTATGGCCTGTTCCGCGTGGTGTTCCTGTCGCTGACCGGTGGCTATGGCGTTTATCTGCTGGTCAGGCTGGTGCTCAAGTACCGCAGCATGTCGGAACACAAGAAGGATCTGGTGTTCCTCGCCATGAAATACTGGGGAGTGCTGCGACCGGAAAGCGTATTCGGCCACATGCTGCTGATCCTGATTCTGCTCGTTTTGTATGCGGTGTTGTTTTTCCCGCAGGAGCTGGGACAGGTGATTGGCAACGACACCCTGATCCGCTGGCTTGGCGGGTTGCACCGGGTCAAATAACTGCCAGATCCCAGCGCGGCCGCACGTTGAATTTCCAGCCCTTGGGCGCCGTGTGCCTGATCCGCATCGCGCCGGCAAAGGCGATCATGGCGCCGTTGTCGGTGCAGAATTCCAGCTTCGGGTAGTACACTTCGAAGCCCCGGCGCTCTGCGTTTGCCGAAAGCATTTCGCGCAATTGCCGGTTGGCGCCCACGCCGCCGGCCACCACCAACCGGCTCAGGCCGGTTTGCCGCAGCGCGGCCTGCGATTTGGCGGCAAGCACCTCGACGATGGCCTCCTGGAAAGCGCAGGCGATGTCGGCGATGGTCTGTTCGTCCAATGTCTGCTGCCTGGCCAGGGTCAGCACCGCGGTTTTCAGGCCGCTGAAACTGAAATTGAGGTCGCCGCTATTGAGCATCGGGCGCGGCAGCTTGAAGCGTCCCGCTACGCCCTGGTCGGCCCGCATGGATAAAGCCGGCCCGCCGGGATAACCCAGCCCGAGCAATTTGGCGGTCTTGTCGAAAGCTTCACCGGCGGCGTCGTCCAGGGTTTCCCCCAGAGTTTCGTACTCGCCGATGCCGGAAACGCGCATCAATTGGCTGTGCCCGCCGGAGACCAGCAATGCGACGAAGGGAAAGGCGGGGGGATTGGGTTCCAGCAGCGGGGCAAGCAAATGGCCTTCGAGGTGGTGGACGCCGATGACCGGCACCTTGAGCGCAAAGCCGAGCGAGGCGGCGATGCTGGCGCCGACCAGCAACGCCCCGGCCAGCCCCGGACCTTCGGTATAGGCGATGGCCTCGATGTCGCTCAAGGTGCAATTGGCCGCTTGCAGTATTTGCCGGGTCAGCGGCAGCACGCGCCGGATATGGTCGCGCGAGGCGAGTTCCGGTACCACGCCGCCGTATTCGGCGTGCATCGCCACCTGGGAATGCAGGGCATGGGCGATCAGGCCGCGCTCTGTGTGGTACAGGGCGACACCGGTTTCATCGCAGGAGGTTTCGATTCCGAGAACAAGCATGAGGCCAGCATCATAGCCGTTTTGCCGGCTATGGTAAATTTGGCTATGAAAAATGGAAGTTTGTCGATATAATTGGCGGTTTACTCCAACCCATTGCTTAGTAAAGGTCATTGCTCATGCCGAGTGTACGCGTCAAGGAAAACGAACCGTTCGATGTAGCCCTGCGCCGTTTCAAGCGCGCCGTAGAAAAAACCGGTCTGCTGACCGAGTTGCGCGCCCGCGAGTTTTACGAGAAACCCACCGCCGAGCGTAAGCGCAAGATGGCTGCTGCCGTCAAGCGCCACTTCAAGCGTCTGCGCAGCCAGATGCTTCCCCCCAAGCTCTACTGAGTAGCATGAGCCTCAGGCTTCAAATCGCCGAGGATATGAAATCGGCGATGCGTGCCAAGGACGTGCCGCGCCTTGCGGCGATCCGGCTGCTTATGGCCGCGATCAAGCAGCGCGAGGTGGACGAACGTATCGAGTTGGCCGACGATCAGGTGATCTCGGTGATCGAGAAAATGCTCAAGCAGCGTCGCGATTCGATCTCTCAGTATGAATCGGCCGGGCGGCAGGATCTGGCCGATATCGAGAAGTTCGAGGTGTCGGTGTTGCAGAATTACCTGCCGCAGGCCTTGACTGAAGGTGAGATCGAGGCGCTGGTCGTTGCCGCGATCGGGTCTTCCGGCGCGGCTGGCGTGAAGGATATGGGCAAGGTCATGGCGGCGGTAAAGCCGCAAATGGCCGGACGTGCCGATATGGGCAAGGTGTCCGCCCTGATCAAGGCCAAACTGGGCTGATAATCCGCTGTTTCAGAAGCGGTCTCGAATCGCGTCTGAACGTCGATACTCTGCCCTCAACATCGAAATGACATGCCTTCCCGTCAATCCGGGAAGATCGGGTGGCTAGCCATGATTCCGCAGTCCTTCATCCAGGATCTTCTCAATCGCCTGGATATCGTCGACGTGGTGGACCGCTATGTCCCGCTCAAGAAAGCGGGCGCGAATTATGTCGCCTGCTGCCCGTTCCACAGCGAAAAATCCCCTTCCTTTTCGGTTAGTCCCACCAAACAGTTCTATCATTGCTTCGGTTGCGGTGCCCACGGCTCCGCCATCGGTTTTGTCATGGAGCATCAGGGGCTGGGGTTCGTCGAGGCGGTGGAGGAACTGGCCAGAAGCGCCGGCATGGCGGTGCCGAAAGAAGAGTCCGGGCGTCATGAGCACAGGGCAGCAGGCAATTTCGATGCCTTGCTCGAGGTCATGCAGCAGGCGACCCGCTATTATCGCGATGAGCTGAAGCGTTCCGAAACGGCGGTGGATTACCTGAAAAAACGCGGGCTTTCCGGTGAAATCGCGGCGCGCTTCGGCATCGGTTACGCGCCGGGCGGCTGGCAAAATCTTGCTGCGGCGGTGTCCGATTACCAGGATAAATCCCTGGTGCAGGCCGGGCTGGTGATCGAGGGCGAGGAAGGCAAGCGATACGACCGCTTTCGCGACCGCATCATGTTTCCCATCCTGAACCAGCGCGGCGCGGTGATCGGTTTCGGCGGACGGGTGCTGGGAGCCGGCGAGCCCAAATACCTGAATTCCCCGGAAACGCCCTTGTTCGAAAAAGGCCGCGAGCTGTATGGTCTGTTCCAGGCGCGCCAGGCAATCCGTGCGGCCGGCAAGGTGATCGTGGTGGAAGGTTACATGGACGTGGTGGCTTTGGCGCAGCACGGCGTTGAATATGCCGTGGCGACGCTGGGAACCGCGACCACGCCGGTGCATGTGCAGAAGCTGCTGCGCCAGAGCGACAACGTGGTGTTCTGTTTCGATGGCGACACGGCAGGGCGCAAGGCGGCATGGCGTGCGCTGGAAAATAGCCTGGCTTTGGTCGGCGACGAGAAAAGCCTCAAATTTTTATTTCTGCCTCAGGGCGAAGATCCCGACAGCTATATCCGCAAGGAAGGGAAGGCGGCATTCGAGGCGCTGCTGGAAAGCGCTTTGCCGCTGTCTGAGTTCCTTTTGCGCGAGCTGTCTGCCGGGGTGGATATGCAAACCATGGAAGGGCGGGCGCATTTTCTCAAGCTGGCGCAACCCTTGGTGCAGCAGGTCGCGGCTCCCGCGTTGCGCCTGATGTTGCAGCAGCGGCTGGCTGAGTTGGCCGGCGTTTCGCGAAATGAACTAGAGGCGCTGATACCGGTCAAATCGCCGGTAAAACCTGTCGTCGCGCGGCCCAAGTCCTCCCGCAAGCCGCCGTCCCTGGTCAGAAAGTTGCTCCAGTGGCTGCTCTATCAGCCTGAGTTGGGGGTAAATTTCGATGTGGATCTGATCGATGGCAATTCAGAGGAACAAAAGGCGCTGCGAGCGCTCCTTGATTTTGTCTCGAACAGCAATATGCAAATCAATACGACGGTCGGTGTGTGGGAGTATTTTCGGGGAAGCTCGCATGAAGCTTTGCTGGGTGAGGTGTCGGGCGAGATTCTCGAGTGGGACAAGGCCGAAGTGGCTGCGGAATTCGCCGGAGCGCTGGAGCAGTTGCACGAGGTCGAGCGTAATCGCAGGATCGACGAATTGCGCGGCAGACCATTGGGGGAGTTGACCCCGGAAGAGAGGAGAGAATTGCAGCGGTTGCTGCAGGGCGGATATGGTTCGACAAAGGCAACCTAATCGCCCGGAAATAGTGTATAATTCGGAAATTTTTTTGTAATGAAATCCTCAGCAGGAACAGAATGTTATGGCGATTGAAAACGACAAACCGGAAAACGACGTTGATGCAAGGCGCATGCGCTTGAAGAACCTGGTTGTTCTAGGCAAGGAGCGCGGCTACCTGACCTACGCCGAGATCAACGACCACCTGCCGGACGATATGCTCGACGCCGAGCAGATCGAAGGTATCGTCAGTATGATCGGCGACATGGGGATTTCCGTTTGCGACGAGGCGCCTGACGCAGAAACCATGCTCATGTCCGATGCTGCGCCGGCAGTGGCCGACGAGGATGTTGTGGCGGAGGCCGAGGCGGCGCTCTCCACCGTCGATTCCGAATTTGGCCGCACCACGGATCCGGTGCGTATGTACATGCGTGAAATGGGCTCGGTCGAACTGCTCACCCGCGAAGGCGAGATCGAAATCGCCAAGCGTATCGAAGAGGGCCTGAAGCACATGGTGCAGGCGATTTCCGCCTGCCCGACCATCATCATCGAACTGCTTGAACTGGCGGACAAGATCGAACGCGATGAAATGCGCGTGGATGAACTGGTCGATGGCCTGCTGAACGCGGACGGGGAACTCGGCGAGGATATGGCTGATTCCGCTATGGAGGCGGAAGCCGAGAGCGATGAGGAATTGACGGAAGAGGAAGAAGAGGCGGCCGGTGCTGCGGTGGCCGCTGCCAATCTGGCCCAGCTCAAGCTTGATACGCTGGAGCGCTTCGCCGTTATCAGCAAGGCATTCGGCAAGATGCAGCAAGCGCTGGCCAAGAAAGGCCCCAGACCAAAGGCATACAAGGATTGGCAGGAACAGGTTTCGAACGAGCTTTTGTCCATCCGCTTTTCTGCCAAGCAGGTGGAATTCCTGTGCGAAAGCCTGCGCTCCCTGGTGGAAGAAGTGCGTGGCTACGAACGCGAGATCATGTCCCTGTGTGTGACCAAATCCGGTATGCCGCGTCCTTACTTCATCAAGACTTTCCCCGGTAACGAAAGCAACCTGGAGTGGGTGATTGAGGAAATGGCGGCCAAAAAGCCCTACAGCGAGAAGCTGTCGCGCTTCCAGCATGCCATCGTGGACCAGCAGCAGCGCCTGCTGGATTTGCAGGAACGGGTGCGGATTCCGATCAAGGACCTCAAGGAAATCAACCGCCAGATGTCCACCGGCGAAGCCAAGGCGCGCCGCGCCAAGCGCGAGATGATCGAGGCCAACCTGCGGCTGGTGATTTCCATCGCCAAGAAATACACCAACCGCGGCCTGCAGTTCCTCGACCTGATCCAGGAAGGCAATATCGGCCTGATGAAGGCGGTGGACAAGTTCGAATACCGCCGCGGTTACAAGTTTTCCACCTATGCCACATGGTGGATCCGTCAGGCGATTACCCGTTCCATCGCCGACCAGGCGCGCACCATCCGCATCCCGGTGCATATGATCGAAACCATCAACAAGATGAACCGCATCTCCCGGCAGATACTGCAGGAAACCGGGCAGGAGCCTGACCCGGCGGAGTTGGCGACCAAGATGGAAATGCCAGAGGAAAAAATACGCAAAATCCTCAAGATTTCCAAGGAGCCGATTTCCATGGAGACGCCGATCGGCGACGACGAGGATTCGCATCTGGGCGACTTCATCGAGGACCTGGCCACGCTGGCGCCGGCAGACGCGGCACTGTATGCGTCCCTGCGCGAGGCTACCAAGGAAGTGCTGGAGTCCCTGACCCCGCGTGAGGCAAAGGTGCTACGCATGCGCTTCGGCATCGAGATGAATACCGACCACACGTTGGAGGAGGTCGGCAAGCAATTCGACGTCACCCGCGAACGCATCCGCCAGATCGAAGCCAAGGCCCTGCGCAAGCTGCGCCACCCCTCACGCTCGGAGCGTTTGCGCAGCTTCTTGGACAATGAAGCCTGAGTCGGGCCAGGCATCGTCGCGAGGCAAGCTTTTCGGGTCTGTAGCTCAGTTGGTTAGAGCAGGGGACTCATAATCCCTTGGTCCACAGTTCAAGTCTGTGCAGACCCACCATATAAAACAATGGGCTATGTCGTTTCGACATGGCCCATTTGTTTTTTATTTCCCTCGCGGGTACAGTATTGGGTACAGTGAGCTATTCGAGAGGGGAAAGATGGCGACCATTATCAAGACTCCGGCAGGCACCTGGAAGGCTATTATTCGGAAGGCCGGATGGCCGCCAGTAAAAAAAGCTTTCAGAATAAAACGGGATGCCGAGGATTGGGCAAGACGGACAGAAGATGAAATGGTTCGGGGTGCTTATGTCCAACGTTCCCCGGCTGAACAGATGACCGTGGCTAAGGCTCTGGATCGTTATTTACGCGAAGTGACGCCGACGAAGAAGGCCAGCACCCAAGAGGCGGAACTAAAAAAATCCAACCAGCTGCGCGCTGCACTCGGCAAGTATTCCCTGGCGGTTGTTACGCCCGATCTGATTGCCGATTATCGCGACAAGCGGATCGCAGAGGGCAAGAGCAATAACACCGTGCGCCTCGAGCTTGCCCTTCTAAGCCACCTATTCACGACCGCAATCAGGGAATGGCGTGTAGGGCTTACCTATAACCCCGTGGCCAATATTCGGAAGCCCTCACCAGGTGAGGGCCGCGACAGAAGGTTGACGGCTGAAGAGTGTGAGCGCCTTCTTGCGGCGGCAGACGCGCATAGCAACCCGATGTTTGGCTGGATGGTGCGATTGGCGCTCTATACGGGTATGCGATCCGGCGAAATCCAAAATCTCAAGCGCAACCAGGTCGATCTGAAGAAACGTACCATTCTGCTTAAAGACACAAAAAACGGGGATTCGCGTACCGTTCCTCTCCTATGGCCGGAGGCGCGAGAAGCCATGCGTGCTGCGCTAGATAACCCGATCAGACCGATTGATACCGATCTGGTCTTCTATGGCGAGCCAGGACGGGATAAAAAGCGCCGGCCCTATGTCATCACCAAGCTATGGGCAAATCTCAAAAAGCAGGAGGGATTCGCAGATCTGCATTTCCATGACTTGCGCCATGAGGCGGTAAGTCGGCTGGTTGAAGCCGGTTTGTCCGATCAGGAAGTGTCGGCGATCAGTGGGCACAAATCCATGCAGATGCTGAGGAGATACACCCATTTGAGAACTGAAAATCTTTGCGAGAAGTTTGATAAATTGTGTGGCTCGTAACAGGCATGCTTGTGAAATTCGCATGTGACACTCCATGTAATCAATAAGGCTGTTCAGACTAATCCATCAACCCCATTCAACGCGGTTATATGCCCAGGTTGTATCGGTCCTCGCAAGCAGTTGAGAGGTGCATTACAAGGCTTAAGACAAATGCCTCGGCTTTGCAATACTCCGCCAATGTCACGTCGATACGCTCCCTTCCATGCGCAAGGGAGTTTCTTTTTTCATAAAGACTCTGGTAGTACTTACGAATCTCAGAGGGCTTCCGGGAACCGAAAGAAGAAGGGAAGCACTCGATGTCAAAAACACTTTTGAAAAACTTCCTTCGCTCAACCGAATTTTCCGCCGATTTTTTGACCCAAGACCACAAAGCTGGCATTGCGTAACGATCATTTCGGTCTGGCGGCTCAGTTACAACGGCCAAATCAACGACCGTGTAAGCCGCCGCATCGTTGACATGTTCCTTACCCGCAGGGCGATAGTAGAGGAGAGCCTTTAGAACATCAATCTCAAACTGCTCCAACGCGCCAAGCAGTCGAACCAATGCCGAGCTCGTTATGAAATTTGGTAGGCGATCCCAACCCGTACTGCCGCGCTCAAACCCGACATCAGTTTCACTGAAGCGTGACCGCTTGCCAGCGAGTCGGACAAGGTGCTGATTTACTCCGTGTTCGGCCACAGCGTTCTCAATTGTTGATAGCATGTGCAAGACGTGGCAATCTTCATCAACGTGATGCCGGTAGATAGGTTCTACACCTTGGCTTGTTAGCCACGCAGCTATGTATTCATCTGGTTTTCCTGTTCCTATATCAATGGCACCGCCATTGAGCGTAAAGGCCACGGATTCCCGCAATGCCTCTAACTGCCGTAGCACTACCCACGAGATTTTTTGCATCGTGAGACCTCCTCTTGCTCCTTAATGCGGGACTAACCGATTTGAGCTGAACAGCTCTTAGTGCGGCACAAGTTGAAATGCTAGCATTTCAGTATTTTTCTTTATCACGCTCGATCCCCCATGAGGCAAGATTCGCCCTTATCAGGTTGCGAACATAATCCCGACATTCCTTTACCTTCCTTGCCACTGACTCCATTTCATTTGCTTTAACCAAGTGCACATTATCTATTGATATATTCAAGGCACGCGCAATTTGGTTCACGTTTCGGCCAATGGCAGTAAGCTCGTTATTCGTTTGGCGCAACACCTCCAACTCAATTTCCGTAAAAGATGGTTTCTGTGACAGGTGTGCCCTTAACAATGCCAGAACATAAGGGCCGGTTTTCATCCGATGCTCAGAGGCCCTCTTTAGCAATGCCCCTTTTGTGGCGGAGCTTAATCTCACTGGCAAATAGTTGTCTTTTGTTTCCGTGGGAGCGGGAATCTCAACTTCAACGGGGTTTGTCTTCAGAAACGTTTCTATGAGAAGCCGTAGAAGGCCTGCTTCAGTTCGCCCCAATTCCCTTGCCTTTGCCGCAAACTGATCCTTCATTTCTTGCGTCACGTCACTTTTGAGATATGGTTTTTTGGGCACAGCGTCTTTCCTTGTCGGATATAAAACAGGGCTTCAACCGTTTGTTGGACATGTCCAAATGTTTGTTGATGGGCAATCTGCCCGCCCATTTGCAGCGCCTCAATTTACTAACTCATACAACAAATACACCCAAATGTAACACATTTGTCTATCCTGCATTAGCTACTACGGAAAGAAAAACGTTGGTCATGACCAACTCATGAGGCTCACCTCTTGGATAAACCCACTCCGAAAATAGTCCGGTCGCGAGCATATTTAGAATAAAGTGAATAGTCTCCGAATCACAGGGCACTTCTCAATCTTTGATGGGCGCTTTGGGTTGCCTGTAGAGATATGCTCGGGCAAAGAGTTAGGAGTTACGAATAATTTACTGCCCGCGCCAAAGAATCGCAGATCATGCGTTTTCGGGATCGGAGGTGAAGCCCGGCACATCATTGCCATGCACCTGCTGGAATATCCACAATGGCCAAGCGGCTCCTCCAGCACCGCGGAATCCGGATTGAAGAGATAAGTGGATTCCCTTCCGAGAGAGTAGTTCCTTTATAGCCAACTGGCACGCAAACACGTCTCTCCCAGAGGGAACCGCCATGTCATGCGCCCAATTGTTCCTGGCCTTTCGTGTCGTCTCGAGGTTCTTGTAAATCTCTCCAGTAAGCTTTCCGCTAAGTTCAAGCATCTCGACCATGACAGACGCTGTGTAGTCCCTTCCAAGTAGCTTTTTGCGGCGGTCACGCGACATCTTTCTGTCTTCGGTTCTCGCCGATTCATTCTTCGCAAGCAGGTCCTTCCATTCCTGCGAAATCAGTTGTTCGCAGACTGTCCACCCAATTGCGATACTCTCACCAAATCGGAGCTCTACTGATCGGCAAGCAGACTGATACGCAGCTTCTACGATTGGTACATATTGTCCGCCTTCGAGAGAGAGGATATAGTCGAGCGTTCGAAAAGAGTGGGCCACAACCTCCGGCTCTATAATCCTCCGCTGCCGTGACACGAACGCGGGTGCATATTTTCCTTCAAGAACGTTGCGCGCAAGAGCATGGACATCCTCTACATCGTCGTGATACGGCACCGGTTGAGAAATACCAATTGACTTAACGGTGCTCCATGCCGTCACCGGAAAACCCATGGCAGCTGACCTGTGCTTCACAATCGCTTCTGATGAGATCAAACAAGCCTGATGCACGTTCATGATCTGAGCCCGGAGCAGGCTAATTTGCTCTGCCTTCGCCCCCGCCACGGCATGTGTGCGAGGTGGAGTATGTGGAAGAGTCGCAGGCCTTTCGTAACCCGGTACGCGTACCACTTCTCCAACGCTACTCTTTAGAAAGTCAAACAGGAACATGCCATTCCGCATTGCATATGCTTCGATGCCACATGAAAGTGTTGTCCTGAGGGCAATTTGCCGACCGAGGTTAATACCTAACTCGCCTGTGTGATCGGACGGCGCGGCACCAATCCAGACAGCCGGAATGCGGAAGTATCCCTCAACTACAGCCGTGATTCGGTCTGGCTCAATATGTGTTCCTCCTTTTTCCATCTCTAGGTCTCCAGCTAGCCTAAGATCGTTGACATGATTATTGGTGTTGTGGTCAAAATGGCATCATCACCGGCCATAGATGCGAGAATCGTCCCGAGCCGCTTTCACGCAACGCGGCAGCGAGAGCTCGGCCTATTTTAGCCTTTGATCATCGCAAGTTTTGAGGCGATACATACGTTTTATGTATCAAAATCTTTCAAAAACATCAAACGCGCGTGAATTCGTGGATTTTTGGTTCACTGTTAACATTGCGTTCAAGAACATGAATTTTGAGACAATCTTCCGAAACCCACATTAATACAGAAGGATGGGGTTCCGAACTTGCCAATACGCTAGCAATCTGTTGTGGCGCATCCTCTGCCGGTCTGCGTTGCACTGTTCCGACAATTGCCATGCCCTGAATGATCCCCTTGTATTCCACAATAAATTGCAAAGGCGTAGAATTATTTTTTGCAAATGGATTTGCGAACACCCCCAAACGAGGAACTTCATATGAGCCAGTTGCATTTACTGTTGCACCATCTACTGTAAATACCAATGGACAGTTTGGAGATTGCCATTTGCCGGCAATATTTGCCACTGCTCTTACCAATGAGCGGCCGTAATGCCTGTAGAACTCGGAAATTGGCTTGGCCTTCTCATAAGTTGCAGTTTCTTTCTTGTCCTCAGCATCCTGCTCATCCTTAATTGAGGCAAGCGTAACCTCAACGTTTTTATGGTGATCCGCTATTTTTAACGCTGCATCAAGAGTATTGTGAGCTTCCTGGGCAAAACCTGCACTACGGAGCTTTATAGCGAGATTACTCATAGCAAGCGTCTCTCCAAGTTCTTCGGATCTTTTGTATGCCGCGACTGACTTAATCGGCATACCAAGCCTCTCCAAGGTGACACCTAAATTATTCCATGCATATGATTTCCGTTCCGCCGGCGGAATTCGTGAATAATGGAATGCGGCCAAATTATCTCGGCCCATTTCTGAATACTTGTAGGCTAATGAGAAGCGAGCATCAATGTCGCCAGGATTAATTTCAATTAATCGTTCTAATACAGCCAAGGCTGTTTCATCATCTTTTTCCTGCTCTGCGATATCCTTCTTGGCTTGCAGTACATCCATCTCACCTTGCCCTGATTTTTCGCTTAGCTGAATCATGCGAGCTTCCAACTCGCGTGCTTGGGATTGATCTCCTGCTTTTAGATAATTTAATGCAGCATCCCCTAATAATTTAATTTTTTTACGCTCATCCTTGCATGTGTCAGCCGCAAGCAAATATGCTTTCGCCGCTTTGTCGTGCTCCTGATAGTGTAGGTATCCTGATGCCAAATCAGTGGCAATAGCACTATTCATCGGCAAATCAGCGGAATATCTTTCAAGTTTTGCCAAATCACCACGGCCATGAATCACATGCAACGCTTCTTGGTGTGCTATCCACTCCTTCCTTTTTTCGTCATCACCACCTTCAGGTGATGCGTAATACAGCTCGGTTATACGCTTTTCTCCTGATTCATCCTTCTGGCGGATGTACCACCAAAGGGCTAATTGGTAATCAGCCGTTATCCAATCAGGCTTATGTGTTGTCCAATGGTTTTCAGCAGGAAGTTGTATTGGATTGATGTCTTGACCACTCTGTGGATTGGCTTCCTGCTCTGACACGGAAGTGTTAGCAGCGCGGGGTGATAATGAAGCAATCATGCCGAGAAGTTTGTCAAAACACTTTTCAGGTGTATTCCGACTGAACTCGATATATTCCAAATTACCTTGTAGCGCACCTGGCGATTTTGTATTTTCTTCGACTAGAAGAATAATCTTCATGTCTCTGCCAATTGCGAGTCCAATTTCTTGGATGATCCAATCTGATGTCTTCCACTCAAAATCAGATTCCTTGGCAGTAAGCGAACTACTAGCAAGCCCAAACCAACCTGGAGATAGTGCTGATGGCAAAACCACGCGCTCTTTTTTTGTACAAATTCCGATAAATAGATTTTTATCAGATATAAGCGACAGAACTTTTGCATCCACTAATGAAGGTTCTGGGTGTTCTGCATGTGCCCAACTGAATTTGGGATGAAGCTCGGCGACTCTATCAAGACACTTCAGTATCACTGCAACGACACCAGAATCTTCATCTGAGAAGCTGTGTGCAACGAACGCCTTGATAGATTCCATAGCATTTCCCTTTTCTCAAACAAATTGTTCTTTGCAGTTCATGAATGGCGGCTTTCTTGCTGGATATCTTACACCCCTACTGACAGCAAATGGCACAACGGGGGCATTCCCATATTTGCCAATCAACACAAATTTATATTTATGTGACACCCAGTACATGCCAGAAATTAACTATGTATTTACGGATGCCTGAATAAAGTTGGACATGTCCAACAGGTGGATTTAGGAAGCCATAAAATACTAAAAATGGTGTGGCAACCATAGCAATTCTATGCCCTCATATTCTGTACATTATTACACCACGACACTTTAACACTTATATAATAATCGTTTTAGTTTCATATGCTTGCGCATGTTTTTGGCTTGCTTTTTTCCATTTCAGGCGTAACATCAAAGAACGCAATAAAACGGCTGGGTGAGGAGGTGGTGCTCCCTACCCAGCCTGACCACTACCGATCATTTGGAGATCAATAATGGCTAAATCCAGAATATCACCTGCCCCAACAAAAATCGAATGCCTGTCGAAGCGACTTAATTTCATGGCTCAAACGCTTGAGAGAGTGGCCAAACACCCAAACCGTGAATACGGAATCATTATCATAGAGGATGCCACCAAGGAAAAGATTGCCGTTCTTAACAGCTTGGCCAGTTGGCTAATACTGGCCGGCTTAATTCGATCAGGCGAAATGATGAAATCCGGCGAGTTCATCTGGACATTTTAAGGATACGAAAATGAAAATAATTCCACTGTCCAAACGCCGCCAGCCAGAAGCCGCCAATGATCCTGTCGCGGACGCGCCGCCTAACTTTGTTTCGCGCTATCGCGCTTGGCGCAATAAGTGGGAAAGACGGTCGATCTACCTCTTGCTGCTGTTAACCCCGTTCTTGTGTTTTATCCGGCTTCCCCATAAATTGGCAACGATCACCTTCGTCCTGCTGATCTGCTATTACCAGGTGCGCCGACTGAATCAGAAAGGGGGGCGGCATGCCATTCACTAATTATCAAAACATCTTCGCCAATATCGACAACCATTTGATAGCCTTCGTCGTCGAGAAAAGCCGGGCGGTGACAGTCATGCTGGAACCACTGGTTACCACAGGCGGAGGTCTTTATTTCATGATCCAAGGCTACCGGCACTTATCCGGCACAGTCGAAGAACCGTTTATGCAGCTTGTGCATAACGCCTTAAAGTTTGGGCTTATTCTGAGCGCCGCATTCGCTACCGGAATTTACAACGATGTCATTGTTAGCACGTTTCAAGATTCCCCTGTAGCGCTTGCATCCGCCCTTTCCGATGTGCCGCTCAATGGAAGCAACACATTGAGCGGGTCAATGGGCTTAGTGCTGGACGGCATCACCGGAAACATCCATGAGATTGGGAAAAGCTTTTGGGATGTGGGGGGCGTCACGGAAATAGGGATGTACATCATCGCCCTCGGCGTATGGATATTTGGATTTGCTTTGACCGGGTATGTCGGATTCTTAATTGTTCTAAGCAAAGTAGTAACAGCCGTAATGCTCGCCATCGGGCCATTGTACATTTCTTTTTTGCTGTTCGATTCGACTAAGAACTGGTTTGTCTCATGGATCGGCGCTTTGACTCAATACGGCCTGGTGGCCGCCCTTGCCGTTGGCGTCAACGCATTGATTCTTTCGATGTTCGCCGATGCCTCCACTGATATAGCCGCCTTGGGAGGCTCTGCGAAAATCGCCGACCTGGTCGCCCTCGCCTCAACCGGTATCATCGGCATCTTGGTCTTGAAGCAAGTAACAGGATTGGCCTCGACTCTGGCTGGAGGCCTATCTTTATCGACTTTCGGGGCGGGAACCGCTGTGGCCAAGAGGGCCGGCAAAGGTGCGGCAGGAAGCGCCAAATTGGTCGGCAAGGGTACGAAATACTTGGCGCAAGCCGCGTATAAGAAAATCCAGAAGGGTAACAATTCCGTCGAGCAAACTGGCGAACCGAGAGAAACACGTGTGCAGCGTCGGCCACGCATCAGAAGAGCCGCAAAAGCCGTCAACGAATAATCATCAGGAGATAAACATGAAGAAAACCGCCGTTTCATTTGCCCTTGTCGCCTCGATGCTTGCCGGCACTGCCGTACACGCAGCCGGTGCCGGCATTCCCACGTTTGACATAGCGAACTACATCAATCAGGGCTTGTCGCTCGACAATGACGTGCAGAAGATCAAGGCGCTGCAATACCAGGTGGACTCTTGGAAGCGGCAGATTGAAATGACGACCGGCTCGCGTGGCATGGGAGCCAGAGCCGCGATGGTCGCGGTCAGGGACTTACCCGGCTCCTGGAACTCCATTCTGCAACAAGTGCAAAGCACCACGGGCAGCTATGGCCAGATGGTGAATTCGATTATCACCAGTAATGCCGGACTCACGCCAGATCAGGTTAATCGCATGAGTCCCGGCATGAAGGACATTCTGATGCGTACCCGCAACCTGGGCGCGATGCAAAAAGCGATGGCCGACCAGACAACCGATGTAGCCGGCAGGCAGTTGATGGAGATTCAGGGATTAACCGACCAGATCGACCAGGCCAACGATCCCAAAGCCATCGCCGACCTGAATGCTGCGCTGAACGCGAAGAAACTAGAGCTGGAGAACACCCGGATAAAGTTGTCCGCCATGGATCAGCAGATACAGGCTGAACAAAAGCTGATTGCGCAACGCCAGCATGAAATCGCCCTTAGCCGTGTCGGCACATCTGATACCGCAAGGGTCACGGTAAAGCGCTAAACCCGCTTGAATGGCACCACAACGCGCTCGTTAGGCTGTCCCGATTCATTTGCCGCCCAGTCCACCAGGTCAGCCCTAACATCGCGTTCTTCCCTTTGATTGGTGGCCAGCACATTCATTCCTTGGCGAATCAGCCAACGGCCAACGCTCACAACAACCCCGACCGCAAGAAACCAACCATAGCCGAATGCCAATCCTTCAATAATGTTAATCAGGTGGAAGTAATAGAACGATGCAGCAGAAAAGACCGACAGCAGCGCCAGTCCAGCCAGCCAGTTTTGCAGACGGAGCCAGCCGCTTGCTTCCTCTTCTTCGTCATTTCCCATGATCCGTTCCATCGTCATGCGGACCATCATAATTTCGTAGCTAATCAGGCCGGCCATTCCGACCACTCCCAAACCCAAGCCGCCCCACCACTCCCGCATTTGAAACGGGTGATTAAGCACCAGCAGGCCGAGTAAGGTTGCAAACAGGCTGAGAACCACTAGAACGAGGCAAATACCCTTAATGAGAGGCCCGACGAAATTAAAGAGAATGAACACCAGCCATTTAATCATTCCTCCAGTCGCCTTGATGTATGCGTCTAACATTTTATCGCTCCTCATTTAAGGCCATTTACAATAATATCTTAATCAGCGCGCACCCTAATTTTCTTTTTCCGTAGGAGCTTGGTTTTACTGCTTTGCCCATCGGGTGCGTGTCTGTGATGCTTGGCGCCATAGCGTATGAGGGCGGGGGTCAAGGGCCAGCCCGGAGGCCGCATGCGGAGCGCAGCCCGGCGCTTCTGATTTTTGTCGGGTGAGCACCGAACGGGTGAGGACTGGAGCGCAGCGGCCCTTGAAGGGGCGGCCTTAAAGAGCTTTATCCTTTAAGGGTGACCCGGCCATCGACCGCGCTATGGCACCATGCAGCACAATAAGACACACACCCGATGGGCTGAGAACCGAGCTGCATGGAAGGGAAACATAGTCGCATAGCGGCCATCATGTTCTTCATTGACACGCACCAATTGATTAATAATGATTAAAACAGATTAGCTAAATTTAGCGATCTGCCAAGATCGCCGCTATGTGCGGCTTCAAGGCTTGTCGCAACGTAAATTAAATGCATCGTATCCCGTGTCTCGCTGCACCGCATCCCGCATTAAGGTGTATCGTATCCCGCACTCAAATGCATCGTATCCCGTGTCTCGGCACACTGTATTCCGCACCAATGTGCATCGTATCCCGTGCCCCAAGTTTTGATCTGGTCGCAGCTGCTTTGGTTAAATGTTTTTTCTGCGCTTGGGTCGGCTTCCTTACCACGTCTACTAGGTCATCACAAAACGTCCAAGATTCGATGGCTCCAATCTTCACCAATTCATCCAATGCCTTGACGAGCTGGCGCCGGAAGCTTGCTGATTGTGTGTTGCGGCAACCACTGAGTCGCTGAACCGTTGCAACGCGTAATGGATAGGGTTTGGCGTGGCTGCTGTACCAACCGTGGAGCCACAAAGCAAGAGGTTTGCGTCGTAGCGCCTGGCGTTCCGCCCAATCGATTCTCGTCCATCCAGCTGAGTACATGGCTAATAGTTTATGATCCAGTTCGATGGTATATCGTCCAGTTGCATCGTCTCGTTCGCCTTTGAGCATTGCCCCAAAGTAACTATGTTGGTCTATTGTGATTTCCACGCCTGCGCTATATAGCCGCGCTACGCAGTTTTTAAGCCATTCGTGGTCACTTTTGCCCGTGTTGCGCCCCAGCGCTACCAACAAAGAATGTGCGCTGAATTCCACTCGCTGCCCAAGTTTTTGCATACGCGAGAGATGTACGAATGTGTCCCAAACATCCATATCTGACTGATCAAGTTGCCAACCGGTAAAATAGATCTGAAGCCCTGCAACTGTTGCCAGCAACTCGCGTTTGAGTGCCCGGCGCTCTTTTCCTTGGATTGCAGCGAATAATGCTCCACGGAGCCATGAATTTGGCGTGCCTCGCGTTGGTTCTGGCCATAGCGGTAATTGGACGTCTTTACCTACCAGTATCGGTTTTGAATCCTTCCTTCGATGATTGTTTTCCAGCAGGCGGTTTAAAGCCTCACCTAGCTGACCTTGGATGTTTGAAGACACCATCAAACCTTGCTTGCTTCCACGATTTCTCCGGAAATAACTTTTGCGACTAGCTCGGTTTTGAAATAGATGCGCCGCCCAAGTTTTATCTTCGTTGGCCTAATTCGTCTGGAAAAGTCATTGTCCGCAAGAAGGCTGAGTCGAACTCCGTCAGCGCTTCGATCAAAGAGTGCGGCCAGTTGTGTGAGGCTCAGTAGGGGGCCGTATTTGGTCATCATGAATTCTGCTGTTGTGGACATTTTATATCCCTATGAAACGTAAGCTAACGATGGATTGAGTATCGCACCGTGAAATACAGAAAGTCAAAAACCCTTTTGTAATCAAATGACAATAATCGTTTTTGTTGTGTAGAGATGGAAATTTGCGGTGTAAATATTGTCGGTTGCGATGCAGATATTGAGATATGCAGAGTAGATATCGTGATTTGTTAAAACAATTCAATAAAATGTATTTAACTTTGCGCAATGAACCAATAGGTTAGAAAAAAATACGGAATCTGACACAACAAATTTTCAAAATTATTATTTTTAGGTTGCTAGAAAACAACAATGTCTGACTAACACCAGTTCCACATGGCATTTATGATGCTTGGTAGTGTGGTAGGGGTGCATTTTCGAGATTCACATTGAGCAGGCACTCGACGAAGCGCCCACAGACCTATCGCGAAAAGCTAGAGCAGCGCGTAGGCAGCAAGAGTGCGAGCGGGGCGACCAGAAGCAGCCCACGCTCGCCCCTGATGCCAAAGGATCAACGTATCGAGAGAGGCTTGAACAGCGAAGGGAGCAGGATAAAGCCCAAGGGAAAGATAATGATCGAGGCCGCTGACCAATTCCCCGATTTTGGTAAATCGGTTGTTGATCGAAAGCTTTCGTCCTGATGCTTCAAACCGGCGAGGTACGAGCGTGTCGCTCGACCTGCTTGGCCATCTATTTCTTGCGGCTTGCGCCTTGCCATGCCTGCAGGAATTCGTAAATACATGGTTCTCTTTGCTAAATGTCGCTCTTCGTGTAACCTGTTTATGCTATTGGGGACAGCTATTCCCAAAGTACTGACGATTTAAATGTGCGGATAACCATCTAAATTCCGAGGGGTTGTATGGATTGGGTCGAGATCGGGAAGTGGGTTGCAAGTATTATTTTAGCTTTAGGTGTTGGCGGCCTGGTATTCAAATTCGCTTTTACTAGCACTAACAAGAAAAGCTTCTTTATGCGATTTGTGTCGCAAAAAGGCAATACTGCTGGTCGCGATATAATTGCAGGCGATAGCATTAAGAAGACTGAAAAATAAATGTTTACGAATCAGTCTGGCAACACAGTCGGTGGTGACCTTGTTGGCGGAAATAAATATACGAGCACAACCAACAATTTTACCAATCAATCGCCACTTGCCCGTTTGTATGAAAGATTGCGTACAGATAATCAGTCACAACCCTATTTCGCACAGATATCAGAGCAATTGCAGCATTACTGTTCTGCGGTCACCGATGGTGACGTGCGGGGGCTTGAAGCAAAGCTTTCTGATTCTAATCGCATGGATCTAATTAGGGTCGCTACTAAGTTAAAGGAGTCAGCGGCCAAGACGGTGATGAAATACCAGACATCTGGTATTGCCCAAGACATTCTTACGCATATTCTTGCAAAGCTGTACACAGAATTTTTTTTGAATGTAACGCCTGCTATTGAGGCTGGGGCGCCTAGAGTTGATGTCGATGCGCTCATAAGCGAAAAAGTGTTAAAGCCCGCTTTGGAGATGCTGGGCGACAATGACCTAATGTTGACGCAAGCTGATTTACTAGGTCTGCTGTTCTTTCTCGGTGGAAATTGTCATGTTAGGTGGGATCCATGCTGATTTATCATCCGGCATACGATGCATACCACTGTGTGTTTCGCACGCTTCTACTAACAAATTCACTGGAATCTATCGAGCTTCAGAAGTTGCGCATTCTTGATTTCTTCTTATGTTTCCCATCCGAGCTTAGTAAAGTGCGACTCCCACGTCAACATTCAGAGGCAAAACGATTGGCGTTGGAACTCCGAAATGACTACCACGGCCCAATCAGCATGAATCAGGCGTTTCGAGATATGGAACACATACAATTAGCTGCATTTAAATCACTTGCTGCATCCTCCATCGTTGACCAAGTTAAGATTGAAGATGGGGTTATCAAAAGAACAGGTGTTGCCCTCAAAGAGGAACTTAAAAGAAAGATTGATGCTGTTTTAGAAAGAGACAGTATTGTTGTTGAATACATCGTTAATAAACTTGGAGTCTTGCCTCTTAATGGTTCCAATGGACTTAAAGATCGAACTGGATTGATGGAATATCGTTATGACGTTGCTTAAGCCTAGCTTATTGCTGAATACCTTAGTTGTATTCAAAGACGGACAGATAGTTTTTGAGGCTGCCTTTCATCAAGGAGTCAATATTATCCGGGGGCACAATAGTTCTGGAAAGACTACGGTTCTTGACTTCATCGCATATACTCTTGGAGCTGAATACATTCCTTGGAAACAAGAAGCCCTTCTTTGTGATTATTCTGTCGCTGAGATATCACTTAATGGAAATCGAGTGACGCTTAGGCGTGAAGTAAATGACAAGCCGCTTAATCCACTTTACATTTTCTGGGGGCCAATAGCAGACGCGCTTGAGGCATCCTTTTCCTCGTGGGAGATATATGGGTTCCGACGAAGTTCGTCAAAACTGAGTTTTACTCAGGCGCTTCTTTTAGCTCTCGATCTACCAGAGGCTCAAGGGGATGGAGCGTCGAACTTAACCATGCACCAGTTCTTGCGAATTCTTTACGCGGATCAACCGTCGTTACATAGTCCAATTTTCCGCACTGATTCATTTGATAGTGCGCTCACGCGTGAAACAGTAGGGTCATATCTTTGCGGCATATATGATGACAAATTGTATTTGGCGCAATTGGAGAAGCGGAACTTAGTCAAAGAAATTCAGCAGTTGGAAGCGGAGCTCAAGAGTATCTTTGTCGTTCTCGCAAAATCAGGACAAAATGCCAATATTGAACTCTTAGGCCAAGAGATTCTAAATACAGAAGCAAAACGCGACCGGAAACTGAAAGAGTTGGCCAGGCTCAAAACTGAAAGGACTGTTACAAGCGATGCAGTTGCGACAAAAACTGATGCTAATTTGCGCAGCGAATTGGATGTGGCCAAGAAAACGCTAGCAGTTGCTCAAGATGCATTAGTCCAACGAGAATTGGAGGCTGAGGATTCTAAGAACTTTGTTCGTGAATTAGAGCTACGGCTTTCGACCTTGGATGAGTCACAAATTACGCGTAATTATTTTGGTTCGTTAGCCTTTGCTTTTTGTCCTTGTTGCTTGTCTGAAATCAAGCCGGAATCTAGCAATGCGAGTGAATGTTCTCTGTGCAAAAACCAAATTACATCATCAGTGGCTGACGCGCAGATATTGAGGATGCGTAATGAACTGCGGATTCAGCTCGCTGAGTCTAATAGCTTGATTGCTTTGCGCCTAGTCGAAATTCGTGATCTTAGGACCCGGATACCATCTCTTCGCCAGAATCTGATGTTGTTAGAGCGTAGGTATGCTGAAACGACGCATAGTTGGTCTACAGATATAGAAGCGGCAATTGAACTCAATGCTACAGAAATCGGTGGGCTGGATCAGGAGATAAAAGGACTCTATGAAAGTCAGCGGTTAGCCCAAGTTATTCGGGAGTTGCAATCTCAGCGAGATGATCTTGTATATAGAGAGAGTGAAGTTTCCTCAAAAATTGAATCGTTAATGTTCACTCAAGAGGAGAGGAAGAAACAAACTGCTTGTGAAGTTGCATTGACCCTTGGCCGTTTGTTGCAGGAGGATCTGCACAGGCAAGAAGAGTTTCGTAAAGCGGAGAACATTCAATTCAGCTTCACTGATAATGCCATCTCGGTTGATGGTGCGACTCAATTTTCTGAGAGTTCTACGGTCGTCCTGAGGCACCTATTTCATCTGGCGTTATTGAGCGCATCTACGCGTATGCAAGCAATGCGTTTCCCGCGATTCTTGATGCTTGACGGTATTGAGGATGGCGGTATGGAGCTTGCGCGTTCGCATCGTTTGCAAGAAATTATCGTTAATGAATGTTCTGGTTTTGATTGCGAATACCAATTAATATTTGCAACTTCACAAATCGCACCACAACTCGATGTTGAAGATTTTGTTGTGGCCCGCTCGTTTTCCGAGGAACAGCGCTCCCTACAAATTTTATGAACAAGTGGTAAGACCGATGCGTTAAATCTAGCTACTTGCCATAGTCGACGCATCGCCGGCCGTTTGGTTCGGCTGTTATCTACAATTGGCTAACGACAACAGTTCAATATGTGGAGCTTTTAACTAAAAAATGTGGGTACAGTATTGGTACACCGATCAGCTTTTAAAGGCTTCTCTAGACTACGCTAACCTATTGTTTATGAACTACAGTAGCGTTACGTTACTTACGCTCTCTTTCGCTGTGATATCAATAACATATTGTTTTAACAGCAAACTCATAATCCCTTGGTCCACAGTTCAAGTCTGTGCAGACCCACCATATAAAACAATGGGCTATACTGTTTCAGTATGGCCCATTTGTTTTTCATACCCCCAAGAAGTACAGTAGCGGTACAGTAATGTTTTTCCATAGATGGTTGGCCTGATGTTCGAATATGAAAAATTGAGATGGCAACAATAAAAAGAGGGATGCGTCATGCCAGAGTCCATTGCGCTGGTTGTTGATACTTCGCCAGTCATACGCGATTATGTCCAGAAGATTCTCATGGACGAAGTGCTGGTTGTCGATGAGGTTCATCAGGCAAAGAATGCAGATGAAGCATTGCGGATTATGGAATCGAATGGCCCCATTAATTGGGTCTTCATCGAGTATGAGATGTCTGGTATTTCCCATATCGATTTTCTGGAAAATCTTCGCAAGATACCAGGCTGTGCCGAGACTTATTTTGTCTTGATGACGGCCATGGGAGAAAAGGAAGCCAGAAATTCTGCCATCGACGAAGGCGCTTCCGATTACATTTGCAAGCCATTTACACCCCAGCAATTTGCCCGCAAGGTGCACCGGCTTTCCGGTCTGGCAGAATGGCGTAGATCTAAACGCCACGAGGTCTGCCTGCCTTGCGAATTTGGTCTGGGTTCTGATTCTTTCCACCATTATGGTGCGGAATTGATGGACATTGCCCTGACTGGCTGCCGTATGAGGACATCGCAACTTCATCCCGGCAAGGGCAACGAGAATGAAACCGGCACCGTTACGTTCTTTCCGGAGGATGGTCCCCCGTTTCATGTCGAGGTGAAAATAAAAAGAGTTGAATTCGATAAATGGTGTGCCGATCCATTGCGAAATACCCGTGCAGCTTTTGAATTCATTAATGTCAGCCAGCCTGTTAAAGGAAAGCTGGAAGGGTATGTCGATCTATGCAGGAAAAAAACTGCGTTCAAATAAGCTTTGGGCGCGTAGCAATGGCTGTGCCTGGCCATATCTGCCCCTGACGTCCGGAACGCGGCAGAATCAAGGAAAACAGGGCACCTCGGCATGATTTCTTCATGAGTCCCGGCTACCTCTCGCGCCGTTTCAGATTCGCCCTGAACACCTTTTCCGCTTTTCTGGCAAGAAAGTGGAAGAACAGTTTCTATCTCTACCTGGCGGCGATGTTCAGCGCGGTGATCGTGCTCGACGTATTTTCCCTGCATCTTGCGACCAACATGAGGCAGGCGGCGTTCGACATGATGGTGCGCTATCGTGTGGTTGTGCCCAAGCCCGACAAAGACATCGTTATCGTTGACATCAACGAGGCGAGCCTTGCCGCCATGGCCGGGGAATACGGCCGCTGGCCGTGGCCGCGGCAAGTGCTGGGGGAGTTTGTCGAGCAGTTGGAGAAGCAGCAGCCCAGGGCGGTGGTGTTCGACATTCTGTTCAGCGATCCGGACGTGTACAACCCGGACAGCGATGCCTACTTCAACGCGGCCATCGCCGCCACCGGCAACACTTTTTTCCCGATGTTGCGGCTCGACCCGGCGAATGATCACCTGAGCCAGATCAAGCCGGGCATGATCCCCGGCGTGACAGCCACTGGCGAGGAAACCAATCGCGACGCCACGGTGGCAGTCGTGCTGCCGCCTTTCAAGGCCATACTCCAGGGCGGCAGACTGGGCCTGCACAATATTTATCCCGATGCCGACGGTATCGTGCGCCAATATCTGGCTTACCTCGACGATTACGGTTGGAAGATCCCTTCGCTGCCGCTGCGCGTTTCCACCGAACTGGGGTTCGCCCAGCCCGATGCGCAGAGATTCCTCCTCAACTGGCGCGGAAAGCCATTCTCCTATCACACCGTGAGCTTTTCCGATGTTTACGCCGACATGGCGAGCAAAAACAAAAAACGTCCCCAGGACGAGTTCAAGGGAAAAATCGTGATCATCGGTTCGACCGCGCCCGGCCTGTTCGACGTCAAGCCGACGCCGCTGAGCCGGATGCACCCCGGTGTGGAAATTCTCGCCACCGCCATCGACAATCTCAAGCACGGCGACTACCTGCGTTTCCCCGACGCCCGCATTGCCTACCTGCTGCTGACGCTCGCCATGGTATGGGCAACCGCCTGGGGCTTCTATCGCGGTGCCGGGCAGGACAAATTCGATGCACTGTTCGGCGCTTCGCAGTTCATCCTGATTGCCATTTCCTATGCCAGCATCAATCTCACCACTACCTACATCAACCTCACCGGTCCGGTGACGATCGGCCTGGCTTATTTCACTATCGCCAGACTTTATGCCTTGGCTACCGGCAGGGTGCTGGAAAAAAATTCGGTGCGCACCTCTCAGGATCGCAGCGGCAATCAGCATGCTGTGCTCATGCTGATTCGCCTCGATGGGCATGAGCAGATCATGGGCGAGCGCACATGGGAAAGGATTCGCAAAGGCCTGGAAAAAATAAAAGGGGCGCCGAAAAGTGTCGAAATGCTGAAGGGGCGGCAAAAAGGCCTGTGGGGGTTATTCGAGAACACCTTGGCAATTTCATGGATTTGCCAGGAAGACGACACCATTCGGCGAGGGCAGATTTCCCGCGATATTGAAGCGCTCTCGCAAGCGATCGGACCGCTCTTGCAAAAGAATGGCGCATATGCGGATAATGGAACCGAGTGGTTTATCCACGAGGCTCCCATCGAGGGCGGCGAGAGGGCACGGGCGGAATGGCGCACATTATTCGCCGAAGCTCTGCTGCGCTGGGAGCAATCAAAAATCCGGGGGGATTCATGACGCACACGGGCAGGAAAATTTTTCATGGCGCAATGCTGGCGGCATTGCTGCTGGCCGCGACGGGCGTTCATGCCGCAACGGGCGGTGCGGCGATCAAGGCCGATAACATCAAGGGCGAGCCATTCAGCGATGCGCAGACCGTCGGCACCCTGGCACCCGGCGACAAGGTTGAAATCATCAAGAAGGATGGCGGCTGGCTTCAGATAAAAAGCGCCAGGGGCGCCGGTTGGGTGCGCATGCTGAGCATCCGCCGCGGTGATGCGCACAAGGCTTCTGCCGGGAGCGAAGTTGCTGGTCTGTTGGGCCTGGCATCCGGCCGTGCCGGTACCGGGCAGGTGGTCGCTACCACGGGCGTTCGCGGCCTCAATGAAGAAGATCTCAAGTCCGCCAGATTCAACGGGAAAGAGCTGAATCTCGCAAAATCATTCCTCACCAGCAAACAGGAAGCGCAGGCATTCGCAGCCAAGGGCAAGCTGGTTCCGCAGCAGGTGGATTACCTGCCGGAACCGGCAACTGCACAGCCGTCCGGTAAAGGAGAAAGTTCATGGTAGCCCGCATGCGTACCCCTATAGCCTGCCTCGGCCTGATGCTATGCATCGGCACGGCGCAAGCCTTTGACCTGGGACAGGTGCTGAATGCGGTGGGACAGCAGATGCAGAAACCGCAACAGCAGGAAAACCAGCCCGCATCCGCTTCCGATTTGATCAAAAGCGGCATCGACATGATGGCGGGCGCAGCCGGATGTTCCGAGCAGGAAGAGGCGGCAATCGGACAGCAAATCGCCGGCAACCTGCTGGGCGCTTCGCCCTTGGTCAAAGACCGGCGCTTGCAGAAATATGTCAACAATGTCGGGCGCTGGGTCGCCAGCCAGAGCGAGCGTCCCGATCTGGAATGGCATTTCGGCGTGATCGAATCGAACGACATCAACGCCTTTGCCGCGCCGGGCGGCTACATCTTCATTACCCGCGGGCTTTACCGTTTACTGCAGAACGAGGCGGAGCTGGCCGGTGTTCTGGGGCACGAAATCGGCCACGTCATCCGCAAGCACCACCTGAAAATCTTGCAGCAAAGCAAGATGGTGGATTTCGGCGGCAAGCTCCTGGCCATGAAGGCGGGAGGGAGCAACAGCAATATTCAGGGGCTGATCGGTAGCGGCGCGGAAATCGTCTCGCGTTCTCTCGACAAGAATGCCGAGTTCGAGGCCGACCGTATTGCCATGGTGCTGACGGCTCGCGCCGGCTATGATGCCTACGCCTTGCCCGAAGTGCTGCAGCAGATCGGCCATGTCGGCAGCGCGGACAGCAGCGTGGCGCTGCTGTTCAAGACCCATCCCCATCCCGACGAGCGTCTCGCCCAGCTTGGCGATGCCGTGGACAGCCGTTTCGACAACCTGAAAGGGCAGACCCTGGCGGGCAGGTTCTATCGTATTAAATAACCCGCTTTTTTGATAACTTTATTGGAGTGGTAATCTATGAAATTCCGGCTATTTGCTTTTCTCCTCGGCTTGCTGTTTTCCTTCGGCGTCCAGGCCGCCAACCCGATGGTGGAAATGAAGACCAACCTTGGCAGTTTCACGCTTGAGCTCTATCCGGACAAGGCGCCGAAAACGGTGGAGAACTTTCTGCGTTATACCAGGAGCGGTTTTTACAATGGTACGATCTTCCACCGCGTGATCGATAATTTCATGATTCAGGGTGGCGGCTTCGACACCAGCCTGAAGGAAAAGGAAACCTTTTACCCAATCAGGAATGAAGCTGCCAACGGGTTGAAAAACGAGATTTACACCATTGCCATGGCGCGTACCATGGACCCGCATTCCGCTACTGCGCAGTTTTTCATCAACGTGAAGAACAATGCCTTCCTTGATTACACTGTGCCGAAGGGGCAGGGATGGGGCTATGCGGTGTTTGGCAAGGTGGTGAAAGGGCAGGAGGTGGTGTCGAAAATCGCCAAGGTGCGCACCGGTCCGCGCGACCCGCTGCCTTCCGATGTGCCGCTGGAAAACGTGGTGATCGAGGACGTCAAGCTGCTCCAGTAAACATCCTGCGGTAAGCGGCTACACTGAAAAACCAGGGCATGGTGCCCGGTGCGACATCAACTTGGTGGATTGTGCCATGATAGCAGGAACCGACACGCTCCTTTTTGCAAGGCGACTCCCCGGCTTTTTTTTTGGCCGGGCCGGAGCGCTTTGCCTGGGTATTGCGGCCTGCCTTCTGGTCAGCCAGGCGGCCATGGCGCATACCTACACTTTCGCGGTTGTGCCGCAATTCGAACAGCGCAAGCTGTTCGCTATCTGGAAACCGGTCGTAGACGAACTGGAAAAGCGCACCGGAGAGCATTTCAAGCTGGTCGCCACGCTCACGATCAAGGAATTCGAACAGGAACTGGCCAGGGGAAGTTTTGATTTTGTCTACACAAACCCCTACCACATCCTGAAAATGAGCACCACCCAAGGCTACATTCCCCTGGTGCGGGACAGCGCTCCCTTGCGCGGCATACTGGTGGTGCGCAAGGACAGCCCGATCCGGAGTCCGTCGGAACTCAACGGCAAAACCGTCGCCTTTCCCTCGCCCAACGCCCTCGGCGCCAGCCTGCTGATGCGCGCCGATCTGGCCAGGCTTTATCACGTCACGCCCGTTCCGCTTTACGTTAAAACGCACAGCTCGGTGTACTTCCATGTCGTCAACGGTCTGACCGACGCGGGCGGGGGCGTGGAAAAAACCCTGCAGGAGCAGGATGCGCCAGTGCGGGATGCCCTCAGGGTGCTGTACACCACGCGTGACATGCCTTCCCACCCGATCGCGGCACACCCCAGAGTCCCGAAATTTGTCCAGGAAAAGGTGCAGCGCGCCTTGCTGGAAATCGGCGCGACACAAGAAGGGCGGGAGATCCTGGCCAGGATACCGATACAGCAAATCGTTTCCACCTCGCTCAAGGACTACACCCCGATGCGCGACTGGGGGCTGGAATCCCTTTGGGTTGACGAGTAGCCCCGCGCCATGTCGCTCAGAGCAAAACTCCTGCTGCCCCTGCTGCTCATCGGCATGCTGATGGGCGGCTTTCTTTACTATGAATGGATACCCAACTCCCTCGCCATCGAAGAGGCAACGCACCTCAAGGCGGTCAACCAGCATCTGGACAGCGTGGTGGAAGGCCTGATTCCGCTCCTGCTGGGAAACCAACTCGACATCATCCACGAAAATCTCAATGCGCTGAAAAGGAAAAACACCACCTGGATCGACATCCGGCTGGCCGACGGCGACGGCAAGCAGCTCTACCCACTCGCCACCTTCCCGCCTCCGCCCGAGGTATGGCACCGCCCGGACGTGCGCACACTGAAAAAAACCATCGTTTACCTGAACATGAATCTGGGCAGTCTGGTCGTGCAAGTGGATCTGTCGCCGACCTTGGCCGACGCCAGACGGGAGAGCCGGAAGCTGACCATCATGTTGTTCGGCATGCTGGCGCTTCTCACCACAACCATCGTGCTGATGGTCGAATTCACCGTCAGCCGGCCGATTCACCATCTGGCCGAGGCTTCGAGGCGGATCGCCCAGCGGGATTTCGATTCCGCTCTGCCCAAACCCGGCAATGACGAAGTGGGCGCACTGGTCGAAAACTTCGCCACGATGCGCGACAGCCTGCGCGATTATCACACCAATCTGCTCCATGAAATTGCCGAACGTAAGGAAGCGGAGGAGGCGCTGACCAAGCTCAATGCCACGCTGGAACAACGGGTCGGCGAGGAACTCGCCAAGAATCGCGAGAAGGATCACCTCCTCATTCAGCAGTCGCGGCTTGCGGCGATGGGCGAGATGGTGCACAACATCGCTCATCAGTGGCGGCAGCCGCTGAATTCCCTGAGCCTGATCGTCAGCAATATCAATGACGATTTCCGCTTCAACACCATGACGCCGGAGACCCTGAACCGGGATGTCAGTTCGGTGCGCCGGCTGATAGAAAAAATGTCGAGCACCATCGACGATTTCCGCGAATTTTTCCGCCCCGACCGGGAGGAATCGCAATTCGACCTGGCGGAAGCCATCCGGGACGCGATCTCGATCATCGAGGCAACTTTCAAGAACAACAATATCGGCCTTGAACTGGAAATGCCTCCCCATGCTATCATGGTGACGGGGTTCCATAACCAGTATGCTCAGGTTGTGCTAAACCTGCTGGCGAACGCCAAGGAATCGATCATGGAGAGCAAGGTCGGCAAAGGCCGCGTCCGGATTCTTCTCCAGGAACAGGATGGCGCAGCCGTACTAAGCGTGGAGGACAATGGTGGTGGCATTACGGAGGAAGTTCTGCCAAAATTGTTCGAGCCCTATTTCACCACCAAGGAGCAGGGCAGCGGAGTCGGGCTGTACATGGTCAAAATGATTATCGAGCGCAACATGCATGGCACGGTCAGCGCCATGAACCTCGAACACGGCGCAAAATTCACATTGAGCGTGCCCCTGTACTCGACTCGCTAGCACCCGGACTGCAATCATGGAAAACGAAGCCGGCCTGGATATTGACATCCATTTTATGAAAACCCTTTCTGTCCTGTATGTCGAGGACGAGGAAGAGGTGCGGGAGCTGCTCTCCCGCTTTCTGATGCGCTGGGTCGGCGTTCTGCACACCGCCGCCAACGGGCAGGAAGGCATCAGGGCTTTCGCCGAATACAACCCGGATGTCGTGGTAACCGACATCAAGATGCCGGTGATGGATGGACTGGAGATGGCCTCGTCGATCAAGTCCTCGACCCGGGAAGAAGTGCCGATCATCGTGATCACGGCGCACAGCGAACAAGATTACTTCATCCGCGCCATCGAGATCGGCGTGGACCGCTATGTAATCAAACCGGTCAACACCGACACCCTGCTCGGCGCCATCTACAAGAGCGCCAAGGCCAGCGCCCAAACGCGGGAACTGGAACGCGCCAGGCAGACCGTGGTCGAAACACTGGAGCAGACCATCGCCGTGGTTTCCAGGGCAATAGAGTCGCGCGATCCCTACACCGACGGCCATCAGAAACGCGTTTCACTGCTCGCCGTGGCGATTGCCGAGGAAATGGGAATGGCGCCGGATGTCATCAATGGAATCCGGCTGGGCAGCCTGATTCACGATGTCGGCAAGATTCGCATCCCGGCCGAGATTCTCACCAACCCCAGGAAGCTGTCGTCGGTCGAGATGGACATCATCAGAACGCATTCCCAGGCCGGCCACGACATCCTGGCCGGGGCGGAATTTCCCTGGCCGGTGGCGCGCATGGTCCTGGAGCATCACGAGCGGATGGACGGCTCAGGCTATCCGAACGGTCTTGCCGGCGAGCATATCTGCCTCGAAGCCCGGATCATCTGCATCGCGGACGTGGTCGAGTCGATGGCTTCCTTCCGCCCATACCGCCCGGCCTTGGGAATCGAGCAAGCGGTGGAAGAAATTCGCACAAACCGCGGCAGCCTCTATGACGAAAACGTAGTGGATGCCTGCATCAAGGTGCTGGAGAAATCGGATTACAAGTTCTGGGATTAGGGTCGTCGCCCGACACATTGCACAAACATCATTTCTCCTCGCGCTGCCAAGGACGTAATATGAGCATATCCGAACATAGGCCGCGCAACCCGCATCAAGCATTCATGCCTGTCTCTCCTTCGCGCCAAACCTATACCTGGTCGTCGATACTCGGCATCGTCCGCGAACATCGCAAGGAACTGGTCATCGCCCATATCGTCGCCATTCTCGCGGCGCTGGCGAGCGTGCCGATCCCACTGCTGATGCCGCTGCTGGTGGACGAGGTGCTGCTGCACCAACCGGGACGGCTGGTGGCGCTGGTCAATGGCTTTTTTCCCGCCCACTGGTATGGCCCGGTGCTGTACATCGGCGCGGTGCTGGTGGCCACGTTGGCGCTGCGGCTGACGGCGCTGACCTTGGGCGTATGGCAGGGCCGCAGCTTTACGTTGATCGCCAAGGACGTGGTTTACCGCATGCGTGAGCAGATGCTGCTGCGCCTGTCACGCATCGCCATGTCGGAATATGAAACACTGGGCAGCGGCGCGGTGGCTTCCCATTTCGTCAAGGACCTCGATGCTGTCGACAATTTTGTCGGTGCGTCCGTTTCCAAGTTCCTGGTGGCGGTACTGAGCATTGTCGGCACCGCCGTCGTGCTGTTGTGGATGCACTGGCAACTGGCGCTGTTCATCCTGCTGCTCAACCCGGCGGTCATCTATTTCACCACGGTACTGGGCAAACGGGTGAAAGATCTGAAGAAGCAGGAAAACAGCGCCTTCGAGCTGTTCCAGCAGGCGCTTACCGAAACCCTGGATGCGATCCAGCAGATCCGCGCCATTAATCGAGAACAGCATTACATCGCGCGGGTAATCGACACGGCGCGCGACATCCGCACCCACGCCGCGGCTTTCTCGTGGAAGAGCGATGCCGCCGGGCGGCTGTCGTTCATGGTGTTCCTGTTCGGCTTCGACGTGTTCCGCGCCATCAGCATGCTGATGGTGGTGTACTCCAATCTTTCAATCGGCCAGATGATGGCGGTATTCGGCTACCTCTGGTTCATGATGGGGCCGGTGCAGGAAATCCTCGGTATCCAGTACGCCTACTATGGTGCCAAGGCGGCACTGACGCGCATCAACCGGCTGCTGGAACTCAAGGAGGAGCCCCATTACCCGCACCTGAAGAACCCTTTCGCCGGCAAGCACACGGTCGGCGTCGAGGTGGAGAATGTGCATTTCAGTTACGGCGAGACGCCAGTGTTGAACGGCGTCAGCCTCAAAATCCGTCCCGGCGAGAAGGTGGCGCTGGTAGGCGCCTCCGGCGGCGGCAAATCGACCTTGGTGCAGGTGATCCTCGGTCTTTATCCGCCCATCTCCGGCATGGTGGGTTTCGACGGCGTGCCGATGACGGAAATCGGTATGGAAGTGGTGCGCAGCCATGTCGCCACGGTGCTGCAGCATCCCGCGCTGTTCAATGACACGGTGCGCATGAATCTGACGCTGGGGCGCGAACTGGCTGACGCGCAGTTGTGGCAGGCGCTGGAAGTGGCGCAACTGGCCGATACCGTGCGCGAGCTGCCGAACGGTCTCGATACCATCGTCGGCCGCCAGGGCGTGCGCCTTTCCGGCGGGCAACGCCAGCGTTTGGCAATCGCCCGCATGGTGCTGTCCGATCCTCAGGTGGTCATCCTCGACGAAGCCACCTCGGCGCTAGACGCCGAAACCGAAGCGAAACTGCATGAGGCGCTAAGGGAATTTCTCAAAGACCGCACCACTCTGATCATCGCCCACCGCCTGAGCGCGGTGAAGCAGGCGGACCGCGCCTATGTATTCGACGATGGCCATATCATCGAGGAGGGGGTGCATGACGATCTCATCAGAAACGACGGTCTGTATAGCCGATTGTATGGCCGGTTGCAGCATTGAATCCATGCTCGGGAAAATAAGAACACTCATCCTGCTCGGGGCCCTGGCCGGTTGCGCCACCACGATGCCGTGGACTGACACGCGGCAGGAATCGCTGCGGCAGGAGGCGGGATACCTGGCCGGACTGGTCAAGATGCATAAAATCACCAAGGCGCAGGCCGCAGACCGGCTCAACGTCAAGCGCATCCAACTGGTCGGCGCGAACCCCTACGACGACGAGGTGTTCAGCTATTACCACCATCTTGCCGAGGAGCGCGACCATAATCGGATCGGCGCGGCCGAGTCGCAATCCCTGATGCGGAAAAAGCTCGACGATGTGCGCGCCCGCTACAGGCAGAACCCGGGCAAACCCGGCCAGGCCCCTGTATTTACCGATTTCCTGAGGTCGCTGTATGGGCTGTCACCCCTGTGAGGCCGATCGACGTCCACACCGCAACGATGTCATGTAACAAGAGCGGCCAATCCTGACTATGGCGGCGACCGTGACTGTATTGTTGATTCTGGCCGCAATGGCGGCCGCCTTCCATCTGTCCATCCATATTGGCTTTCGCGCGCCGCGCGTCCGGGAACAGCACACTCCGGAGCAATACGGCTTGCCATACCGGGAAGTCGCGATTCCGACCAGGAACGGCAAGCGCCTGTTTGGCTGGTTTATTCCTGCCCCGGGCGCCGGTTCTGCTCCGGCGGTGGCCGTGTTGCACGGCTGGGGCGGGAATGCCGAGATGCTGCTGCCGCTGGCGCAACCTCTGCATCAGGCCGGCTATTCCGTGCTTCTGTTCGATGCGCGCAACCATGGTCGCAGCGATGGCGACAGTTTTTCTTCCATGCCGCGTTTTGCCGAAGATATGGAGTGCGCCCTGGACTGGCTTGCGCATCAACCGGCGGTGGACGCAACCCGGCTGGTCGCCCTGGGCCATTCGGTCGGCGCGGGAGCGGCGCTTCTGGCTGCCTCGCGCCGCCCAAGCCTGGCCGCAGTGGTGAGCATCGCGGCCTTTGCCGATCCGGAAAGCATGATGCGTCGATTTATGCATGCTTGCCATGTGCCCCATTTTCCCATCGGCCGTTACGTGTTGCGCTATGTTCAGCGCGTCATCGGCCACCGTTTCAGCGACATCGCGCCGCGCAACACGATCCGGCAGATACGCTGCCCGGTGCTGCTGGTGCACGGCAGCGACGACGGCACCGTGCCGGTCGAAGATGCGCAGACCATCTACGATCATCGATCCGGCGACCATGTCCGCCTGCTGATCCTTGCCGGCGACCATGATTCGTTCAGGGAAGTGGAGCGTCAGGTCGTCAAACTGACGGAGTTTCTCGACCGGGCAACCGGACGGAAAAATGGCGCTTAATCGGAATCCAGCGGTATATAGCGCACGTCGATGATTTCCAGTTCTTCCACGCCGCCCGGAGTGCGCAGGGTCACCGAGTCGCCTTCGCGCGCCTTCATCAGCGCCCGCGCCAGCGGCGAAACCCAGCTGATCCGGCCTCGTCCGACATCGGCCTCATCCACGCCGACGATGCTATAGGTGCGATCCACGCCATCCTGGCCGCATACCGTCACGGTGGCGCTGAAGAACACCTGGTCGCAATCTTCCCGCTGCGCCGGATCGACCACTTCGGCGTTGTCCAGATGCTTGGACAGAAAGCGGATGCGCCGGTCGATTTCCCTTAACCTTTTCTTGCCGTAAATGTAGTCGCCGTTTTCCGAGCGGTCGCCGTTGGAGGCTGCCCAGGTAATGGTTTTCACCAGCGCCGGGCGCTCCTCTTTCCATAACTGGTCGAACTCATCCTTGAGGCGTTGATATCCCGCCGGGGTAATGTAGTTTTTCAGGCCCGCCGGTAGTCGTTGCGCCTGTGCCGGTTCTTCTTCCTCAGCGTCGTCATTTTCGCGCGTAAATGCCTTGCTCATTTCAGCCCCAGTTGTTCCAGCGATTCAGTTGCAATTTCACGCACTTCGCTGCTTTCGTCATCGAGGCAGGCGCGCAGATAAGGCGCCACTTCTGCGCCGCCGATCAGCGACAGGAAATGGCAGGCATCGGCACGGGCGAGGGCGTCGCCATCCCCGGCCAGCGCCCCCAGACCGGGGATCATCGCCTCGGTGAGCCCGCTGCCGTGCAATTCCTCGAGTACCGCTCCGATCCCGATCCGTACCGCCATGCTGGTGTCCGGCCTTTGCATCAGGCGAACCAGCGCTTGCAGCCGGGATGGCTCCTGCCGTGCCATTTCCTCTACCTTGGCGCGCCGGCCATTTTTCAGCAGTTGAAAGAAATAATCAGCCATGCCGTCGAGGCTGCCGGCCTGTTCCGCCCAGCGGCGCAGTTCGCCAGGGGTAAGCGCGCCCTCCAGTTCGAACGGGCCGATTCTTGTCCACGGCACCGTCCTTGCTCCGAGTTCCGCCGCCCGCTCCGGGTGGACCGCAACGTTGATCGCTTCCAGCCGCCCGATCAGGCTTTCCTTGAGCAGCCCGCCCAAACTTTCCAGCATTGCAGGGCAGTATTGGCAACCGGGTGCGAGCAGCAGCAGAACATCGGGGGCGGGGGTTGAATTCTGGTTCATAGTGTCTATATGTAAGTCTCAAGCTCTCAACATGTATCGGTTCGTGAAAAATAGCACAGGGGTGGATTGTTGCGCCACTTAATGCTATTTTTTCACGTTTTCGCCGCCACCGGCATTTTTCTGGAGGAACAAAATCATGGCCACCGTCGAACTCACTCAGGACAGCTTCGAAAGCGTCATTACCGGCAACGATATGGTGATCGTGGATTTCTGGGCGCCGTGGTGCGGTCCCTGTCGTTCCTTCGCGCCGACCTATGAGGCAATCTCTGAAAAATATCCCGACGTCGTTTTCGCCAAGGTCAATACCGAGGTGGAGCAGGGCATCGCAGCCTCCTTCCAGATTCGTTCGATCCCGACCCTGATGGTGTTCCGCGAAAAGGTCATCATCTACTCCGAAGCTGGCGCACTGCCGGCATCCGGGCTGGAGCAACTGGTCGAGCAGGCGCAGGCGCTCGACATGGCGGAAGTGCATAAGCAGATTGCCGAGGGAGAGGCCGCCGGAGACTAATCCGTCGCCGACAGGGGTAGCCATGCTGTTCCGTGCTTTCCTGCCGGGTTTTCTTTTCCTCGCCGCGCTGCTGCCCCCGCAGGCCGGCGCGGCGGGAAGAGAGGCGCCGCGCGCTGCGGCGACCTGGGTCAGCCGCAGCGCGACTGGCGAAATCCAGGTCCACCTCTATTTTTTCTGGTCGAAGCGCTGTCCCCACTGCCTGCAAGCACAGCCGTTCGTGGAGCGGCTGGCATCCGACTATCCCTGGCTTACGTTGCATTCCGCCGAACTGAGCGAACACCCGGAAAACATTCAAGATTATATCCGCATGGCATCCGGGCTGGGCCGAAAGGCCACGTTCGTGCCGGCTTTCCTGCTGTGCGGCGAGATGCGGGTGGGCTTCGATGCGCCCGCCACAACCGGCGAAGAACTGCGCAAGGCGCTGCTCGGTTGCCGTGAGAATGCATTGCATGGTCGCTTGCCGGACACGGTCGGCCAGCACGAGCCGTCGCCGGTCGTGCCGTTGCTCGGCGCAATCGACCCGGCGCAAGCTTCCCTGCCGCTGTTTACCATCGCCATCGCTGCGCTGGATGCCTTCAATCCTTGCGCCTTTTTCGTCCTGCTGTTTCTTCTCGGTTTGCTCGTCCACGGCGGGAGCCGCGTGCGCATGCTGGTGATCGGCGGCGTATTCGTGTTTTTTTCCGGGCTGGTCTACTTCGTGTTCATGGCCGCATGGCTCAACGCGTTCCTGCTGATGAAAGAACTGCAGGCGGCTACCCGAATCGCCGGCATGATTGCCGTGGCGATCGCCCTGATCAATATCAAGGATTATTTCTGGTTCAAGCGGGGCATTTCCCTGTCCATCCCGGAAAGCGCCAGACCCGGCCTGTTCAGGCGTATGCGCGGCCTGGCCGAAGCGGCAAGCTGGCCGGCGATGCTGGCCGGCACGGCGGCCCTCGCTCTCGCCGCCAACACCTACGAACTGTTCTGTACCGCGGGCTTCCCGATGGTGTTTACCCGTGTCCTCACCCTGCGCAACCTGCCCGGCGCGGACTATTATCTTTACCTGCTGCTGTACAACGTGGTTTACGTGCTGCCCCTGCTGGCCATCATGCTGGCGTTTGTTTTCACTCTCGGCACACGCAAGCTGACGGAGCGGCAGGGGCGCATCCTCAAGCTGCTGTCGGGAAGCATGATGCTGGAGCTGGGCGGCGCCTTGATCCTGGCGCCGGACATTCTCAATAGCGTGCGCGGCTCGGCCGCTTTGCTGGCCGCTTCCGGCGCGGTGACGGCGCTGATCGTCGGCGTGGACGGCTGGCTGAAAATCGCTAAAAAATAGTTCCGCTAAAGAAATTCTATCAGCGCAGCAGGCCTTGCAGGAAATCCGCCGCCTGTTCTATACCCTCCGGCCGGACAGGTTCCATCGGCGGCATGGCCCACAGCTCTGCCAATGCCGCAGCGATTTCACCGCGCTCAAGCGCGGCGCGATCCACTTCCAAACAGCGGCCATGCCGCTCCAGCCAGGACACCAGAAAAGGTTCCTCCGGCCAGTCCTTGCGCCCCAGATACAGCACCGGCACGCCGCTGCATGCCGCTTCGGCAAAGCTGCCGTAGCCAGGCTTGGTCAGCAGGGCATCGCAGGAAGCCAGTACATCGGTGAAATCCATACCGAGAGCTTCCAGTTCCACCGCGTCGGGGTGGGACGCTTGCCAGGAAGACTGGGTTACCCAGCGCACGCCGGGAATGCGCTGCCAGTTTTCCAGCGGCAGGCGGAAAGCCACGCCGCCCATGGCGATCAGTACCAGCCGGTCTTCCGCCGTAAGGTCCAGTCCGGCGTCGATTTCGGCGCGGCGGTTGCGGCCCGGATGCGCAATCGGCCCGATCTCGCGGCCATTGGGTAAATCAGGCATCGGCATGCAGAGCCGGGGCTTGAGGAAGCAAACGGCACTGCGGTAGGCATCCCGAATCTGTTGCTGGATTTCTGGCGCTTCCGGGCGATCGGAGCAGTAGTGCGCATGGATGTCCGCCCAGTTGAGGGAGCACATGGCCACCGCCGGGACGCCCGCGTGCGCCGCGGCGGCAAGGCTGAGATAGGGGACGTCGGCGAGCAGCAGGTCGGTATCCAGCGCAGCCAGTTGTTCCGCTTCCCGCACTACCTTGTCCAGCCAGCCACGGTGAAAGTCGCGGTAGGCGTCAGCGCTTTCCTCCACCTGCACTGTCACCGCATTCGCCATCGCCATGCCGAAATCGAATGCCTGCGGAATCAGGGCGAAGTCGCAGCGGAAACGCTGCGTCAGCAGATTACGCGGCGCCTTGCTACGCAATGTTACCCGCAGGCCGGGAAGCCGCCCGGCCAGCGCATTGACCACAGGCGCAGCCTGAGCGATGTGGCCGAAGCCGTGGCAGGAGAGATCGACCAGCAGGTGCGGCATTAAGACAGCTTTTATGAGCCGATTTCCAGATGCAGCGTTTCACGCAGCAGTGGAACGGTGATCGGACGTTTGGTTTCCAGCGAGTAGCGGTCGAGTGCATCCAGCGCCGCCAGCAATGATGGCAGATCGCGCCGCCAGTGGCGCAGCAGGTATTCCGCCACGCCGGTGCCGAGCCGGAAGCCGCGGCTCGCCGCATGAGTGTGCAGCGCCTGGATCTTTTCATCATCGCTCAGGCCGTGTACCTGATACACCAGTCCCCAGCCCAGCCGGGTCACCACGTCCGGGCGCATCGGCAGTTGCGCCGGGGCACACGGCCCGCAGGTAAGGAGCCGCCCCCTGCCTTCGCGCAGTCGGTTATACAGGTTGAACAAGGCGATCTGGCCTTCGCCGTCGAGCCGGTCGACGTCATCCAGTGCCACTGCGTCATGGTCATCCAGATTATGCGGCAGTGACGCGCCGCACTGCGCGTAAACCGATTTTGTCCCGTGCCGTGAGTGGGCGTCCGTAAAGGCTCTCAGCAAGTGCGTTTTTCCGCTGTTGGGCGCACCCCAGAGGTAAATGAAACGCTCAGGCTGGGTTCCGGCGGTGCTTTCGCGCAGGGTTTGCAGCACTTCCCCATTGTGTCCGGCAACGAAGTTATCCAGAGTAGGGGTAAAGTCAGAAGTGATTTCGAGCAGCAGTTGCTTCATTTTTTTACAGGGCAAATCAGTTATGGGTTTGCATCGGTATTCTAGCTTAAACCTGGAAACGGCAGTTGGATGGAAACAGGCGCTCAACGAGGCGGGTTAAAACGGGTATGATTCGGCGTTCAGTCAGCCCCGTTTTCCCTGTCGATGGATATCCTGGATTTGTTCCTGCTCCTGCCGTTCGCCGCGCTCGTCGTGTTCTGGTTCGACAGCCTGCGCGCGCTCGAGGTTGCCAGAAACGCGGGTAAACAAGCCTGCATGCGCGAGGGCGTACAATTCCTCGACGATACCGTCACCGTCAGCGCATTGGCGTTGGGGCGCGACGCGCAGGGGCGCATCGCGATTCGCCGCACCTATCGTTTCGAGTTCAGCGATACCGGCGATAACCGGCTGGAAGGCACGCTTGTCCTGCTTGGCGCTCGGGTCGAGTCGATGGATATGGAGCCTTTCCGGTTCCTGCCGTGAGGGCGACGCAGCCCTGAAGCCTGCAGGGCTGGCTATGAATGATCCTGTAGCCCCAATGAAATCATGGCATTGCTGTTGCGCAACCGGCTGGATAGCTGGCGGGCGATATTCCGGTACAGTTTGGCGCTGATCGCGGGATTCTGGCTGAATCCGTTTTCGCTCAACCGGATCAGCACGCACGGGACGGTTGATACCACCGAGGCGCAGCGTGTATGGCTGTCCACCAGCGCCATTTCGCCGAAACAGTCGCCGCTTGCCAGCTTTGCCAGCACTTTGGTTTTGCCGTTATCCAGCTTCTTGATGATTTCCACTTCGCCCTCAACCAGGATATACATGAAATTCCCGCTGCTGCCCTCGCTCAGGATAACCATATTTTCCTGGAAGGTGCACTTGTCGGAGTTCGTCAGCAGGTCGACCAGTTCCGCTTGAGACAATCCGGAAAAGAGCGCCACCGAATCAATCAGCTTGAACATGATCCGCTGCATCTCGTACAAACTGAAATCTTCTTTTTTCCACCCGTGCAATTTAAACCCCCCATCCCCGGTTTTTTAAAAACAAAATAAATCACATCGAAGTTCAGTATATTGCCAAATTACATCAACCGAAATATATCGCTGGATATGTTTGAATTATTGCTTGACTTGCCTAATCATATCGCGTAAAAACGCATTATTGTTTGGATTCAAGTTTTTTGCACTATCGGTTTCACCGTTTGCAGTCTTGGAATTCAGGCATTTTCGCGGGATTTCCCGTTTTTTTATTAGCAAGGGACTAAGTAAATGGCAACTGGTACTGTAAAATGGTTTAATGATTCCAAGGGCTTCGGCTTCATCACCCCGGACGATGGCAGCGAAGATTTGTTCGCACACTTCTCCGCGATTCAGATGGGCGGATTCAAAACCCTCAAAGAAGGTCAAAAGGTGCAGTTTGAAGTCACCCAAGGCCCGAAGGGTAAGCAAGCTTCCAACATTCAAGCAGCCTAAGTTTTAGCATTTGAATGCTACGCCCCGGAGCCTCGGCTCCGGGGCGTTTTTATTTGTGCCGATCCGGTGCGGGGACTGATACAAACGTTCCCCGGTTTTATTCGTGCCCGGGCCCTGGCCGGTACAGTCCACTACAGGTGGATGGGATAAGGGTACGCCAAGGCGCTTTGTGTCCATTTGGGTTAAAATGGCGCACAACTTAAATTTTACGCGGGAGCAGAACTTGAACCAGCCCGATTCAACCCAAAATTCCCTGAGCTACCGCGATGCCGGCGTGGATATCGACGCCGGAGACGCGCTGGTGGAAAACATCAAGCCGTTCGCCAAGCGTACCATGCGCCCCGAGGTTCTCGGCGGACTAGGCGGCTTCGGCGCGCTGTTCGAGATTTCGAAGAAATATAAAAATCCGGTGCTGGTGTCCGGCACCGACGGTGTCGGTACCAAGCTCAAGCTCGCCTTCATGCTCGACAAGCACGACACCGTCGGCATCGACCTGGTGGCGATGAGCGTCAACGATATTCTGGTGCAGGGGGCGGAGCCGCTGTTCTTCCTGGATTACTTCGCCTGCGGCAAGCTCGATGTCGTTACCGCCACCGATGTCATCAAGGGCATCGCGGCGGGTTGCGAACAGGCGGGCTGCGCGCTGATCGGCGGCGAAACCGCCGAGATGCCCGGCATGTACCCGGCAGGCGAATACGACCTCGCCGGCTTCGCCGTAGGCGCGGCGGAAAAAGACAAACTCATCAACGGCTCGACCATCGTCGCGGGCGATGCCGTGCTCGGGCTCGCCTCCAGCGGTGCCCACTCCAACGGTTATTCGCTGATCCGCAAGATCATCGAACGCAGCGGCATCGATCTCAACTCCGATTTCCATGGACGCCCCTTGCGCGACGTGGTGCTGGCGCCCACCCGAATTTACGTCAAGCCGCTGCTGGCGCTGATGGCGCAACTGCCGGTCAAGGGCATGGCCCACATCACCGGCGGCGGGCTGCTGGAGAACATTCCGCGGGTTCTGCCGGAAAGCCTGATGGCGGTGCTGGCCAAGGATAGCTGGGAGATGCCGCCGCTGTTCACCTGGATGCAGAAGGAAGGCAACGTCGCCGAAAAAGAAATGCACCGCACCTTCAATTGCGGCATCGGCATGGCGGTGATCGTCGCTGCCGATCAGGCCGGGCGGGCGATGCAATTGCTGCGCGATTCCGGCGAAACCGTATGGCAGATCGGCCATGTCGAGAAGCGCCCGGAAGGGCAGCCTCAGACCGTGGTGAAATGAAATCCATTGTTATCCTCATCTCAGGGCGCGGCAGCAACATGCAGGCGATCCTGGAGGCCAAACGGGATGCCGGCCTGCCGGTTAAAATCGCCGCGGTTATCAGCAGTAATCCCGATGCCCGTGGCCTCGAAATAGCCCGGCAGCATGGCGTCCCGGTTGAGGTGGTGAATCACCGCGATCATGACAGCCGCGAGGCGTTCGATGCCGCCCTGGCCACGAAAATCGACGGGTTTGCGCCGGATTTACTGGTGCTTGCCGGATTCATGCGCATTCTTACGCTGGATTTTGTCACGCATTATGCCGGGCGGCTGATCAATGTCCATCCTTCATTGTTGCCGGCTTTTACCGGCCTCGACACGCATGCGCGTGCCTTGGCGGAGGGCGTGAAGATCCATGGCTGCACCGCGCATTTCGTTACGCCCGATCTCGACAAGGGGCCGATCATCGTCCAGGCCGCTGTGCCGGTGCTGCCCGGCGATATCGAAGAGACCCTGGCGGCGCGCGTGCTGGAACAGGAGCACTTGATCTATCCCCAGGCCATCCGCTGGTTTGCCGAAGGCCGGCTCAGTCTCATCCCGAATGGACGTGTCGTGCTGAAAAACCAGCAATCCGTCGCGGCAGTGCTGATTTCGCCGTGGGAGCCGCAATGATGCGCCTGTTTGTCGCGCTGTGCGGCCTGTGGATCTGCGCGGTACAGGCCGCCGCGCCCCTGCACACTAGCGCCGTTTATAACTTCTCCAAGCAAGGCCAAAAAATCGGCACCGTGACGGAAACGTTCAGGCAGGGCGATGGCCGATACCAGTTGGACAGCGTCACCACCGGCATCGGTATTTTCGTTCTGTTGGGCAAAATCCGCCTGACCAGCAGCGGCGAGGTCACCGACAAGGGGCTGCGCCCACTGCATTTTGAAGATCACCGTGGCTCGGGCCGCCCCGATGCGATTCAGGCGGATTTTGACTGGGAGAAAAAGAACATCACCTTTCATTTCGACGGAAAGACCGAGTCCGCCACCCTGGAACCCGGTACGCAGGACCGCATCAGCATGCTTTACCAGTTCATGTTCGCGCCGCCAAAAGGCGACATCAGCCTGTTCATGACTACCGGCAAGAAGCTCAACCTGTATCATTACAAGCTGGCGGGAGAGGAAAGAATCACCACGCCGGCAGGGCGGTTTCAGACGGTGCATCTGGTCAAGCAACACGCGGCGGACGAGGATGGCGCGGAAATCTGGCTGGCAAAGAATCGCCGCTATTTTCCGGTGCGCATCGTCATTGAGGAACGTGGCGGCGCTAGGATCGAACAGAATCTGGTTTCCCTGAGCATCGAGGGGGAATAGCTCCTTGGGGCGGCTTATGCGCATGTGCCGGATACCATGAAAAAACTTCTGTGGGCATTGGGTTTTTCCGTGTTGGTGCACCTTGCCCTGCTATTCGGGCCGCATATTTCCCTGCCGTTGAGCATGGCTCCGGCACCCGACCTGAAAGTCAAGCTGGACATTCCTCCGCCAGCCGCCATCGCGCGTCGGGAAACAGCCAAACCGGCAAAGCCGCGCCCACCTAAACCCAGGCCGCACCGGAAGCCGGCGAAAGACGTTTCCCCACCACCGGCAGTGGTGCCGAATCCCGTTGCCGAGGCGCCGGCTGTCGAGCCGGTTCCACCGGCCCCCGAGTCTGCTCCATCCCCCCCGGAACCTGTCCCGGCAACTCCCGAGCCCGAGCCGGACGACAAAGCACCCCCCATGCCGCAGAAGGTGACGATCAAGTTCACCGTGTTCAAAGGGCTGAACGGGCTGATCGTGGGCCGTGCCGAGCAGACCTGGAAACTCGACGGGGAGCATTTCACGATTTCCAGCATGGTCGAGGCGACCGGCCTGTTTTCCCTGTTTGCTTCCGGCAAGTATATTCAGGTCAGCCAGGGAGACGTCACTCCCTCGGGCCTGAAGCCTTCGAGCTACCGGGTGGAGCGGGGGCAGGAGGACAAGACCGATGCCGCCCGGTTCGACTGGAACGCCATGACTCTTGCCCTCGCCAGCGGTGGCGGCAAAAAGACGCTCAAACTGCCGGAGGGAACCCAGGATCTGTTAAGCTTCATGTACCAGTTGGCTTTCGCCCCGCCCCAGCGCAGTTCGGTGCAATTGTCCATCACCAATGGCAGGAAGCTCGATAGCTATGCCTACTGGGTCGTGGAGGAAGCGTTGAAAACTCCGATGGGCTCGCTGCAAACGCTGCATCTCGGCAAGCAGCACGAAGAGGGGGAAAAAGACACGGAAGTCTGGCTCGCCGCCGACTACCATTACCTGCCGGTAAAAATCAGCCAGGTCGACAAGGATGGCGACGGGCTGGTGCTGGTGGCGAACGAAATCGCGATTACACAATGAACCTGAAAAGCGATTTGGCCACGGATTAACACAGATTTTCACCGATAAATTCATGGAATATTCATCCGTGTAATCCGTGTTGATCCGTGGCTAGTTGTTTTCAAAATAACCGGAACCACAAAAAACCATGCAACTCTCCGCCGCACGCCTTGGCCATGCCGTTCATGCCATGACCGAAATTCTGCCGCTGACCCATCCGGCCGACGCGACCTTGAGTCGCTATTTCCGCAACAACCACGAACTCGGCCAGAAGGATCGCGCTTTCGTTGCCGAAACGGTCTACGCCGTGTTGCGGCGCAAAAGCCTGCTGGAGCATATCGCCGCTCCCCACCTCACGGCGCGCCACCTGATTCTGGCCTATCTGGCGAGGATCCAGGGCCTGAGCCTGCGCGAGCTGGAGCCGTTGCTGCACGAGGGGGAGAACGATTGGCTGAAGCAGGTCAAGGCGGTGTCCACGGACGATCTGCCGTTGGCGGTGCGGACTGATTTTCCCGGCTGGCTGACGGAAAGACTGGCCGCCCGCATGCCGGAAGAGGAAATTCTCGCCCTGGCGCGCGGCATGCAGCAGCCCGCGCCGCTCGATTTGCGCGCCAACACCGTGCTCGCCAGCCGCGACGAAGTGCTGGCAATCCTGAAGCGCGACGGCATCGCGGCTGAAGCCATGCCCTATTCCCCGGTCGGCGTGCGGATCAGGGAAAAACCAGCGATCAACCGCCACCCCCTGTTCCTCACCGGCAAGATCGAAGTGCAGGACGAAGGCAGCCAGTTGATCGGCTATCTGGTGGCGCCGAAACGCGGCGAAATGATTGCCGATTTCTGCGCCGGCGCCGGCGGCAAAACCCTGCTGCTGGGCGCGCTGATGCACTCCCTGGGACGCATCTACGCTTTCGACGTGTCGGCCAAACGCCTCACCCAACTCAAGCCGCGCCTGAAGCGCTCCGGCCTCTCCAACCTGCATCCGCAGTTGATCAGTAACGAAAACGACATCAAGATCAAACGCCTCGCCGGCAAGCTCGACCGCGTGCTGGTGGACGCGCCGTGCAGCGGGCTCGGTACCCTGCGCCGCAATCCCGATCTGAAATGGCGCCAGAAACCGCAGGATATCGCCGAGCTGACCGTCAAGCAGGCCGCCATCCTCACTGCCGCCGCCCGCCTCGTCAAAGTCGGCGGACGGCTGGTTTACGCCACTTGCAGCATCCTGGAAGAAGAAAACGAACAGATCGTCGAAGCCTTCCTCGCCGCCCATCCGGAGTTCGAACTGCGCGCCGCCAGCGAGGTGCTGGCGCAGCAGAATATTGCTCTGGATACCGGCAAATATTTCAAGCTCACGCCCCATGTGCACGGCACGGATGGGTTTTTTGCGGCGGTGATGGAGAGAAAAGGCTAGATATCGGGATGAAGGTCTTTCATCCTATAAAAAGCAGTTCAGCCACGGATTAACACGGATATACACGGATTATAAATAAGTCGCTTTCCTCGCCCGGTGCGTTTTCCGGAGGAATGGCAGGCACTCATCAACATATTGTTTTATCTGTATTAATCCGTGGATAAAAGCGATTTTCAGGTTTGTTCCTCCACTCACCGCAACAAAATTAGCCGAGGCGTGGCATCGCTGCCGGCGTAAACGAACCCGTTCTGGCGGAATTCGCCGGCCAGCTTTTGGGCGGCTTCAAGCGAAATCCCGAACACCAGTAAGCTGGGCTCCCCAGGCCATTGGCCTGATGGATCTCCACCCTCCCCATCCAGATAAGGCAAACCATCTGCCTTGATTCTGGCCAGCAGTTGTTGCTGGGCGGCTTGGTTTTCCGAATTCGATGTTGGCTCGCCCAATGGATTCCCTGCGGTGATGAATGCGGCGCTGTCTGTCCGGTTAAGCTTGAACCATCGCGCGAGTTCAGAGCTGGCATGGCCGATGTCCAGGACAAATGGCTCGGCGGCAAACACCGTGTAGTCAGCCGCGAGGTAGGCATCGATCGTTGCCGCAGGGATGGCCGATGCAGAAAACAAAGAGACATGCGACATATCGGCTAACCGTTCTTCAGGCGCGACCTGAATTTCTCCTTCAGCTTCGCCACTTTTGGCGCGACGGTGAGCTGGCAGTAGGGCTGCTCGCCGTGGTGCCGGAAATATTCCTGGTGATAGTCTTCAGCCGGGTAGAAAACCCCGGCAGAGGCGATCTCGGTCACGGCGGCGGCGATCCCGGCAAAAGCCTCCTCGGCAGCCGCTTTCTGCTCCGGGCTGTGAGTGAAGATGGCGGAGCGGTATTGGTTGCCGACGTCGTGACCCTGGCGGTTCAAGGTGGTGGGGTCGTGGATGGCAAAGAAGACTTCCAGCAATTCCCGAAAGCGGATGACATCCGGGTCGAAGGTGATCCGCACCGCTTCGGCATGGCCGGTGGCGCCACCGCAAATCTGCTCGTAGGTGGGGTTTGATGTTTTGCCGCCGGTGTAGCCCGACTCGACTTTCTCCACGCCTTTCAGCAGTTCGAACACCGCTTCCAGGCACCAGAAGCAGCCGCCCGCGAGCGTGGCGATTTCACTTTTCTGACTCATGTCCGATATCCTCCTGATCAAATGTGCCCAGTGATAAAAGCGCCAGGCGGTCTCACTTTAATGGCATACCAGACATTGACTAAAGATTCGTGAATGCCGGATCGGCAGAACAGTGTCACTGTTTTTTCTCAGCGTCCTTGTTATGCCGCCGTGATCCACTGTGCCGCTTCGGCGAATTCACTGTTGGGAAATATCTTGACTGGGCAAGGCATGGCAAATTGGAAGATGCGAGTTGCTCCGGCAACCCAATTGATATCTGTGACGACAGCAATTCTATCCCACGCTTTTAGATGGGCTATGCCCAACTTCATGTCGTCCCACATTGCTCCGGAGGTAAACCCAGTGAATGCCGGCCCTAATTGGTAGAAGACGCGAATGCTTTTGTGTGTCATTAACGCGGACTCGATGGCTGGAATGACCACAGTCTCATAGTCGCTCGCAGTAACCTGCCCGGATGCGACGAAGCCGACGACCTGGTCAGGAAAATTCGGTATGAGTTCAATCATGAAATGCCTCCTGTAAATTACTGACAGCTTAATGAAGTATATGCATGCTTTCGGAGAAAACAGCGGTTCCATCAGTTATTAAACGAGCCTCTGGTCTTCGCCATTTCTAAAAATACGGATGGGCGCTTTCGTTGCATATGGGTTTTTTACCTGCTGCATCCTGACAGTCTGCTACGCATGATATCGTGCATAATTCTGGAAAAACCGGAGCAACACGAATGCAAACCCCTTGCTTGCGCTACCTGCCGTCATTTTTCCTGGCACTTTTTTTCGCCGGAACTGCCAGCGCCTATGAATCGCCCAACGGCGTCATCGCCGCCAGCGGCTCCATCCAGGTCGCCTTCACGCCGGACGAGGATGCCAATACCCTGATCCTCCAGGCCATTTACGACGCCCGCAAGCAGATACTGGTGCAGGCCTACAGCTTTACCAGCAAGTCCATCGCCGGGGCGCTGATCAACGCCAGGCGCCGTGGCGTGGAGGTGCAACTGATCGCGGACGCGGAGCAGACACAGCAAATGGAGCACAACCAGGTGTCGACCGTGGCCGCGCTGGGCGTCCAGGTATTCATCGACAGCCAGCACAGCAGCGCCCACAACAAGGTGATGATCATCGACGCCGGCATGTCCAACGCAGTCGTGATTACCGGTTCGTTCAACTTCTCTCATGCCGCGCAGTACAAGAATGCGGAGAACTTGCTGCTGTTCCGCCACAATCAGGAACTGACGGCGGCCTATCTGAAGAACTGGATGCATCACCGCGAGCACTCGCAGGCGTTTGGCCGGTAAAGGCCGCTTCAGCATTTGCCGTTTTTAGCCATTCACTCCGGGCGCAATTTCCCGCCGCAAGCGGCAGGATTCTTCATTTTCGGCCCGGCTTGCATCGGGTCCGCACTCCACTATCATCAAGGTCATGTCGTCGAAGGCGCGGCGGCCTCCCAGATGCGCGTCGATCGCATCGGTCAGCGCGGTAAACCGCATTTCCCGCTGAGCGCCCTTCAGCACTTGTTTGATCCGTTCCTCGCCGAACGCCTCGCCGTTTTCATTTTCCGCTTCCGTGAAACCATCGGAATAGATGATGATCTGGCCCGGATCATTCCATTGAAAAATTTCGGTTTCGGCAATAAAGGTCTGGTCGAGAATTCCCATCGGGAGGTTGACCGATTTGAATACGTGGCGCACGTTTCCGTCGGAATCCATGAAAAATGCGGACGGTATGCCGCCGTTCCATATCTCCACCAGCCGGTTATGGCTGTCGATGCAGGCGATAAGCGCAGCCACATAGCGATCTGTCGGCGACTGCTCCTTCACGGCCCAGTTCATTTCCTCCACCATCAGCGATAGCGGCAGATTCTTGCTCACCATGCTGTAGAAGATGTGGTTTATCGGCAGCAGGTTGAGGGCGGCAGGCAGGCCGTGGCCGGTGGAATCGGCCAGCATGAGATAGAGTTTGCCGTTGCGTGAACGGGATACGGCGATCATGTCGCCGCTCACCACGTCCGTGGGCTTGAGCGAGTAGTGTAAATGGCTGTCCCGCAGGTTCTCCGGCCGCATCATGCGGTCCATAAGCGTTGCGACCAGGTGACGCTCGTCCTCTGCAACCTTGTGGTAGGCCTCGAGTTGAGCCTTGTGGGCAGCCAGTTCGCGTGTCTTGAGCAGCAGCGCAGCGCTTCGGGCAATGGTTTCGATCAGTTGTTTAAGGTCAATAGGCTTCAGCACAAAGCCGTCTATTCCCAAGGCAATGGCGCGGTGCAGGTATTGAATATCGTTGAAAGCGGTAGTGATGACGACCGGCGTGGTGAGGCTCCGTTCCTTGATGGCTTCGGCCATTCTGAGGCCATCCATGATTGGCATCATGATGTCGCTGACCACAATGTCAGGTTTTTGGGCGGCGAAAATGGCCAATGCCTCCTCGCCGTTGGCCGCAGGAAAGAGACGGCCCATCTTGCGTTCAAGAAAATGGACGGTCTCGCTGCGAATGCTTTCCTCATCCTCCACATAAAGAACCGATAATTGTTTCAGTTCTTCCGGGGTTGCATATGCGTGGTTCATTGCACCTCCCGCGATTCGTTTGTAAGGGAGCAGGGCGTGTTCAGCGGTATGTCGATGGTGAATTCCGCTCCATTTTCGCTGTTTTTGAAGAAAATGTTGCCACCCATGTGCCGTTCGATGATGGTTTTCGCCATATACAGCCCGATGCCGGTGCCCTTTTCCTTGGTGGTGAAATAAGGGTCGAAAATTTTCTCCATAGCCCCTGCCGGTATGCCGCCTGCATTGTCGCGCACGGTAATGCGCGCACGATCCCCATCCGATGAAACCTCGATATTGATATCGCTATCGGGAATTTTTCTTTCCACAAGGGCATCCTTGGCATTGTTGATCAGGTTTAACAGCACCTGGGCAAGCTCGTTTTTGTGGCCGCAACACTGGATATCCTCCGGGCCGAAGAGGTGGCAGGCGATGTTGTTATTATTGAGGGCGGCCTCGACCAGATTTAGCGTTTCCCGCGCGGCCCGGGTCACATTGAAAAGAGTTTTTGCCCGGTTTGGACGGAAGAAGTCGCGGAAATCGTCGATGGTGCTGGACATCTGCCGGATCGATCGCATTGCCTTGGTCGTGTAGTCCTTCAGAGCACCGGCATCGAGAGCGAGATCCTCGAAATCGGTGGAAATATTCTGCAAGATCAGGCCCAGCGCAGTCAATGGCTGCCGCCATTGGTGGGCGATATTGCCGATCATCTCGCCCATCGCAGCATGCCGTGCCTGCTGGATCAGGATGCGCTCTTTCTCCATCCCCTTGCCGATCTCCAGCGACACTTGCTGTGCCAGCGTGTCGTTTAATTCGACCAGTTGGCGTTCGGCCTGTTTGCGTCTGTCGATATCCATCAGCGTCCAGATGGTGCCTTTTTTCGGGTTGCGCGGGGAAATGGATGTGCCGCGCAAATGGCACCAGAATAACCGTCCATTCTTGCGCCGCATGATGCGCTCGGTTTCGTAGGGCTTGCCTTGTGACAGAATGGGGTAGGCATCGTTGCCGAGTTGCTCATAATCCTCATGGGAGGGATAGAGCATTTCCTCGGTTTTTTCCTTGATTTCCTTCTTCTTGTAACCGAACATCTCTTCCATTTGGCGGTTGGCCCAGATAAACCGGCGTTCCTCAAGGTGGGCGATACCCACCTGGGCGTTGTCCAGAATGGTTTGCAACTGCCGAAGGGCGTCGCGCAGTTGCTTCTGCAAGGCCCTTTGTTCGGTGATGTCGGTGTACATGCCGAGCACGCCGATCACTTCGCCAGCGTAGTTATGCAAGGGCACCTTGCTGGTCTGAAGCCAGCGGATGCCTCTCCCGCTATGGGCTTCCATCGGTTCTTCATACTCGAGCCTGGGCTGACCCTGCTGGATGACGCGCAGGTCGTCTTTCCGATAGCGACGCGCCATTATGGCGGTGTAGTGGTCGAAATCCGTACTGCCTTTTATTTCGGCGGAACTGGCAAGATTCATGTCATCGGAATAGGCCCGGTTGCAGCCCAGGTAGGAGGAATTCAGGTCTTTCCAGAATACCCGCTGGGGAATGTGGTCGAGCACCAGTTGCAGCATCTGCCGGGTATTGAACAGTTTTTCGGTGGCATCCATACGCTCGGTAATGTCGAGCATTATGCCTCGCATCCGGAAAGGCAGGCCGTTTTCGTAAAGAAATACGCGAGCCCGGTCTTCTATCCAGATTATCTTGCCATCGCTCCTGATCATGCGGTATTCGAAATGGCGGTCCCCATCATGCCACATGGCATTAATCGCGCGATCCACGATCGCCGCTTTCCCATCCGGATGCAGATGGTTCTCCCAGAAATTTTCCTTCAGCCAGTCGGTAGCGGGGTAGCCGAGAAGACTTTCTACCCGGGGGGAAACATAGGTAAATTCAAGTGTGCCGGGGTCCATTTCATAGACGACGGCACTGGTGTCTTCCACCAGGTGGCGATATTTTTCCTCTCCTTCGCGTAGCGCCTGCTCCATTTTCTTGCGTTCCGTAAGGTCATCCCCGATGGATACGAAATGGGTGATTTTCCCTCCTTCATCGAAGATGGGAGAAATCGTGGCGGATTGCCAAACGGTGTCGCCGTTTTTTTTCCGGTTCAGGAACTCACCGTGCCAGCAATGGCCGACAAGAATGCTGTCCCACATTAGGCGGTATTCGTCCAGCGTCGTGTGGCCGGATTTCAGGATGCGCGTATGGTTCCCCAGCACTTCCTGCGCCTCATAGCCATAAGTATGGCAAAAGGCCGGATTGACGTATTCGAGATGGCCCTGGATGTCGGTGATCATGATGGCGCTGGAACTTTGCTCCACCGCCTGCTTGAATTTTCTCAGGCTGGCTTCGATGATGGCGAATTCGGTTCGATCCTCGTGGCTGATCAGCAGTCCGTTGACTTGCCCCATGCCGTCATGGAGCGGCACCTTGGTGAGATCCAGCCATGCCATTTTGCCGTCGGGCAACTGCCTCTGCATGAGATGGTGAAACAGGGGGGCGCCGTTTTCCATGACCCCTTGATCCAGCCTGAAAAAGTAATCGCTGTCTTCATGGTTGGCGTAGATGTCGAAATCTGTTTTGCCGATTATTTCGTTCGGCGAGCCCAGCCCGATGGATTTTGCGCCGGCACGATTGCAGCCGATGAAGGTGCCGTTGCAGTCTTTCCAGAACAGGCGCTGAGGAACGTTGTCGAGTACATGCTGCAGAAAACGGTCTTTTTCTTCAAGCTTCTGTTTGGCTTCCTGAAGGGCGATTTCCTGCTGTTTGCGTTCGGTGATGTCCAGCCAGTAGCCGGTAATGTAGCTGGGAATGCCATCCGGGTTTCTGACCAGGTTGAATTCGTCATACATCCAGCGGTATTCGCCTGTACTGTTTCTGAAACGATATTCCAGGATATGGTGGTCGGCCTCGGCCATCTTTCCGAGGGCGAGAAAAACTTCTTCCACGTCGTCGGGATGGATGTGGCTGGACCAGAAATTCTCCAGCGAGGTGAACTCTGCCGGCTCGAAACCGAGAATTTCCCTGGCGTTCGGGCTAATGTATGTGGTGGGGTAGTTGCCGGTTGGCCGGGCAATATAGAACACGATGGGCACGAACCGGAAGTGCCGGTCCAGCGTCTCCGGCGAAAAATCCATGTCGGTCTCGAATGATTGGTTCACGGTCTCTCCCGGCAAAAGCCGCATCTTTACCCATAAAACCGCCCGTAACGCTGTATGCCATGCTTGATTTCGGGGGGCTATGGCTGTTTTGGAAGCAGCTTCTGAGGCAGATTGCAGGGCACGATTTGTCGCCTGCCTACCTAATCATAGTCGATGAATTTTTGGTATGCCCATAAAATAATGTGGCAAAAGGCTGAATAACCGGAAGGGGGATTAGCGGGGTTCAAAACGGCGATAAGCCATGGCGGGCTTATTCGGCCAATTCCTTGATGTCATTAGCCCAGCGCATGGCTTCCATTTGGGCTTGCGTCAAATCGGTCCGGCTGAGGCGCATTTTGTCCAGAATGGCTGCCGCGGCATCAAAGTCGGTCTGTTCCATTTTTTTGACCAGCAGCAGAAGGTTCCCGAGCGGGCCGCCATGTTCGAGCAATGCCTTTTCAATGTCGTTGCTCAGGTTGACCTGCTTGATAATATCTTCCAGCTGCATGCAGAGCAGTGTGTCGAGCAGGGACATAATGCCGACCATGAAAGCGCGGCCATGGTAATCCTTGTCTTTAACCTGCACTGTAGCCAGCAATTCCATCAGTCTGCCGCGAGTAGCGGCCAGTTCCAGCAGCGGGCTGTGCATGTCGCCGTCCTGATTGACGAACAGCAGGAGCTGCAGCCAGCGCTGTAGTTGCTGTCGCCCGAGCACGATAATGGCGTGCTTGAGCGAGCTGATTTTGTGGTTCATCCCCATTGCGACGGAGTTCACCAGGCGCAGCAGATTGTAGCTCAACGAGGGGTCGTGCTTGAAAGCCTGTTCGATTTCGAAGGTTTCCGCATCGTTCAGCACCAGCCCGACCAGCCGCGTCAACGCCAGCTTCGATGCGTCGGGGCGTTTGCCGCTTAATATCACCGGACGGGCATAGTAGTAGCCCTGAAACAGATCGAAACCGAGATCCTTGCAATGCTCTGCCTGCCCGATATCTTCTACTTTCTCGGCCAGCAGCTGCAATGGCCAGTGCTTGAGGTAGGCGACGTTTTTTTTCAGATCTGCCAGCCCCATCAGCGGCAGGTCGAATTTGACCACCTCCACGATGTCGAACAGCGGCACGAATTGCGGCCCGCCGATGAAATCGTCCAGCGCCAGGCTGAAGCCCATCGCTTTGAGATCGCTGCAGCGGCTGATGATTTGTTCGTTAATCTGGATTGTTTCGAGCAGTTCGATGACGACCTTGTCGCTGGGTAGCAGTTCGATAATGTCGGACAGCAGCAGGTCGACGCTGACGTTGATGAAGCCTTTTTTCCCGCCGAGTACGCTGGCGATGTCGCGCTCGCTGAATGCCTGGACAATGACCTGTGCACTGGCCTGCAGGTCGTCCTGCACAAGGGCTTCGGAGACTTGGCCGGAGCGGAACAGCAACTCGTAGGCGACGATATGGTTGTCGCGGTCGAGGATCGGCTGGCGGCCAAGAAAGATATCCTGGAGATCGTTTTCAGGCATAAGCATCAAATGATGTCCTTATCTGTTTTGCCCGTCAATCAGGAAAATCGGAAATCATTTAACCTGGAAAAGCTATTGAACCGCAGAGGACGCCGTGAAATTGAAAGATTTACGGCCCATTGCACACTCACCCAAAGGGAGTTTCAGCTCAAGCGCCTAACTTATTGTTTTTCCTGTGAATCATCCGCAGTTCCAAGTCTAATCGCCGATAAATGCCAACTATACCATGGCGTTATCGGCATTCACCGACGGTTGCTTTAGCGCTATTTGCGGTGAATGTAGAGATCGGTGATGGTGCCTTCGACCATCTCCGCGGCAAAGCCCAAGGTCTCGGACAGGGTCGGATGGGGATGAATGGTGAGGCTGATGTCGGCAGCGTCGGCGCCCATTTCCAGGGCCAGCACCGCTTCCGCGATCAGCTCGCCGGCATTGGCGCCGACGATGGCAGCGCCGAGGATGCGGCGAGTTTCCTTTTCGACAATCAGCTTGGTAATGCCTTCGTCGCGGCCGATGGATAGCGCCCGGCCGCTCGCCGCCCAGGGGAAGGAGGCTTTTTCGTAGGCGATGCCCTGCGCCTTGGCTTCGGTTTCGGTCAGCCCCATCCAGGCCACCTCCGGGTCGGTATAGGCGACCGACGGGATGGCGCGGGCATCGAAGGCCGCCTTGTGGCCGGCGATCGACTCGGCGGCCACCTTGCCTTCGTGCACCGCCTTGTGAGCCAGCATGGGCTGGCCGACGATGTCGCCGATGGCGAAAATGTGCGGTACGTTGGTGCGCTGCTGCCGGTCCACCGGGATGAAGCCCTGCTCGTCGACCCGGATGCCGGCGTTCTCGGCGCCGATCAGTTTGCCGTTGGGACGCCGCCCCGCCGCTACCAGAACCCGGTCGAACAGCTGTGGTTCGGTGGGCGCGTGGTCTCCGCCGAAAGTGGCGAGGATGCCGTTTTTCTTCGCTTCCAGTGCAGTTACGCTGGTGTTGAACAGGATCGCTTCGTAGCGTTTCTCGATACGCTTGTGCAAAGGCTTGACGATATCCGGATCGGCGCCGTGGATGAGTTGGGCGCCCCGTTCCACCACGGTAACTTTCGAGCCGAGCGCATGGTAGACGGTGGCCATTTCCAGGCCGATGATGCCGCCGCCGATGATCAGTAACCTTTTCGGCACGTCGGCGAGTGCCAGCGCGCCAGTCGAGTCCATCACGCGCGGATCGTCGGGGAAAGCCGGAATTTTCACCACCTGCGAGCCGGCGGCGACGATGGCATTGTCGAAGGTGATGGTGGTTTTTCCTTCCGGCGTTTCGACGCGGATGTGATGGGGGGCGATGAACTGGCCGGTGCCGCGTATCACGGTGACGTTGCGCTGTTTTGCCAGTTGCTCCAGCCCGCCGGTCAACCTGGCGACCACGCTTTCCTTCCAGGCGCGGATATGGTCGACATCGATTTTCGGCTTGCCGAAGGAAACACCGTGCTGGCTAGCCTCTTCTGCCTCGGAAATGATCTTTGCGACATGCAGCAGCGCCTTGGAGGGAATGCAGCCGACGTTGAGGCATACCCCGCCCAAGCGCGGATGGCGCTCGATCAGGATCACTTTCCTGCCCAGATCGGCGGCGCGGAAGGCCGCGGTATAGCCGCCGGGGCCGGCGCCCAGCACCACCACCTCGGCGTGGATTTCGTCGGCGTTGGCGGATGGGGCAGGGGCCGCAGCGAGCTGTCCCGCTTCGGCCGGTTGCGGCGCCTGGGCGACGGCTTCCTCGGCTTTCAGGGTGAGGATCATCGTGCCCTGCGAAACCTTGTCGCCGACCTTGACGTTGATGGTTTTCACCGTGCCGGCATGGGGCGAGGGGATCTCCATGGCCGCCTTCTCGCTTTCCAGCGAGATCAGCGAGTCGTCCTGGTTTACCTTGTCGCCCGGTTTGACCAGGATTTCGATGACGTCGACGTCCTTGAAGTCGCCGATGTCCGGTACAGTCACTTCGATGATTTTTGCCATGCAAAATTACCTCAATAAATCTTTGTTAACCGCAAAGGACGCAAAGGAATTCGTTATGTTTTTCCTTCGCGTCCTTTGCATCCTTTGCGGTAAATGTGTTGTTTAAATCTACAGCAGCAGCCTTCTCACGTCCGCCAGCGCCTGGCTCAAATAGGTGATGAAGCGCGCGCCCTGGGCGCCGTCGATCACCCGGTGGTCGTAGGACAGAGACAGCGGCAGCATCAGGCGCGGCACGAATTCCTTGCCGTTCCACACCGGCTTCATGGTGGCGCGGGAGATGCCGAGTACGGCCACTTCCGGCAGATTGATGATGGGGGTGAAGAAGGTGCCGCCGATGCCGCCCAGGCTGGAAATGCTGATGCTGCCGCCCTGCATTTCACCGGGAGCGAGCTTTTTATCGCGCGCTTTCTGGCTCATGGTCATCAGGTCGCGAGCCAGTTCCAGCACCCCTTTGGTGTCGGCGTCGCGGATCACCGGCACGACCAGTCCGTCCGGGGTGTCTACCGCCATGCCGATATGAAAATAATTTTTTAACACCAGGCTTTCGCCGTCGGCGGAGAGCGATGAGTTGAAGTCGGGGTAGGTTTTCAGCGCAGCCACCACGGCCTTAATCAGGAACGCCGGCAGGGTGAGGCGGATACCCTGTTTTTGCGCTTCGTCGCTCATCGCCTTGCGGAAAGCCTCGAGGTCGGTGATGTCGGCTTCCTCGTGCTGGGTGACGTGAGGCGCAGTGACCCAGTTGCGGTGCAGGTTGGCGCCCGAAATTTTCTTGATCTTGGTGAGCGGCCTGACTTCGACCGCGCCGAATTTGGCGAAATCCACCTGCGGCATTTCCAGCACCGCCAGACCGACGCCGCCGACAGAGCCGCCCCGCGGTCGCGCCAGTTCGGCCTTGACGAAGGCCTGGACGTCTTCCTTCAGGATGCGGCGTTTCGGGCCGGAACCGTTGACCAGGGCAAGATGGACGCCCAGCTCGCGGGCGAAGGCGCGCACCGATGGGCTGGCGTGCACTTTTGCGCTTTCACCGCTGTCGGCAAGCACTGCCGGAGCGACCGGCGCCGGCGCAACAACCGCTTTGGCCGGAACTGCGGGTGCAGATGGCGCGGGTTGCGGCACGGGAGCGGGTGCCGTTGCTGCCGGTTTTTCGGCCGGGGCCGGCTCGGCGACTTCCATCAACAGGATCAGACTGCCTTCCGAAATCTTTTCGCCGACCCTGGTGCGCACGGCGGTGACCTTGCCGCTCCAGGGCGCGGGAATGTCCATGGTGGATTTTTCGCTTTCGAGCGTAATCAGCGCGTCTTCGGCCTTGACGATATCGCCTTCCTTGACCAGAACTTCGATCACGTCGACGGAATCGAAATTGCCGATGTCGGGTACGCGAACTTCTTTTGTTGTTGGCACTTGAGTTTCTCCTGCTTTTTTAGAGGCTAGGGACTAGAGGCTAGTGAATGTCGGCGCTACACGCCGGTTTTTACTAGCCTCTAACCTCTAGCCTCTGTTGTTCATCACACCGTCACCGGATTCGGTTTGTTCGGGTCGATGCCGTATTTGACGATCGCCTCGGCCGCCATGGCGGCGGGGATCGCGCCCTCGTCGGCCAGCGCCTTGAGTGCAGCCACCGCAACATGGTAGCGGTCCACTTCGAAGAAGCGGCGCAGGTTTTCGCGGCTGTCGCTGCGGCCGAAACCGTCGGTGCCGAGCACGACATAACGGCGCGGCACGAAAGCGCGAATCTGGTCGGCGTAGGCCTTCATGTAGTCGGTGGCGGCAATGACCGGTCCGGAGCCGTCTTTCAGGCATTTTTCGATGTGGGTCAGGTGCTGCGTATGCTCCGGATGGAGCATGTTCCAGCGTTGCACTTCGAGTCCGTCGCGGCGCAGCTCGTTGAAGCTGGTGGCGCTCCAGATATCGGCGGAAACGCCGAAATCCTGTTCCAGCAGATCCGCCGCTGCGATGACTTCACGCAGGATGGTGCCGGAACCCAGCAGTTGCACTTTCATTTTTTTCTTCGGCGCGCCGCGTTTGAGCAGATACATGCCTTTCAGGATGCCTTCTTCGGCCCCCTTCGGCATCGGCGGATGAACATAGTTTTCGTTCATGACGGTGATGTAGTAGAAGACGCTTTCCTGCTCCTTGTACATGCGGCGCAGGCCGTCCTGGACGATCACCGCCAGTTCGTAGGCGTAGGTCGGATCGTAGGTGACGCAGTTGGGGATGGTCGAGGCCAGAATATGGCTGTGGCCGTCCTCATGCTGCAGTCCTTCGCCGTTCAGGGTGGTGCGCCCCGCCGTGCCGCCCATCAGGAAGCCGCGGGCGCGTGCGTCGCCGGCCAGCCATGCGAGGTCGCCGATACGCTGGAAGCCGAACATCGAGTAGAAAGTGTAAAATGGGATCATCGGCTGGGCATGGTTGCTGTAGCTGGTGCCCGCCGCCAGCCAGGAGGCGAAGGCGCCGGCTTCGTTGATGCCTTCTTCGAGGATCTGGCCGCTCTTGTCTTCCTTGTAGTACATCACCTGGTCGGCGTCCTGCGGCTCGTAGAGCTGGCCCACCGATGAGTAGATGCCGAGCTGGCGGAACATGCCTTCCATGCCGAAAGTGCGCGCCTCATCGGGAATGATCGGCACGATCAGCTTGCCGATCGCCTTGTCCTTGAGCAGGGTGGAGAGCACGCGGACGAAAGCCATGGTGGTCGAAATTTCGCGGTCGCCGGTACCGGCAAGCTGGCTTTCGAAGGCGGAGAGGTCGGGAACGGGCAGCGCCTCGGCCGATTTGCGCCGTGCCGGCAGGTAGCCGCCCAGCGCCCTGCGGCGTTCGCGCAGGTACTGCATTTCCGGGCTGTCTTCGGCTGGCTTGTAGAATGGCACTTCGGCGACCTTGTCGTCCGGGATGGGGATGTTGAAGCGGTCGCGGAACTGCTTCAGCGATGCACCGGACATTTTCTTGGTTTGGTGGGTGACGTTCTGGCCTTCGCCCGATTCGCCCATGCCGTAGCCTTTCACGGTCTTGGCCAGGATCACGGTGGGTTGGCCCTTGTGCTGCATCGCCGCGGAATAGGCGGCGTAGACCTTGAGCGGGTCGTGGCCGCCACGGTTGAGGCGCCAGATGTCATCGTCCGACATGTTGGCGACCATTTCCAGCAGTTCCGGATACTTGCCGAAGAAGTGCTGGCGCACGTAGGCGCCATCCTTGGACTTGTAGTTCTGGTAGTCGCCGTCGACGCACTCTTCCATGCGTTTTCTGAGCAGGCCGTGCTTGTCCATCGTCAGCAGGGCATCCCAGTGGCGGCCCCAGACCACCTTGATCACGTTCCAGCCGGAGCCGCGGAAATCGGCTTCAAGTTCCTGGATGATCTTGCCGTTGCCGCGCACCGGTCCGTCCAGACGCTGCAGGTTGCAGTTGATGACGAACACCAGGTTGTCGAGCTTCTCGCGCGCAGCCAGCGAAATCGCGCCCGTCGATTCGGGCTCGTCAGTCTCGCCGTCGCCGAGGAAGGCCCATACCTTGCGGCCTTCAGTTTCGGCCAGGCCGCGGTCCTGCAGGTATTTCATGAAGCGCGCCTGGTAGATCGCGGTGAGCGGCCCCAGGCCCATCGACACCGTCGGGAACTGCCAGAAATCCGGCATCAGCCAGGGATGGGGATAGGAAGGAATCCCCTTGCCGTCCACTTCCTGGCGGAAATTGAGCAACTGCTCTTCGGTGAGGCGGCCTTCGAGGAAGGCGCGGGCGTAAATGCCTGGCGCCGAGTGGCCCTGGATGTAGACCAGGTCGCCGCCGTGGTTCTCGGACGGTGCGCGGAAGAAATGGTTGAAGCCGACATCGTAGAGCGTGGCGGCGGACTGGAAGCTGGCGATATGGCCGCCCACGCCGGGGCTTTTCATGTTGGAACGCATCACCGTGGCGATTGCGTTCCAGCGGATGAAGGCGCGGATGCGGCGCTCCATGGTAAGGTCGCCCGGGTTGCGGTCTTCCTGGTTGACCGGGATGGTGTTCAGGTAGGCGGTATTGGCGGAGAAAGGCAGGTGCACGCCGGAACGGCGGGCCTTCTCGGTCATTTTTTCCAGCAGGAAGTGGGCACGCTCCGCGCCTTCCCGTTCCAGTACCGCCTCGAGGGCTTCCAGCCACTCCTGCGTTTCCTGTGGATCGATGTCCGGATTTTCTGACATTATCTAATCTCCTGAATAAACTGCATAATTTTTTTCATTAAAGCAAGTCTTATAGTTTTTCTCAAGATTTTCGACTTCGGCAATAAACCCATTATCTTTTACTCTGGCAGGAATGTGAATTTATTTTTTATGGATAGCGCAACTCCGGCGATAATGAAGTTTACCCAAGCTGAAATTTGGAGCAGAAATGATCAAGATAGTACAAACCCCGTCTCCCGTGACTGAAACTGCACTTGCCAAGGCCTCCCACGTGCTGTTCGTCTTGCCCAGGGCAAACAGCCTGGCCGACGATCTGCCCGGCATCGAGGCGCTGCGCGCGCGCCTGGCGCGCCGCCGCATGAAGCCGGGGGAACTGGCCAAAACACCGTTGAGTGGCGACCTGGAACAGGGCGGATTGGCTGTATGGGTAATGCTGGATGACGTGCAGACGTCGTTCGAGCGCCACACGCTGATTCGCAAGGCGCTGCAACCCCTGCTTGCGGAACATCCCAGGGAAGTCGCCATCGCCGTCTTCGGCAACGATGAAATGCGCCGTTTGGCGGCGGAAGCCTGTGTTTACACCGCACTCGTCAATAGCGCGTCACTGCCCCGGCGCAAGAAAAAGGATGAAAGCCACCCGCTGCAAAAACTCGCCTTGTATGGTTACAAGGCTGGAAATGATTTTGCCGCTTTGCGCGGCCAGGCCGAGGGCAACGTGCTGGCTCGCGAGCTGACGATACTGCCCGCCAACGAGCTGACTCCCGGCCTGTATCGCGAGCGTATCCGCAGGCTGGCCAAGGAAAACGGCTGGAAATGCACCGAATACGACATGAAGAAGCTGCGCAAGATCGGCGCCGGGGCATTCGTTGCCGTGGCGCAAGGCAGCAGCGCGGATGATGCCGCCATCATCCACTTGCGTTACCGCCACCCGCAGGCGAAGAAAACCGTGGCTCTGGTCGGCAAGGGCATCTGCTTCGACACCGGCGGCCACAATCTCAAGCCTGCGCGCTACATGCACGGTATGCACGAGGACATGAACGGTTCGGCGGTCAGCCTGGGATTGCTGCTCGCCGCCAGTCGCGCCGATCTGCCGCTCGATATCGATTGCTGGCTGGCCCTGGCGCAGAACCATATCAGCCCCGAGGCCTACAAGCAGGGCGACGTGGTGACGGCGCTCAACGGCACCACTATCGAAATTATCCACACCGATGCCGAAGGCCGCATGGTGCTGGCCGATACCCTGACCCTGGCGGCGCGTGAAAAGCCTGACTTGATCGTCGATTTCGCCACCCTCACCGGCAGCATGGCGACCGCGCTGGGAGCGCGCTATAGCGGCATCTTCGCCAACCGCGATCAGCTCGTTGAGCAAGCCGTGGCGGCGGGCAGGAAATCCGGCGAACGGGTATGCGCCTTTCCGCTCGATGCAGATTACGAAGAGGGGCTGGATAGCCAGATCGCCGACATCAAGCAGTGCACCCTGGAAGGCGAAGCCGACCACATCCTCGCCGCACGCTTTCTGATGCGTTTCATCGGGGATCGTCCATGGCTGCATGTGGACCTTTCCGCCAGCAACTGCAAAGGCGGGCTGGGTGCAGTGGCGAGCGACGTCAACGGGTTCGGCGTGGGGTGGGGGATGGAACTGCTGCGCGGAATGTAATCCAGTATCCACAAAATGCTGGACGCATGGGAGATTTAAGGACATCATCATCTCGATGCGACAACGGGACGGCTTGGATAAGCCGGTGCTTGCCACGTTTTCAAGGCAGCTTTCGAGAAACAGGGGCGGCCAAACCCGGTCACCACCGAATTTCTGGCAACCTGCTACCATCAAATACAGGCATTTTTGAAAAACGTCGGTGCGCAAGAAGCGCCGCGAATCCATGCTTAGGGGGGATTTTTATGAGCCGTACTGCCAGTTCAATGAGCATCAAAACCCGCTTGCTGCTGGTGATCGTCGTGGCGCTGGTCGGCATGCTGGTTGTGTCCTCCTTCGCGCTGATGGCGGAAAAATCCACACTGCTGGATGACAGGAAAATTAAAACCCGGCATCTGGTCGAGGCGGCGCACGGCGTGCTGGCTTATTATTACGGCCTCCAGAAGAGCGGGGCGCTTACCGAGGAAGCAGCCAAGGATGCGGCGATCAAGGCAATCAAGGCGATGCGCTACGAGCAGAAGGAATATTTCTGGCTCAACGATTTTACGGAGCCGATTCCGAAAATGCTGATGCATCCGACAGTCCCGGCGCTGGACGGGAAAATTCTGGATGCGGCGAAATTCAACTGCGCGACCAGCTTGCAGGCAGGGCTGGACGGTGCTGTCGAGAAAACTGACGGCAAAAAAAATCTGTTCGTGGCGTTCAACGAGGTCGCGAACAAGGCCGGGTCCGGCTTCGTAACCTACAATTGGCCCAAGCCCAAGGCCGGCGGCGGCACTACTGAAGAACTGTATACCAAGCTTTCCTATGTCAAGAAGTTCGAGGGCTGGAACTGGCTGCTTGGTTCGGGGATATACATCGATGACGTGGACAGCATCTTCTGGCAAAGAGCGTCCTGGCTGATCGCCATCGTTCTTTCAGTCACGGTGGTTATCGGCATCCTTATGCTGGTGCTGATCAGGAGCATTACGCGTCCGCTGGGGGAACTCAGGGAGGCCATGAAGACAATCCAGACAACGCAGGATCTTTCCCGGCGAGTAACGGTCAGGGCAAATAACGAGATCGGGGAAATAGGTCATTCGTTCAACGAAATGGTAAAGAGTTTCCAGGACATTATCCATCAGGTCGTTGCCGGTGTTCAGGACGTAATGGGTAGCGCGGCCCACTTGTCCCAGTCGTCGCAGCGCGTCGCCGCCAGCTCGATCCAGCAAAGCGAAGCGTCCGCTTCGATGGCGACGGCGGTGGAGGAAATGTCGGTGAGCATCGACCATGTCGCCGAGAATTCGAAAGGGACGCACAGCATCGCCCAGCAGGCAGGGGAGTTGTCTTCACAAGGCGGCGAGATCGTGCATAACGCCGCCGCAGAGATGACCAAGATCGCCGACTCGGTCAATCATTCCACCCAACTGATCCAGACGTTGGGAGACCATTCGCATCAGATCTCGGCTATCGTCAACGTCATCAAGGAGATCGCCGACCAAACCAACCTGCTGGCGCTCAATGCGGCGATCGAAGCGGCGCGGGCCGGCGAGCAGGGGCGCGGTTTTGCGGTCGTGGCGGATGAGGTCAGGAAGCTCGCTGAGCGCACGACCAAGTCGACACTGGAAATCAGCACGATGATCGGCAGCATTCAAAGCGGAACCATCGATGCGGTGGCAAGCATGGACGAAGGAACCGCCAGGGTAAGGGATGGCGTGGTGATGGCCAACCAGGCCGGCGAGTCGATGCTGCGAATCCGCGAAGGCGCCAGCCAGGTGATTGCATCCGTCAGCGAGATTATGGACGCATTGCGCGAGCAGAGCGTGGCAAGCGGACAGGTTGCCGGGAGCGTCGAAAAAATTGCCCGGATGACCGAGCAAAATAGCAGCGAGGTCAGGGAAATCGCCCAGACAGCGGAGCACCTGGAGCAGCTCGCCGGTTCACTGCAAAACTCGGTCAGCCAATTCAGGGTCTAGAGGCGGCAATGGGTTCGGTGTGGGATGAAGAAGCCGAGAAACTTGAGGTGCGGCAGATGCGATTTGATCCGGCAAATAGCGTTCGGGTCGCCGCTATATCCCCTTCTGCCGACTGGATCCCGGACGTGCAATGTTATGGCAGTCGCAAGGAACGGTTATGAAACGAGGTTTGATTTCCCTGTTTATCATGCTTGTGGTGGTTGTCGCCGGTACGCTGTTTTGGCTGCGAGGCAACCTGGACGGCCTGGTCAAGGATGCTGTCGTCCAGTACGGCGGCGAGATGACCAAAGCCTCGGTGCGAGTGGATGCGGTAGAAATAAAGGCAGCGGACGGCCAGGGCGTGATCCGCGGACTGGTGATCGGCAATCCCCCCGGATTTAAGACCCCCCATGCGCTCAAGGTGGGCAAGATCGACATCGTCATCGATGTTGCTTCGATTGCCAGGAATGTCGTGATCATCAAGAAGATCGCCGTGATCGCACCCGACGTGATCTACGAAAAAGGCGATGCCATGACCAACTTCGACGCCATCCAGAAAAATATTGCCGACTACTTGGGGCCAGCGGAAAAGAAGGAAGGCGGCAAGAAACTCATCGTCGCGGAATTCACCGTGCGTGACGCCAGGGCCGAAGCCAGCGCCGCCTTCATGGGCGGCAAGACCGTGGCGGTGAGCCTGCCGGACATCATCCTGCGCGATATCGGCAAGACCAGGGGTGGCGTGACTCCCGGCGAACTCGGCCAGGAAATCGCCAAGGCGGTAAAACAGAAACTCTCTGCCGCGGTGAGTTTCGACAACCTGATGAAATCCACGGGCAAGAGTCTGGAGAAGGCGGGCAGCGCCATCAAGGGTCTGTTTAAGTAAGCGAAAAAAACGGCCTTGCGTCCGGTCCTCTAAAAAAAGGCCAAACCCTTAAGGTTCGGCCTTGTTGTTTCAGGGCAGTATTTATTACTTGCGGTTGTCCTGATCTTGGCGGCTTTGCCGCCCTTCACGCACGACTTCTCTTTCCTGTTTGTTCTGCTGGCGCATTTGCTGGTCCGCTTGGCGTTCCTGCTCATGGCAGGATTTCAATTGCTCGGAGTCCGTAGCCGCTTGGATGCAGGATTCGGCGCTCTGCATTATTTGTATGCGTTTTTGGTGATTCTCCAGCATCTTGGCCTTCATTTTCTGGAACATCTCAGGGTTAGGCCCACGTTTCTGGCCGGCAGCCGGTGCCGGATCGGCGGCGAAAGTCGGGGCGGAAAAGGTCAGCAACAGTGCGGGCACTACAAACATTCTCAAGGCGTTCATTGTGGTTTCTCCATTTAGTCTTGTTGGCGAGGGGATTGCGGCTGCTATGTTTCAGTAACGCGGGCGTTTTTCCGAGGTTGACCCAGATGTCCCATACAATTTCAGCCAAACCGTTCGCACTCTGTTAGAATGCGACCCGCGGCACTTGTTCCAGTCATCGTGCCGCTGCCCATCCCGGCTTTACCAAATTCCATTCGTCTGCCTAAGACTGGCGCCTGTAAAAGGCGACAGGCCGATATTTTTCCGGAGCACTTAATGTCTTTTTCCGAACTCGGCTTGTCCGAAGCGATTGTTCGTGCCGTCAGCGAACGCGGCTACACCGAACCCACCCCGATCCAGAAGCAGGCGATTCCCGCCGTGCTGTCCGGCGGCGACCTGCTGGCAGGCGCGCAGACCGGCACCGGCAAGACCGCCGGCTTTGTCCTGCCGATACTGCACCGGCTCTCCGATGCGAACGTCAAAGGCCCGTCCAGCGGCCGCCCGCCGATCCGCGCGCTGATTCTGATCCCGACCCGCGAACTCGCGGCGCAGGTGGAAGAGAGCGTGCGCGAATATGGTAAGCACCTGAAACTGAACTCGATGACGATGATCGGCGGGGTCAACATCAATCCGCAAATCACCAAGCTGAGAAGCCGCGTGGACATCCTGGTCGCCACGCCGGGCCGCCTGCTCGATCACGTGCAGCAGAAAACGGTGGACCTGTCCCACGTCGAAATCCTGGTGCTGGACGAAGCCGACCGCATGCTGGACATGGGTTTTATCCGCGACATCAAAAAAATCCTCGCGCTGTTGCCAAAACAGCGCCAGAACCTGCTGTTCTCGGCGACTTTTTCCGACGAGATCAAGACGCTTTCCGACGGGCTGCTGCACAACCCCGGCTATGTCGAAGTGGCACGCCGCAACTCCACTGTGGAACTGATCACGCAAAGCGTCCATCTGGTGCCGCAACGTCTCAAGAGCCATTTGCTGTCGCATCTGATCAAGCATCACGACTGGAAGCAGGTGCTGGTATTCACCCGCACCAAGCACGGCGCGAACCGGCTGACCGAAAAGCTGATCGCGGACGGCATTCCCGCCGCAGCGATACACGGCAACAAAAGCCAACCGGCGCGCACCAAGGCGCTGGCGCAATTCAAGGACGGCTCGTTGCCGGTGCTGGTTGCCACCGACATCGCCGCGCGCGGCCTGGACATCGACCAACTGCCGCATGTGGTGAATTTCGAATTGCCGAATGTGCCGGAAGATTA
>DATKUY010000012.1:0-35848 GCA_035530375.1 Sulfuricella sp. | reverse complement strand
GAACCCGCCTGTGATGCCCCGTGCGGGTACCAGAACCGCCACCGTGGCTCGCCCTGCCGCCAAATCCGCTTCCAAGCGGCCGATCAAGACTGCGGCTGGCGAGGACGACGAATGGCAGGAGTTCTAAAACACAGAGGCTAGAGGCTAGTAAAGACCTGGCGCACAGCGCCAGACCCCCACTAGCCTCTAATCTCTAGCCTCTCACCCCTAACCTCTACCCCCTAAATCACTATGGCTGAATCCGACAATATTGCCGGCAATCGCGAATTTCAATTTTCCATAAAGGATTTTGAACGTGTCCGCAAGCTGATCTATGAGCGGGCAGGCATCTCCCTGTCCCCCGCCAAGCAGGATATGGTATACAGCCGTCTGGCGAGACGCCTGCGAGCGACGAATACGCACACTTTCAGCGAGTACCTGGCACTCCTGGAGAGCGGTGATGATGAGGAAATGGTGCTTTTCACCAACTCCCTGACCACCAACCTCACCTCGTTTTTCCGAGAGGCGCACCATTTCCCGATCCTGGCCGAACATATAAAGAAGGTCGGCAGGCACCATCCGATCTCACTCTGGTGCTCCGCCGCATCCACCGGCGAGGAGCCTTATTCCATGGCCATGACCATGGTGGATCTGTTCGACAGCTTCACCCCGCCGGTACACATTCTGGCCACCGATCTGGACACCAACGTTTTGCAAAAGGCGCAGGAAGGCATGTACCCGCTGGAACGCCTTGAAAAAATACCGGAAGACAAGATTAAACGCTTTTTCCTCAAGGGCACCGGCAAGCATGAGGGCTTTGCCAGGGTGCGCAAGGAACTGCGCGACATGATCACTTTCCGCCAAATCAACCTGCTCCACGAAGACTGGCCGATGCGCGGGCCATTCGATGCGATTTTCTGCCGCAACGTAATGATTTATTTCGACAAGAAAACCCAATACGATGTGCTGAAGAAATTCGTTCCGCTGCTGCGCCCGGATGGCTTGCTGTTTGCCGGGCACTCGGAGAGCTTTTACCATGCCGCCGATTTGTTCAAGTCGATAGGTAAAACTGTTTATGAAGTGGCGCCCCAGGCCAGGATCCACGCTTCCCATGGATAACCGGGTTGACGCCTCATGACCGCTGAGGGCTACCAGGAGGTTCTCGCCCCGAACGTCTATTATGACCGCCAGTTCGATATTGAAGCGGCCAAGATACTGCCGGGCGAATACTATGCCACGGCACGCGACATGGTGGTCGTCACCGTGCTCGGCTCATGCGTTGCCGCCTGCCTGCGCGACAGGGTAAGCGGCGTCGGCGGCATGAACCATTTCATGCTGCCCCACAGTGACAATGACCCGCAAAATCCGCTCAGCACCTCGGCGCGCTATGGCACCTATGCAATGGAAATGCTGATCAACCACATCACCAAACTCGGCGCCAAGCGCAACAATCTTGAAGCCAAGGTGTTCGGCGGCGGCAATGTCCTGCGCGGCTTTACCGTGACCAATGTAGGCCAGATGAACGCCAGTTTCGTACTGGACTTTCTGCACACCGAAAAGATCAATGTTGTTGCCCAGGATCTGCTCGATATCTATCCGCGCAAGGTATACTATTTCCCCAAAACTGGCCGGGCGCTGGTGAAAACGCTGAAGAGCGTTCACAACAACACTATCGTGGAACGTGAGAAGGAATATGAATTGCGCCTGGATCGCGCCCCGGTCGAAGGCGACATTGAGTTGTTTTGATGAGACAGCTTCTAAGAATGGCTTTTAAGAAGGACATCTTTGCATGACCATCAAGGTACTGATTGTGGATGACTCGGCGCTCATCAGAAGCGTACTCAAGGAGATCATCGAAAGCCATAAGGATTTGAAGGTGGTCGGCGCGGCGCCGGACCCTCTCGTTGCCCGTGAGATGATCAAGGCGCTCAACCCCGACGTCATCACTCTTGATGTGGAAATGCCGCGCATGGACGGCATCGGCTTTTTGGAAAAGCTGATGCGGCTGCGACCGATGCCGGTGGTGATGATCTCCTCGCTCACCGAAAAGGGTTCGGACATCACCTTGCGCGCCCTGGAGTTGGGCGCAGTGGACTTCATCGCCAAACCCAAGCTCGATATCAGCCGCGGACTGAAGGAATACAGCCAGGAAATCGCCGAAAAAATCCGTGCCGCTGCCAAAGCGCATCTGAAAAAACCGACGTTCCAGGTTCAGCCCAGCTTGACTGCCGATGCCGTGCTGCCGTCCCTGTCCAACCGTATCGCTTCGACCGAAAAGTTGATCATCGTCGGCGCGTCTACCGGCGGCACCGAGGCCATTAAGGATTTTCTGATCAAACTGCCGCCGGATTGCCCCGGTATCGCCGTCACCCAGCACATGCCGGAAGCTTTCACCAAATCGTTCGCCCAGCGGCTCGACAGCCTGTGCAAGATCTCGGTGAAGGAAGCGGAAGATGGCGACCGCATCCTGCCCGGCCACGCCTTCATCGCGCCAGGGCATTCCCATTTGCTGATAAAACGCAGCGGGGCCAACTACGTTTGCGAATTATCCGATGGCCCACTCGTCAACCGCCACCGTCCCTCAGTTGACGTACTATTCCGCTCCGCCGCGAACCACGTGGGGAAAAATGCAATCGGGGTCATTCTTACCGGAATGGGCAAGGATGGCGCCGTAGGCATGATGGAAATGAAACAGGCCGGCTCCTACAATTTCGCCCAGGACGAAGCCAGTTGCGTTGTCTTCGGCATGCCCAAGGAAGCCATTGCCACCGGTGGCGTGGATGAAATCGTCCCCCTTCAGGATATGGCGGCGCGCGTCATGGCATACCTGATGACTATGGGCACACGTGCCTTCAGGGTATAAACTGCCCGGCAAAATAAAGCAATCTTCCTTAATTTTCAAGAAAGGCCGAACCATGATGAACATTGCTGTAGAGAAAAAAGAAGAAACCGCCAAGCTCGCCCTTAATGGCCGCTTCGATTTCAGTTCCCATCGTGAATTCCGCCACGCCAGCGATGAAGCATTGCAGGCGCCGGGTGTCAAGGAAATTACGGTGGATTTCAAGAACGTGGATTACCTCGACAGTTCCGCCCTGGGCATGTTGCTGCTGCTGCGAGAGAGAGCGCATAACGCACATATTCAGGTAACACTCCTGAACTGCACGGGCATCGTCCAGCAAGTTCTCGATGTGGCCAATTTCCAGAGACTGTTTACCATCAGCTAGAATATACGCGCCGTTTAACACAACCCAAAGCAGGCTTGATCCAGGGCTGCGCCCCTGCTCAACCGAAGGAACAAAATTCGGCACCGGCACTAAGGTGCCCTGAAATACATGGACAAACCGCTTAACATCCTGGTTGTTGACGATACCGAACCGAATCTGGCGCTGATCAGCGCATTCATCTCAAAACTCGGCCACACGGCGATTCTGGCAAGGAATGGGCAGGAAGCGGTCGACATGTTCCGCGAAACATCGCCGGACATGGTCCTGATGGATGTCATGATGCCGGTGATGGACGGCTACCAGGCCACAACCGAAATCAAAAGGCTGGCCGGCAGCAAATGGGTGCCGGTGATTTTCCTCAGCGCAGCAGCCCAGGACAGCGATCAGGTGCGGGGACTGCAAGCCGGCGGGGACGATTATCTTACCAAGCCCATCAATCTGACGATACTGCATGCCAAAATCAAGGCGATGCAACGCATCGCCGACTTGCAACGTGTGATCGTGGAAAATGCCGAACAGCTGCTGCGCAACCACGAGGAAAGCGAACGCGAGCAGAACCTCGCCAAGCACCTGCTGGAAAAGATCATTCATTCCGACAATAAACTCAATGAGCAGTTGGTCGAGCGCCTTACCCTTCCGGCAACCCACTTTAGCGGCGATGTCATCGTCACCGAATTCACACCCAGCAACACGCTACATGTGATCCTGGCCGACAGCGCCGGCCATGGCCTGTCTGCCGCGCTGAATGTCCTGCCTGTGGTCGAGGTGTTTTACGGCATGACAAGAAAAGGCTATGGCATTCCAACCATCGCCCGCGAGCTCAATAGCAAGATCAAGCACCTCATGCCGACGGAGCGCTTTGTCGCCGCCATACTGGCCGAAATCAACTTTTCGGAGCGCACCATCGAACTCTGGAACGGCGGCATGCCAACGGCCTATTTTGTAACGCATGGCGGCAAAACCCCCCGGGAGTGGAAGGCCGCACACCCCCCTCTGGGCATCATGAATGATGGCGATTTTATTTCAAAAACGGAAACTTATCACTGGACCAACCCTGGAAGTCTGATCCTTTACTCGGATGGCCTGATCGAAGCGGAGAACGAAGCCGGCGAACAGTTCGGCAATGATCGCCTGCTGCAGGCGCTGGGCGAGAAGTGCGACGAGGGACAATTCTGGCACCTGATAGCCGCGGCGAACAAATTCATGGGCCTGGAGAATACGGCGGATGACATCTCCCTCGCATCCATCCACTGCCCTATGGATTTTTCCAGCAAGAACAGCGTCCCGCCAATTTTTGCAGCTTCTTCCCTGATCGAGCCAAGCGAGTCGAAACTGATGATCAAACTCAGCCCTGCGGAACTCAGGTCCTTCGACGTATTGCCCTGGCTGATCAATTGGCTGGAGCAACTGAATCACAGCCAGAAGCACTGCCAGGAAATGTTCCTGATCCTTTCCGAACTATACAACAATGCACTGGATCATGGCGTACTGGCACTGGATTCCCGGCTGAAATTCCAGGAGGATGGCTTTGGCCGCTACCTCGACCTGCGCGAGGAACGGCTAAACAGCCTGCAACACGGAAGTGTCGAGGTCGATCTGGAGCGGGTAACGGAAAATCATCTTCCATACCTGAAGCTGATAGTCAGGGACAGCGGCAAGGGGTTCGCCATCGATTCCGTCCTGAATGCGGATATTACTTCCAGCGCCAAACCCGCTGGACGCGGGATCGCGCTGGTTAAAAGCCTGTGCACGGAAGTGGAATACCAAGGCTGCGGCAATCAGGTAATGGCGCTGTATCAACTCCAGTAGGCCTGGCTCATGAAGGCCCGTCATTTCCTAAAGGACTCCGACTTTCTACGGGTTTAAGCCCGTGAAAGGTCGTTTGCGGCAGGTACTTCATTGGATCGACCGGCTTGCCGAGGCGCCGAATCTCGAAGTGCAGCATGACCTGATCGGCATCGGAATCACCCATTTCGGCGATCTTCTGGCCTTTGACCACGCTCTGCCCTTCCTTTATCAAAATCTGGCGGTTGTGCGCATAAGCGCTCAAATAGGTCTTGTTGTGCTTTATGATTACCAATTTGCCATAACCGCGCAGCCCGCTGCCGCTATACACTACTTTGCCCGGCGCGGCGGCCAGAACCGGCTGGCCGTTTTTGCCGCTGATATCCAGACCCTTGCCAGCACTGGATGCTTCATTAAACCCGGTAACCACTTTGCCCGCAGTAGGCCAGATCCATTCGATCCGCTCATCATCCTCGGCCGGGATGCCGTCTTTTTTCTCGTCCGGCGCAGCCTTTTCTTCGGCCGGCGCCAGCTTGGTCTGGGTTTCAGTCTTCGCGACGACCGGAGCCGGCTTGTCAGCCCGCTCGGCATACGATTCCGTATGGGCTTTAGCCTGTAGCGGATCGGAGTCCCCTTGTGAAGAATAAGGCTGCCTGAGTGCCTTGGGTTGCGTCTTCAGCAGCCCATCCTCGCCGGCTTGCCGGGCTTCAACTGTTGATACGGTTTTCAACGGAGTGGTCACTACCGCCGGGCGGGAGGCGGTCAATTTCAATTGCTGGCCGATGCGAATGGTATAGGGTGGCTCGATGCCGTTCCACTCCGCCACTTCCTTGTAGTCAAAGCCATATTCCAATGCGATGCCGTACAAGGTATCGCCCTGAAGCACGGTGTAAATCTGGGGACGCCAATCCGCTTCCTTGCCCCTGATTTTGCCCGGCACCTTTCTGGCTGCCGACGCGCGTTCGATCACCGGTGCGGAAGTGTTCATCGACGTGCAGCCGCCCAACAACAAGGCAAGCATGGGAACCAAAAGGCTCAACCGTACGCGCATGCGGTCGTATCCCATCACGCCAGCCCCGGCAACAAAGGCACAAATTTCACCGCTTCCAGCGTGGTCTGGCGATATTCCTGGGCAGTATGCTCGATCAGGCAAAGACGCTGCTCGCCGGTACCTATCGGGAACACCATGCGTCCGCCCTGCGCCAGTTGCGCCAGCAGTGCCTCCGGCACATGGGTGGCGGCGGCGGTCATGATGATGCCGTCGAACGGCCCCAGTTCCGCCAACCCCATCGAGCCGTCGGCATGTTTGACCTTGACGTTGGCAGCGCGAATCTCGCGCAGATGCCCACGCGCCTTGGTCAGCAACGGCGCGATCCGTTCAATGGAATACACCTCCTGCGCCAGGCGCGACAGCACGGCGGTCTGATAGCCACAGCCGGTGCCGATTTCGAGTACCCGGCCAAGAGTTTTGCCGCCGCGCAACAGCTCGGTCATGCGCGCGACGGTATGGGGATTGGAAATGGTCTGGTTGAAACCGATCGGCAGGGAGCAGTCGTCATAGGCGCGGCTGGCCAGCGCCTCGTCGACGAAAATATGACGGGGGATCGACCCCATCGCTTCTAGCACCACTTCGTCCTTGATGCCCTGGCTGCGCAGGCGCTCCACAAAACGTGAGCGGGTGCGCTGCGAAGTCATGCCGATGCCGCTGAGTTTGCTCATGACATCGACCTAAAAACAGCGTTTCACCGCAAAGGGCGCAGAAGAAACGGGGCAGGCAGGGATGGGCGGCTTGTCGCCCAACTCGCAAAAACAAGGGATGGTCGGGTTATGGCAAGTCACCCGCCGGGTGGTACGTGATATTTGGCTACGCATTTTAATTTCTTCGCCCCCGGTTAAATATTTTTTTCAAGATTCAGCCATCCCTGGATGGATTCCATTTGCCGGTAATGCGTCAAGTCGATCTGCAACGGCGTCACCGAAATCTTGCCGCGCGCCACGGCATCGAAATCCGTGCCGGCCCCGGCATCCTGCGCAGTGCCGGCAGCACCCACCCAATACACGGTTTCGCCGCGCGGATTTTCTGATTTTACCACCGGTTCGGCCTTGTGACGCCTGCCCAGCCGCGTAATTTCGCTCCCCTGCAGTTCTTCATAAGGCAAATCGGGCACATTGACATTCAACAGCACCGGATGCGCAAATGGCTGCTCCTGATGGCGCCGGACGATATCGGCGACTACCCGTGCAGCACTGGCGTAGTTGCCGGCGCCCTTGCTCACCAGCGACACCGCGATGGAGGGAACGCCCAGCAAATAGCCTTCGGTTGCCGCCGCCACCGTGCCGGAGTAAATGGTGTCGTCGCCCATGTTGGCGCCGTGGTTGATACCCGAAATCACCATGTCCGGCAGATGATCCAGCATACCGGTAACCGCCAGATGGACACAATCGGTGGGGGTACCATTAACATAGTAATAACCGCTGTGGGCGCGGCGCAGCGTAAGCGGCCGGTCGAGGGTAAGCGAATTGCTGGCGCCGCTGCGGTCGCGCTCGGGGGCGACTACGGTGATATCGGCCAGGAAAGAAAGGGTTTCGGCGAGACAGGCCAAGCCAGGGGCAAAATAACCGTCATCATTACTCAACAAAATCCGCATCGTTGGCATTCACGGTTGACACAAAAAATCCGAAGTAGAGCACATGCGCCAACTTCACATAAAATTGGTCGGAACGAAAGGTTCGACCTCCGGCGAGCGGCAGCCGTGTTTCGGAAAACGCAGTTAAAAATAAAAAAACCGTGCCGTCCTGTTGTAGCGCTTTGCAAGGCTACAACGCTGGCATTATAGCGTTTTTTTACCCGCCGGAACCACAAAATGGACTGTGGCAACTATTTTCGAAAAATCAGGCCAGCCCTCATCCGGATATTGGAACCGATTATGGTACGGAGCCTTGCAGTAAGGTAATATGCTATGTTTAGTGCAGGATGTTAATATTAACAACAACTAGGCGCAGCCCGTATAAGGATTCCCATCATGGACAATCAAGAAACGCAGCCGAACATTACGGCTTTTTTCGCTTCCGCGATGCACGACATGAAGAATTCGCTCAGCGTCCTCATCAATTTTCTGGAAAGCTATCACACGGTACTCGACGAAAACCTCAAGAATAAGGTAGCCCCGATGCTGTACGAGGTCAAGCGCGTCAACAACAACCTGGTACAGATGCTGGCCATTTACAAGGTCGGCAACGAATTCTATCCATTCGAAATGACAGAGAACTCCATCGACGAATTCGTCAGCGAGATCGTCATGCACAACCAGACCTTACTCGACGATCTCGGCGTCACCCTGGAACTGGATTATGACAAAAATATGACCTGGTATTTCGACCGCGAACTGGTTTCCGGAGTCACCTCCCACGCCCTTAACAATGCCATGCGTTATACGCACGACAAACTGAGGCTGTTCATAACAAACGAGGACGGCTATCTGGTCATCCGGGTTGAGGACAACGGCACCGGCTATTCCGCCAGCATGTTGGATACGGGCAATGCGGTCAACAAGGGAGTGAATTTCGCTTCCGGCAGTACCGGGCTCGGGCTGTTCTTCACGTCCATGGTCGCCAAACTTCACAAACACCGCGGGAAGACCGGATCCATGGCCCTGGAGAACGGCGGAAAATTCGGCGGCGGCTGCTTCGTGCTTCGCCTTCCATAACTGCATTACCAAAGATCGAACAACCATGTTTACATCAGATTCCATTTTCGAAAACCGGCGCTTCCTGATTGTCGACGACTTCCAGGGAATGCGCGCAATGCTGCGAGAAATGCTGAAAACATTCGGATCAAAGAATATCAGCGTGGCCGCCAGCGCAAAAGAAGCCATTACTTACCTTGAGCAAAGCGACAAGTACGATGCGGTACTGTGCGACTACAATCTGGGGCCGGGGAAGAATGGTCAGCAAGTCCTCGAGGAGGCAAAATTCCGCCACCTGATCGGCCCAGCCACCGCCTGGGTCATCGTTACCGCCGAAAAAACCTCGGACATGGTGATCGGCGCCGCAGAGTACATGCCCGACGACTACATCATCAAACCGATTAATGAAGCCGCCTTAAGAAGCCGGCTGGAGAAGGTGATCGCCAAGAAATCCGAGCTCCACGATATTGAAAAGGCAATTTTCGCCAAGAATTTCAACGCCGCACTTTCCCTTTGCGATAAGGCGATGGGCTCGGGCAAGGCCAATAATGAAATATTGCGCATCAAAACAAACCTGCTGCTCGATATAGGCCGCTACGACAAGGCCAAGGAATTGTTCGAAAAAATCCTTTCCGTGCGCGATGTCCCCTGGGCAAAAACCGGGCTGGCCAAAGTGGCCTTCCACCTGGGCGAAATGGAAACGGCGCAGCGGCTGCTCAAGGAAGTCATCGACGAAAATCGCACCTACATGGAAGCCCACGACTGGCTAGTCAAGACTTATCAGCAGCAGGGGGATCTGGAAGAAGCGCAGCGCATTCTGTTGCGCTGCACGGAAACCTCCCCCAATTCGATGATCAGGCAAAAAACGCTAGGCGAGATCGCGCACAAGCGTGGCGATCTGGATATTGCTGAAAAAGCCTACCGGAAAACCATAAAACTCGGCGAGAATTCCATTCTGAACACGCCCGGCGCGCACCTCGGCCTGGCCAAGATTTGCACGGATAAAGACAACCCCAACGAGGCACTGCAACTCCTGAAAGACGTCCACAAGGAATTCGATGACAAGGCGGCCAGCCTGCACGCCAAGGTGATGGAGGGCATGGTCTATCAAAAGACAGACGATCCCATCAACGCCCGCAAGGTGGCCGAAGAATTGTCCGCCATCATTCAGGAAGACCCCAACCTGGCTTCCGCGGACGTTGCAATCGAGGCTGCGGGATTCCTCTTCAAGGCAGGCGACAAGGAAGCCGCTGAGAGCGTGCTGCAAACCGTCGTGAAAAACAATCACGACAACGACGCGCTGATCGACCAGGTAAAGGAAATGTTCGACCAGGCCGGCATGGAGGATGATGCCCAGCAAATGATCGATACTTCGCGGCGCGAAGTTGTCGAGACCAACAACAAAGGGGTAACCCTCGCCAAGGAAGGCAAACTGGAAGAAGCCATCCAGTGGCTACGCAACGCCAAGACGATGCTGCCGAATAACAAGCAGATTCTGCTCAACTTCACCCATGCCACGATCCTCGCCATGCAAAAAAAGGGGAAGAGCGACAATCTGATGAGCGAAGCCAGGGAATGCCTGAAGAAAGTTAGCGCACTAGACCCGCTGGAACCACGACGCATCCAGTATCAAAACATGCTTGACGCCATCCCCAGCCAGTAAAAGCGGGTTGGCTCACGCAGCACCCGGCGAAAACATCGCCGAGCATGCCGAAAGAAATTTTTTTAGAGTGTAAGTCGGGGTGAAAATCGGGCTGCTGCAGCTACAATCTTGCTATGGCAAATAAAAAACGCGGATTCCAGAAAACTCTGAAACCCGCGTGGATACTGGTCGGGGCGAGAGGATTTGAACCTCCGACCACTTGCACCCCATGCAAGTACGCTACCAGGCTGCGCTACGCCCCGAAAGGCGTGATTATAGCCGAAACATCGGAAATCGGCTAGATGTGAAGCAGTTCCAGCACGCTCTTGATTTCCCGTCGCAACAGAGCCAAATCCATACCGTGGCCTGGAGCCGGGAGCATGGGCTCCACTGTTGCAGGCGCGTCCCGCTCGCCGCCCCCTTCTTCCAAGCGGTGGCGTGCACCGCTGATGGTGAAACCCTGTTCGTACAGCAGATCACGAATACGGCGCACCAGCAGCACTTCGTGGTGCTGGTAGTAGCGGCGGTTGCCGCGCCGTTTCACCGGCTTGAGCTGGGTGAATTCCTGCTCCCAGTAGCGCAACACGTGCGGTTTAACCCCGCACAGCTCGCTCACCTCGCCGATAGTGAAATAGCGCTTTGCCGGAATCGGCGGTAAATCAGGCTTGCTTGCGAGTTCCGCCATTTGCGGCCCCTAATTGGCAGGATTCTTCCACCAACGCTTTCAGCTTCTGGCTGGCATGAAAGGTCACCACGCGCCGCGCGGTGATGGGGATTTCCTCGCCGGTTTTGGGATTACGGCCGGGGCGCTCGGGCTTGTCACGCAGTTCGAAATTACCGAAGCCAGACAGTTTCACCCCATCGCCCTTTTCCAGGGACATGCGAATCTCTTCGAAAAAGGATTCCACCATGTCCTTGGCTTCCCGTTTGTTCAATCCCACTTTTTCGAACAGCATGTCCGCAAGTTCGGCTTTTGTTAATGTCATGCTTGCTCCTCAATTACGTAATTTCGCGTCGAAGCGGGCAGTCAAAAATTCGGTGAGTTGCGCGGTCACTGCGTCCACTTCTTCGTCAGTCAGAGTCTGCTGAGTATCTTGCATCAGCACCCGGAATGCAAGACTTTTTTTACCAGAATCAATGCCTTTGCCTCTATATACGTCAAACAGCGCGAGCTCGGTTACCCGCTTCGGCAAGTGCTCACTCATGCCGTCAAGCAGCGTCTGCACGCTGACATCTTCATCCACCACCACGGCAATATCGCGGCGCACCACCGGGAACCTGGATATCCCGGAAAATGCGGGAATCCTGCCACGCAACAATGTAATCATATCCAGCTCGAACAATACCGGCGCGGTTGGCAGCTCATATTTCTGCTGCCACTTCGGGTGCAGCGTGCCGATCCAGCCAAGAAACTCGCCTTCCAGCCACACCTTTGCGCTCTGGCCAGGGTGCAGAGCCGGATGAGAAGCGGCTTCGAAACGGGCAGGCGCCGGCCACAGCAGCGCTTCCACGTCCGCCTTGGCATCATAGAAATCCACGGTGCGAGTGGGTTCGCCCCATTGCTCAGGCTGAGTGCTGCCGTAGCACAAGCCGGCCAGCTTTTCCGGCTGCGAGAAGATGTCTCGGGCACAAGGAAAGCAGCGCCCCATTTCGAACAGGCGCACACGCTCCTGCTTGCGGTTAAAGTTGAAGCGCAGATTGTCGATCAGGCCGCCGAACAGCGTCGAACGCATCACCCCCATCTGGCTGGCGATCGGGTTTTTCAACGGCAACGGGTTGTCGTTGCCGGCAAGATCGCGCTCCCACGCTTCGTCGACAAAGCTGTAATTAATCACTTCCTGGTAATCGCGTGCGGCCAGCAGCGCCATCAGCGCGTCCCTGCCCCGCACCGTCTCGGACTGCGGCAGCATATTCAGGCTACCGCCAGGCGGCACTGCGGGAATGTTTTCATATCCGTAGAGTCGCGCTATTTCCTCTATCAGATCAGCTTCAATCGCTAAATCGAAGCGATAGCTGGGTGGCGTCACCTGAAATATGTCATCTTGCCCGGAAAAAACGAATTTCAATCGGGTGAGCAACGCCGCGATCCGGCTAGAACCCAGATCGATACCGAGCACCTGGTTGACACGCGCAGTCCGTAGCCGGATCGGGGCACGCAAGGGCAAACCGGCTATTACCTCGGTAATTTCCCCCGCCGCGCCACCGCAAATTTCCAGCAGCAATTGTGTCGCCCGTTCGATGGCGGTGCGCGTCTCGGCGAAATCGACGCCGCGCTCGAAGCGGTAAGAGGAATCGGTGGACAAGTTCAAGCGGCGCGCCTTGCCGGCGATGGCGTCGGGGCTGAAAAACGCGCTCTCGAGGAAAATATCGACGGTGGCGTCCGAAACCGCGCTCGTCTGGCCACCCATGATGCCCGCCAGCGCCAGCGCCCGGGCATCATCGCCGATCACCAGCATATCCGCGTCCAGCACCACTGCCTGTTGATTGAGCAGTTCAAGTTGTTCGCCGGGGCAGGCGAAGCGTACCATGATGGCGCCATGGACTTTTGCCAGATCAAAGGCATGCAGGGGCTGACCGAGTTCCAGCAGGATGTAATTGGTCACGTCGACAATGGCACCGATCGGACGCAACCCGCTTCTTTTCAGCCGTTGCGCCATCCATTCCGGCGTTGCCGACGCCGGGTTGAGACCGCGCACCACCCGGCCGCAGTAGCGTGGGCAAGCAGCAGTATCTTTCACCTTGACGGCCAGTTTTTCCGGAATTGTTGCAGGAACTGCAACGGCTTGCGGCAAATTCAGGGCTGCACCGGTCACCGCTGCAACTTCGCGCGCCACGCCGACGACAGAAAGGCAATCGCTACGGTTGGGCGTGAGCTTCAGGGTGAACAGCCTGTCGTCGAGGCCGAGATATTCGCGAATCGACTGGCCGACCGGCGCATCGGATGGCAACAGCAGCAAGCCGCTGCTCTCTTCTGCCAGCCCGAGTTCCGTTTCCGAACACAACATGCCGAACGACTCGACGCCACGTACCTTGGCCTGCTTGATCGAGATCTTCGGCAAATTGGCGCCAACCAGAGCGCACGGCACTTTCGCGCCGGCGCGGACGTTGGCGGCACCGCATACTATTTGCAGCGGCTCGCCGGCGCCTGTGCTGACCCGGCAGATATTCAGCCGGTCGGCATCGGGATGTTTTTTCAGCGACAGCACCTCGCCCACCACCACCTTGTCGAAAGCCGGGGCAACCGATTCCAGCGCCTCCACTTCAAGCCCGGCCATGGTCAATTGATGGGCGAGCTGGTCGCTGTCCAGGTCGGGATTAACGTATGTACGCAGCCAGTTTTCGGAAAATTTCATTTCTTGCGTTCAGTTGAATTGTTTCAGAAAGCGCAAATCATTCTCGAAGAATAACCTCAGATCGTTCACGCCATAGCGCAGCATCGCCAGGCGCTCGACGCCCAGCCCGAAGGCGAAGCCCAGATATTTTTCGCTGTCCACCTTGACATGCCCAAGCACGTTGGGATGCACCATGCCGCAGCCCAGCACTTCAAGCCAGCCGGTGTGGCTGCACACGCGGCAACCGGCACCGCCGCACATGACGCAACCGATATCCATCTCCGCAGAGGGTTCGGTAAACGGAAAAAACGAGGGGCGGAAACGCACCTTGAGGTCGTCGCGCTCGAAAAAGCGTTGCATGAAATCAGCCAGCACGCCCTTGAGTTCGGCAAAACTTACCCGCTCGTCCACCCACAAGCCTTCAACCTGATGGAACATCGGGGTATGCGTCACATCGGAATCGCAGCGATAAACCCGGCCCGGTGCGATAACCTTCAACGGCGGCTGATGCTCCTGCATGTAGCGCACCTGCACCGGCGAGGTATGGGTGCGCAGCACATGCTTGTCGTCCACGTAAAAGGTATCGTGCATGGCGCGGGCGGGATGATTTTCGGGGATGTTGAGTGCGGTGAAGTTGTAGAAATCGCTTTCGATTTCCGGCCCTTCGGCGACATCGAAACCGATGGAATGAAACAGCGCCTCGATGCGCCTGAGGGTGCGCGTCACCGGGTGAAAGCCGCCGACTCCCATGCCTCGACCAGGCAAGGTGACATCCAGCGCTTCCTGCGCCAGCTGCTGCTGCAATTGGCGCTCCTGAATCGCCTCACGACGCTCTTTCAGCGCCAGCTCGATCTGACCCTTGACCTGATTGATGCGGGCGCCTGCTTCCCGGCGCTCTTCCGGCGGCATTTTTCCAAGCTGTTTGAGCTGCTCGGTGAGTGCGCCGCTCTTGCCCAGATAGCGCGCCTTGACCTGCTCCAGGTCGGCAGAATTGTCGGCGTCAGCGAATGCGGCTTGCGCTTCTTTCAGTATTTCGTCTGGATTCTGCATGTGTTTTCGCAGGGTGCGCCATGCGCACCGGAAACAGGTGCGCATGGCGCACCCTACAATGAAACCACTTCAAATAAAAAAGGAGGCCTTTCAGCCTCCTTTTTCTTCACCATTTTGTTACGCAGCGAGGCGGGCTTTTACCTGATCCACAATGTGCGCAAAAGCAGGCTTGTCGAACACCGCCAGATCGGCCAACACTTTGCGGTCGATCTCGATGGCGGCTTTCTTGATGCCGTTCATGAACACGCTGTAAGTCAGGCCCAGCTCGCGGGCAGCCGCGTTGATACGGACGATCCACAGTGCGCGGAACTGGCGCTTCTTCTGACGACGGTCGCGGTATGCGTACTGCCCGGCCTTCATCACCGCCTGTTTGGCGATACGGTATACATTCTTGCGGCGGCCGCGGAAACCCTTGGCCTGTTCCAGAACTTTCTTGTGGCGCGCGCGCGCCGTTACACCCCGTTTGACTCTTGACATTTTTCAGTCCCCTTATGCGTAAGGCATCATGGCACGAACCGACTTGATGTCGTTCGCGCAAACCATTGCGGTACCGCGCAGTTGACGCTTGCGCTTGGTCGTTTTTTTGGTCAGGATGTGACGCAGGTGAGAATGGGTGCGCTTGATACCGCCGCCACCCAGAGACTTGAAGCGCTTTTTGGCGCCGCTCTTGGTTTTCATCTTAGGCATAATAACTCCACTATTTTAGCTTGACGCCAGGCGCTCCCCTGCGGGGAAACTTGGTAGCCTGGACACCACTTGTTTTGCACTACTTTACTACCTTTACTTCTTCTTCGGCGACAACACCATCACCATCTGGCGGCCTTCCATCTTCGGAAACTGCTCAACCGTGCCATGCTCCATCAGATCAGCCTCAATGCGCTTGAGGAGCCGCAAGCCGATCTCCTGATGCGCCATCTCACGACCGCGGAACCGCAACGTGATCTTGCACTTGTCGCCCTCTTCCAGGAAACGGATCAGATTGCGCAACTTGATCTGATAGTCACCTTCATCCGTTCCCGGACGAAACTTCACTTCCTTGACCTTGATCTGTATCTGCTTCAGCTTGGCTTCGTGCTGTTTCTTGCTTTCACGGTATTTGAACTTGCCGTAATCCATCAAACGGCACACCGGCGGCTGGGCTTGCGGGGCGATTTCGACCAGATCGACCTCAACCTCTTCCGCCATATTCATGGCCACGGCCAGGCTAACAATGCCCAACGGTTCACCTTCCAAACCAACCAAACGAACCTCGGGTGCGGTGATCTCACCGTTGATTCGTGATTCCTTTTCCTGAGCGATAGCAAAACCTCCAAGTCAAAAAAATTAAGCCGCGACTACCCTCTCGGCAACCTCGCCCTTGAGCCGCTCAATCAATGCTGGCAGCGGCATCTGGCCAAGGTCTTCGCCTTTGCGGGTACGCACGGCAACCTGTTTCGAAGCCACCTCTTTATCACCCACAATCAGCAGGTAAGGCAGCCTTTGTAAACTATGTTCCCGTATTTTATAGGTTATTTTCTCATTTCTCAAGTCCGGTTCGGCGCGCAGGCCGTTTTTCCTGAGTTCGGCCACCACCTCGCGCGCATAATCCGCCTGCGCGTCGGTGATGTTCATCACCACCACCTGCAAGGGCGACAGCCACATCGGGAAGGCGCCGGCGTGATGCTCTATCAGGATGCCGATGAAGCGTTCCAGCGATCCGAGGATAGCGCGATGCAGCATTACCGGCGTCTGCCTGGAGTTGTCCTCGGCGATATAAGTCGCATCCAGACGTCCGGGCATGGAAAAATCCACCTGAATAGTGCCGCACTGCCAGACACGACTTAAACAGTCGCGCAGGGAGAATTCGATTTTCGGCCCGTAGAACGCACCCTCGCCCGGCTGCAACTCAAACGCCAGCCCTTTGCGCTTGAGTGCGGTTTCCAGCGCGGCCTCGGCCTTGTCCCACACCTCATCCGAGCCAACGCGCTGCTCCGGGCGGGTGGAAAGCTTGACAACGATATCGGTGAAACCGAATTCGGCATACACCTTTTGCAGCAAATCGATGAAAGTCGCCACTTCATCCTGTATCTGCGCTTCGGTGCAAAAAATGTGGGCATCGTCCTGGGTAAAGTTGCGCACCCGCATGATGCCTGCCAGCGTGCCGGACGGCTCATTGCGGTGGCAGGAACCGAACTCGGCCAGGCGCAGCGGCAGATCGCGGTAGCTCTTCAAGCCCTGGTTGAACACCTGGATATGGCACGGGCAGTTCATCGGCTTGACCGCGTAGTCGCGGTTTTCCGAATGGGTGGTGAACATCATCGCCTGGAACTTGTCCCAGTGGCCGGATTTTTCCCAGAGCGAACGATCCACCACCTGCGGCGTGCGGATTTCCAGATAGCCGTTGTCGCGGAACACGCCGCGCATGTACTGCTCGACGATCTGGTACAGCGTCCAGCCGTTGGGGTGCCAGAACACCATGCCCGGCGCCTCTTCCTGGGTGTGAAACAGGTCCAGCAGCTTGCCGATCTTGCGGTGGTCGCGCTTTTCGGCCTCTTCCAGGCGGTGCAGATAGGCTTCCTGATCTTCCTTTTTTGCCCAGGCAGTGCCGTAGATGCGCGTCAGCATTTCGTTCTTCGAATCGCCGCGCCAGTAGGCGCCCGCCACCTTCATCAGCTTGAATACTTTCAGCTTGGCAGTGGACGGCACATGCGGGCCGCGGCACAGATCGGTGAATTCACCCTGGGTATACAGCGACACATCTTGATCGTTGGGGATGGACTCGATGATCTGGGCCTTGTAGTGCTCGCCCAGGCCTTTGAAGAAATTGATCGCGTCGGAACGCGGCACTACCTTGCGCTCGATTCTGGAATCCGCCTTGACGAGTTCCCCCATCTTCTTCTCGATGGCCAGGAGGTCTTCGGGAGTGAATGGGCGCTTGTAGGAGAAATCGTAGAAAAAGCCGTCTTCGATTACCGGGCCGATGGTGACCTGGGCTTCCGGGAACAACTGCTTCACAGCCTGCGCCAACAAGTGGGCAGTGGAATGGCGGATCACTTCCAGCCCTTCCGGATCCCGGTCGGTAATGATGGCGAGATCGACATCGGATTCGATGCGATGGGACGTATCCACCAGCCGGCCATCGACCTTGCCGGCCAGCGCTGCACGAGCAAGACCTGCGCCGATGCTGGCGGCCACTTCGGCTACCGTCACCGGCTGATCGAACTTGCGCTCGGAACCATCGGGTAAGCGAATAACAGGCATAACAACCCTACCAAAAACAAAAGTGCGGCATGGCCGCACTTCAGTAAAGAATCTGGTAGGCGCGATTGGACTCGAACCAACGACCCCCACCATGTCAAGGTGGTGCTCTAACCAGCTGAGCTACGCGCCTAAAGAAAGCGGATTATACCCAATTCTCGCAACAATTCAAATGACGTCCGCCGAGCCGCCGAATCCAGGCGGAAAAACGCGGTGACGCAACGGAATTCAATAATTCCGGCGCTGTGCCCAAGCGACGCCGGGTACTTCCTGGATCAACGCAAGGGTGTGTCTCAGTTGATCGAGGTCGGCGACTTGCACGGTAAAGCGCATCCCGGCCTGAAGGCCGCGGCTCAGGGTGCTCGCTGCCACGACATTGATTTTCTCGCGGGTCATCACTTCGGAAATATCGCGCAACAGCCCTTGGCGGTCGTTTGCCTCAATCTCGATATCCACCTCGTAATAGCCGCTGCCAGTCGCCCCCCAACTGGCGGCAAGCAGCCGGTCGTGCCGGCTCTCGTCCAAATGCAGGATATTCGGGCAATCCTGACGATGAATCGCCACGCCTCTGCCGCGCGTGACAAAACCGACGATAGCATCCGGCGGCACCGGTTTGCAGCATTTGGCAATCAGCGTGAGCAACCCGCCCTCGCCGTAAACCAGCACCCCGGATGAAGAAGGGCCCAGCCCCGTGCGCGACACCGGCAGATGCCATTCTTCTTCGCCCCCCTTCAAACCGGTTTCTTCCTGCGCCGCCGCAACCACCTGGCGAGCGGTGACGTCGCCCCGTCCGATGGCGGCGAGCAGATCCTCGGGTCTGGCGAAACGATTTTTCTGTGCCAGTGTTTCCAGATTGGGTAAGGGCAGGCCGAGACGGTGCGCCTCCTTCTCCATCGCCTCCCGGCCTTGGGCGACATTCTCCTCGTAATGCTGGTGCTTGAACCAGTGACGAATTTTTGCCTTGGCGCGCGAAGTCTTGACGTAGCCCAGAACGGGGCTAAGCCAGTCTCGCGAGGGGCCGCCCTGCTTTACGGTGATAATCTCGACGCGCTGTCCGTTCTGCAATGGATAGGTAAGCGGCACGATGCTGCCATCCACCTTGGCGCCGCGACAGCGATCGCCAAGGTCGGTGTGCACGTGGTAGGCAAAATCCACCGGCGTGGCGCCCTTGGCTAGCGCCACCACCTTGCCCTGCGGGGTGAGGATGTAAACCGTATCCTGGAACAGCCCGGTCTTGAACTGCTCCATCAGTTCGCCGGCATCGTGGACTTCATCCTTCCATTCCATGATCTGGCGCAGCCAGGCAATCTTTTCCTCGAATCCGGCATCCTGCTTGCCGCCCTCCTTGTAGCGCCAGTGCGCGGCCACGCCCAGTTCGGCATGCTTGTGCATGTCATGGGTACGGATCTGCACTTCCAGCGCCTTGTCTTCCGGGCCGACCACGGCGGTGTGCAAGGAACGGTAATCGTTGCCCTTGGGATGCGAAATGTAATCGTCGAATTCGCCCGGAATCGGTTGCCACAGGCTATGCACCACGCCCAGGGCGGCATAGCAGTCCTTCAAATCATTCACCAGCACCCGCACCGCGCGCACGTCATAGAGCTCACTGAAATCCACCCCCTTGCGCTTCATCTTTTTGTAAATGCTGTAGATGTGCTTGGGACGACCGGACACCTCGGCGGCAACACCGTTTTTCTGCAATTCCTGCCGCAACTGCTCGCGCACATCGGCAATGTACTGCTCGCGGCCGATACGTTTTTCATCCAGCAATTTGGCAATTTTTTTGTACATTTCCGGTTCCAGGTAGCGGAACGACAGGTCCTCCAGTTCCCACTTCACCTGCCACACCCCGAGCCGGTTCGCCAGCGGTGCGAAAATATCCTGCACCTCCCGCGCCACACGACGGCGGGTTTCCTCGTCATCGCTGTGCGCCAGTTCACGCATCGCCTGGGTGCGCTCGGCCAGCTTGATCAGCACCACCCGGATATCTTCCACCATCGCCAGCAACATCTTGCGCAACGACTCGATATGGGCACCCTGCCCGCGCTTGCCCTCGCCTTCGGGAGCCGCATATTCGCGGATCTGGTTCATCCGGGAAACGCCATCGACCAGATGGACGACGCCCTCGCCGAAGGCTTCCGCTACTTTGGCAGCCCAATCCGGATCACGCTCCGCCACCCCGTCAAGAATCGCGGCCACGACACTTTCATGATCCATGTTCTGGTGCGACAGAATGGCTGCCGTGCCCAGCACATGGCGCATGACGTCCGGCTCATCGGCATAATGCGGCTGAACGAACTCGCAGGCGCGCAAAATGACCACCTGCTCCTCTGGACGAAAATCGACGGACAGTGAATCCAGCCAGGAACGGAAATCGGATTGGGCGCTGCCGGTCGGCAGCGCGGGTGAAGTGTTGACGGAAACCATGAGGGAATAATAGCAGACCTTATTGCTGCCAGTAACGTTGACGCTCCTGCCGCCAGGTCTGGAGTGCAGCCCCCTCATTCTTCCCGAAGCGCAACAGCACCGCACCGTCCCGATCCGAACGGTAGAGCCGGCTGCCCAGCGCCCGGTAGCGTTCCACCACTTCCGGTTTGGGATGGCCGAAGTGGTTGCGGTAGCCGGATGTAAAAATCACGATGGACGGATTGACCTGGCGAATGAACGCCTCGGTGGAAGAGGTCTTGCTGCCATGGTGCGGCGCGACCAGCAATGTGGACGGCAGAGCATCGGGGGTGCGCGCGAGGAGTTCCGCCTCCGATTCGCGCTCGATGTCGGCGGGCAGCAGCACGCTGCCATAGGGCGAGGTGATTTTCAGTGTGCAGCCGCGTGCGTTGTTCTTGAGGCGCTCGTCGGCGTAGCTCTCCCAGGACGGATACAGCATGTCGAAGCGCACCCCGTCCCATTCCCAGGACTGCCCGGCAAAACAGGGCAGCGACTTTCTGGCATGAGGCAGGATCGGACTGTCGGCAGGCAGCGAAGAGGCCAACCAGCCGACCGGCACCGCATCCAGCACAGAGACAGCCCCGCCACTGTGGTCGCTGTCATCGTGCGTCACGATCAGGCCGTCGAGCCGCTTGATGCCGGCGGCGCGCAGATAGGGCACCACGATGCGGCTGCCGCTGTCGGCATCGGCGGTAAAGCGCGGGCCGGTATCGTAAAGCAGGGCATGGTTTTGAGTTTGCACCACCACCGCCAGCCCCTGCCCCACATCCAGCACGGCAAGCCACAAAGCGCCCGGTTCGGGCTGCGGCGGCAACACCAGGAACATCGGCGCGAGCCCCGCCACGCCCAGCCAGCGTGCCGGAAAGCCGCGCGGCAGCAGCAGCCACAGGATGCCGATCGCCGCCATCAGCACCGTCCACACCGGCGGTGCGTGCTGCTGCCATACCGCATCCGGCATCCGGCTCAACCACGCAAGCAGCGCCATGCACCACGCCATCACCTGATGCGCCAGCAACAGCGGCAGATCCAGCGGCAGAATTGCCCCGGCCAGAGTCAGCGGCACCACCACCAGACTGATGACGGGAATTGCGAAAGCGTTGGCCAGCGGCGAAACGATGGACACCTGCTGGAACATCAGCAGCAGCGCCGGGACCAGGCCCAGCGTCACCGCCCACTGCACGTTGGCCCACTCGCGCAGCCAGTGCGGTCGCCCAAGGCGGCCGACGGCAACATAAAGAATCGCCGCCACCGCGCCGAACGACAGCCAGAAGCCAGGGGCGAACACGGCCCATGGATCGGGCAGCAGCACCGCCAGCAATGCCAGCGCAAGCACCGATGAAGCCGAACTGGCACGCCCCATCCATAACGCGATCGCCACCACCGACAGCATGTAAAGCGTGCGCTGGGTCGGCACACCGAAGCCCGACAATAACGCATACAGCAACGCCGCCAGCGCGCCCGCCACAGCCGCCGCCTTGCGCGCCGGCAGGCGTAGCGTGCAGGACAGGCAACGGCGCCACAGGCCATACACCAAGGCGAAAGCCAGGCTGGAAATCATGGTCACGTGAAGGCCGGAGATCGACATGAGATGATTCACGCCGGTACGCAGGAATACCTTCCATTGATCCGGGGAAATCGCGTTCTGTTCGCCCACTGCCAGCGCTTTCAGCACACCGCTGTAGGGCCGCTCGCCCAGCACCTCCTGAAACCGCTTCGCCACCCGCTCGCGCAGCATTTCGACGAGGTAGGCGGGGCGATAGACGCGTTCCGCAAGACGGCGGTTTCCCTCATCCTGCCGGATGTAGCCGGTAGCGCGGATATTGCGCTCCAGCAGCCACGCCTCGTAGTCGAAACCGTTCGGATTGGCGTTGCCGTGCGGACGCTTGAGGCGCACCGTCAACTGCCAGCGCTCGCCGGCGTGAAAATCCGGCGGCACGGACCCTGCCGTTTCCTTGCCGAAACCGCTGCTGTAGGCCGCAAGCTGGATGTGGCGGGGCACCGTCGCTTCAGGGGTTTTTACCCGTTCGACGTCGAATTCGAAGCGCATGCCGCGCTCATTCGTCGCCGGCAAAGCAGCGACCACGCCGACGATCTGAATATCGCGCCCCTCCCAGGCGGCAGGCAGCGCATCGGCGAGGCGCGACTGCGCCATGAAGGCGGCCCAGAAAAAACCAAGGCCGAATAAAGCCAGTTTGACGAGAAGCGAGTGGAGGAAGGAAAACCGGTCAGGCAGGAATTTGAACGCCAGCCACAGCAACGGCAGCAGTCCACCCCAGGCAAGATTGGGCGGCAGCGCCGCCTGCTGCTGCAGCAGCCAGACGCCAACAACGAAGGCGATAATATTGCCGCGCATAATTCAGGTGGGAGACAACAGGCGCTCAGGGGTCATGGCGGCGGCCCGGCTTTTCCATCGCCCATCGATTCTCGCCTATTATTTATCATGCCGAGAAAATACCTCAGAAAATTTCTGCCCAGCGCGCACAGCATGAAGGGACACCGTCACCTGCGCCTGTTCGGTTCGGTGCTGCACCACCCCAACCTGTGGCACCTGAACCGCCATTCCGTCGCCGGCGGCGTGGCGGTGGGCCTGTTCACCGGCCTGATTCCCGGCCCGGTGCAGATGGCGCTTGCGGCAGTTTTCGCCATCGCGTTTCGCGTCAACTTGCCGGTCGCAGTGTTCACCACGCTGTACACCAATCCGCTGACCTTCGTCCCCCTGTATCTCGTCGCCTACAAAATCGGCGCTTTCATTACCGGGAAAAGCAACAGCATGCACAATCTCTATACCGAGTTCCGGGCTGAGGGCCTGGCAGACTGGCTGCCGGCCTTCTTCCAGTGGATTTCATCGCTCGGCGCTCCCCTCCTGGTCGGCGTTCCCATTCTCGGGGCAATCCTTTCTTTCTGCGGCTATTTCGCGGTACGCGGGTTGTGGCGGCTTCACGTCATCGTCGAGTGGCGGCGAAGGCAAAAAAAGCGGGGTTCCGGTTACCGAGTAAACCCCATATCCCACTCAGAACTCGCTGCTCAGGACTCCGTCCACAAGACGCAGCACGCGCTGCGCCCGCGCCGCCAGTTCCATGTCGTGGGTGACGATAACGAAGCTGGTGCCCAGCTCCCGGTTCAATTCCAGCATCAGGTCGAACACGCCTTCTGCGGTATGGCGATCAAGATTGCCAGTCGGTTCGTCCGCCAGCACACAGGCCGGGCGCGTCACCAAGGCACGCGCCACGGCGGCACGCTGGCGTTCTCCGCCGGACAATTCGCCCGGAGTATGGTTAAGCCGGTGTCCCAAGCCGACCTGTTTCAGCATTTCAGCCGCCTGCGCATAGGCGGCATTCGGTTTCATGCGCCGGATCAGCAGCGGCATGGCGACGTTTTCCAGCGCGGAAAATTCCGGCAAAAGATGGTGAAACTGATAAACGAAACCGAGTGACTGGTTGCGCAGCCTGCTGCGTTCGGCTTCACCCAGATCATGGACGTTTCGTCCCATGATGCTGACCTCGCCCGAGGTGACCTCGTCCAGCCCTCCCAGCAAGTGCAGCAGTGTGCTCTTGCCGGAACCGGAGGTACCGACGATCGCCACACGCTCGCCTTGCGCGACTTCAAAGTTGACTCCGAGCAGCACCGGCACCTCGACCTTGCCCTGGTGGAAAACCTTGTGCAGATTGGTGCAGGAAAGCACGCTATTCATAACGCAACGCCTCCGCCGGATTGGTCTTGGAAGCACGCCAGCTGGGGTAGAGCGTGGCCAGCAGGGTAAGCACGAAGGATACGGACGCAATCACCCCGACATCGCGGCTTTGCAGGTCGGAAGGCAGTTCGCTGATGTAATACACATCCTTGGCCAGGAAGTGAACGCCGAACAGATGCTCGATGGCCGGCACCACCACATCGACATTCAGTGCCAGCACTACGCCTACAACCACGCCAATCAGCGTGCCGATCACCCCGATCAGGGTGCCCTGGACGATGAATATTTTCATGATGCTCGCAGGCGAAGCGCCGAGCGTACGCAGAATGGCGATGTCGGCCTGCTTGTCGGTGACCGCCATCACCAGAGTGGAAACGATGTTGAACGCCGCCACCGCCACGATCAGCAGCAGGATGATGAACATCACGTTCTTTTCGATCTGGATCGCGCGGAAGAAATTGGCATGCTGCCGCGTCCAGTCGCTGATATAAATATCATCGCCAAAACGGGCGGAAAGTTCGCGCGCCACCAGCGGCGCGCGGTACATGTCCGCAAGCTTCAGCCGCACGCCGGAAACACGGCTGCCCATGCTGTACAGTTTGGCGGCATCCTCCATGTGAATCAGCGCCAGCCCGGCATCGTATTCGTACATGCCGGCCTCGAAAATACCCGCCACGGTAAACTGCTTCACCCGCGGCATGATGCCGGCCGGAGTGACGCGCCCCTGCGGCGCGATCAGCACCACCTTGTCGCCCACCGACACAGACAGGGTCCGCGCCAGTTCTGCCCCCAGCACAATGCTGAACGCCCCGGCGCGCAGATTCTCCAGTCGCCCGACTTTCATCTTGCCGCCCAGATCTGACACCCGCGTTTCCCACTCCGGCAGAATGCCGCGCACCACCGATCCCTGCACGATCTGGTCATGGGAGAGCAATCCCTGCGCCATGATGTAAGGCGCCGAGCCGATCACCTCGGGGTTCTTTTCCGCCACCGCGGCAACGCCCCGCCAGTCTGCCAGGGTATTGTTCGCACCGGTGATCTGGGCATGCGCCGCCACGCCCAGGATGCGCGTGCGCAGCTCCTTCTGGAACCCGTTCATCACGGAAAGCACCACGATCAGTGCGGCCACGCCAAGCGCGATGCCCAGCATGGAAACCAGGGAGATAAAGGAAATGAAATGGTTGCGCCGTTTGGCGCGGGTATAGCGAAGACCGACAAAAAGTTCGAAAGGGGACACTAGGGATAAGGCCGGGAAAAACCGTTAGTTTGCCATTAAAAGCAGCATTCAGCTATTAGTTGTCAGAATCACACCGCAGCATAGCCGCTCAACTGACCGCTTACAACGCATTCCCCGCCAGGTGGAAATTGTTCCGGCCTTTCTGTTTGGCCAGATACATGGCCTCGTCCGCTTTTTTGACCAGTGCGCCAGGCTCGTCACCGTCTTTCGGGAATAAACTGATTCCGATGCTGACTTTGGCGTCCAATTCCCGTCCGGAGAGGATCACCGGCGCGCCGAAAACATTGATGATTTTTTCGGCAAGCATCAATGGGTTGCGCACCGATTTGATCTTGGGCAAAAGCAGGACAAACTCATCGCCGCCAAAGCGGGAAAGCGTATCTCCCTGACGGATGCATTTCTTCAAGCGTTCAGCAACCTCCTGCAAAAGCAGGTCGCCGACATCGTGGCCCAGTGTATCGTTAACCTGTTTGAAATGATCGAGGTCGAGAAACATCACCGCCAGCATTTCGCCTTCACGCCGCGCCTGAAGCAGTGCCGTGGCAAGCCGGTCATGGAACAGGCGACGATTAGGCAGATTTGTCAGTACATCATGATAAGCCTGGTAACGGATTTTATCTTCGCGCTGTTTGCGCTCGGTGATATCGGAAAATACCGAAACAAAATGGGTGACCCGGCCTTCGTCGTTCTTCACTGCGGAAATAGTCTGCCACATCAGAAAGGTATTGCCGGACTTGGAGGTATTCCATATCTCCCCCTTCCACTGGCCGGTGGTCAGCAATTCCTCCCACATGTTCTGGTAGAACCCCTTATCCTGGAAACCAGAACACAGGATACTGGGGTTCTTCCCCAGCACCTCATCCTCGCTATATCCCGTAATGGCAGTGAACGCGGGGTTGACTGAAACGATGCGCGCCTCCGCATTGGTCACCACGACGCCTTCGAGAGCATTGTCGAACACCTTGGCGGCAAGACGAAGCTTTTCTTCCGCCAACACGGCCTGCCGTTCCAGTTGGCCGATTCGTATGGCATTACGCAGCACCTGGCTGAGATTTTCCGGCGACAAGCGCGCCTTGCCCAGATAATCGGTTGCGCCGGCCCTCATCAATTTGACGGCCAGTTGTTCATCGCCCTGGCCGGTAAGCATGATCACCGGAGTAATGTTGCCCGCTGTGCGCAACTGCTGCAAAACCTCCAGTCCGGTGGTCTTGCCCAGCATGTAGTCGAGGAAAACGACATCCACTTCTTCTGTATCAATCCGCTCGAGCAAATCTCCGGGCTGGCTCAATGCGACCAGGTCAACCTCATACTGTGGCAACATTTCGAAATAACGGCGCAACAGTTCGATATCGGCCTCATCGTCGTCAAGCGCCATCACGTGCAAGTGGGTTGTTCCCATAGTCAGATATCCAAAGAAGGAAGCTGAACCACTTCGAACCAGTAGGCTACCAACACATTCACCAGCCTCATGATCTGTTCGACAGTCGCCGGCTTGACCACATAGGAGTTGGCCCCGGCATCGTAGCTTTGCGCGATGTCCTTTTCCTGCTGCGAGGTAGTTAACACCACCGCCGGAATGCGGTGCAATTTCGGATCGGCCTTGATGTTGGACAAAAATTGCCGTCCATCGAGCCGAGGCAGATTCAGATCCAGCAAAATCAGGTCGGGCATCGGATACTTCTGCGCCTTGGCATAGCTGCCACGGCGATAAAGATAATCCAGCGCCTCCTCGCCATCCTTCACCACATGGAGATTTTTTTTAACCATGTTGCTCAACAGCGCGCGCCGGAACAACTCCTGATCCCCCGCATCGTCTTCCACCAGCAAAATTTCAGCAGCCCGATTTATTTTCATGATTTTCACCATCCCCAATCAGCCCATTTTTTGCCATCAATCGGCTTTCAACCCCCTTACCTTACTGGGCTTGCAGCACAAATTTAAAATGCGCCCCAAACCCTTCCTCGGATTCGACCCAAATACGGCCTTTGTGACGCTCTATCACCTTGCGGCACACCGCGAGTCCGATACCAGAGCCCTCATATTCCCCTCTGCCGTGTAGCCGCTTGAAGGGCTTGAATATCTCCTTGGCATACTCCGGCTTGATGCCGATGCCGCTATCTTTCACTCCGAACACCCATTCCCCATTCAGGTGCTCGGCTGTCAAATAAATACGTGGAGGCGGATGATCCACGAATTTTATCGCGTTGCTGATCAGGTTTTGGTAGAGCTGAGTAAGCAAGGTTGGGTCACCCCAAACTTGCGGCAACGGGTCGCGGACAATTTCCGCACCGCTATCCTGAATGCGCAATGCCAATGCATTCAGAGCGCGATCCACCGTATCGTCCAACTCGATACATTCCCGCACCATGGAGGTTTTGCCGGTGCGTGACAATGTCAGCAAATCCCGCACCAGCGACTGCATCCGGTTGGCTGCATCGGTGATGAATTCGACATCCCTGGCCGCACGTTCCGGCAAATCCTCGCCCAGGTCGCGCCGCAGCCAGTCACTGAAGGCAACCAGCTTGCGCAACGGCTCCTGCAGATCGTGGCTGGCAACATAGGTAAATTCGTCAAGCTCGGCGTTCATCCGTGCCAGTTCCGCGACATGGCGCATCAGCTCCTCCTCCGCCCGCTTGCGCTCGGTGATGTTGCGCGCAGAGCCCACGGTGCCGATGATCCTGCCGTCTTCGTCATAAACCGGCGACTTGACTGTTTCAATCCAGGTTCGAGTTCCATCCCTGTCCTCAAACGGCTCCTCGACACACTTTTGCTCGCCGCTCGCCATCACTGCACGGTCATCGGCGCGGTAAGCTTCAGCCAGTTCCTGCGGCCAGAATTCGAAGTCGGTTTTGCCCACCATCTCTTCCGGTGCAACGCCGCATGCCTTGCCGACAGCCTCGTTCACCATCACGTAACGACCGTCGCTGTCCTTGAACCAGGCGAATTCGGGCAAATTGTCGAGAAATGCCTTCTGCTGGTGCTCCGACCTGGCCAAGGCAGCCTCGACACGCTTGCGCCGAGTGATATCCTGAAACGACAGCACCGATCCCGTGACATAGCCATTGTCGAAAATGGGCGCGATCACCGCGCCAGCCGGGAACCTGCTACCGTCACTCCGGCTGAACGACCAGTCGTCGGTCTGAAATATCTGCCCTCCGGCAACCCTTGCCCATGCCGGACAAGTGGTATCGGTAAGCAAATCTCCTTCCGCCGTCGCCGCGCGAATGACATCGCCCAGCTTCTTGCCCAGCATGTCCGCCTCATCGACGCCCAGAAGCGCCTGTGCCTTGGGATTGGCAAAAACGATCTGATGCCACATATCCACGCCGACAAGCCCCTCTCCCACCGCATCGGTCAGCGCACGGCTAAGCTGGTTGGCATGAGCCTTGGCAGCTTCGCGCTCCAGGCGCAGACGAGAGGTAATGTCGGTGGATATGCCGCATATCGCATAAGGCTCGCCGTTCGCGTTGCGCAGCGGAAATTTCACCGAAAGATAGGTATGCAGATCATCGCCCTGCGGCACAGACTCCTCGAACTCGGTCGCCGAGCCGCTCGCCAGCACCTGCCGGTCGTTTTCCCGATAGCTGTCAGCCGATTTTTTCGGGAAACAATCGTAATCGGTCTTGCCGACGATCTTCGCATTGTCGATGCCGACCAGCCGGGCATGCTCGCGGTTTGCAAGCAGATAGCGTCCTTCCAGGTCTTTGACGAAAATCACCGAGGGTGAATTGTCGAGAATGCTGCGGAAACGTTCCTCACTTTCACGCAAGGCACTTTCCATTCTCTTGCGCTCGGTGATGTCGATGGAAAATCCCAGCAGAAGAGGCTCTTCGTTACCGGCGAGGGTAATCATGGTTTTTCCGGCCAGGGCAAAGACTTCCTTTCCGCCGCTAACCAGTTTTTCTTCCCGCATCACCATGCCGTTCGCAGCACGTACTTCCTCATCGTAGGCGCGCAGGCTGCGGGCCACATCCTGCGGGAACACGTCGAAGTCGCTTTTGCCGACAACCGCTTCCTTCGGCACACCGAAAAGCCGGGCGCACTGCTCGTTGACCATAACGAAGCGCCAGTCCTTGTCCTTCATGAAAATATTGATGGGCAGGGCGTCCAGCACCTGGGAGATAAGCGATTTCTGCCGCCGCATTTCCTCCGCCTCTCGCCAGCGCTCGGTAGACAGAATCAGGATGATGGCAAAAGCCGCGAAACTGAGCAGGATGCCACCGAGAAAAATCAGCCACAATGTGGAATCCGGCGCGCCCAACTGAGAATCGGGGATGGAGGAGAAACGGACGACCCACTCGCGCCCCGCCACCTCCAGCCGCGACTCGGTACTGAAGCGCGGACGGAAAGCAGTTCTGGAAGCGGTTGCATCGTCGGTGCTGTAAAGCAGGCGCGCATGGTCCGGTTCGCCAACCGCCTGCCCTATGGCGCCGCCATCGAAAACCTCGAATTTCAGTTCCTGCAACAGGGTAGCGCCGATTGCATTGTGAATCAGTCCGCCCACCGTGTGGCGCGCGTAAACGAAGCCGAGCAGCGCGGCGCGCCGCTCCTCGACAGTGGTTTGAGGCTTGCCTTGTCGATAGACCGGCAGCACCAACATGAAACGCGGCTCATGCTCATGCCCACGATCCGTCTCGCTCACCAGCATCCCTGATGCAGCCGGCAGGCCGGTGTCCCGTGCGCGCTCCAGGGCCTCTCGCCCTATCGCATAAGCGCCGTGGTCCAGCCCCAGCACTTTCAGCCCGGGCGAAACGGGCTCAAAATATTCCACCGGGTAATAGGCATCGCGCTTGCCCGCCGGGAAAATGGAAAAATCAGGATAGCCGGACGATTCCAGGCTGGCATCGCGCTGTACGCGATGCTCGAAATCGGTCTTTTCAGCACCCGGCACATAACGGATGAAGCCTATCCCCTGAACGCCGGGGAAACGTCCCAGCTTCAACGCTCCGACATAGCGCCGCCATTCGGCGCGCGTCACCTCTCCGGAAGCGGCAAACAAGCCTTGGGCGCCGCGCAGAATATCGATCTGCGTGGCAAGACGCTCGCGTATGCTGTGTTGCACGTCCCCGGCGTGAAGAATGAACTGCTCACGTGCCTTTTGCTCGCTCCTGCCTGCAGCGTATTGCCAAAGGGCAAACACAACACCCAGGCCAAGCACCAGAACCAGCAATGCTGGCGGCGATTTGCGCAAGGCGGAAATAAGTTTTCGGAACATGTCATCGATGTGAAACGCACAAGGTATCTTTAGACTATAGGCTCGGCTGCTATGGCGGTCAATAACATGGAAAAGCCCTATTTCCGGAATGGTTGGCCAGCTCACCGGGCCGATGATAGACTGAAAAAAGTGAAAATTTTTCGTGGCTATTTTCAGCCGCGGGCTTTCCACCCTCCCCCTTGCAAGGGGAAGGAACCATGAACAGTAGCCTTTTTTCCAATCAACCTCACAATGCACTGCCATTTACTGATACCCGGCCTTTCTTCACCCTTTTTCCCGGCCACGCCAAACTTGTTGCAGGCTCTGCACCTGCCAGCACTGAATGCCTTGCTGACGCGCGGCAGGCAGCAGCCCTGCGCGAGTGGCGGCGGGACGGACTGGTTGTGCCGCGCGTTCAGCGTCGAAAAGCAGCACGACTGGCCGGCTGCACCCTACATCCTGCTGGCGGAAGGCGGCAGCCCGAGTAACGATTTCTGGCTGTTGGCCGATCCAGTACACCTGCAACTGCAACGGGACCGGATGGTGCTGATGGATGCGGACGGACTGGGAATTTCCAGCGGCGAGGCCGCCGAGTTGGCCGCTGCGCTCAACAGCCATTTCGCCGACGACGGCCTTACTTTCTTCCCCTCACGCCCCGGCCGCTGGCATATCCGGCTTGCATCCCCGGCCTTGATCGAGACCTATCCGCTGGAAGCGGTGAGCGGCAGGAACATTCGCGAGTTTCTGCCGGGCGGGCCGGATGGGAAATTCTGGCGCCGCACCCTCAACGAAATCCAGATGCTGCTGCACGATCACCCGGTCAATGCCGCGCGGGAACAGCGTGGCGTACTGCCAGTCAATAGTATCTGGCCTTGGGGCGGCGGGATGCTGCCTGACAAAACCACGTCCCCCTATGTCAAAGTCTGGGCTGAGGATGCCTTGTCCATCGGTCTATCCGCCGCATCCGGCACCCCCCATGCCAAGCCGACGGAAACTGCTGCAGAATGGCTGCAGCAGGCAGCGCCGGGCCAGCACCTCATCATCCTCGACAGTCTGCGCAACGCCGCCCTGTATGGCGACTTTCCCCGCTGGCGCGAAAACATGTTGATGCTCGAAACCGGCTGGTTCAATCCCTTGCGCCAGGCACTGTCACGTGGACGGCTGACCCGCTTATCGCTGACTATTTTTGGGGAAAACAGGGTCCAAACTTTTTCTGCCGCCCAAGCCGATCTCTGGAAGTTCTGGCGCCGCGGAAAACCCCTCATGATTTTTTCAGGAGCATCTTCAATATGATGAACACCCCGAGCTTTTACAACGACGCGCCCAAAATCGCTTTACAGGATCCGCTGGCCGAATTTCTCGGCGCAGCGGAAAATGGCATTATTGAATACGGCTACCTGGATGCGGTGAAACTGGCGGGGCATTCCTGCCCGACGGTGGCCGGTGCTTACCTGATGGCACGCAAGGCGCTGGCGGAACTTTACGATAATGAATTGCCGGTGCGAGGGACGATCAAGGTGGAATTTCGGGACGGGCAGGCCGACGGCGTGACCGGGGTCATCGCCAATGTTGTCGGCCTGTTCACCGGGGCCGCCCAATCCGGTGGATTCAAGGGCATTGGCGGAAAATTCGACCGGCGCAACCTGCTGCACTTCAATGCCGGAATTGGCGGCGACATTCGTTTCACCCGGATCGACACCGGGGCCAGCGTGGAAACCACCTATCATCCTGAATTAGTGCCCCCTTCATCCGGCATGAAAGATCTGATGCAAAAAACCATGGCCGGCATCGCCAGCACCGAAGACCGGCGAGAATTCGGGCGGTTCTGGCAGGATCGCGTCAAACGCATCCTGGTCGACAATGCCGACAATGCCGATTTGATCACGATTATCAAAGGCTAGACATATGTTCGAGCGCACTGGCGAAATCACCCTGTTGCTTGACCCGGACAACGTCGAAGCCCAGTGCCTGGAAATCATCAAGCAGGCACGCAATGCCGGCCATGCCTTGGCCGCGCTGATCGCCCTGCAATCCTTCGTTGCCGCCACCATCCACCCAACCCATCGCTTTACCCCGGCTTATGAAGCAATCAAGGCGGTGGTTGAAAAACATATGGGGGAAATCCGGATGCGGGTTCTTGCCGACAATGCAGAAGCGCTTGCCGAAGCGATACGGCAAAAAAACCGGCAGGAAATCGCCCATATTCATGCCGCTCTGTCCCGTAACGGCTTCTGGCAGGCGGCGCAACAGGCCATCGGCCTGCTCGATATGGATGATTTCAGCAGCGCCGCCAGATGGGCGGAGGGCTGGTGCCAGGAAGCGAAAAAGCTTGCCCAGGCCGCCAGCGGCTTTCCGGACGCGCTGGATTTCAGGAAAGCCGGAATTGCCACAACCGAATATGCCGCCATGACGGAAATCAGCAATTATTTTGCCGATGCGGGCCGTTAAACAGAAAAACAGGGGAAGTTTATATTGACATTTGAATCTTCCACACAATCTGTTGATAAGTATGTGCATAAGTTGTCTGAATAAGCGGTAAGTCCACTGCACACAAGGAAGAATGATAATTTGACTAAATTCCGATCATCTTGCAATAGCCTTTATATTCAAAAACATAACTATAAGCCATTGGTTTATCATGATGTTATGAACGCCGATTTTAGATTCCACATAAAATTGTGGATGAATCAGGCATTCCATACCATGTCAAGTGACCATTTTTAAATAAAACGCCCTTTCCGGCCCCGCCCTGTCCAGACGCGGTCGCTGATCGTGCGCCATAAAAAAGGGCTGCGCCCGCAGCCCTGAATCCACATCAAATTTTGATTATTGAAAAATCATGCCGCCACCCGGAGAAACAATCTTTCAATCTCGGCATAGCCCTTTTCCCGGAGTTGCTCCGCTTCCGATTTCATGATGCCATTGAATCGATCCCGGTCAATCAATCCCAGCCGCAGATCAAATGAAAAATCCATCTCGATTTCACGCATCAGATCCTGAATCATATGTTCTTTGTTCATGGCATCCTCCATTTGCTCCGTGTTTAAATAAATTATCGGACCGCCGTTACAAAACTTGAGGCACAGCCAGCATGCGTGATCAGTACACTTCAATTAGGGGATAACGGAAGCGCCGCGATTTACTCTGCCTGGTAACCGGCAGGCTGGCAAGCATCCGCGCGGTACCGCTGCCGTATTTAAGATTGATTGCCTCCAGCGTTTCCAGCAGCGCACCCTGCCGCTTATCCTGCTCCATCACCCTGAACAAGTCCGGGGTAGCGCTTGCGGCAAGCCTAATGTCCGAGGCGACCACGCCGCAGCCGCGGTACATCTGGCCGGGCTGGTAAAGCCGCTCCAGCGCCGCATGCACCGCCCGGGACAAGGTGAAATAACTTGCAGTCGGGTAATCGAGGCGGATTTCCGCAGTGGTGCTGTCGAAAGACTTCAGACGCAGGAATACCGCCAGCCGCGCCGCCAGGTAGCGCTTCATCGCCAGTTCGGTGGCCACGCGGGTGGTGTGATGGGTCAGGTGGGCAGCCAGGATTTCCATGCTGGCGGTAGTCTCGCCCAGGGAGGCGGTGCGGGCGATGCTTTTCGGCAGCTGCGGTTCGAGCTCCAGCGCAAACACCCGCTCGCCGCGCAGCTCGCGCCACAGCTCGGTGCCGGTCTTGCCCAGCAGCCGCTGGATCAGGCGCTCCTCGGCCTGGACGAATTGCAGGGCGGTGGTGATCCCGAACTTGTCGAGCAGGGTTTTCCGGTTGGCGCCGATGCCGGGGATCGCCCCGGTTTTGACGCGGGCGAGAAAAGCCTCGATGCGCCGCCCCGACACGATCGTGGTGCCGTCGGGCTTGTTGAATTCGGAGGCGATCTTGGCCAGGGTTCGGGTGACGGAAACGCCGACGGAGACGGTGACGCCGGTTTCGCTCCTGACCGCCTCGCGGATGGCATCGGCGATCTCGCCATAGCCCTTGCGCCAGAGGCTGCGCAGGCCTTGCATCCCCATGAATCCTTCATCGATCGAGTAGATCTCGATTTCCGGCGAAAACCGGGCGAGGATGGCGAACAGCTTGTCCGAGATCTGGCCGTAATAGCCGAAATCGGCGGGCAGGTACTCGGCTTGGGGAAGCAGCTTCTTCGCCTCCCACACCGGCATGCCGGTCGTGATCCCGGCAGCCTTGGCATCGTAGGTCTTGGCCACCACGCAGGCGTCCTGGCTGGACAGGACGCATACCGGGCGGCCCCTCAAGTCGGGGCGGCGCGCCAGTTCGCAGGAAGCGTAGAAACAGTCGGCGTCAACATGGGCGATGGCCCACGGCCAATCGAAAACAAGCACGATGCGCCCCGGTCTACTTGTATTTTCTGACCAGGCCGACCACCACGCCGAAGATCTCCAGCGATCCGCTCGGGCGGATGACCGGATAGGCAGGATTGGCCGGGCGCAGGATAAACTGGCCCTTTTCGCGTTCCAGGTATTTGAGGGTAAATTCGTTGTCGACGATGGCGACGACGATATCGCCGACATTGGCGGCAGGCTTCTTCTCCACCGCCACGATGTCACCGGGATGGATGCCGGCATCGATCATGGAATCGCCCTTGACCGTCACCAGCACGGTTTGCGAGGGGCGCTCGACCAGGTACTCGTCTATGGTCAGCATGTCATGCCGGGTATCGTTGGCCGGACTGGGAAAGCCGGCACGCACGCTATCCGCAAGCAAACGTTCGAAAAATCGGCCACCCGGCCTGAGACGTTTATCCGGGGCTGCTTCGATAAACCCCAGCAGTTTCAGGCGTGCAACCAGCGCCGCCACCGAGGATTTCGATTTGAGGCCGAGCAACCCGGCCATCGTGGCATAGGAAGGCAATACCCGGTGGCGAGCATAGTAATCCTGGAGCTGATCAAGATAGGTGCGGTCGTTCGACATGTGCTGAAGTGTAAAGAACGATCGTTCGATAGTCAAGCATGGATTTACCTCATTCAATGCGCCAATTCAAACAAAGAATAAGGAAATTCCTTATTATAAAATGCGAACCCTGCCTATTTTTGATTCTGGTCATCCTCTGTAAACTCGCCTTACATGCTGCAACAGATTAACGGAACGTCTCATCAAGGGAGGAAATCATGCTTGAACTACCCCTGGACAAAATGGACTCAATGGATCTGGAAGAATGCAGCATTCTGGAGGAAGACCTCGCCCTGTCGCCAGAGGAAGAGGCGGAATCCCTGCCCAAGAAGGGGATGCCCAAAGTCGAATTCCAGGGCGACTCCACGCTCAGTTACCTTAACGAAATCGGCCGCAACCAGTTGTTGACCGCAAAGGAGGAGCGGGAGCTCACCACGCTGGTCAAG